>JAJDBX010000001.1 GCA_029261135.1 Nitrospirota bacterium
TTGATGAGACCGATATCAAAGTAAAAGGCCAGTGGACCTATTTGTATCGCGCAGTCGATAAAAAAGGAGACACGATCGATTTTTACCTCTCATCCACCCGGAATAAGAAGGCTGCTAAAAAGTTTTTGGGAAAGGCATTGCGGGGTCTAAAAGACTGGGAAAAACCGGAAACAATCAATACAGACAAAGCTCCGACCTTTGGCTCTGCCATTCTTGAATTGAAAGCGGAAGAGGTTTGCCCGGAGCATCTATTGCACCGACAAGTCAAATATCTGAATAATATCGTTGAGTCGGATCACGGGAAGCTAAAACGTTTGATCAACCCTGTTCGTGGGTTTAAATCGATGAAGACGGCCTATGCCACCATCAAGGGATTTGAACTCATGAGAATGTTCAAGAAAGGCCAGATGACTCCACCACATTTTTACAGGCGGATTAGTGCCTCCTGAAAGTCAACTTCAGTCAGAATTTTCTTCGGTTCCCAAGAGAAAATCAAAGTCTTTTTTTGTGACGGCAGTCGCTTTCCCGCCTTTTTCCGTCCCCGACATCACCGCGTCGTAGAGTTCCAATTTTTTCTTCTTGAGTTGCATCATTTTTTCTTCAATCGTGTGACGCATGAGGATGCGTGTGATCGAGACATTTTGTTTTTGACCAATACGGTGCGCGCGGTCGGAAGCTTGATTTTCAACAGCTGGATTCCACCAGGGGTCGAGATGAAACACATAAGATGCTTTTGTGAGATTCAGACCCTGTCCGCCCGCTTTTAAACTCAGCAAGAAGACAGAAGGGTCTTTCCCTTCCTGAAACGCTTTCACAAGCGTTTTCCGTTTTCCGGTGGGTGTCGATCCGTCAAGTCGGTAGAACGGCAGTCTCGCACTATTTAAATTTTTTTCGAAGAGATCCAAGGCACGGGTGAATTGAGAAAAAACAAGGGCGCTGTGCCCTTCTTCATGAAGTTCACGGAGTTGATTAATGAGAAAGGTCATTTTAGGTGAATGATTAGAATGTCCTTCCATCTCGGGATTTATTAAATTGGGTGAAACACAGAGCTGACGGAGTTTCATAATGGCAGTTAAGGCGATAATTTTTGCCTGCCCGGATGTTTTTTCACGGTAGGCTTGATGAATTTTGGAAGAAATCAATTCGACGGTTTGTTGATAAAGCGTTTTCTGAGCATCCGTCAAATCCAGATAAAGATCTGTCTCTGTTTTAGGGGGAAGGTCTTTTAAAACATCGGCTTTAATTCGCCGCAACACAAAAGGCCGTGTCCGTGCGATTAAGACCTGCAACAGCGGCGCTTCTTCTAATTTCATCTGAGATTTGAAAAGGTCATACTCCCCAAGAAGCCCTGGAAGCGCGAGATCAATCAGAGAGTAATATTCCCCGAGATGGTTTTCTAAGGGGGTGCCGGTCATCACAAGTTTGAAGGCAGATCTGAGTTGACGGACTGCGCCCGTTGTATCGGCGTAAACATTTTTGACGGCCTGAGCCTCATCAAAAATAATCACATGAAAATCCAATTTTTTTAATTTTTGAATATCGCGCCGCACAAGGGCATATGTGGTTAAAACAATGTCATAGTTTATAAAGTGGAGGCTTCTGTTTTTACCCACATATTGATAGAGTTTTAATTTAGGATAAAACCGTTGAAGTTCTTGCTCCCAATTAAAGAGCAGAGTCGGTGGCACAACAATCAGATGTGGTCTCTTCTGTTCATCAATCGATGGAATAATTTTTTCGTTCAAAGCGGCTAAGAGCGAGATGGCTTGAAGGGTTTTGCCCAAGCCCATATCATCGGCCAATATTGCCCCGAATCGATGCTGATAGAGAAAAACAAGCCAGTCGAGTCCTTCTTTCTGATAGGGACGGAGTTTGGCGATGAGATTTCTAGGCGGGGTTATCTTTTCAACTTTTTCAAGCTGGGTAAGGCGTTTAATCAAGGCTTCGTCTTCATCCGAAAGCCGGATTTCTACTCCTTCTTTTCTGAGGGCGACCCAGTCTAGGATTTGCATCCTGGGAATTTGAACGATCTCTTTTTTTTCTCGGGTGTCATTTTTTTGAGATTTGTAAATGAGTGCGAGTGCGTTGATAATTTTTTGTGCGTTTGAATCCACAATTTGAATCGCGCCGTCTTTTTCAACAATACCTCTCCGCTGAAGTAGCTTTTGCCAGACACTTTCATCCATCAGAATCCCGTCAGAACGTATTTCCGGTCGAATTTCAAACCAGTCGATCCCGGTAGGTCTTCTGGCATCAAAGGAAAAATCCCATTTAACTGTTTTGACCGGTTTGCCTTTGTGGTGAAGTTCGATGCCTGCTTTTTTGCACTGAGCGTACAAAAGGGAAAGCTGTGCGTAAAGCTGCTTTCGTGGAAGTTTAATTTCATGATAGGTGCTCATTTCTTTGAAGATCTTCACGCCAAAAAGCGCAAAGGGAATTTTGTAGAGTAAGACTTCCTCTTCTTTTTCATTGGGCACAATAAACCACCGGCCTTCACTCACATGAAGGCGAAGATCTTCCTCTTTCAAGGTTGAAAAATAATGTTTCAACAAATCACGCGCTTCTTTTTTTAGGGTATATTGCGTGAAATCTTCGTTGGAAAGCGCTTTTCTAATGAGTTGTGTGGCTTGAGTTTGTTCTTTGATGGAGAAGAGGTTAAAAAAGGTTTGATAGAGTACTGTCAGGCGTTTTAGGGCTTGTAATGCAACGGGCAGAGGCCGTGTGTGGAGGTCTGTAAAAAACCGGAAGGTATGGGCCGTCGGGAGTCCGGGTAAATTGTCCAGCCAACATTCCATTTTTAAGATTGCGGTCTCACTTTTTCCCGGATCAATGGTAAGCCGGTAGCGGTGTTTTGATTGGGTCGGAGCCTTGGGTTTCCCCTCTATTTTTAAAATGAGGTGGCTCAGGGTATCTTCCAATGTTGTTTTGGAAATATTGAATTGGATGGATTGAAATGTGTTGAGGGGAACTCTGAAGTGGATGTTCTGAATCACCCACGCGCGCGATGAGTCCTGAGGCTCTTCCATTTCATCAAAATAGTCGAAGGAGAGTACTGGGGGACGAAAAAGACGATCCAGGTCATCAAAAAGACGCCATCCTTCCATGTGGGCCACACGGCTCAATTTTTTCGTCTTCGGGTCAACAACAAAATCCCAAAACCGCATGATCCCTTCACAGATCTGGCCATTACTTAAGATACGCGCATAGATATCCACATCAGAACCTGAAACATCCAATTCAGTTTTGCTTTGATGCGATAGGGAAGGATCCCACTCCACAGGGATCCTTTGCGTCTTATCTTCAAAAATAAGAGGGTATTTATTGGCAAATCGAGTGAGATATTCAAAAAAATGATCTCGCAAGCTTTGGTCTGTGTAATAACGATAGGTAAAGTTAGAAAGACTATTCGGCAGACCCCTTGGAGAATCCACCACGATCCCCTGACGACGAAGAAAGATGCTAGGGTAATCCCCTTTTGATTCGATGACCAATTCAAATGAATCTACTTGCTTGTCCGGTATTTTATTCCTGGAGACTTGGCGTGGAGGAATTCGACGGGGGCGTGGTCTGGGCTTCTGCCCTTCGATGATTTCTTGGTCTCTCAGCAGGACTGATTTCAATGCTTGCAGACGATTTTCATCCGGGTCGGGTTGCTGAAACAGTTTTGAAGAGATCAGGTTGAGTATCGTCAAAAGTCCACAAATGACATGTTTGCATTGCCCGGAAGTCGTCCATGCGGGACAGTCACATTGATATTTTAAGGTACTTTTGAATGAAGAGAAGCTCACCGTGTAAAGGGATGACCCTAGGATCATGCCTTTGAGCAGAGCTTTTTTTTCGTGCCATGAAAAGGATTTGAGTCGGTCGTCCTTGTAATACTGAAAACCGCGCAGGAAGGTGGTTTTTGAGGTGATGAGATATAAACTTCCCGGTTGGAGTTCTTTGAGCAAGCCCAGTAAATCGGGATGAACTGATTTTTCTACAGCATTATTCATCTAACGGGTGATTTTTGCAGTTGATTTTTAAACGGACTACTTATTCTTTTGAATAAATCTAAAAAATTCTGAGTTGGTAGTAAGGACAAGGGTTGTTTCTTCATTAAACACTTTTTTGTAGGCCTCCATGGATCGCATAAATTCAAAAAATTTGGCATCTTTTCCGTAGGCTTCGGCATAAATTCCAAATGCCTTCGCATCGCCTTGCCCCATGAGTTGCTGCTCTTTTTTGTAGGCTTCTGACAGAAGAATCTCTTTCTCTTTTTCTGCTTCAGATCGAACCTTTTGTGCCTCTTCTGCCCCTTCAGAGCGATAGCGTTTTGCTTCCCGACCCCGTTCTGCCTGCATACGCCTGAAGACTGCTTTTTCATTCTCTTCAGGAAGGTCTGCCCGTTTGATTCGGACATCTTTGATCTCGATGCCGTATTCTAAGGCTTTTTCATTGGCAATTTTAGTCACTGTCGCCATAATCTCAGAGCGGTTTTTGGAGATGATTTCGGAAAGATCGTGTTGACCCAAATCAACACGCAGCTCTGAATAAATGATATCGTCGAGCCGGGAACGTGCGGCGCGTTGTGTCCGGAAGGCCTCATAAAATTTGAGGGGCTCCACAATCCGCCATTTTGCAAAGTTGTCAATCACCAGGGTTTTTTTATCTTTGGTGACGACATCTTGTGGCGCAGAGTCGTAATCGAGGAGCCGCTTATCAAATTGGATGACATCTTGAATAAAAGGAATTTTAAATTTCAATCCCGGTTCGGTAATGGTGCGTACGGGCTTTCCCAACTGCACGACAATGGCGGTGTGAATGATGTCTACGACAAAGAAAGGTGAGGCCCCTGCGAGGAATAAGATGATCATTGCAATGATAATAATGCCGATCAGGTTCTTCTTTTTCATTTTGCCCCCTGCTTCAGCATATTGGCGGTTCCACCTTGACCCAGTGAGAGAAGGGGCAATGCTTTGCCAGCGACCGTCTCATCGATAATCACTTTATTGATTCCTCCCATGATCTCTTCCATTGTTTCGATGTAAATACGCTTCCGGATGATCTCTTCTGAGAGTGAGTACTCCTTCAGCGTTTTTATGAATCGGTCGGCTTCCCCTTCCGCACGCTGAACGCGAGCTTCGGCATAAGCCTGGGCCTCATTGACTACCTGAGCGGCCTCTCCTTTTGCTTTCGGGATGATGTCATTACGATAGCCGTGTGATTCATTGATGAGCTTTTCTTTGTCTTCTTTGGCGCTGGCCACATCCTTAAAAGCCGCAGCGACGGCATCGGGAGGATTCACATCCTGTAATTGAACTGCGGTCACCGAAACCCCTGCTTCATAATCGTCTAGTATGGTCTGAAGCGCGACCTGCGCTTCTAGCTGTATCCGTGCTTTTCCAACCGTAAGGGCTTCATCAATTTGGGTTTGACCGATGACCTGTCGAATAGAGGCCTCTGCACTTTTTTTAATCGTTTCTCCAATATCTGCGACGCGAAAAAGAAACTCTTCCGCATCTTTAATCCTAAATTGGACGATCATCTCCACAGCCACGATATTTTCATCACCCGTCACCATCAAGGCTTCTGCGGGCACTCGCTGCGCAGTGCCGCCTCGGGTTGTGCGGAAGCCGATTTCGACACGATGCAGTTTGGTAATTTTAGGCAGCAAGACTTCTTCGATGACGGGGATTTTAAGATGGGGACCCGGTCCGGTTGTGCGCACCATATCTCCAAAACGAAGGACAATCCCCTGCTCATCTGGGGCAACGATGTAAAACCCTTTCCAAAGGAAGAGACCGGCAAGGACAAGCACCGCGATAATTTTCCATCCTTTAAAAAGAGGAGAGCCCCCGCTACCTTTCCTTAACATTTTTTGGAATTCTTGAAGAATCTTCGCAAAAGGATCCTCCATATTACCGCTAGGGTCTCGCGGTTCCCAAGCCATCGTTTAATACCTCTCTTTTGAAAAGCGTGAAAAATCCGAAAAGAGAACCTTAGCACCTAAGGGGTCAGAGGTCAATAGGCTTTATTTGTTTTCGATCCCCTGCGTTCTTCTTATCCATAATCTACTTGACTTATCTCAACCTTCTGAATATAAGTCGAGATCATAAGTCCGTAGATTAGAATCCATTTTTTTAATAAAATTAAAAGAGAGCGCCGATGTTTCTTCAGCAATTAATGAATGGATTGACCTTGGGTGCGGTCTACGCCCTCATCGCCTTGGGTTACACCATGGTCTATGGCATTTTGGGTTTAATCAATTTCGCGCATGGCGAAATTTACATGATCGGGGCTTATCTCGGGATTGTCTACTTAGGTCTCTTCACTTTCCTAGGTTTGACGAAATCTCATCTTTTTCTCTCTCTTTTTTTTGTGTTCATCCTCTCCGCAGTCACCTGTGCAGGCTATGGCGTCACCATGGAGCGCATCGCCTATCGCCCTCTACGAAAAGCACATCGGCTTTCTCCTTTAATTTCTGCTATCGGGATGTCCATTTTTTTACAGAATTATGTCATGTTGGCGCAAGGTTCGGCGGATAAGGTTTTTCCTCATATTTTGACCGCCGAACCTATTTCAAGCAGCGGCTTCCCAATTAGTAACATTCAGGCCTTTATTATTATCGCCTCTTTTTTACTCATGGCCGGTCTCCATTTCTTTGTTCGGAAAACCCGACTCGGGAAGGCGATGCGTGCAACCTCGCAAGATAAAACGATGGCGACACTTTGCGGTATTCCGATCGACCGGATCATTACGATTACCTTTATCATCGGTTCTATTTTGGCTGCAGCTGCCGGCGTGATGGTTTCCATTTATTATGGTGTCGTTAATTTTTATATCGGTTATGTAGCCGGTATCAAAGCCTTCACCGCAGCCGTTTTAGGCGGCATCGGGAACATTCCAGGGGCCATGCTGGGGGGGCTTTTGCTGGGTTTGGTTGAAAGTATGGGCTCGGCCTATCTCTCAACCGAATTTAAAGACGGCTTTGCTTTTCTAATTTTGATCCTTATCTTGCTTTTTCGACCCACAGGACTCTTGGGGGAAAAGGGAGGAGACCGGGTGTGATGATACAACCAGCAGAGTTTAAACGTTTCTTAAAGCGCTACTGTGTTCTCCCATGTTGGTTTGGTCTACTCGCACTCCCATTGATGGGATGGACGGGGGCAGGCAAGTTAACGCTCACCTTGTTACTTGCTGGTATTCTTGGATGGGCGATTTATCGTTCCTGTCGTTCATCGCGTTATCAAAGGATTGCAGCAGTCGTCTCATTTTTTTTTGAAAATAAATGCCCCGCTTTTAAGGGACGCATTTCGCGGCGGGTGGTGACTGTCGGTGGAGGTTTGTTACTTCTGGTTCTGCCACCGTTTTTGAATAATTATTATATCGATACGCTTAATTTGGCGGCACTCTATGCCCTGCTTGCGATTGGACTGAATATTACGGTGGGCTATACCGGGCTGTTAGATTTGGGCTACGCCGCTTTTTATGGTGTGGGGGCCTATACTTATGCCCTTTTATCGACAGGGATCGGGCTTTCTTTTTGGCTCGGCCTTCCTTTGGGGGGTGCTGTCGCGGCCTTTTTTGGCTTGATTTTAGGGCTCATTACCTTAAGACTTCGCGGAGATTATCTGGCGATTATTACTTTAGGATTTGTTCAAATGATCTACCTTTGTCTCAACAATTGGGATTCCGTTACACAGGGACCCAACGGCATTATGCAGATTGGCCGCCCAGCAATCGGGGGTTTTGTTTTGCGTTCGCCGATACATTTTTATTATCTGATTCTTTTTTTCGTCGTGATCACGGCGATTGCGGTGCACCGACTGGTTCAATCCCAAATTGGTCGTGCGTGGATTGCCATTCGCGAGGATGAAGTGGCGGCCGAAACCATGGGGATTGATACGACCAAAATTAAGGTATTGGCCTTTAGTCTTGGGGCGGCGATTGCAGGCGTGGCGGGTGTTTTCTTTGCGGCGCGCTACACCTTCATCTCTCCTGAAAGTTTCACCTTTTTAGAATCTGTACGTATTCTCTCGATGGTGGTACTGGGAGGAATGGGCAGTCTGCCTGGCGCAATTCTCGGCGCTTTTCTTCTGACCGTTTTGCCAGAGGTCTTACGGGGGTTGGCCAATTACCGAATGCTCATTTTCGGCATTGCCCTCGTTGTCATGATGATCTTCCGTCCGCAGGGGCTTTTGGGAAAACGGCAGTGAGTGTTTTTTTAGGGATGTCGGACTTGTATCCACTGAACGACATTGTATTTCTCAAATTTATCTACGAATTCTCAACTTTAGAGATAGGGTATTTTGAGGGATACGGGTAGGAATCAATCGTATCTCCCATTTGAGACACTATATTCAAAAAGGTGCTGTCCTAGATAACTAAGGTAGATATTTTTTAACCCATTGTTTTAGTTGATGTAATTTCTCTAGTGGATTTGGGGTATTAAAACGCCACTCACACTCCTTTAAAAGTAGACCAAAATGGTCTTTGGGTACTTCATTAAATTTACGTAGATGTCGCTTCGCTTGGTTCCAAACATTCTTAATCCCATTGATATGATTTTTCTTGTGTGCAAATCATTTACTGTGATTTATTCGATAGTGCTTAAACTCTGAAACATCTAACATGTTTAGTCTCATAGTCTTTGACCTTCCCCTAGTTTACTTTTAATTTAGGTAGAGAATTTGTCGATCTGCGGTATACGCTTTCCGAAAAAATTCCAACCAAGTTCATTGATATATCCACAGCAGAAACTGTTCAACAACTAGTTGTCAAAAATATTGGCAATATCCCAG
>JAJDBX010000002.1 GCA_029261135.1 Nitrospirota bacterium
CGAAGCAAGTGGCTTGGTCGTTCGAGCGTGTTGGCTCAATGCGAAGCGACCTTTGAGTTCCGCAGGCGAGTGATGTGGGTTCCGTAATCAACATCGGCGCGCCTGCGGGAGAGAAGTAACGAGCTATCGCTCGTCAATCGAGCCCTTCTGACTCGAAACGCCCCCCGTCCCCTTTGATCGGTCCACTGACCTCAACGAAGCTCCAAAGAAAGCACTGGCAGAGCCAGTGGCACACATCACAAGCCCTTCGCCAGTGCCACCCCGCCGAACTCTTGTTTCCGCTGAACACCGGATACAAGGGCTGACCCCGGCGCAGCCCTTCGCACGGGAAGCTGGTTTGCGAAAGAAGTGGCTTGGTAGTTCGAGCATGTTGGATCAATGTGACGTGACCCTTTGGATTCCGCAGGCGAATCAACCGGGTTCCATAATCAACATCGGCGCGCCTGCGGTAGAGAACAACAACGAGCTATCGTTCGTCAGTTTCGTCTGCTTTCGTGGACTCTTGTTTCCGCTGAACACCGGAAACAAGGGCTGACCCCGGCGCAGCCCTTCCCCTCAGACGTCTGGATAATGCATGTCCTTTTTCTTCGGCTCCGGAAACAAGGGCTGACCCCGACGCAGCCCTTCCTACGACCGCAATTCGGTCGGGCACACTCAGTCCCATACAATTTCGCAGTTTGGCAGCAAGCGTTGGAGTCTTGCAACACCGCGTTCGCTCACCGCCGTGCCATCAATGTGAACGTACTCCAACGATTTTATGTTCCCGAGGATTTCCAAGCCCTCATCCGTTATTGCAGTGTTAGCGAGATCAACGTTGTCCAATGCAGGAAGGTCAAGCAAGTTACGGAGCCCTCTATCCGTAACGTTGGTACCGGCAAGTCCGACCACATCTATTTCATCACGCAAGGCACGCAATGGGTACAGGTCTGCATCAGAAACAAGTCGATTACGAAGCTGAACGCCGAGGACCGGCGTTCCGTTAATTTCGCGATATGACAAATGAGCGTCTAGGCTACGAAAGTGTTCGAGAGCGGATTCGCGATCGTCCATTAGAATCACCAGTACTGATACCGATCCATCGAGACAGTGACACAAATGAAACATTTCATGCCGTGTCGTGACTGTTCGACGTCACCCATAAAGCAGAATGCGTCAAGTGCCACATGGTTGTCGAGAGTCCATATAGGAACACATCAATGCCGACGATCTGCATCGGAAGCAAAGTTAGATTTCTCTAGCCAAATGAACAGATACCAAAGGAATAGCCTTTACTTTCGCATTTTGAGTTACATTCTGCGGTGTTCGTGCAGCTACCGTAGGTATACTTGCATCCCCAGTCTGGGCTGCCTGGAGTTCCGCCGCTAAAGCAATTGCAGGTACCCTTTTTCGATCCATCATCTACGTCAACCGGCCAATCAATTGGCAACGGTGGATCTACTCTCACGGGCTCCGGATCAGGTTTAGGCCAAGGCCATCGAATTCGGGGTATTTTTGGAAGTGTAATCGGTGGTGGATCCTTTACTAACCAGATGATTACAATCACGACGACGACCGCGCCTCCCACGATAACGATTGGGTTAATAAACGCAGCAGGAATTGCCCATGCCATTTCTCCGGTCGGGTCGGTGTATCGTAGTGGGTTCCCAATCACGAATGCGTACAAGTCAGCGCCGTTCACATAGCCCGATGGATCACGGGAGATAAAGCGACCCAGCGCCGAAGCGAGGTATCGAGCTCTGAAGTAGTACAGACCTGTGACAACATCAAACGGGCGTCCCATGAAGAGTAGGGAAGTTCCAATCGCAGATGCCGTTAAGACAGTTTGGCCGTCCGCGTCGAGGACGACGGGCCTACCGTATGGTGAGTATGCATATCGCTCGAGAGCGTTTCCGCCCGCATCCGTTATCACGGACGTATTATGCATGATGCTGGCATGAAAATATCGAGATGCGGTTGGTGTAACACTCGTCACCACGTCGTCAACATACGTTCCATAGGTGTATTGCTTGTTCGGATTTGTTGCAATTGCGCCTGAATTGTATTCTGTAAGCGTCTGGTCGACTGGACGATTGCCGACCGGCTCGAGCATCGAAACGGAAACCGTCTCGATCCCATCTTCCAACCGGCCAACCCGCCTCCCCAACGCATCATAAGTGTAGGTATGCGTCCCTTCGATGCCTTCGGTGGCACCTACGGGCACGGTGGCTGAAGCCATTCGGTTATCGAAGTCCCAAAACTGATAACCCTGGTGCGATTGTCGTACGTGGGAGTCGTTAACCTGTGGTGCGGTCAGGGACTTACAGCGAGATGATGTTGATCCGAAGCACCGATTTTTTTCTGAAGCCCCATAGTGCGGTTTTGAGATTTCACCGTCCGCGCCGTCGTAGTTGTAGATGTCACGTGATGACGTAGCTGCGGAGCGATGTTGCCTGGAAGGAGAACGTGACGCTTGTGCCAAGCGTTGACAAGGAACATACGTTTTTTCTTTAGCTGCCACCATGATCGATGATTGTAACCGATCCAACGCATCGATGCGAATCCGTGAGAACCAGGACTAGCGCTCAAGCGGCTAAGGAAGCGGCTAGCAGCTAAAGAAAGAAGAACGCGGCTACGCGAACTACGCCGCTTCGTCGTCGCTGACGGAGTCCGAAGAAGATTCGTCCGACGAAGAGTCATCGGAGGAAGACGAAGCTTCAGCCGGATGCGTGGCGTCGTGGATCTGTTGTAGCTTCTTGATCCCAACGCGCGTGTAGATCTCGGTCGTCTCTAAGCTCGCATGTCCGAGCATGGCTTGAATGAAGCGAATGTCCGCTCCGTTTTCAAGCATCGACGTGGCCATTGAATGACGAAACAAGTGACAGCCACCTTGCTTCGCAATGCCGGATTGCTTGACGTAACGACGGACTAAATCACTTAACCGTTGTGTCGAGAAGAATTCGCCGTCCTTCGTCACGAACAGCGTATTGTGATGCTCGATCATCAACTGCGGACGGACTTCTTCCAAGTAAGCGGTCAGCCATAAAGCGGCTCGTTTGCCCAACGGAACAATGCGGTCCTTCTTGCCTTTGCCTTGACGAATCAACACCGTTCGCTTGGTCATGTCGACGTGATAGATTTGCAACTCCGCCAGCTCGGCACGTCGAATGCCGGTCGAGTAAAACAGTTCCATGATGGCTCGATCACGCAAGCCTAAAAGTGTCTTCACGTCGCATTGATTCAACACGGTCTCGGCTTCGTCTGGATTGAGAACGTTCTTGGGCAAGTGGCTGCCGATGCGTGGCAGTTCGAGTTCGGCGGCCGGGTTGTACAAGATGTGATGACGACGCGCTAACCACTTCATCCACGAACGTAATGAGACGAGATGACTGTGTTGGGCTCGGAAGCCAAGCGGACGGTCACGATCATTGCGATAGTAGAACAAGTGCTTTTGATAACGCTCGACCATCGGACGTGTCACTTCATTGGCTTGTGTCACACTTCGATCGGCTGCCCAGATGATAAATCGATTCAAGTGCAACCGACGCATGTTGACCGTATGCTCCGAGAAGTTCTTTACCAACATCGATTCCAGGAACGCTTTGGCTAATGAACCAAGTGAATGCGGATCGTTCAAGTTGCCTTCGATCTTGTCCGGTTGTTTGTCGCCTTTCTTTGCCATCAGAAGCTCCTTTGATTGACGATTGACCAAGCAGAACTACGACTACGATGTGAGTTTTTTGGTGTCCCGCTTATGTCCATTTCGGTTTTTAGGGACTTCTTGCGAATCGGGCCACGAAAGCCTGCTATTGGTTGACGAAAGGCGGTTCAAGAAGTCCTGGCCTTCTTGCGGACTACTTGTGGACTTCTGCTCGGTTTCATGGACTTCTTGCATCGTAGGTGCGGCGTAGTCCAACTGGTACGTCTTCAAACGACCGCGACCACCACCCGTGTGAATGATTAGATACTCGGCTTCTTCCAAGAGGCTCAAGTGACGCTTCAAGTGCGTGGCGCTCATTGCCATCTGGTGCTCGGCTAAGAAGCTCCGAACCATCTTGCGTGTGAATCGGTATTCCTTCGGCAAGATGTGACTGTCGAGGCAAGCCGTATGCACCATCTCGACCAGAGCGATTAGAAGTTGCTCCGTCTTGTCAGGCAGTTCCTGATAACTGCGGGCCATCACTTCCGAGACCAACGCTTCCGCCTTCTCGATGTCGGCTTGAGTCACTTCGATGTACTCGATTGTTTGTTCGTGATGCTCGATCGTTTTAATGTCGCGCTGATGTTGATGAAGCAACGCGATTGTTCGTATCAACGTCAGATACTTGGCGTGGTCGCGTCGAGTTCGCGTTCGATCGCTGCGGAACGTCAACTCCTCGGCGAAGTTGTTGGCGACCAACAACGGCTTCAATAAACGCTGGGCGTTTTGATGCAGCGTTTGAATGGCTGTGCGGTCTTGATTCGAGAGTAAGCCGGTGATCGTTTGACGTTGGCGTTGGACTTCGTGGATCGCTTCGGTTTGTTGGCGATCTTCACAGACGCTTAACGTCAGGCAACGGTTTTGTAGTTCCTCGTCAATCTCGTAACTGGTCGTTGTCAGGAACAACATGACCGGACCTTCGACCGTGTATTCCTGAGTCTCCATGCGGCCCGTGCTCGGGTCTTTGCCGGTGGAGGCGATACGCAGGCTGCCTTCGCTTTGGAGCAGCTTCAAAGCGTAAGAGGCTTGGCGGACGCCTTCCTCTTCGCTGATCGCAAGGATTTTATGTTTGAGGTCTCCGCCTCCCATGTAGTACAACGATTGACCGGTCATCGCCGAGTAGATGACTTTGTCTTCTTCGGGAACGAACGACAGAATGGCATCCATCAACGACGACTTGCCAGCAGCGGAAGAACTTTGAATCAACACGGCCAACGGATCGCACAGCTTGCGACTGATGGCAGCCAGATAACCAAGCAGCTTGTTGTTCTCTTCGCCTACTACGCCGCAAGCGGTGAAGTCGACCAAGATGCGATCCAACAAGTTTTCATCGGCCAGCAACTCCATTGCGGACGCTTGCTCTTCGGCGGAGATCTCGACGATCGGTTTATCCGACGGCGACAACGTCGCTTGAATCTGTTCGTCTTGCAGTTGTTCCAGCTTGAGCAACACATTGCCGAGGTCTCGCTTGATGATCGGCTCTTCCAGCGACAACTCGATCGATGTTTGCTTGATGAACGAGGCACGTGGTCGCGACTGATACAAGTCAAACGTATCGACATGAAACGCTTCGCCTCGACGAACCAACAAGTTGATCTTCAATTGATCGTAACTGTTGTTCTTCTCCATGCCTCGAACTCGATACGCCCGCTCGCCGAACGTAAAACCAATCTCTTGATCTTTCACGTTGGCTTCGATCAAAGGCGTTTGATTCTCCGCCGGAACAGGCGAGGCAGCTAAAGAAGAAAGCGGACTAGCTGTTTCTTCTTTAGCTGCCTCTTCTTCTTGGTCATTGGTCATTCGGATTTGGGCATTCTCTATTGGGTCATTCTTTTCTGGCGTTCCTCCCATCCACTCCGCGCTACGAATCACAAGGCCCAACGATTGCGAAGCGGGAGTCACTTGCAAGGCATACTCGTTGGCGTCCATGCCTGCCGGAAACGTGATGCGATAAACAGTCATTTCCAACTCGATGAATCGTTTGGCATGACGCTCGGCAGCTGCGTTGCCGCTCTCGTCTCGATCGTAGGCCAATAAAATCTTCTTGGTCTTGTGCGTGCGGAACGTTTTGAGCATTTCATCGCTCAAGTTCTCGACGCCGTACGAACAGGTCACGTTGCGATAGCCTGCACACCAGAACGACATTGCATCAATAATCGATTCGCAGAGAATGATTTCGCTGTGAACAGAGAACGCACGCTCGTTCCAGATCCCGCGACCGTCGACCAATCGAGCCGCTTCCGGCAAGTACAGATGCAACGCAGTTCCTTTGCGTAAGCTTCGAGTGATCTTGCGTCCGTAGATTTCACGGACTCGGTTCTGTGTATCGATCACCGGAAAGACAACACAGCCGTTGAAGTGCCCGTGTCCTGACTTCTCTCGATAGATGCCGAGCTTCGTAAGTCGCGAACGCAGCGTGGCGCCTGCTTTGATTTGATTCGAGGGAATCACACGCCCCAGATCCCGATCAGCCCAACCGAGCTTAAAGGTCTTAATCGCTTCGGCATCCGCGATGCCTCGCGCTCGCAAGTAATCTTGAGCCCCTTGATTCTCGATCAGCTTCTGATGATAGAACTCGATCACTTGATGCAGCAACCGATGATCGCTGATCGACACATCCAGCGGACAACCGCTACTTGTTTCCTCTTCTTTCAGATGCGGAAAGCTTTCCAGAATAAACTCCACCGCATTGGTAAACTCGATCTTCTCCCGCTTCATGATCCAAGCAATCACATCACCTCCCGCATCACACCCAAAGCAGTTAAACAGATTCTTCTCCGGATGAATGAACAACGACGGCTCGTGATCTTCATGCCACAAGCACCGCATCACGAACTGACCATTCTTGGCCTTCAGCTCGCAGCCCGCCCCTTCCGCCAACTCCTTGATCTTCAGTTCTCGTTTGATCCGCTCCAACTGCGATTGCGTGAATTGGGCCATTTCAAGGGCTCCTGGGAATTTCTTGGATTTTATTTGGGAATTATCCCGTCATTTATGTATTACCATATGGAATCTTACTCTTGTCGTCAATCGGCAACTGATCATTCTTAGAAGGATGAATCGTTATGCAGAACCAAAGCCTCATAAATAGGGAATGTGACTTGGCCGAAGAGAACCGAAAACCCACTTCTGAACGAACTCAGGAGATTGCTGAACGATTGATGCACGTTCGTCAAAAGAAAGCCATCAACCAGCGAGATTTCTGCGCACGATTGGGGATCAGCCAACCGATGATGAGTCACTACGAGCGAGGAGAACGACGGATTCCATCCGATCTTCTCGCCGAGATGGCGGCGATTCTTGGCGTATCCAGCGATGTATTGTTGGGCTTAAAGCGATCTGCCAATAAGAGCAGCCAAGAGATGGCACCAGAGACAAAGAAACTCTGGAAGAAGTTTCAGCAAGTCGCCATACTTCCTGAACACGATCAGCGCGCCGTGATTCGACTTATCAACTCGCTGGCTCGCACTAAAGCCAGGTCTTAACCGTCGCGCACTGGCAACAACCCAAGTTTGTACATACGAACTTCGATGGAGCCAGAACGTCGCTTGAACATCTTCATCAACGCTTCCATGCTCACGCCGTTTTGAAACTGTTCTGTCAGCCGTTTGTCATCCGCTTCTGTCCACCGCTTACCTGCGTTGCAGAACTCAGGAGGATTGGCTTTCGCTTTCTTCTTGCGTTCCTGCACTTTCCCCGTGTGCTTTCGATTCGCAGTGTCTTCGAGCACGGAAACCGTTGTTAACGTCGCTGCCGCAGCTTGTTCCATAATACGCATGAACCGTGTCATCTGGCGGTCAAAGACAATCACAGGCTGCTGCTCATTATCACGCAAGTCAGTTCGCGTGATGATCATATACTTCTGGCCGCGTGAATGTTTCTTGACTTCAATCAAGTACGTTCGTGGACCGATCGTCAGCGTTTCCGATAGATACTTTGGAAGTCCCATGAGGTAGGTAGGCCTTGTTGAGAAGGTTGCGTTAAATGATTGCCCTTCAGCATAACAACGTCCGTGAGAATACATCGACGCATTGCCGAGAGTTCAGAAGAAGAAAGACAAGACTTGGCTTATTGAGACTGGCAGCCGAATCGGCTTGAATCGGCAGGTGTTGGGAGTCACATCGAAGAGAGATCATTCGTTAGACGACGAATGTCGAGACCGGTTTGTTGTGATAACGCTTCCGTCTCAATAAAGCGGCCCCGTCCCAGGACCGAAAGGTCCACGCGGCGTTAGGCTAGGGCAGATGACCCAACGCGGAACGGGGCCGCCATGAATTCATGACCTGCCTCGACCCGCGCATAAAAAAGGGAACGCCGAACCGAGGCAACTCGTGGAGCCCCCGGCAAGGGGCACATCAGAATAGCGCAAGGCCGACGCTCCCAAGCGGGAGCGCGGTCCTCACTACTTCTGATGTTCAAGAGCCCGAAGACTCAAGTTGCCGGTTTTCCACGAAGCAGTAAATGTGACGCGCAATGCGTCCGAATCAAATTGTTAGTCCCAATCTTAGCCGTTGCTACGCACGTGGCAAGACATTAATGCACTCGCGAAGAAGAGAAGAAAGTCTTCGAAGGTGGAGGATGGAAGTGGCGACGGTTTGCCAAAGGGTTTCGCGAATGCGAATGGAGGCGGTGGGGATTCTTGAAGTGGTGACAGAGGTTTGTGAAACGCTGGGGTCTTCTCGAATGGGAGCCGGTTTCCTGTCGGTAGTTCGTTGGGCTTGGTACGGCCTAGACGGCCTAATCGGAATGGGGCTCACGCTTCGCCGCTCACTTCGCGGGCGCGTTGCTTCCGGCTCCGCTCGCTCGTGCCTCTTACCAGTAAGGAATTGCGACATCCTGTCTCATCTATTTCTACTCGGCCATCCAGGCCTACTTCGCCCCGCAAGGACGGCAGAGGTTTGTGGTTCAAGCCTTCTTCCTTCGACGTTGGGCGTTCAACGTTCGATGTTCCTCCGCCGTCCTTGGCGCTTCGGCATCGGTCGCGGACTGTGTTGGTTAGAAGATCTTCTCTACTGCCAACTGAACACTTTCAACTGAAGACTCCCTCTGCTCCGCGCTCCCTTCCCTGCCTGCGCTTGGCGGGGCGAAGGGGCCGTTGGGTCGCTGCGCGATCCGCTTGCTCCGCCTTCGTGGCGTCGGCTCGCGGATGACCTCGTGTCACCACGGCCGAGCAAGCGGCGACCATCCATGCTCGCCGTGGGGGTCTGTTCTTTCTTTGCGGTCGGTTTGCCCAAGGAG
>JAJDBX010000011.1 GCA_029261135.1 Nitrospirota bacterium
CTTTTTTCGATCAATCTATCGGGCCAGTCTCTGGGAGATGAAGCGTTTTTGCATTATACCATCGACGCCCTTAAACAATATGCGATACCGCCTGAAAAGATTTGTTGGGAAATTACAGAGACAGGGGCCATTAGCAATCTCACAGGCGCAAACCGTTTTATGCATGCCTTAAAAAATCTCGGATGCCGTTTTGCCTTGGACGATTTTGGGACGGGTTTATCCTCCTTTGCCTATTTGAAAGCGCTGCCTGTCGATTACTTGAAAATCGCCGGGGTATTCGTGTCCGATGTCGCCGGTGACCCGATCGATTTGGCCATGGTGAAATCGATCAACGCAATCGGACAGGTCATGGGGATGAAAACGATCGCCGAAAGTGTCGAGAACGAAGAAATATTGACGATCATGCGAGAGATCGGGGTGGATTATCTTCAGGGTTATGCGCTGGGAAAACCGCTTAGACTCTCGGAGAATAAGTCTCCAGTACACGAAAAGCCCACCGCCGATATGTAAATATTTTTAAAAAAAACAGCCTTCATTAGACCATCAGTAAAATCTGCTCGATCATTGTACGGCTTCAGATCAAGAGCTTAAAAACTCGCTTAATCTATGGGTGTAACGATCACCGAATAAATTGAATTGAAATTAATCATCCTCATAAGGGTTTACATTGAAATCAGTGCATAAAATAGCCAAAACAAATATAATAACTACGGGAAGGAATCGGCGACAACAAGGATGATCGGGCGAGGGAGTGTAACTTCCCTTTAATCACTTTCACAAACAAAATATAATAAATTAGATTTGAATCATCAGGTATCTGATTGACATGATTCACCAATTTTGAATACTCTAAATTGAACACATCAGGAGTTTGCATGTTGCTATTTTATAAAATCCTATCCCTTGGATTGATTTATATCACGTTGATCCCGGTACAAATCGTTTTCGGTGGCGCTCCTCCTAAAATCAAACTCACTCAAGTTGTTGATCAGCTACATCAACCTCTTGCTTTAGTGCATGCCGGGGATGACAGCGGTCGACTTTTTATTGTCGAACAAGAGGGTGTGATTCGAATACTCAAAAATGGAGTGCTTTTAAAAAGCCCTTTTCTCGATATCCGAGATCGTGTGACTTCCGGCGGAGAAACGGGGCTTTTAGGGCTTGTCTTTCATCCGAAATTTTTAAAAAATGGACGCTTCTTTGTCAATTATACGACTTCGAAAGAAGGTTTGAAAACGGTCATTTCTGAATTCAAGTCAGGAAAAAGTCTTGAAAAAGTTCAGCCAAAAAATGAAATAATCCTATTAACAATTGCGCAACCCTTCGGTAATCACAATGGCGGAAATATTGCTTTTGGTCCGGATGGGAAACTTTACATCGGTATGGGGGACGGCGGTTCGGGGAACGACCCTGAAGGCAATGGCCAAAATCTTTCAACATTGCTTGGCAGTATGCTGCGTATTGATGTTGATCGCAAAGAAGGTGGAAAGGCCTATGCCATTCCAATTGATAATCCCTTCCGAAACCAGTCTGATATTTCTCCGGAGATTTGGGCCTATGGTTTAAGAAATCCCTGGCGATTTTCTTTTGATGCCCTGACCGGAGATCTTTGGGCAGGTGATGTCGGACAAAATCACCGAGAAGAAATTAATATAATTCAAAGAGGCCGTAACTACGGTTGGAATATTATGGAAGGCAGCATCTGTAGGCCGGGTGTTAATCGACTCTGTGACAAAAGTCCATATGCCTTGCCAATTTATGACTACCCTCGCAGTCAAGGGACGGTCGTGATTGGTGGTTATGTTTATCGTGGCTTTGACATTCCCGGTTTAAAAGGCAGCTACCTTTATGCCGATTTTGGGAATGGACAGATTTCAATGTTGAAATACAATAATAAAACCGTCACCGAAAGCCAGCCTCTACTTACGACAAATCGTATGATCAGCGCGTTTGGGGAAGATGAACAAGGTGAGCTTTATGTGCTTGATTATCGTGGCGCGGTTTTAAAAATAGTTGAGGCAAGAAAAAAATAGGGCATTTTTTTTCTACTCGATTTTGGGTTTATGGGGTGGTGGGCGGAGCACATCGCCATCAACATTATACTTCTGTGCCTCCCCGCGCGTCGCCAGTTCAATCCATTCGCTGGGTCTGACGCGAAATAAAAACTCGGGTCGAATGGCCATAATGAGTGAGGGCAGTAAGATCACGGCTGAAAGGGCACTTGTTATCATGGCCAGTGGCATCAAGATCCCTTCAATATGAAGATAGTATCCTGGAAAGGCAACTAGGGCTGTTCCGATAGCAAAGGCTGTTGCAACCAGGAGAACGGATCTGCCCGCTGTCGTTAAAGTGATCATTAAAACACGATCCAAATGTCGATTCACCGAAAGTTCATCACGAAAGCGATATAACATATAAATTGCATAGTCCGCTCCCATCCCGACAGCCATTGCCGAGGCCGCTGCAGTTGAAACCCCTAAAGGTATGCCGGTGAGTCCGAGAAAACCGAAATTCCAAGCGACTGCAATCAGGAGTGGGACTAATACAAAAAGACCGGCAATAAATGATCGAAAAATGAGGGCCGCCATTAAAAAACAGATCAGGGTCATTTGGGCGATGTTGAGCAGCTTACCTCGAATGATGACTTCATTGAGCGCGAGTGTGACTGGAACAGATCCTGCGAACCCAATCGAAACCTCTTTGGGAAAGTGTGCTGCTTCATAGTCTTTAATTTGCGCGATGAGTGTTTCGCCCAATGCGGTTGCATCTGATTTTAAAAAGGTCATGATCACGGCATTTTGAAACGAGATGTCTGCGACCCGTTTGAAATCATCTGGGTTGCCTGAAATGGAGTAGAGAAAAAGAAACTGCGCCGCTTCTTGTCGTGTTTTAGGGACTTGTTCTTCCTCTTTATCGCCTCCATAAAATGAGCGCCGCATCCCTTTGACATAATCCACATAGGATTCTGTTCTTCCGACCAAGGGGTTTTCCTTTAATTTGGTTTGAAGACCATCGATTGCGGCCATCACTTTAGGATTTTTAAGACCGCCGGGAGTTTCTGTTTTGATGAGAATATTGAGTGTGGAAGTCCCGCCAAATTTTTCATTCAACACGGTATCATCATGCCTCAGTGATGTGCGTTCAAAAAAGAGGTTACGTAAACTGTTGCCGATGGATACTTGGCCTGAAAGGAGGAGCGGAATAAGGATTGCGATGATGCCCCCTAAGATTATTTTTTTCCTCTTGGGACCTGAGGCCCAGACGCCAATATTTGTGAGGAGTGTGTCTGAAGCGGGATGTGCCAAAACCGTTTCCAGTTCTTCGCCACTCGGCGGTGGAATAAGAGAACGAAGTGCGGGAATAAGTGTCATTTCTAGGATAAGCGCACTTAAAATCCCAAAGGAAGTCATTAAGCCAAAGGATTGAAAGGTGGGGAGTTTGAAAGTGACGAGCGAGGCAAAACTTGCCGCAGCAACAAAACCTGCAGTCAAAACGACAGGAGCCATTTTTGATGTGGCCTCAACGACCGCTATTTTTTGTGCCGGCTCGGGCACATCCATCCCAATGGCATATTCAAGTGTTTCATAAAATCGCCGCAAAATTTGAACAGAATGTCCCGCAGCCATTGCGACAATCAAAATAGGGGTGAGGCCCTTGGTCCAAAGATCAATCTTGAGACCGAGCATCCCAATCAAGCCCAAAGCCCAGAGGCCACTTAAAAAAGCAGTCAATGCCGGGATAAACATCCCTTGAAGTGTTCTAAAGGCCCGATAATGAACGAGCATAATGATCAAAAAAGAGATGGGAAAAACCCAGTGAATCATTAAAGCCGCATCTTTTTCAAGAAATGCAAGAGAGACGGGGAGTCCTCCCAGATGAATACTGGCTTCAGCGTCTTCTTCCTGTTTGACAACTTGCTCAAGCGCATCATAAAGGGCGAGGTCTCCAAAGAATTCTCCTGGTGTTTCCCCGCTGATTTTTTCGTTTTCCCGTATCGTTGCGATATCTTGGACATCAACGATGATGGCCGCCGCCGTTGCATCTGAGGAGACCAGGGCCCCGACATAAAGTGGATTGTTAAAGACATCAGTTCGGATGGTATCCGCTTCACTTTGGGTTGTGGGAACTGAAGGCATTAGCCGTTCGACATCAAAGCCTTGTGCGTTATAGCGAAGATTTTTAACCCTTCTTGATGCAATGCTCAGGACATTGTCTGAATAAATGCCGGGTATTTTTTTGATGTTTTCTGTGAGCCGGTCGATTTTGGCTAAAAATGAAGGCGTAAAGATGTCGCCTGTTTTTGCGACCACCCCGATAACAATCACTCTCCCTCCGCCAAAGAGTTGTTCAATCTTTGCATTTGTTTCAATGTAGGGGTGTTCTTGAGGCAGGATCTTTGTGGCGTCAATTTCAGTTTTCACTGAGCTGACCTGGGTGAGAAAAAAGAAGGTCACACCGATAAGCAGGGCCATGACAGCATATGCATGTTTGACGATGAATTCAAAATATTTCCGACCCATAAAACTAGAGTACCATTTGGAAAAATAAGCTGCAATCCGGAAATTTTCCAAAATATTGCTGGATGTCGTTTTAAGATAGGCACAAACATCAAGATTTATGTTTTATGACTTCAGAATTTTTAGCATTCAAGCGGATAGGAGGATCTGAAGCGGGGTCAGGTGCAGAAAACTGGGGTAAGCCAGAACATGCGAAGGCCTTGTCAGATTTTTTGTTTTATAATAATCTGGACAATGACAGCGGAAAAACCAAGCATAATCAATCGGGACAGGATTATGCCCCCACCGGGGAATTCAGATGGCGCGGCCCCTATGTTGAGGCTCCGGAAATACTGGATCCTTGAGGACAATCTTAGCCCGGTACTTTTCAGGAAACCCCATTTCGAGATGAAACGGGATATAATGAAGATCATCTTCAGGGTGATGATATTGGTGTGATGGTGAGATCCAATTAGAAGTATTGATTTTTGAGATCTCAGCGGATCACTGTTCTATCCACGATGAACTTTCCTGATTAAAAATACTTTCAGTTCTTAATTACTCTTTTGTATTCACGATATTGGTATCCTTTATGTTGCTAAGTTTTTGTTTTGAATGAGTTTTTGAAGTCAAAACATTGATTTTTTCACAGAAATGGTATACACATAACTATGTCTACCTAAAGGGCAAATTCCTTTAATGTCAATTAACGAGAAAAAGCGGGCGAAGAAATCAACGCTAAGGGGGAGGTGTAAATGGGCGACCAACTAGCCGGACGCTTTCGATTGCTTAAGATGGGAGCCATAGTGATGGTCTTGTCTGCCACATACTCTTGTGCTGTTAAAACAACGCGGAGGACAATCAGCTCACCGGATCCGATTAGAATTCAAGATATTCGTGTTGCTGAAGGGATCGACAAAACAATCATAGAATTGGAATCGGATGAACCAATTTTATATACCTCGTTTCGACAATCCGCCCCGGATAGACTGGTCATCGAAATGGCCGATGTGACCTTTGGTCAATATCAAGATAAGATAAAAATTCCTGAGGGACCTGTTCGTTCGATCACACTGGCATCAAGCGGGGAGCTTGATGTTTCTCGTCTTGAGTTTGAGCTGAATGGTTTGGTGAAGACCGAAGTCCGACCGGAAGGACTAAATATTGTGATTGAAGTGACCCGTCTCGAAAAAATGACGGGTTTTGGAAAAGAAGTCCAAGTTGAAGAAAAACATCAAAAAAAGTTTATATTCATGGGGGATGGTCAGGAAAAACCACCTGCAACTCTGACTGGGAAGCCAGGCACGGAAGATGTGGATGCACTGTCTGTCGATATCGAGCCCTCTATCGTCCCTTCTTTGGTTCCGACTGCGCCAATGGTCATAATGGATGTGCCCGGAGTCAACACGGAAAAGGCCTCTTCTCCCCCCGCCGTTGTCTCGAAAAAAGAAATGACAAAGATGCCTCCGGCCAAGTTTGTTTCTGAGGTGAAATTTGTACAGGCGAATGGGCTTCAACTCGTGATCACTTCGGATGGAGATTTGTCACCCGATATTTTTTTCGTGGGTAAAAATAAAAAGCGCTTGGTTATTGATTTTCCTGGTGTTAAATCGACGATGAAGCGCGGTAACATTCTTGGGGATGACCTTTTTGTGAAGCAGGTTCGTTTTGGGCAGCATCCCAAGAAACTCCGCCTTGTGCTTGATCTCATGAAGCCGGTTATTTTCGCCTGGGATCAAAAACAGAATGAACTTTGGGTCACATTAAAATAAAGCCACTTGCTGAAATATCCCCCTACAAAAATGATCAACATGATTCGATGTCCTGTGTGAGAACTCTTCTCCACTTTATGTAACATAATGTTTTATGGATGCTCATCGTCAATTTTATTGTTCGTTCTGCCCGGGAGGCGCTTGATCTTCTGAATGTTTAATAATAAGATCATAAGGCTCGGATTTTTAACCGTCTTTATTTTAATTTTTGGGGCATTCGGACTCAACTATTTTGAGAACACCCCTTCCCTGATGGATGCCTTGTGGTGGAGTTTTGTGACCATTACAACGGTCGGTTATGGGGACGTGACCCCGACGACGATCGGGGGTCGAGCGACCGGGGTGATCGTTATGGTGTTTGGCATCGGTCTGCTGGGCATGTTTACGGCAACCGTGGCCAGCATTTTTGTGGAGGGAAAGCTGAAAGAGGGAAAAGGTTTGAAAGCAGTCACAGTGACCGATCATTTTATTGTCTGCGGTTGGAATTACAAAGCGGAAGAAATTGTTGAAGAACTGCGTGCGGATCTAAAAATGAAGGAACGGCCCATCGTTTTAATTGCGGATCTCTCTGAACAACCTATTGAAGCTGAAAATGTTTATTTTGTTGCCGGATTGGTTACCGAAGAAAGTCTTAAAAAAGCCAATATAAGCGAAGCCGCTGTTGTCTTGATCATTTCTGACGAACGGCTGGATTCTCACTCGAGTGACGCAAAGGTGGTTTTTAATACCTTAACGGTGCGTTCTTTCCACCCGGATATTTATATCTGTGCGGAGATTACCGATGTGAAGAGCACACAACATTGTAAAATGGCGGGTGCCAATGAAATCGTGGTGATCGGTGCATTAAGCAGTAATCTTTTGGTGCAGGCGGCGCTTGATCATGGTATTACGCACATGATCTCCGAACTGATCAGTAATAAAACTGGCAGCAACCTTTATAAAATGATGCCCCCGGAAGATCTGATCGGCCGACCTTTTATTGATGCCTTGACAGAATTAAAGCGGGATCATAATGCGATTGCACTTGCGATTGAATCCAAAGATGAAAATCGATTTATATCAAACCCGTCCATGAGCTATGCAGTTCAGGAGGATGATCTCTTTGTTGTGATTTCTGAAGAACGACCACAGGTTTGACCTAAGTGCTTGAAGAATTGTTGATGATTACGAAATCAGGGGGAATGAAACGATGTCTGAAAACTATGAAAAAGTAAGAAACTATCTACTGGAGTTGGGCCTGTCCATTACCAGTGAGGACGAGAAGGAAGAGTTGGCCGTTGTCGAAGATGAAGAAAAAGGCATTAAAAATTTAATCGTTGATTGCGAAGCACCCATCCTGATTATCGAGCAGACGATTATGCCTGTTCCCGCAAAGAGCGAGACCCTCTACAAACGCCTGCTTCAGATGAATCGTACGCTGGTGCATGGTGCTTTTGTGCTTGATGAGGATGAGAAAAACGTGCTCTTTCGGGATACGCTTCAACTCGAAAACCTTGATTTGAATGAATTAGAGGGATCGATCAATGCACTCAGTCTGGCCTTGGCCGAAAATGCCAACGAGCTGATTGCATTTAGCAAAGGGGAATAGATCCCTGAGTGGTTTTTTTTCGAAAAAAACGCGATTAAAATGAACGATAAGGAGAAATCTGATGGCAGGCATTTTTCAGCGATTATTTAAAGTCGGGCAATCTGAAGCCCATAGCGCAATTGATAAATTTGAAAATCCAATCAAATTGACCGAGCAAGGCATTCGTGATCTCAAAAAAGATTTGCAAGAATCCATGAAAAGTCTTGCCGAGGTGAAGGGCGTTGCCATTCGTCTCAAGCGAGAAGCGGAAGAAGATAAAAAGCGTGCAGTGGATTATGAGCGAAAAGCGATGTTGCTCTTGAAGAAAATGGAGAGTGGGGAGTTAGAAGCGGCCCAAGCAGAACGATTGGCTTCAGAATCTTTAAGCCGAAAAGAAGAGGTGAGTCAGAAAGCGGTTCGTTTGACGCAAGATTGGGAGAAGCAGGATAAAATGGCGGCGCAGCTTCAACGTAATGTCGAAAAATTGAAATCGACCGTTTCGGCCTACGAAAATGACCTGATCACCCTTCGGGCCAGGGCGAAAACAGCCTCGGCGACGCGTAAAATTAATGAGCAAATGGCAAAGGTCGATTCTTCTGGCACCATCTCCATGCTGGAAAAGATGAAATCAAAAGTGGAAGAAGACGAAGCCCTCGCGGAATCCTATGGGGAGATGGCTGCCGTAGACAAGAGTGTTGACGATGAAATCAACGCCGCTTTAGAGGGGGGCTCAACCAGTCCTGCGAGCGACCAGCTTATCGCGCTGAAGAAGAAAATGGGCATCACGCAGTAAAGTGTTAGGGTTAATGAACCGCAAAATAGAAGCCAAAAATTGAGTCCAAACAATATACAATATTTGCCTATTAAATATGCAAAAAGCTTAGTCATCTCTGGAAATATAAAAATTGGGACACTGCTAGGTTATCAAAATATTGAAGAATTAGGTAGTGAAATAGGGGATAAGGATGAGGGTATTACGATAGAGTTTCGCACGACAAAGAACCAAAACCAGGAGATGAATTAAACTCACTTGAAAGCACCGCTATTAAAGCCGGTTCAGGAATGATCGTGTTAGGAAATTATATTGAAAAGAGATATTTATCACCGGATCTATTCTTATTTTGTGCCTCGTTGTCTTATGACGATTCAATATTAAAGAAAATAAATAAAGATTGTCCTAAAGATAAATGCGATTCCTGCGTAAAAATAACCAATCTGAACGATTTTGTCGAAGAAATTAACGCAGTATTTTCTGATAGAGGAAGATTCATAGGTTGTGTTCAATGTGCATATTAGAGAAAGGAAGGACCATTACACTGAAAAAAACGTATCCTGCAATTACAAAAAGATACAAGGTATTCCTATCAAAATGAAGTTCGATTAATTTGGGAAGCAATTAGTAGTGAAAGTCCGATAGAATCAGAATATTTGAGCATTTCGAATATTAAAAAGTATTGCCGCTTGTGTTGAAGACAAGCCCTCACACGGCGCTCAACCCGACCGCATAATACCTTGCTTGGTTTTGTTGGGTTGTTTTCCGGCCGGATTAGCTTAGTTGATAGATGCATTTTTAGTTTTGTTGTGGTAGGACAATAATTTTGAATCGGGAGATCATATGACAGGAACCATTATTATTTTACTCATTGTTTGTGGTGTTGTTTTTTTTATGATGAATAAAAAAAAGTCCGATTCATCAAAAGAGAAGATCCCGTCCACGCGCCCTGCATCAATCCCTTATGCAAAAGATGAGCTACGCATCGAAAATGTGGAAGCCGGCGGGATGATTCATATCTCTGGTATCGGCCCGAATGTGGATGAATATGATGTGAATGTCATTGCCAGACACCTCTATCGTCAAGGTGGATCCACTTGGTACGAGCTTGAAGGGGAATCGACCGAAGATAAAGTTTGGATCGACCTCGAAGAAGATGACGGACTGGAATTAACGATTACCCTGAAGAAAATGAAACTGCGCGATGTGGATCTGAATAAAGAAAAACTCGATGAAATCGACGATGAAGAAGACGGGGAGATTGTTTACGAAGGCGAAAAATATTATTACGAGGATTCTGATCGCGCGATGTATTACAAATATGGCGACGAAAACAAGGGCGAGCGATTCTATTATTGGGATTTCGAGAATAAGGCAGGTGACAAGTTTATTGGCGTTGAGAAGTGGGAAGATGGCGCGTATGATGTGTCCTACAGTGAATCGATTGCGCCACATCAAGTCACGGTGTTTAGCCTAAAGAAATAAGGGACAAGATATGGAAAATCTGGGCTATGAAATTTTGCATGGCGGAAGCCTGATCCTGCTGTTTATGTTTATCCTGCTTCTCGCGAAAGAGGCCAATGACTTTTTTACCCCCTATAAAGTTGATGAACACTTGCATGAAAAAGACAATGTGGCTTTGGCTACGAGCATGGCAGGTTATCTCGGCGGAACAACCATTGTTTTTATCGGTGCTTTTTTAGGCCCTTCTAAAGGCATCTTAGAAGACCTTGTTTCTGTCGGTGGGTTTTCCATTGTTGGGATTCTGCTTTTAAACCTCTCTCATGAAATCAATGACCGCTTTCTCCTGTACCGATTTTGCAACGTGAAAGAGATTATCGAAGATCGGAATATCGGCGCGGGGGCCGTCCAGTTCGGTTCTTACATGGCTTCCGGTTTGATTGTTGCCGGGTCGATTCATGGCGAAGGCGGCGGCATTGCCACAATCGCGGTCTTTTATATTCTCGGGCAAGCGGCCCTGATTTTTTTTACGTGGTTTTACAACAAGATCACGCCTTTCGACATTCACTATGAAATTGAGCAGGACAATGCGGCAGTGGGTATTGCGTTAGGCGGTACCCTCATGGCTGTCGGCATTATTTTAATGAAAGGCGCGTCAGGGAATTTCGTCAGCTGGGCTGATAATCTATCCATTTTTGCAATGGATGCGGTCTTGGTTTTTATCCTATTGCCCGTCGTTCGATTCTTTTTTGACAAAGTGATTATGCCGAGGACTTCTCTCAACCATGAGATTCAACATGACCGTAACATGGGTGCGGGCTTGCTCGAAATGGTGGGCGCTATTTCTTTTTCTATTATTCTGTTATTTGTGATGGGGTGATTAAAAAATTGAGTTTTGATCGCTGATGGATAAAAAAGACATGTCTCAGGCTGGGATGGCGCTGATTTTTTTTGCTATTTTAAGCTTTGTGACCGCACTGGTGTTTAATGTGAGCACAGACTCACCCATTGATCAATCCCTGCCTCCCACTGGGGGCGTGGTCGGCCCCATCACGGTTGAAAAGGATCGCACCGTTTACCAAATTCAGGTGGGTCAAGAGCTGCCTCAAAACGGCCCTGGAAACCAAGTGACCGGCATTGTGCTCGATAAAGATAAAAACCCGCTCTTTAGTTTTGGTGAAGATTTTTGGAGTGAATCGGGTTATGATTCTGACGGGTCCTGGTCTGAAAAGAAGACCTCCTATGACATCAAGGTGACCCTAGAAAAAGGAAGCTATTTTTTTGAATTAGAATCGGATAATTCGACCGCGAGTTTAAGTCAGATTCGCATTATTGTGAAGAAAAAAGGCGGGAGCGCGGTGCCTTTCTTTATTGCGGGCATTATTGCACTGATTATTGGCGTCATCCTCAATGAAATGTCCAAAGGCACCATTGGAAAAGGCTTAAAAAATTTGGATTCGGGAGCCAGTCGATGGGGATAAAAAAAGGCTTACAAGCATCGCATTCTTCCCCCTTGAGTCATGTGCTGAAGAATCAACGCGGTGGGATTTTTATCGGGGTCATCATTTTTTTAGTGGTGATCTACCTGTTTTTGTTCTCCCTGAGTTTTAGGGGATGGGGTTATCCAAGATATTATGGCGGGTATGCCTATGGGCCGTCCTTTTGGTATTTTGGCGGCCCGCGATATTATAGTGGTGGCCCCAGCGTCAGAAGGGGGAGTACAGGCGGGCCCAATCGTGTGGGTGGCGGCCCACGGGCCGGCAAGTAACACAGGATGAATTCAGAAGTTCAATCGGGATCCAAAAAAGAAATATCCATCCTGATTATTTCCATCTTTATCGCCGGGCTTTGCTCCATTGTCTACGAGCTGCTCATTAGTACCGCGTCTTCTTATTTTTTAGGCGATAGTGTGAAGCAGTTTTCGATCACCATCGGCCTTTACATGGCGGCGATGGGGATCGGCTCTTATATCTCCCGTTTAATCAAAAAAAACCTTCTTTCCAAATTTATCGCCGTTGAAATCCTGCTCGGATTCCTGGGGGGCATGAGCGTTCCCATCCTTTATTTTTGTTATGCCTATACAGATTTTTATTCTCTTTATATGGTGATTGTGATCCTTGCGATTGGTATTTTAATCGGTTTAGAAATTCCATTGCTCACGCGCATTATGGAACGCTACTACACCTTAAAAATTAATATCTCCACCGTACTTTCGATAGATTATCTCGGGGCCTTAATCGCCACACTGCTCTTCCCATTCATTCTATTGCCTTTTCTCGGGACTTTTAAAAGCGCGCTTTTTTTTGGTCTGATTAACATGGGCATCGGGTTTTTAAACCTGTGGTGTTTTCGAGATGTACTCAATGTGGGACGAAGAAGGCTATATGGTATCGCATCCATCGCCGTTTCGGTTTCACTGTTGCTCATCTTTCTTTCGGCGCCTTTGTTTTTAAAACAGTGGAGCAACAGTCTTTATGAGGATCGCATTATTTTTTCACAGCAGACAAAGTACCAGAAAATTATTTTGACCAAAAATAAAGCAGACCTTCGCCTTTTTTTAGATGGCAATCTGCAATTTTCATCCATTGATGAATACCGCTATCACGAAGCCCTGGTACACATTCCCTTTGGCTTTGCCGAAAATCAGACCCATGTGCTTCTATTAGGCGGCGGGGATGGTTTGGCGATTCGGGAGATGTTGAAATACCCGGATGTCAAAACCATTACTGTGGTGGATATCGATCCAGAAATCACACGGATTTCAAATGAAAACCGGCATTTGCGCCAAATGAATCAAGGCAGTTTGTTAGATGCCCGCGTCACGGTCATCCATGAAGATGCCTTTGTTTTTTTAAAAGATGTGCAGCAGAAGTTTGATGTCATTATCGCAGACCTCCCGGATCCCAATAATGTCTCACTGGCGCGTCTTTACAGCCAAACCTTTTATCAACTTGTCGGGGCGAGGCTGAAACCCAAGGGGGTTTTTTTAACGCAGGCCACAAGTCCTTATTTTTCAAAAAAATCATTTTGGTGTATCAACACGACCATTGACGCCGCAGGTTTGAAGACCTATCCCTACCATGTTTACATCCCTTCTTTCGGGGACTGGGGTTTTGTGCTCGGCTCAAGAAACGATCTCGACCCGAAGACGATCGAAATTGAGGTGCCCACACAATATTTGGAAGAAGACATTCTGGAAAGCCTCTTTGCCTTTTCGAAAGACCTTCTTGATGAAGATACTGCCCCCAGTACCTTAGACAAACCTGTGATCTTGAGTTATTACCTGAAAGGCTGGAAATATTGGAATTAATTATGGCTTATGATATATATTGTTGCTTGAAGTGAGCGTATTAATTAGAGCATTTTCCCTATGACATCTTTATTTTTGAGAAATATCCGCTCTAAAATCAATGCCACTTTCATTGTTTTATTTGTCCTGCTTCCCATTCGACCTGCTTCAGCTGATTTGGTGATTGTGGGCGAAGCGGTTGCCGTCATCAGTGGCGATACGATGAAAGTGTTGTGGACAGGGGGTATTGAAATGGTGCGTTTGGCAGATGTCGATTGCCCTAAAAAAGGGCATCTCCACTGGCAGGAAGCCAAGATGTTTACAGAAGATCAGACTATCGCGCGAAGCGTGATCGTGACGGTCAAAGATGTCGATAAATTTGGGCGAAGTGTTGGTGAAGTTTTTTTAGATGATGGGAAAAGCTTGAATAAAGCGCTGGTGAAAAATGGTCTGGCCAAGTGGACTCAGAAATATTTAGATGGGACGGTCTTTTCAAAACTCGAACGTGAAGCAAGAGGGAAGAAGATCGGCGTATGGCAAAAATAAAAAACAAGCCCTCCGCGAGATGTCTAACCATATTCGGCAAATGCTTCTAAAGTTCCTCAAATAAGCCATGAGATGAAACGCACTTTTTTCAGATATGCTCTAAGCTTATTTATTATTTCTACCCTCCAATGTATCCAGCTTAAAGAAGCGGTTTCCCAAGAGCTTGAAAAACAATCGATGACGGCCTTTTCTGTCGTCGACAAAGAAATCACGATAGACGGCCTTTTGAATGAATCCATTTGGCAGATCGGACAGGCTGCGACTGGATTTGTTCAGCAAGAGCCGAATGTCGGTGCATTTGCGCAAACAGAAACATTTGTTCGTATCGCTTACGACAATGAAAATATCTACATCGGGGTCTTGTTAAACGATCCGAATCCCGAAGCGGTTCGGGGCGATGAGCGGCAAGAGGATGGTTCCTTTAATCGAAGTGATACTTTTGGGGTGCTCATCGACACCTACCACGATCATCAAAACGCTTTTTTCTTTGAAACCAATCTGTTGTCGGCCATGTCCGATGCGCTCATCAGTCAAGAGGGCCTGCTTCAAAATCGGGATTGGGATGGCAACTGGGAGGTCGCGGCGAAGCGAACCGCGACAGGCTGGTCTGCAGAATTTCGCATTCCTTTTGAAACGATCCGATTCAAACCGGGTGAGGCACAGACCTGGGGTGTCCAATTTCGCCGCCGCGTGCCCCACCTCAAAGAAGTGTCGTTTTGGAACCCGCTCACTGCCGAACAGACCTTTTTTGAAATTTCTCGCTCCGGACATGTGGATGGGATTAAAACAACCGCACAGGTCAAGCCATTTTCCTTCAAACCTTATCTGAAAGCCTCGTATCAAAAAGATAAGACGGGCACAAAGGATATTTCTGAAGATGACTTTGATGGGGGGCTTGATTTTCGCTACCGTTTCAAAACAAACCTCACGCTGGATGTGACCTATAACACCGATTTTGCAGAAACAGAAATCGATCGTTTCCAAACCAATCTCACCCGTTTTCCGCTCTTTTTTCCTGAGAAGCGCGAATTTTTTTTGGAAGGCAAGGGCTATTATGATTTTGGTCTTTCCGGTCGGGTGCAGCCATTTTTTAGTCGGCAGATTGGTTTGGTGAATTTTGATGAAGTGGTGCCTATTTTTTTTGGTGGCAAGCTGAGCGGAAAAGTCGGGCCTTATGGCATCGGGGCATTGGTGATGGAGACCGAGTCGAAAGGCGACGCGCCGACAGAACGTTTTGGCCTTGCCCGCATGTCGCGTGATATCGGCCTCCGTTCAAACCTGGGTTTCATCGTCACCGAACGGGCTGAAAAAGATCATTCCGGAAATGGCACCCTGGGTTTTGACGGGACGTTTGCGCCGAATGCTTACCTCACCACAAGCGGTTTTTGGGTCGCTTCAAGAGGGAAAGCGTCCATTGATGAAGGGGAAGCTTCTTTTGCCCAAGTGCAATGGCGGGATCCTTTTTGGCGCATTCGCTTGGATCATCTTCGAATTGATCCAAGATTTATGGGTGATCCGACATCATCCAGCCCATCATCACCCATTCTTGGTTTTGTTCAGCAGCGTGATTTGCATGAGACTTATACTTTTGTGGATATTCGTCCGCAGCAGGAAACGGGGATTACACGTGAGATCGGGCTCAAAACCGAGCTAACCTACCAAACCGATGCCAATGGCAATTTTTTATACCAAAGCAATTACAACCGCTTTCAGGCTGATTTTCGCTCCGGAGACTTTCTTTTAATCAGCGTTGATCCGCAGCGCGAACGACTGCCGGATCAATTTACCATTCGTCCGGGTATTACCATTCCTGCGGGAACTTACACCTACACGCACACGAACATTATTTTTTTCACGGACAGTCGGCGACCTGTTTCAGGTGTGGCGAGTTTTTTGTGGGGCGGCTTTTATGGGGGAGACAAAACCTCTTTTGATTTAAGCCTGACCTTGGCGCCGGAAGAAGGCGTCAAAATTGGCGCGGGCTGGGAGCTGAATCAAGTCGATCTGCCGCAGGGGGATTTTACCGCGCAACTTTTAAATGGAGATGTTGCGTGGTCGCTCAATAATGAGTTCTTGCTTCAAGCCTTGATGCAATGGGACGAAGAAGAAAAATCTCTCGAGGCGAATTTCCGCCTCTCATGGGAATATCAAGAAAGCAGTTGGGTATATTTGGTGATCAACCCCTCTCGACAAAAGGATCAAGATGCCTTATTGGTGTTGGCGAAGGTTAATTGGCTTTGGGAACCGTGAGGGATAAATTCAATCGATAACGCCTAGCTCTCAGCAATGTGTGCCGGTGAGCAGCTTTTTGTTAGGTATTTATGTGGTTTCTCTTGCATAAAGGTATGCTGGTAATGCACAACTTAACCCAATTGTAAGATTTAGAAAGATAAATAAGTATGGCTTAGGTCCATTTGACTCTCTTGCTTGCAGAAACATAAATAGCCAAAAAACAAATGATGTAAACAAAAGATCAGTACTGAATCCCCCAGCGGCACCGTTCACAAATAAAGACTCGATGAAAAGTGGCAAATTCAGCCCTTCAGCTCGGATGAACTGGAAAAAGAAGAGGTAAGGAACAATAGCTCCTAGAATGGCTAGAGTAAGATATATTTTCTTCATTATTTCTCCATTGATTCCTGATGCCTAACAAGTCGGTATCTAGTTTCTGGATAGTAGCTATTCATTTTCTAAATAGCAATTTTCTTCTTGTTGATGACTTGAATGTATCTTTATATCATGATCCAATAGAATGGCATATGACATCTTAGATTTTGCTCGCTTGAGGATGTATGTGGGTGACTAAAGCTGTAAAAGGCGGAATTAAAGTCATCTTGGAAGAAGTCTGATGAAAGCAATGGGATATCACAAATACGGGTCTCCCGATGTGCATGGGGTGGTTTTGCCGTATTGTCTCCTTTTAATGCGAAGTGTCTTTGATTGTGAGGCGGGGAGGCGCAGGCACCGAAGTGGTGCCGAGAGGCGGAATCGAACCGCCGACACGAGGATTTTCAGTCCTCTGCTCTACCGACTGAGCTATCTCGGCAACGGCGCAAAAAGTAACAAAAGGGCGTGATGATTGTCAAGAAATTCTGATCCGCATTTTTTATTTTAAAACAAATGCTTAGTCTGTCCGGCTTGTGATTTCGATGAGATGGTAGCCGAACTGCGTTTTAATCGGCCCGTGAACGGCATTGAGTGCTTCTGAGAAGACAACTGTGTCAAATTCCTTCACCATTTGTCCCGGGCCGAATTCACCCAAATCGCCCCCTTGTTTACCTGAAGGGCAGTTTGAATGATCTGCTGCAGCCTTTGCAAAGTCTGTTGTGCCTGCCTTGATTTGATCTTTCAGTGTTTCACATTCTTCCGCCGTATCCACCAAAATATGTCGCGCCTGTGCTTTGGCCATTTTATTCTCCTTCTGTGATTATTATTTTTTTAAATTGACGGTTAACAAAGATTAACGAGCTTATCCATGATGATCTCTGCCCCTTTTTTCCCTGATAACAGCATGGCACCAAAAGAAGGCCCCATTCTCGGGCTGCCGTAGGCGGCGGCGACGGAAAGGCCAACCATGAATAGCTTGGGGTAGGCTTCACCTGTATTTTTCATGACCAAAGCTTCCGAATTCTCAACCCACATGGCCCCGTTTCCAGGGACTTTTTCATGTAAACCCCGCTTGGCCAATATTTGAAGGGCGATGGCGTCATGTCCGGTCGCATCCACCACCATTTTGGATTCGAGGGCGATGGGATCCACATGAGCCAGATCATGGTTCATGACTTCGAGGGGGTACCAATTGACAACGACTCCTTCAAGATGGTTGTTTTCACCACGAATGATGAGATCGACGACCCTTGTCATGTTGAGTACCGTAACGCCGGCTTCATAGGCTGCGGCAATCAGTTTTCCTGTTGCGTGAGGGGGGTCAACAATACTCATTTCGTCAGAGATTTTTTTGCAGGGAACCCCGATCTTTTCTAAGATTTCTTGTGCAGGGTGGGCAATGGCGGCCTTGTTCATTAAATATCCGCCATTCCAAAACCCGCCGCCAAGGTGGTTCAGTTGTTCAATAATGACGACATTGAGTCCGGAGGCGGCGAGTTCTGTGCCGCAGACCAGTCCGGAAGGGCCTGATCCGATGATCACGACATCGGATGAAATGATATGGTCAAAGGTGCTATACCATTCCCGTGCGATGGTTCGAGTGATTTCAGCCTCATGTAGTGGGGCAATTTCTCTTGATTCCATATTTATTTTGACTCCTAAAAAACTTAAAGCGCTTATTTAATTTTTTGGTAGATTTCTGAGCCTTTGCCTTTAAATTCTTCTGATTTTTCAATCATCCCGAGCTGAAGCGCCTTTTCATCATCAACAGCTTTTTTTGCCGCATATTCTCGTACATCTTCAGTGATTTTCATCGAACAGAAATGCGGACCGCACATCGAGCAGAAATGCGCCACTTTAGCCGAATCTGCAGGCAGAGTTTCATCGTGATAGGATTTTGCCGTTTCCGGATCGAGGGAAAGGTTGAATTGATCCTCCCATCGAAATTCAAAACGGGCCTTCGATAAAGCATTGTCACGCGCTTGAGCACCGGGGTGACCTTTGGCCAAATCGGCGGCATGGGCCGCAATTTTATAGGTGATGACGCCGGTTTTGACATCTTCTTTATTGGGAAGTCCGAGATGTTCTTTGGGCGTGACATAGCAGAGCATCGCACAGCCGTACCAGCCGATCATCGCGGCCCCAATGCCGGAGGTAATGTGATCATAACCGGGGGCGATATCGGTGACCAATGGACCTAATGTGTAAAATGGGGCTTCGTCACATTCTTCAAGTTGTTTTTCCATATTGACTTTGATCATGTGCATGGGCACATGGCCAGGGCCTTCAATCATGGTTTGAACGTCGTGCCGCCATGCGATTTTAGTCAGTTCTCCCAAGGTTTCGAGTTCGCCAAATTGGGCTTCATCATTGGCGTCGGCGAGTGAGCCCGGGCGCAAACCGTCTCCAAGACTGAAAGAAACGTCGTAGGCTTTCATGATTTCACAGATTTCATCAAAGTGGGTGTAGAGGAAGTTTTCCTCATGATGGGCCAAACACCATTTGGCTAAAATCGACCCACCACGTGAAACGATGCCCGCAAGTCGTTTCGCCGTCATCGGGACATATCTTAAAAGGACACCGGCATGGATCGTAAAATAATCAACCCCTTGTTCGGCTTGTTCAATCAGGGTGTCTCTAAAAATCTCCCATGTGAGTGCTTCCGCCTTTCCGTTTACTTTTTCCAGGGCTTGATAGATGGGAACCGTACCAATCGGGACGGGAGAATTCCTTAAAATCCATTCCCGTGTTTCATGAATGTTTTCTCCTGTGGAAAGATCCATTACCGTATCAGCGCCCCATCGGGTGGACCAGATCATTTTTTCGACTTCTTCGTCGATTGAAGAGGTCACCGCAGAATTCCCGATGTTTGAGTTGATCTTGACCAAAAAATTTCGACCGATAATAATGGGTTCAAGTTCGGGATGATTGATATTTGCTGGAATAATAGCCCGACCGCGTGCGACTTCATCCCGGACAAATTCAGGGGTGATGACGGAAGGAATAGACGCACCCCAGTCGTTTCCCGGATGCTGAACGTAACGAGGGTCTTTTTTATCCACGTCAGATTGATAGGTCTCAATGGCTTGATTTTCTCGAATGGCAATAAACTCCATTTCAGCGGTGATGATCCCTTTTTTCGCGTAGTGCATTTGAGAGACATTTTGTCCTGCTTTCGCACGGACTGGTTTCCGGATTTGGTGAAAACGGAGGTGGTCTAACTTTGGGTTTTTCGCACGTTTTTGACCATATTCCGATGAAATGTCGGGCAGTGTTTCGACATCTCCTCGGTTAATGATCCAGGGTGAACGAAGCGGCGCAAGGCCTTTGCGTATATCAATCTTAACTTCCGGATCGGTATAGGGGCCTGAAGTATCATAAACCAAGAAAGGAGGGTTTGATTCAAGATCCCCGTTCCCGCCCACTTTTGTGGGGTGTAGTGTAATTTCCCGCATGGGAACGCGAACGCCTTTTTGTTTTCCATCAATAAAAACCTTTTGGGAAGCAGGGAGTGGCTGAGTCGTTAAGGTTTCTTCATGAGCATGTGCCGTAGGGGAAGTGCCGTCACTCCCATTGCTAGAACTTGCCATAGACTGTTCCTCCTTAAAATCCATTAGACGAAAATAGGCCGTACCCCATGAGGCGCGGCCTATTATAAAATATCCCAAATTCCCTTCGCTGGCATTACCCAGATCAGGTTCAAAGGGTTGTTCCGTTTTTGACAGAACTCTCAGCCAAGAAGGCACCCCTGAAATCGTGTCGGGATTATGGCATAGGGGGAAAACACTCGTCAATGAGATCTTAAGCATTTTGTTTGTTTTATAGAGAAGATTGTTATTATTTGGTATTATCAAAAATCTTATGATGCCACGTATCCTCCCATTTACCTGTTATATGGGTTTTATCGCCGCAAATTATTTTTTTGAAAATGATGCTGGAGGGGTTCCGCTTTGGATGTATCCCGTAAAAATCACCTTTGTGACCGCATTATTGATTTATTATTGGTCTGAGTATACTGAGCTAAAAGAGAAGGTTTTTCTGAATCGCCAAGAGGTCGTACTGACGGTTGGGGTCGGGGTTCTTGTTTATCTGGCATGGGTTCGTATTGATTTTTCTTGGGCCAGACAAGGAGAAGTGGGGGAGGGATATAATCCCTTCAAAGTTAGCAATGAGTTAGGCTTTTTGTACGCCGGGCTTCGACTAACAGGCGCAGCTCTAATTGTCCCTGTGATGGAAGAGCTTTTCTGGCGGTCATTTATTTTACGATATACGATTTCTCCTGATTTTCTCTCTGTGAAGCTGGGGAAGTTTACACTAATGTCTTGTCTGGTGACTGTGGTCTTGTTTGGAATTGAACACAACCTTTGGTTGGCCGGGATGATGGCCGGTTTGGCCTATAATTTATTGCTGTATAAAACAAAACGTCTGTGGCCCTGTATTGTTGCACACGGGGTCACAAATCTGATTCTCGGTGGCCATGTGCTTATATCGGGGGAATGGTATTGGTGGTAGTTCAGCCTTGACAATAATGGATTATTTGGTATCTTTTGTTTGTTCTTAAACTAGTCGTTCTGTGCAAAGGATCCTTATTATTTAAAGGTGCAAATATGATGGAGAAATGGTCTAAAATTGAAGTGGCTTTTTTTGTTTTGTCGTCTTTTTACTTAGGGATCGTGGTGTCCCCATCTCATGTCTTTGCTGATGGGCTTGAAATAGAAAAAATAGAAACTAAGACGCCGATCGATGCCCCGCCTCCTCCTGTGCTTGAGGCGGTTGATGCACTTTTTCTTCCTCCAGAAGAAGAAATCGTGGCAGTGGTCGAAGCACCTAAGGAAGATCCGTGGTCTGCGATCTCAAAAGGCATGGTAATCCAGGTGCCGAGGCATATTGGCACTATTTCAGCGTCTGAAGATCAGAAAACGATGTTGGGACAAGGTGATGTGGTTTATCTCAGCTCAGATAGTGAGACTTTTCGTATTGATCAAGAGTGGGTTGTCTATAAAAACATCAAGGATGTGCATCATCCAAAGACCGAAACCTTATTAGGAAACCTGGTGTATGTTCTCGGTAAAGTAAAAGTTCTGGATGCCGATGAAAAAGCGGCCACGGCACGCATTACCCGATCCTTAGAACCCATGACTCAGGGCGATCAGATTGCGATGATCGAATCATTCATTCCCCTGAGCACTGAAAAGGGGACTAGGCCTCCAAACGGGGCGGAAGCGGTGATCATTGAAGTCAGAGAGGAGCGAAAAAACAACGCTCAGCATGACATCGTTTATATTGATCAAGGTAAGGGAGAGGGTATTTCGCAAGGAGATCAGTTTATTGTGATTCATGGTGGGGTTCGAAGTGACACCTTTTCAAAAACAAATCTAATCGATAGTCGTCTTCCTTACCGGAAAATTGGAAAAATGGTTGTTCTTGCAACGCAGGCACATACGGCAACAGCAAAAATCACCCAAAGTGTCGAGCCCATCACAAAAGGAGATACCCTTCTATTTCAAGCTCCAGAGTAGTTTGTTTTAAATCTCACCCCGTTTTCATCAAAAATTAATTCTTATTCATATTAAGCGCGCTTTAAGCCGGTTTACTCTAGAAGGATAAAAAGGCTTTTGCTTGAAGTTTTGTGCGTGAATACGGTAGTATTTCAAGATTTACTTGTGTAGAGGGCCCAATTTTTGTCAGAAATGAATGCACTGTCACCCTATCGGAAGAAGATTGACCAAATCGATGACAAGCTCTTAAGGCTTCTCAACGACCGCGCTAAAATTTCGCTTGAAATCGGGAAAATTAAACACAACAACAAATTCGACTTATATGACCCTTCACGCGAAAAACGCATCTTCGCACGTTTGATCCAGCAGAGCTCGGGCCCTTTGCCGAATGAGGCGATTGCCCATATTTTCAGAGAGGTGATCTCGGCATCACACGCACTGCAAGCGCCCATTAAAGTAAGTTATTTAGGGCCAAAAGCGACATTTACGCACATTGCTTGTTTAGCGCATTTTGGCCTTTCTGTGATGGACAGACCGGTCAAGAGCATCAAAGCTGTTTTTGTTGAAGTTGAAAAAGGATTGGCGGATTTTGGTGTTGTCCCGATAGAAAACTCTACAGAAGGGGTGGTAAATCATACCCTGGATTTATTTGCCGATTCACCGCTTAAGATTTATGCGGAGATTTTTTTAGAAATTACACATCATCTCCTTTCAAAAGCAAGGCGGATTGAAGATATTCAGCAGGTTTTATCCCATCCGCAGGCCTTTGGGCAGTGTCAGGACTTTTTAGACCAACAATTGCCTCATGTCACCTTAACAGGGGTCGCGAGTACAGCTAAGGCCGCAGAACTCTGTCAGGGCGATCCGCATTCTGCAGCGATTGCCTCAGAGGTGGCCTCGGAGATCTATCAAGTACCTATTCTAGAAAAAAGGATTGAAGACCATGCCCAAAATATCACCCGTTTTCTCGTTATTTCGCGAAAAATAAATAAAGCAAGCGGCAAGGATAAGACTTCAATTATTGTGTCGATTAAAGATACCCCCGGAGCGCTCTATCAATTACTGCGTCATTTTTCTGATCAGGAGATTAATTTAGCTAAAATTGGCTCACGCCCTTCGAAGAAAAAGGCTTGGGAGTACCTGTTCCACATTGATATGACTGGGCATGTGGATGACGAGGCCATTCAGCTTGTTTTGGAAAACCTTAAATCACAAAAAATCTCAATTAAAGTTTTAGGATCTTATCCCATTGCAGAAGAAGATCAAATTAATACTTCGCCATGATCAAAGTCAGCTCAGATATTTCAAAAATTACCCCTTATGTCCCTGGAAAACCGATCTCGGAACTCGAACGTGAGCTGGGCATTACCGACTCGATTAAGTTATCTTCAAATGAAAATCCTCTGGGCCCTTCCAAAAAGGGATTAAAGGCCATTCGAGAAGGCTTAAAGGACGTCGGACGTTATCCAGATAGCGGAGGTTATGCGTTAAAAGAGGCCTTGGCCGATAAGTGGAAAGTGGGCCAAGAACAGGTCCTGCTTGGAAATGGCTCAAATGAGGTCATCGAATTACTTGTCCGAACCTTCGTCATGCCGGGAGATGAAGTGATTATGGCCCAACCCACTTTCTCGCTCTACGGATTAGTGGTTCAGTCCGGGCATGGAAAAGCAATCCAAATTCCCCTTAAAGTGGGGCGCCATGATCTCCCTCTAATGACAAAAGCCCTGACAAAAAAAACAAAGTTGATTTTTATCTGTAACCCCAACAATCCGACGGGGACCATTGTTCGAAAAGCAGAAGTCAATTTATTCTTATCAAAAATTCCAAAACATGTCCTCGTTGTTTTCGATGAAGCCTATGCAGAATATGCGTGTGATGCGGATTACCCTCACTCTATTCACCTGTTAAAAGATGGTGCCCCTTTGATCATGCTACGTACATTTTCAAAAATCTATGGTTTGGCCGGAATGAGAATTGGTTATGGGGTGAGTCATCCAGAAGTCATAACGCAGATGAATCGAGTGAGACAACCCTTTAATAGTAATTTCCCAGCACAAGTCGCGGCCTTGGCCGCGCTTTCGGATGAGTCGCATTTTACGCGGTCGAGGGCGGTGAACCAAAAAGGGAAAACATATCTCTTCAGGCAGTTTGCTTCGATGGGAATTTCCACCTTTCCATCTGAGTCAAATTTTATCTACTTTTTTTTAGATGGGAAAAATCCCAATATAGCCGATCAAGTTTTTAATGCCCTTCTTTTAAAAGGGGTGATTATTCGGAATTTCGGAAGGAATGCGCTGAGAGTGACCATTGGTTTGCCACATGAAAACTATCGTTTTATTAAAGCTTTAAAGCAGGTAATCTCAAAATTGAGATGAATTAAACCCTTTTAAGGATCAGGAGAAAAAAATGATTATTGTATTAAAACCCGGAACAACAGATCAGGAGCGAGAAGGTGTTGTTCAAAGAATTGAAGACGCGGGCCTTTCTCCTCATGTCTTAATTGGAAAAGAACGAACCGTGATTGCGGTTATCGGAGATGAACGTAAACTTCAAGAAAAGACCCTTTCGGCCATTCCCTGTGTGGAATCGTCATTACCGATTCTCTCTCCATATAAGCTGGTGAGTCGGGAGTTTAAAAAAGAAGACACGGTGATTGATGTGGATGGGGTGAAAATCGGCGGAAATAAAATTGTGATTATGGCGGGACCGTGCTCGGTTGAAACAAAAGATCTCCTTTCGGGGATTGCAGGGGAAGTGAAAGCCGGGGGTGCGACCATTCTTCGAGGCGGTGCATTTAAGCCTCGTACATCGCCCTATTCTTTTCAAGGTTTAGGGGAAGAGGGTTTGGAATTTCTTTCCGAAGTCAAAAAGCAGACGGGTCTTCCCGTCATTACCGAAGTCATGGATCCCCGGGATATGCCCATGATGATGAAACACGCAGACATTGTTCAAATTGGCGCAAGAAATATGCAAAACTTCCGTTTGTTGGCGGAGGTGGGCGCGCACAATAAACCCGTCATGTTGAAGCGGGGACTTTCTGCTACAATTAAAGAGTTTTTACTTTCTGCAGAATATATTCTTGCTGCAGGGAATGACCAGGTGATGTTGTGCGAAAGAGGCATCCGAACCTTTGAAACCGCTACACGCAATACCCTGGATCTTTCTGCGATTCCTGTCTTGAAGCAACTCACGCATCTTCCCGTCATCATTGATCCCAGTCATGCTGTCGGAAAGACGCACCTCATTCCTGCCATGGCCAAAGCGGCGATTGCCGCAGGGGCCGATGGCCTGATGATTGAAGTCCATTCAAATCCTTCAGAAGCATTCTGCGATGGTGATCAAGCCATGTTGCCGCATAATTTTAAATCTTTAGTCTCTGAGCTACAACGCATCGCCTCAGCTGTAGATAGAGTGATCTAATTGAACTGAACCTGATTCTTCGTTTAAATAAAAGTACATTAAGGAGTCTTTGTGTTATTAAATCAAATAACGATTGTCGGGGTGGGTCTGATCGGGGGATCCCTCGGGCTCGCTTTAAAAAAGAAAAAGGTGGTAAAAAGTGTTGTCGGATATGGCCGCCGTCGCGGTGCCTTGCATAAAGCCGTGTCGATCAACGCCATAGATCGTTATTGCTTGACCTTGCCCAAAGCGGTAAAAGATGCTGATCTTGTTCTTTTGTCAACGCCATTGGGTAGTTTCGAACCTCTGTGTAAGATGATGGCACCTCACTTGAAAGAAGGGGCGATTGTCACCGACGCCGGAAGCGTCAAAGGCGACTTGGTCAAAAGTCTTTCTGCTTTGCTCCCCTCATACGTTCACTTTGTGGGTGGTCATCCCATTGCTGGTCTTGAAAAATCAGGTGTCATGTCTGCGACAGGCGTGCTTTATCAGGGATGTCGCACGATTTTGACCCCAAGCCCTCAAACCGACCCAGATGCACTTAAAACAGTGAGGGCACTTTGGGAATCGGTCGGTGCGAGCGTATCCGAGATGGATCCTTATGATCATGATCGCATCTTGAGTTTTGTGAGTCACCTACCGCATGTTGTGGCCTATGCATTGATGGAGTCCCTCATGCATCCGATCGTGGCGAGTCTTAACCCCGTGGCATTTTCTGCAGGTGGTCTACGGGACTTTACGCGAATTGCTGCGAGCTCTCCAGAAATGTGGCGTGATATTTTTCTCGCCAATAAAAAAGCCGTGGTCAACAGTATTGATGTTTACCAAGAGACGATGGCGTCTATCAAAAAGAAAATTATAAAAAATGATGCTGAGGGGCTGATCGAAATTTTTAAACGTGCGAACAGCATCCGAGAGCAAGTGGCAAAATGACGGCACTAAAGGGGAGAATCTCTCTTCCCGGCGATAAATCCATTACACATCGTGCCATCATTTTATCGGCTCTGGCCGAAGGGCCTAGCCGCATTACCGGCTATCTCCCTTCAGAGGATTGCCAACGGACAATGGCCGCTTTTCAGTCTATGGGTATCTCGATTCAAGAAAACTCAGATCGTGGTCTCCCTATGCTTGAAGTGGAAGGGAAGGGATTGTTTGGGCTTTCAGAGCCAGTAGACGTGATTGATTGCGGAAACTCCGGGACGACGATGAGGCTTCTGACAGGTCTTTTAGCTGCACAGCCCTTTTTTTCTGTTTTGACGGGAGATCAATCACTTCGAAAACGACCGATGCGTCGTGTTGCAGACCCGCTTCGAATGATGGGTGCAGAGATTGCTGGACGTTCAGAAGGCAATCGGGCTCCTTTGGCCATTTCCGGAAAAAGACTTCGTCCAATTCGCTACGATCTTCCTATTGCCAGCGCGCAAGTAAAATCGTCGTTATTGTTGGCAGGATTAAGCACAACAGGGCTGACAAGTGTGAGTGAACCGGGCCCCTCTCGCGATCACACGGAACGCATGTTTGACTATTTTGGCATTCCTTTTAAGAAGGAGGGCAATGTTCTTTCCGTCGAAGGGGGTTTTGTTTTTCGTGGAAAAATGATTGATATCCCAGGGGATATTTCCTCAGCTGCTTTCTTTCTCGTTGCTGGATCAATCGTGGATGGATCTGAACTTATTCTTCAAAACGTCGGGATGAACCCCACGCGCACAGGGGGACTAGAAGTGTTGCAATCAATGGGGGCGAATATCACTATAAAAACTCAAAAGAGTCGCTGTAATGAACCTGTCGCGGATTTGACAGTGCGATCCGCTGCCTTAAAAGGATGTGTGATTGAGGGCGATTTAATGACTCGTGCAATCGACGAGTTTCCCATTCTTTGTATTGCTGCGGCCCATGCGGAAGGAAAGACCCTTTTTAAAAATGCCTCTGAGTTGCGTGTCAAAGAGAGTGACCGAATCGAGATGATGGCCGCTGGATTGCGCGGCATGGGTATCACTGTGGAAACCTTTCCAGAAGGTATGGCCATTACAGGAAGATCGGATTGGAAAGGCTGTGATTGCAAAACGGCAGGGGATCATCGCATCGCGATGTCGATGGCTGTGGCAGGCTTGCTTACAGAAGGGGGAAATTGTATAGATGATGTGGATTGTATTAAGACCTCTTTCCCTGGTTTTATTGATTTATTGTCAAGTTTGGCAGAGACTTAACAAGCAGGGCATTGAGAAGACCTTTTGAAAAAAAGATTAACGATTGCGATTGACGGGCCCGCCGGCGCTGGCAAAAGCAGTGCGGCCAAAGGGTTATCTGAGCAGCTTGCCTATCTCTATTTAGATACGGGTGCGCTGTACAGAGCGATGGCTTGGAAAATACTTGAGGGAAAGATCGATCCGAGCGAGGTCTCAAAAGTCGATCTCCTTTGTCAATGTATCGAGATTAAGCTGGCTTTGAGTGAGACTCATATTTCGGTTTGGGTAGATGGAAAGGATGTTTCTTCTTTGATTCGTTCCCCTGAAGTCACCGCTACGTCTTCATTGATTTCTTCTTATCCAGATGTTCGGGAGAAATTGTTGTCTGTCCAGCAAGCATTTGGCCGAGAGGGCGGTGTCGTTGCAGAAGGACGTGATATTGGGACGGTGGTCTTTCCCAATGCCGATTTAAAGTTTTTTCTTGATGCTGATATCTCCGTGCGAGGAGAAAGGCGTCAAAAAGATCTTTTAAGTCAGGGAATTGAGGTTGATCAATCCAAAACGACCGATGATCTTGAAGTGCGGGATCGCAAAGATAGTCGTCGGCCGCTTTCTCCTTTGAAGAAAGCAGAAGACGCCATCTCCATTGATTCTACGAATTTAAAGCCCCAGGAAGTGATCGACCTTATGTTAAATGAAGTCGCAATATTGCAGAGCTCACGGCCCTCATAGGAGATATGTTTAAAAGACCTTTCCTCTGTCATGTTGTATCAATTTGCCCATGTTCTTGTCTTCTTTCTTGCTAAAATATGTTTCTCGCTACGGATTGAGGGTGTTGAAAATGTGCCCAAAGTGGGTGGAGTGATTGTATCAGCAAATCACAACAGCTACTTCGATATTCCACTTCTGGGTTGTGCATTGCCAAGGCCCGCAGATAATATTGCGAAAAGTGAATTATTTAAAAATAAAATCCTGGGTCATTTTTTTAGAAAACTGGGTGGCTTTCCGATTCGCCGTGGGAAAGCAGATCGCCTGGCGATGAATGAATCGATTCATCGCCTAAAACAAGGTCGGCTTCTGTCTTATTATCCTGAAGGAACACGGAGCAAGGATGGCAACCTTCAATCGGGCAAACCCGGCATTGGTAAAGTGGTTGTTGAATCGGGTGTGAAGGTTGTCCCTGCCTATATCCAAGGAACGCATCGGGTACGCCTTTTTCATTCCGTCAGGATTCGCTTTGGAAAGCCAATCGATTTCTCAGAACAGATTGAAACCGCAAAGAAAGAAGGGATGCATAGCAAAACACTTTATGGTACAATCTCGACCAAAGTGATGAAGGAAATTTCTGCTTTAAATGATGAACATCAGGATACAAATAAGACATAGGGTTTGTTCCTAATTAAAGGGTTTTGGAGGATTTGATGGAAGTCGTACTTGCGGAACATGCGGGTTTTTGTTTTGGTGTAAAGCGAGCTGTGAAGATGGCCGATGATGCGGCCAGTACTCATGACACCGTTCAAAGCCTCGGCCCCTTGATTCACAACCCTCAAGTGGTGAATCAGCTTTCCGAAAAGGGGGTTCGTCGTGTCGATTCCCTTGACGAAATTGATGAAGGTGTGGTCATTTTTCGATCTCATGGTGTTTCTTCTCCAAACTTAATGGATGAAGCCTTAGAGAAAGGATTGAAGGTGGTGGATGCCACTTGTCCTTTTGTGACCAACGCGCAACGTTATGCCAAGCAACTGGTCAATGAGGGTTACCAAGTGGTGATGATTGGGGATGGCCAACACCCTGAAGCCAAGAGTGTCCTGGGGCATGCGGGTGGAGAGATCCTGGTCACCGAATCGTTTGAAGAAATTAAAGCGATGTTGAACCGCTTTACAAAACGGAGGCTGGGGATTATATCCCAAACAACACAGACCTATAGAAAGTTTTCAGAAATTGTCGTACAATGCCTGGAAATCTGTGAGGAAGTAAAGGTTTTTAACACGATCTGCTACGCAACAGAAGATAGGCAGACTGAGGCAGAAGCCTTAGCACATAAGGTGCAAGCAATGGTGGTGGTTGGAGGTAGAAATTCGGCAAATACAACACATCTAGCAGACATCTGTCGTAACAATGATGTCCCTGTTTATCATATTGAGACAGCTGATGAGATTAAGGTGGATTGGTTTCCATCAATTGAGTCGGTGGGTGTGACTGCGGGTGCCTCGACACCGGATTGGATTATTAACAATGTTGTTGATTCTTTAAAAAGAATGTAACCAAGGAGAAGAACATTCTCATGACCAAAGTGAAAAGAAAAAGAGCATTTGAATCAGACGAAATCACCGAGGAAGAACGTCAAAATCGGGTTGAGCAGGAAGCCCTCTATGCTGAAACTTTTAAAGATAAAGAGCAGGGTTCTGTGCTTGAGGGAACAATTCTCGCTTTTGAAGGCGGAGATGTCTTGGTGGATGTCGGCTACAAATCTGAAGGGATGATCCCAAAAGAAGAATTTAAGCCCGAAGAATATGCAGAACTTGAGATTGGTAGTAAATTGCTCGTTTATTTAGAAGAACGTGAGGATGCAGATGGCAATATTGTCTTGTCAAAAGAAAAGGCAGATCGAATGCGGATCTGGAAAGAAATAGAAGAGATTTATAACAAAGAAGCCATTGTGGAAGCCAAAGTCCTTTCTCGAATTAAAGGCGGCATGATTGTTGATATTGGCGTAAAGGCTTTTCTTCCGGGTTCTCAAATTGATCTTCGCCCTGTTCGTAACCTTGAGCGCCTCATTGGTGAAACCTATCCGATGAAGATTATTAAGATGAATCACAAGCGGGGTAATATTGTCGTTTCCCGTCGTGTTCTCCTTGAGGAATCACGTGATAAACGTAGAGAACTGACTCTTTCATCTCTTCAAGAAGGTCAAGTCATCGAAGGAGCGGTCAAGAATATTACAGAATATGGTGCTTTTATTGATTTAGGCGGTATCGATGGGCTTTTGCATATTACGGATATGTCATGGGGACGTGTGGGGCACCCCTCAGAACTCTACATGGTTGGCGACAAAGTTTCTGTGGTTGTGTTGAAATATGATAAAAGCTCAGGCCGCGTTTCACTGGGGACAAAGCAGAAAACACCGGATCCCTGGGGAGGTGTTGAAACAAAGTATGCGCCAGATACAAAAATTGTGGGGAAGGTTGTCAGTTTAACCGATTACGGCGCGTTTGTTGAACTTGAGCCGGGAATCGAAGGATTGGTGCATATCTCTCAAATGTCATGGGCGCATGAAGTTAAACATCCTTCACGGATTGTTTCTGTTGGAGAGATGGTCGGTGCTGTTATTTTAAGTGTTGATCGGAAAGGGCGGAAAATTTCCCTGGGCATGAAACAAATTGAGCCAAATCCTTGGGATCTTGTTGAAAAACAATACGCCCCAGGAACAAAAATCGTTGGAAAAGAAATTAAGAGCATTACCGATTTTGGCGTTTTTGTCGGGCTTGAAGAAGGCATTGATGGTTTGATCCATATATCTGATATTTCCTGGACACGTCATATCAAACATCCCTCTGAAGTCTTCAAAAAAGGGGATGTAATTGATGTGGTGGTGCTTAAAGTGGATAGAGACAAAGAACGCATCTCCATCGGTTACAAGCAGTTGACCTCTGATCCCTGGGAACAGGATATTCCTAAAAGATTTAAGAAAGGTGCCAGTGTAAAAGGTAAAGTCACAAAAATTACCGATTTTGGCATTTTTATTGAACTTGAAGAAGGGATTGAAGGCCTCGTTCATATCAGTGAAACAGGGGTTGAACCGCCTAAACGGGTTGAAGATGTTTACCACATCGGGAGTGATGTCGAAGCAAAAATTGCCCGCGTTGACTTAGGTGAACGAAAGATTGCACTAACCATAAAAGGCTTAAGTCGTGATGAAGATAAGAGTGCATTAGACACCTTTCATCGGAAACAGGGGGATTTAGATCAATCTCTTGGTGCGATGATTGCCAACAAGATAAAAGAAAAAAGTGATGCTGCGCCAGTGCCAGTAGAGGAAGAGAAAGCAGTAGAATAGTTTCTTGTCTTAACCTGGAAGGTCCAGAAGGCCTTCCAGGTTAAGACCAACTGACAAAGTTAGGCGAAATTGATGCAGCGTAAATCTATTCTGATTGGCAGCCTTTATTTTCTTCTTTTTTCATTTCTTTTTTTTCTATTTTCCTATTTTTTTGTTTCAAATGATGATTCCCCATCGGGATGGGGCGCTCAGGATAAAATCGCGTTAATCCGAGTTGAAGGGGTGATTACTGATTCCCGTAAAATTATCCAAGAGCTTCGGCGTTATCGGAAAGATCCAAATATTAAAGCGATTTTGATTCGTGTGGATAGCCCCGGTGGGGCAGTGGCACCTTCCCAGGAAATTTATGATGAACTGATCGATATCCAAAAAGAGGGGGTAACGAAGGTTATTACCTCCATGGGAACCGTTGCTGCATCTGGTGGATATTACATTGCCAGTGCAACAGACCTTATTTTTGCAAACCCCGGTACTTTGACAGGTAGTATTGGGGTTATTATGGAACTCACCAATGTCGAGGGTCTGCTTCAAAAAATAGGTATTGAGGGGATCACCATTAAAAGTGGTGAAAATAAAGACGTCGGTTCTCCTTTTCGAAAAATGACAACAAGAGAGCGGGCCTTGCTGCAAAGTGTTTTAGATGATGTGCATGGCCAGTTTATTGAAGCCGTGGCTCAGGGTCGTTCACTCGAAATTGAAACGGTTCGAAAACTTGCTGATGGACGAATTTTTACAGGTCGCCAGGCCATGGCTGTTGGCTTGGTTGATGAAATGGGTAGCCTTCAAGCGGCGATAGAAAAACTGGCCGAAATGGTTGGGATTGAGGGAGAACCCCATATCGTGGAAACGAAGGAAAAGACGCCTTTGCTCGAATTTTTAGAGGCTCGGTTTTGGGGAAGCATACAAAATACCAAGCTCCCGATATCATCAATTGGGATGCATTATCTATTTTCTTTTTAAGCGTGGGGATTCAACTCG
>JAJDBX010000012.1 GCA_029261135.1 Nitrospirota bacterium
AACGCTTTCCGGGGTCGCATTTCTTCGCCTGATTCTTCAGCATGTTTTACCCAAAGGCTTCAGGAGAACACGGAATTTTGGATTCCTTCATCCTAACAGTAGGGGCTTGATTGCTTTGCTTCAATCTCTATGCGGGATCAATGCTAAGCGGGCGCTCTCCTGGTTAAGGGAGCGGCCAAAGTTCACTTGTTCCTGCTGTGGGGGTCTGATGAAGATTATAAAGACGATGATTAAGCCCTGGCTTAAGTTCTTGTACCTTCCCGACAAGATCAAGGATACGGAGCTTATCCAGGTGATGTAAGCGTAAGGGCATACGATCTCCCAAAGTGGTTTTATTCAGCCGGGGGCTTCGCTTGCCTGAAATACGGGAAATCAGGTCGAAATTGCCCGCTTCTCTGACCCCCGATTGCAAGAACACTGAAATAAGCCGTCTTCCCGGCATGCTTGCTTCTTAAGTTGCCAACGCAAGAAGAAATCCTCAAGAGATATTTTCTTAATAGGACAAGCCCCTACTTAAACAGCCGGGCTTGTACAACAATCGGTTCAGATTGTGGTTCGCTTTGCTCACACGATCTAACCTTATTCGTTGGGCCGAAATTCAGATTAGGGAGGATATAGTCTCATAATTTCAGTACCCACGAACACTCGCTCTAGAGAATTACCTTCCCATTTGTACCGCTTGTCATAGGGGCCGATAAACATATTACTCGAAAGAGGAATCCGAGCAAATGGGTTTTCGAAAACGACAACACCTAACTCTCGCTCTTTCAAGTCAAAGTCTACCTTCATGTCAAACCAATCCTCCTCTGTCACCGGTTGGCGCTTTTTTAGATCACGCATATGTGCCTCAAGGCGGACTCTCCCCACAGGCACATGGCGCAGAGCAATGAGCGCACTAATAGTCGTGTTTTGCGTTTGGCCAGTTTTCGGTCTGAACATTTTCCCTCTGTCTAAAAAACCCCATTTTATTGCTGAGGAATCTTTGACACCAGGTGCCGGATTAAAGGATTCAATGACACCACAATCACCTAGCATAGCACCGAACATTACATTAGGGTCTTCCAAATTTATAAGAGGCAGGCTTCCACCACTGTAAAGAACTAAACAGCACGGCCAGTCTTTGTACTCCTTGAATTTCTTACGACCTGCTTCTATTTTTTCTCGAATCGGATCGTAAGGATCATAGCACCCTACCTCACTCTCTGGAGGCTTCGATTTAAATTCTTTGACATCAAAAAGGTATTCCTCTTGGTTAACATGTAGCGTGTAATCCGGTAGTCTACTCTTACCAGGATATTCTCTTTCGAACTCCCAATTCGTCAATTTCTGACTAGCGAGATATTCTTCAAATAGATTTTCACCTGGATAATGTTGAATTGAATTCATACCTCTATATTCCCCGCCCAACGCCAACTAGCACATAATTCCTCACCGACATTGATAAAAACGGCGTAGTACCGAAAGAACAGCATCATGAGCATTCATTGCTCGCAACTGGCTTGAAGCAGTAATTTCTTTCTCTGTAATAGTCACGAGGTCGGTGCGTGAAGTACCATTCGGGAGACAAATCTTATCATCTTCACGAATGCCATCAACAACAGCTTGGATGTAACCGTTACAGAAACTAACCCAACTCTCGTCAGCCCGCGTGCAGGCATTTGAAAAACTTGCTCCGGTCATCTGCATTTTAGAATCAATTGCAAATGCTGGAATTGAAAATAATGTAGTTGCAAAAATGACAGCTACCCCCCACATACGAAAAATCTTACCGAAGGTTACGTTAAACATCTCTTTCTCCTAAAGCGCCCAACGCCAAAGCTAAGGGGCGCGGCGGCTTTTTGCCGCGTCCCTCTTGAGCGCCTTGTTAGCCCATTTATTCATTCTTTGATCTTGTAATCCTTCAGGATATTATCTATAAAATCTATAAATTTCAGGGCGTACATAGACAAGAGCATTGGAGGTCCCGGCTCCTCTTTCTCCTGTCCGATAATGTTCCAATATGCCTTTACCCCCAAATGCCAAGCTGGTCCAGCACCCTTCTGGTTTCTCAAACATTCGCCATATTCGCCGAATCTATTATCAATCATTTGAATAATCTGTTCGACTGTGCCCATATTCAAATCTGGCTTTAATATCGGCTGGATGTGAGCCATGAATTCTGAGTGAATACCTTTCATGACCTCTAAACCTGTTGAAGATGGATACTTCTTCGTTAATGTCTCAAAAGATAGGTACATGGCAAATATGAGGATTTCAATCGAATAACTCCATTTGAGATTGTCGGGGTCTTCGCTTAAATCATTGATCAGCTTGTTATGATTAAATGGAGATTCGGAAGACATTATTCTATAGCGAATATCCGTGTACAAGACTTTACCTAAATCTTTTGGCGATATCTTTTTCTTAAAGAGTGCCATTTGAGCTAATCTTTCCTATCCGCATGATCATTTCATATCAAGGCTAACGTCTGAAATAAGTGGCGATGCGCGTTTTATGCGCAGCGTCCAGCCCGCGCCTTTTGCGGGCGAACTTGATTGATTTGTTAGATTTATCTTGTGCCATTGTAATGAACGCTATCATCATACAAACCAATGTCTCGACGTATACCTGATAAAAATATTAAAGCTTTATCTCTAAAAGTATCAAACTCCCAATCTTGTTTTTTCTCAAAGGAGTCATAGATGTAATCAATCATGTCGTTGTATGTATCAAATACATCTTGAGGTGCGAACATAGCTAATAATGCAGTTGTAGAAAGACGCTCATTATCAAATTGCTGCAAATCTCCTTTGGGTAAATCTCCTTGATGAAGTGCTTTTACTACTAAAGCAATAACTGGGTTTGCAGCTTCTTTGTACAGTGAAATTTTTTGTAATAAAAGATGATTATTATGCTCTGCTTCTTTATGCAGTTTCGCTTTTAATTCCTCTAGCTCTGATGCGTATTTTGCACGTTCGCTGACCATCATACGACTAGCCCATACTTTACCTAACCAACTTGATAATCCAACAACAATAATAGCTCCACCACCCAATGAAAGTAGGATTGCTTGCGCTATTTGAAATGCTTGTTCTGTATTCATATTTTTTAAAATCTAACAGATATTAGATGGAATGTGACATATTCATACGTAAGTATCAGCCAGTATGTAATAGGTAACATTCTGTCTAGTACGAAAAATTGGTTCTGAAGGCTGGAAAAACCTTCCTTGGCAGACCTTTATAGAACGATAAGAGAAATATTGTCAACAATAATTTCCATTTGGAACCTTGGACAGATTTGATTTTATCAAAAAGAATGTTGACAGGAAGAAGTCCTAAAGAAAAAAATAGAAAAGATAATAACTGAAACCGTCTCAATAGAGGGACTCATCCCAGGGGATTGTGATAAATTTGTGATAAAAACACTCAAAAACCGTGTAATTCGTAGCACTGAATAGAATCAATGGTATTGGAATAACAACTTGATTTTATTAAGAAAGCGGGAAAACCAAACTAAATCAAGCCCTTGTGAAATTCCTTTAATTTTCCTTCACACGGAAGAGGTCGCAGGTTCGATACCCGCATCGCCCACCAGGGTTTTCAAAAACTTACAAATACATCCTCTCCGACAACTGCATAACTGGGCCTAAAAAGAGATCCCTCAAATCATGGAATTGAAAAATATCTGGAAAACCTGAGGGATTCAACTCTATTTATTTTGTCCCATATTTAGAGAGGGCTCCGACTTGACATCTCCTTTATTCTTGGTACATTTAATAGAGCGAGTAGAGATATAAAATAAGACGACCCGATAAAAGCAAAATCACCGTAAGGTGATGACGCAAAGCCACCGATCCTAAAATTAGTGCAAGTGTATGTGGTAATTTTGGACAGCGGAGTTGCCAAAGTGGTTTTTTCACCCATTTTTCTTTTATCAGGGGAAGGTGGGTTTTTTTATATAAAATAGAACAGATAGTTTCACAAAACGTGGAAAAAATTGGAGCGCCTTATTATGAGTAATGACGTGATTACCCAGAAGGAACTTACACACGCTAAAAAAGTATTGAGCAGTATCACGATTTTTTCTCAACCGAATAATGTGATCGAAATTAATAGAGAGCTCAGAAAATCGGACCGGGATTTTGGGAAAATCAACAGTCTTGTTTCTAAGGATGTTGCATTGTCTGCCAAGGTAATAAAGCTCGTGAATACTTCTTTCTTTGATTTTAAAGGACCCGTTGATTCAACTCAGCAAGCGATTAATTTAGTGATCAAGAGCAATCTCTTTAAAAGTGTTATCGCAACCTCTTTACGCGATGCTTTAGAAAAAGAGGAACTGGGAAAATATCGGGCGATGTATGAAGAATTTTGGTCCCACTCTGAGCTTGTGTCGGCCATGTCAGGTGTCATTGCACGCCGGGTGGGTGTCGTGGGCGTGACGACGATAGACCAGGCCCTCATGGCTGGATTATTTCATGATTGCGGTGTACCCATCATGGTGAATCAATTCTCAGACTATATTGAAATGATCAATACGGCCCTCAATGGTGAGACATCAGCCATTGCAGTAGAAAATGACCGCTTCGATACCAACCATTGTGACGTCGGGTACGTGGCAGCCCAGTCCTGGGCCCTGCCTGAGCCAGTATGTCAAACCATACGCGTCCATCATGATGCGGATATTAAAAAGATTGAGGATCCTTCGGCGAGAAGATTGTCCGGCATTGTAATGATGGCAGAACATGTGACCCTGGCCTACGGATCTGTCGGGTACAACAGCATGGAGACTGAAGAGCATTGGGTCGCTTCTCACATGGAAGTCATGAAGGAATTGGACCTCAATCTCTCTGATTTACAAGATCTCAAAGAAGAAGCCTTTGAATTACTGGCTTAAGTTATGGTTCTTGTTGACCCATAAGCTTTGGAAATGACCAAAAGGATCTCCCTTAAGAAAATCGGAGCAGATCTGATCCTAAATTAAAACAGATCAAAATGATATCATCGAAGGAAACGCTATGGTTAAAAGTATGTTTGGACAATTCCTCGTCGAACTGGGCATTGTCAATGAAACTTCAGTCTATGAGGCCTTAAATATCCAATTGGGCCAAAAAATTCCTATCGGGAAAATTGCACTTCAAGAAGATGTCCTGACGATGAAACAAGTATTTAAAATCTTGAATGTTCAGGCAGACAACAATAAGCGTTTTGGAGAAATCGCCATTGAACTGGGGTTTATAGATGGGTTACACCTCAAGGAACTCTTGGCGACCCAAAAAAATAAGATTCAACCCATTGGGGAGATCCTGTTTAAAATGGAGAAAATCAGTCATGATGTCCTGGAAAGGACTTTGAAAGAATTTAAAGAAATAATGCAGGATGCATAGCAAACACGATCAATCCCATTCATGAAAAACCTGCTTTTTAAACAAAAATACTTATTCATTTTTAACTTCAATCACAAAATAAACAAATACCGCTAAAATCAGAGTGCAGATTGCAAGTTTCACCAAAAAAAATCTCACTGCGCGTCATTTACCTATTTTTTCCTGTCTATAAACAATAACTCCGTTTGAATATGGCTTAAGAAGAATCGAAATACAGAGAGACTCAGAGCGATGCCCAGAAGGCCGGGTCGACCTTTTTGAATGGATCTAAATATGATTGATGCGTTTTATAGAAATCTGAACAATGCAAAAGTTTGATGCTTATATTTCTTCCCACCCATTCTTTAATAGAGGAGAACAAGAGTCAAGTTCACCGGGGTTTCTCAAACATCTTTTGGCAATGCTCACAATTATAAAGGCTCCCTTCAATATGGGATACTGTGATACGCCGTCCACAAAACAGGCATTTCGGGATACTGGGATCGATCGTCTTCTTTTTTTTATCTTTCTTTTTCCCGATGGAGCACCTCGTTATGGCTTGACTGATTTTCCTGATAGATGACCCACATTATAGACTGAATTGACGGGTCAAGCCCCACGGGGCTTTCTAGCAATTAGGTAGTAAATTTTATCGATTAAACTCATGTTCTTACTTGATCTCGCGCAGGAAATAAACCCTCACTCAAGCGACTTCAAAAGCTCCCGTATATTTCGGGCATTTTGACCAAAATCTCCTTTTCCGACACGAGAGGCAGACCGCAGATTCACAGTGACTTCCTCCTCTCCTTTTTTTGTCATCTGAACATGAACATCATCAATAAAACGAAAAAGGCGTGTTTGGCGTGTGGCTTGAATCGCCCCCATTTCCCGATCGGATTGAACCACCTCCCATCGAGGAAGCCCTTCGATCACCTTCAGCACTCTTGAAAAAAAGACATCATAATCAAGGGTGTAAGTCCGTGTCCGAAGTGAGGGATCAGCATGATCTGGCCGGGTTTCGGCATTATTATGTGTGAGTGCCCTACATCCCATAAAATTGAAGGCCATCATCAAGACCACTGAAAAGAAAAATGACTTTGCGATCCTTAAACCCTCCCTTTGAGCACAAGCTTAGGGCCAATACGATTTCCGTTAAACGGGGCGTCGCAGTAAGACGATCGGATTTTGTAAAGCAGATTATCCCTCATCGCTCAATTTTACGCAAAGAATTTAATGGCTTTCTCGAGGGCTAAAACCAAAGCGTCAACATCTTCTGGTTGATTGTAAAGACCAAAACTGGCGCGTGCCGTTCCTGTGACCCCCAAGTAATGCATCAATGGTTGGCAACAATGGTGTCCTGCACGTATAGCCACCCCATTTTCCCCGGCCACCTGCGCGAGATCGTGGGGATGAATGCCTTCGACGTCAAAAGAAACAATTGACGCTCGAACGGTATTTTGATCTGGGAATAAACGAATCCCTTTCAAAAGGGGAAGTTTTTGGATGGCATCTCGGGTCAAGTGACTCATATGAGCTTGGATCTGTTTTAAGCCGATCTTAGAAAGATAATCAGCCGCCGCTGAAAAACCGATCGCCCCGGCGAGATTGGGTGATCCCGCTTCAAAACGTTGGGGGATTGGTACCCAGGTCGAATGAGTGTCGTAGACTTCATCGACCATCCCACCGCCCAATAGGGCAGGTTCCATTTCTTCAAGGCGTTCAAGTTTTCCGTAAAGGGTACCAATACCGGAAGGCCCATACATTTTATGTGCAGAGAAGGCGAGGAAGTCACACCCCAAGGTCTGAACATCAATCGCTTGATGTCCCACAGACTGTGCGGCATCGATGAAGACTGGAATCTTTGCAGCCTGTGCTTTTTCGCATATATTCCGAATCGGGTTTTCTATGCCAAGTACATTGGACACATGACAGAGCGTAATCAGACGCGATTGTTTGTCGAAGAGTCCATTTGCATCCTCTAGGTTAAGCGTCCCGTCTTCATGTAACTCAATGATGCGTAATTCTGCCCCCGAAACTTGGCAAATCCGTTGCCAAGGTAGAAAATTCGAATGGTGTTCCATTCTACTCACCCAAATTCGGTCACCAGGATTCAAACGGGGCAGCATCCAAGCTGAGGCGACCATATTGATTGCCTCAGTGGCAGAACGAGTAAAGATGACTTGATGAGGTGTCGGAGAACCAATAAAATCCGCTAAGGTCTTTCTTGCATTTTCATACGCAGAGGTGGCCGCTTCGGCCAAAGGATAGATGCCCCGGTGGGTCGGGCCGTATTGATGCGCATAACAGCCACTGATTGCATCAATGACCGATGCTGGTTTTTGGGTGGTTGCGGCATTATCAAGATAGTGAAGTGTGCTTCCGAGGATGGATGTTTGAAATAAGGGAAAATCTTTTTTACAATCGCTGATTTGCCAGGAATTCTGATGTGAACGATCTTGACTCGAAACTGACATGCCTTAAGCTTCTGAAGACTCTGCTATCATTTGTTTTCTTTTAATTAGGAACTTGTCCCGCATTTGAATGCCGCTGCCGCCACGGCGTGTGAGAACGATTTCACTCATGACACAAAGGGCAATCTCCTCAGGCGTCCGTGCACCAAGATCTAGGCCAGAGGGAGCCACCACGCGATGGAGCGCCTCTTCGCTGATGCCTTCCTCTCTCAGATAGTCGAGAACCAGGCGGGAGCGTTTTCGACTGGCGATCAATGCGATATAACCCCCTTCGGAATTCAATGCGGGTTTCGGCAAGATCGGTTCCACATAAATACGCATACTGCCGCCACAGGGCATCCCCGTCCCCAGCATTTCGTCATCCAAGTCAAGTTCAAGCACCGTGGTTTCCCCTGTTTTGATACATTCCAGTGCCTCTGTGCAAGTGGCCGACTCTGCACAACCCCCGCCCACCCAACCCGCGACAACATTCCCCTCTTCATCAATCACCACTTTGGACGATGTTTTTGCAGAGGAAGAACCGGTCGTTTCAATCACGGTGGCGACCGCGAAGGGGCGGTCTTGCTTTCGCATATCTTGAATGATGTCGAATATTTCTTTTGCCATCTTTTTTATCCTTTTATGGAGAACTGAGTTTCCCCATCATTTCGGTCTGAGCAAGACGCACTTGGAGAAGGATCGCCTCCTCCGGGGTATCCAGGTCAAAAACAACATGGTCGTTTCCCATTTCGACGGTCGTTACCCGCTCGGGGTTTCTATCGATAAAATTTTTGCACCCGAGATTCCGGTTTCCATTGAGAATTTCCTCTTGGTGTTCGGAGGAAAGAATGATGGGATTGCCACGACGACTTTTAAAAGTTGGCACCAATACAGAGATTGATCGATCATTCAGAAAGCAGGTCACGAGCTGATTAATATCTGCTATTTGCAACAAAGGGAGATCAGAGAGACAGATCATGATCCCTTCACAGGGCTCACGTAAGGCTTTCAAGCCACAATGGACAGAAGTCATCTGTCCTTCTGCGTAACATTCATTGTAAGCAATCTGCAACGGCATCCCGCTGAGGTAAGTATATGCAGTACCTGCTTCGTGTCCGATCACAACGACCACTTCACCTAAATTTGCATTCAATAAGATCTGTGCGGTCTGCTTCAATAAAGGTCTGCCATTGATCGGGATGCTCAACTTATTCAAACTTCCCATCCGTCGGGACTGCCCGGCTGCGAGTAATATAGCGGATACGCCTTTCATGTCTTCACATCCTAAGCTGATAAAAACTGTGCGGGTGTTTTCTCAAAAAGATGCTGGCAAGCCCCACAACAAAAGTAATAGTTGTGAGCATGGTGTACGCTCTTAAATTCAGCAGTGGGCACATCAACCTGCATTTTGCAGACGGGATCGATGGCTGTTGCTGCTTGATCGGAGTCAGCTGTATCTAAATTATAGATTTTTAAATCAACACTTTTTTCTGAAATCGACGTTTCCTGTGATTCACTGATATTCTCGATCCCGCCATCACGCCTTATTTTTACGAGTGCAGCGAGAACCGACAGTGCGATTTCTTCAGGTGTTACCGCACCAATTTCGACGCCTGCAGGGGAGTCGATTGCCGCAACGCGTAAGGGATTATGACCGCGCTCTTTCAGATAAGTACGAAGTTTTTTAGCCTTCTTCGCACTTGCGATAAAAGCGATATAAGGAGAACCACTTCCCAGAGCAGCTTCGAGACTCGGTTCATCCCGTTTTCCTTGTGTGGCCACGACAACAAACGGCGGTGGACTCGAGAAAGAAGTATCCAGCCCATCGACGATCTGCTGCGCATCGGGAAACATCTCTTCATTTGCCCCTGGAAAGACAGCCGTAACGTTAAAGCCGCTACGCGTCGCTAAGCGCGAGAGAGCTTGGGCCGCGGGTGAAGCCCCGATGATTAATAACATGGGTCGCGCCACAACCGGTTCAATAAAAATATCCAATGTGCCTCCACTGTGACAGGTCATCCCGAAATCAACAATCCCTTTCTCTCCTTCCTCATTTTTAGTGGGACTGACCCGAATGAGCCGAGGCTGCCCATCTTTGAACGCTTCTTTGGCCGCAGAAATGACAGCCGGTTGAGCACAACCTCCGCCCACCCAGCCATCGATGAGTCCTTTAGCGTGAATAATGGCTTTTGCTCCCGGTTTTGCTGAAGTCGGGGATTCAGCCCTGACAACGGTCGCCAGCACAAAGGGAATGCCTTTCAACTTCATATCACTTACTTTCTCATAAATAGACTCGTTCTTTAACATTGAGTGCGTCCTCATCTAAAGGTTGATCAGCGCGGGTTCCAATTTGATCAAACTGCTCAAGTTATGTGCAGGGACGAAGAGATCAATAAAGGGCAAAGCGGCCATCATGCTGCCCGTTTTGGGTGCGTAACCCTCCCTTCCCAAGAGTGGATTGAGCCAGACCAATTTACGACAGCGCTTTTTTATTTTTTCGAGTTGCGGTAGAATCCGTTCGGGTTTATCGGTATCCAACCCGTCGCTGACAATAATCACGACAGAGCGGTTACTGAGACGATTACCGTAATCTTGGTTAAAAGAATCTAGAGATTCGGCAATTCGTGTTCCTCCGGCCCAGCCTTGAGAGATCATCGCCAAGCGATGTTCTCGTTTGATGAAATCGGGTTGCCGCATGGCTTGTGTAATGTTGACCAATTTCGTGTGATAAGCGAAGGCCTCGGCATCAGAAAAGGCATTGACAATGCCCCGAGCAAAACGTAAAAAAACGTAGCTGTACATGGACATGGATCGGCTGACATCCACCAGTAATAAGAGGCGTGGACGTAATTTGTTCCGCTGGCGAAAAGCCAGATCCAGCGGCGTTCCGCCGTAGCGCAGACTTTTCCTGAGGGTTCGGCGTAGATCAATACGGCGACCTTGTGTCTGAATCTTTTCTCTGCGAATCAGTTTACGACGCATTTTTCTAGCAAGCTGTTCAACAAGGGCTTCCACTAAACGCATTTGCCCCTTATCTCTAATAAACTGGAAATCGGTCTGTAAGAGATTTTCTTGAGCACTTGCCCCCTTGCGTGTTCCTTCATCACTGGCATTCTGACCTTTATCGTCTTTTTCACGTGAATCCACATCAAGGCTGGCCCCCTCTCTGGAATAATACCTATTCCCGCTTGGGCTGTTATCTCTTGAGACAGGCATGCCTTCCGTGGCTTGGGAGGAGGTCTTGAGATGGCGCGGTTTCCAGTACGCATCAAAGAGTTCATCAAATCGTTCCCAGTCATCTTGATCCGAAGAAAGCAAACTGCGCAGTCCCCAACGCAAACGCCGGGGGTGCATGATGCCACACATGAGCGCGATCCGCTGTGCGTCGATTTCTTCAGAAATACCGACACAGAAACCCTTCTCACGCGCCAGATGGACAAACTCAAGGAGACGTGCTTGCAAAAAAGAGCCGATGGGTGGGTCTTCTTCTATTTTTAAAAGTTTTTGACTCATAGCGCACATGCAACCAAGCGTTCAACTTCAGCACGACCAAAGCTTTCACGATCTTCTCGCGTTTTCAGAAGACACACAAGGGAATCCAAAATGGAATCCATATCCTGATCCAGTCTTGAAATATCCAAGCGAATCAAAGCGGCAGCCCAATCGAGGCTCTCAGAGATTCCCGGGTTTTTGCGCAGATCATTTTTGCGCAGGTCTTGAACAAAAGAGACCACCTGATGTGCCAGTTGCGACCCAATTTCAGGTAGACGGGTATTGATGATCCGTAACTCTTTATCGAAATCAGGATATCCAACATAATAGTAGAGACAGCGGCGGCGGAGTGCATCACTCAGTTCACGTGTCGCATTGGAGGTGAGCACGACGTAAGGCTTGCAGCTTGCTTTGATCGTCCCAAGCTCAGGAACACTGATTTGGAAATCCGATAGTATCTCAAGTAGATAGGCTTCGAAAGCTTCGTCTGCGCGATCAAGTTCGTCAATGAGCAGGACGGGTGGAACCGATTCTGTAATCGCTTGCAACAGAGGTCTTTTTAAGAGGTATTTTTCACTGAAGATCTGATGTTCAGCTTTTTCTGGATGGGTCTCTTCCTGCTCCAGAAGTTTAATGGCGAGTAGTTGGTGCTGGTAGTTCCATTCATAAACGGCGGTATTCACGTCCAGCCCTTCGTAACACTGGAGCCGAATCAAAGGGCAGTCGAATATCTTGGCCAGCGTTCGGGCGATTTCTGTTTTTCCAACGCCGGCATCCCCTTCGACCAGCAAGGGGCGATGCAACTGGGTCAATAACTCCAGCGTGGATGCAAGACTGCGTTCTGCAATATAACCGGCTTCCAATAAGCGCTCTTGGAAACGCGCTTTTTTGTCTGTTTTTGGCATTCAATGCTTCCAAAAGGAATATTTTTCCTCGACCCTCAATCCTTTTTTTTCGGTGAAATGAGATTTTTTATAAATCCCGCAGCAAGTGAGCCAGCAAAAGAAATGCCGTTGAGTGTCTTGGCTTGTTCTGCCAATTTCTCCCTTGCACTCTCAGCGGCCTTCCCTTCCCCCAAGGCAGTGATCTGATGGACAAAGTTCTTTCCAAACTGAGCTAGAATTTGATCAGACACTTGCGTCATCATCCGCCCTCCGAGACTGGCGAGCTTTCCATTGACCGTGATGGTGGATTTCCCCTTGAGTTCACAGCCTTCTCCGTCTTTCGGGACAAGCCAGGCGGTCATCTCCATTTCTGCAGATGAAGAACCCTTGAGATCTTGTCCTTTTCCGATCATCTGTAACTCCTGTTTAAGATCATCAATATTCTTAACGATAATTTTCCCCTTGAATGCCATCGTGGCCGGACCGACCTTGACCTTAACCTTTCCTGTGTAATGGTGGTCGTATACTTTTTCGATAATTTCAGCGCCTGGCATACAGGTTGCGACAAGCGGAAGATCGCTCAGAAGTTTCCATGCCGTAGTGGCGGGAAATTCAAAAGGAAAGGTTTTCTCGACCTTAACTTTCATCGGCGATCTCCAAAGTAAAGATGCAGGTGAGGGGGAAGCTCCTTTCCTCGGCTCCAATGACAGGTACACTCAGTCACGTTTGTCGAGTCCCAATTCATGGATTTTTTTCCAAACTTTCTGTGCGGTGTGAGGCAAGTCCATATGCGTCACACCCAAGTGAGCAAAGGCATCAACAACGGCTGAGGTAAAACAGGGAATGCTACCCACATGGGGTGATTCGGCAACGCCTTTGGCACCCAAGGGATGATGGGGAGAAGGCGTGACAGTGAAATCAGTTTCCCATTGGGGCGTTTCAACAAAGCTTGGAATAAAATAATCCATGAAGGTGTTTCCCAGAAGGTTCCCCTCTTCGTCAAAGGGCATTTCCTGTCCCATGGCCACGGCAAAACCCTCGGTCAATCCGCCATGAATTTGGCCTTCGATGATCATCGGGTTAATCCGGGTGCCGCAGTCGTCAAGGGCATAAAAACGGCGCACCTTCACCTCGCCTGTAAATTTATCGATATCAACGACACTCAGATAAACACCGTAGGGATAGGTGAAATTGGGTGGATCGTAATAGTCCACGGCTTCCAGACCCATCTCCATGCCTTCAGGCACATTGTTGTAAGCAGCCCAGGCGATCTCTTTCATCGTCTTTTCCTGACCGGGAACCCCTTTCACCTTGAAGCGATCGATCTCCCAGTCGAGGTCGTCTTCGCTCACTTCCAATAAGTGCGCAGCGATTTTTTTCGCCTTTGCCCGTACCTTGCGTGCCGCAACGGCAGTGGCCGCGCCACCCACGGGTGTGGATCGTGAGCCATAGGTCCCCAGCCCATAGGGGGCTGTGTCGGTATCTCCTTCTTCGATCGTGATCTCTTCAGATGGAAGGCCTAGCTCAGTCGCGATGATTTGCGCATAAGTGGTTTCGTGGGCTTGCCCCGTGCTGATTGTGCCCATGCGCGCCATGACACTTCCGGTAGGATGGACGCGGATTTCCGCACTTTCAAACATGCCGACACCGAGTACGTCACAGGCCTTGCTCGGCTCGGCCCCAACGATTTCGGTAAACGTGACGAGCCCGATCCCCATGAGCTCACCTTGGGCGCGTTTCTCAGCTTGTTCTTTGCGAAGACCTGCGTAATCGACGGCATCCAGCACTTTTTTCAGGGCAGTTGGATAATCGCCACTGTCCAACTCCCAACCCAAGCTTGTTTTGTAAGGAAACTGCTCCGCTTGAATAAAATTGCGTGAGCGGATTTCGGCCTTATCGATCCCCAGTTTTTGGGACAGGATATCCATCATCCGCTCAATTAAATAGACGGCTTCAGCCACTCGAAACGAGCATCGGTAAGCAACGCCACCTGGCGCCTTGTTGGTGTAAACACCATCAACATTCACATGTGCGACCGGCACCTGGTAGGAGCCGGTACAGACACTAAATAAACCAGCCGGCCACTTGGTCGGCTGCGCGTGTGAATTGAAGGCCCCATGGTCAGCAAGGACCTTGACTTTCAAAGCTTTAATCTTACCATCCTTGTCTGCTGCCAATTCACCCGTCATGTGATAATCCCGTGCCCACGCCGTGGTGGAAAGGTGTTCCATTCGGTCTTCAATCCACTTGATCGGACGCCCCAATACGATGGAGGCAACGATAGCGGTAACATAACTGGGATAAACACCCACTTTGTTTCCGAAACCGCCACCAATGTCGGGTGAAATAATTCGGATCTTGCTTTCTGGAACACCGGATAAAATGGAGACGACCGTACGCACAATATGAGGGGCCTGGGACGTAATATAAACCGTCAGATTTCCTTTGATCTTATCAAAGGAGGCCACACAGCCACATGTTTCTAAAGGGCTTGGATGCACGCGAGGGTATAACATGTCTTCTTTTACAACGACATCTGCGGATGCCAGTGCGCGATCGGTGCCTTCTTTGTCGCCTACGGCCCAAGTAAAAATATGGTTAGCATGTTTTCGTGGTCCTTGCCCCACCTTGTCTTTTTTGACGACATCTTCACGCAGGATGGGTGCGTCCGCATCCATAGATCTGTGCGGATCAACAATGACAGGCAGGGGTTCGTATTCAACTTCGACCAAGTCAAGGGCATCCGCGGCGATATAACGGTTGTCGGCAATAACCGCCGCAACCTCCTGATATTGAAAATGAACCTTTTCATCTGCCAGCACGGCCTGTACATCACCGGCCAAGGTCGGCATCCAATGGAGTTTTAAAGGTTTGAGATCATCGGCAGTGAGTACACTGCATGAACGCCTTTCAGCGCCAAGGCCTTTTTTTTATTGATCGAGATGATTCGGGCATGGGCGTAGGGACTACGGACCATGTCGGCGAATAAGGTGCCAGGTAATTTAACATCGTCGACGTAGTTTCCTTTACCTTGAACAAAACGCGGATCTTCTTTACGCTTGCGTGAACAGCCAATCCCTTCTAGTTTTTCTGCTCGTGCAATATCTTCTGCTGTCGTTCCCATAGTCTCTGTCCCCTTATGATGCCATTTACATCTTTTCCGCCGCTGTTTTGACCGCTTTGACGATATTTTGATATCCGGTGCAACGGCACAGATTGCCCGATAGCCCTACGCGAATTTCCTCTTCTGTCGGACTCGGGTTTTCCTGGAGTAATCGATAGGATCGGATCAGCATCCCGGGTGTGCAGAAACCACATTGGAGGCCATGATCCTGAATAAAGGCTTGCTGAAGTGGATGTAGTTCCCCGTTTGTGGCAAGACCTTCGACGGTCATCACTTCTCCGCCATCTGCTTGTACGGCGAGTATGGTGCACGATTTGACCGAATTGCCATTGAGGTCAACGGTGCAGACACCGCAGTGACTGGTATCGCAACCAATATGAGTGCCTGTTTTTCCAAGCTGCTCACGAATGACATGGGCAAGGAGCTCACGTGTTTCGACCTCCACCTCGACCTCTTGCTCATTTAATTTGAAGGAAATTTTCTTCTTAATCATTCTGCTGACCTCCTTGCTCCCGACAATGCATCGCGAATAGAACGTCGAGTCATTTCCGCGGCCATATGTGTCTTGTATGTGACATCCCCACGCAGATCTTCAGCGGGTTCGCAGGTCTCCATTACATTTTGTGCGGCTTCTTCAATGAGCGCGTCATCAATAACTTCGCCCTTGAGCAAGCTCTCGGCTTCATCGGCACGGAAGGCACAGGGGCCGACGTTGGTCAAGGCAATCCGGATTCCATCACAAATCTCTCCCCTGAGACCGAGGACAACCGTTGATCCTGCTGTTGCAAAATCGCCTGTTTTACGTTTCAGTTTGTTGAAGCCATAACCGGTACCTGGTGTAAGACTGGGGACGATCACGGCGACCATTATCTCGTCGGGTTCAAGGCCAGTCATGTAAGTGCCGAGAAAAAACCCATTCGCCGGGATAGTTCGTTCCCCTTGAGGACCTCTGATGACGAACCTTGCACCAAGCGCCAACATGACTGCAGGGTGATCGTTGCCTGGGTCGCCGTGTGCGATATCGCCGCCGATCGTTCCTCGGTTTCCTATTTGCGGGTCGGCAATGAGTTTTGCCGCTTCTACAATCAATGGGCACTTGGATCGGATCGGATCAGCTCAGATTCAATGAGCTCTGTTTCCGTCGTCATCGCACCGATACGAATTTGAATGCCTTCGTCTATAATGCCTTTGAGTTCTGGTATTTCAAAAATATTAATAAGATGCGCCGGTTCCGCAAAGCGGAGTTTCATCATGGGCAAAAGACTATGTCCCCCGGCAATAATTTTGGCATCTTCAGAGTACTCGGTCAGTAATTGGATTGCATCATCCAGGCTCGCTGGGGTATGAAATTCAAATTCACTCGGAATCATAACTTTCCTCCAGGATAATAAGGTCAGGGAAAGGCCTTCCAAGGAAGATGGCTTTTCCAAAATTAAGAAAACGTCATCTTAGCTCAAGCACTAAAGGATGCAATCGATAATTCTTGAATCGCCTGATTCCTGCTTAAAACCCCTCATATCGTGAATGAAATAAGAGTCGGTCGAAAAAAATCTAGTTTTTATAACTCTTAAGAAAGGCCGAGGAAGTGTTTGGTTTGGGTCACTTTGGTTTTGCTGATGGGGATCTTCATGCCATCTTGATAATCCACAATCAAGTAATGGTGTTCATCCTCTTTTTCAAATCCCTTGGCATGTCTAAAATTGACAATATGACTCCGGTGAACCCGAAGGAAATATTTAGACTGAATACGCCATTCTAAATCCGATAAGGATAGGTTGCAGAGATATTCTTCGTTTTCAGAATAGAGTGTCGAGTAGTGACCATCGGCTTTTATGGCACACACCATATCTAAATCAATGAGCAAAACTTGATTGTTTTGATAAACGGGGAGTTTGAAGAGTTGTAGGCGTTCTTTTTTGAACTCACCCTCTGAGGACAGATCATCAGGCTGTGTCGCGAGATCAGTCATATCATAAAAAACCATACAGGTGCCCATGTGGGTCTTATTACTGACCATCTTTGAGACTTTGATCATGAGCAAGCGTTCCGGAATATTAATCATCATGCTCATAGGAGGGGGAGAATACAGGACAGGACGAATTATCCAGTAGGAATTTGACCTTATCCTGGCTATTTTTGGGATGAAGTTGCAGCACCTCTTGACCAACCAGCTCTCCTGTTTCACCACCAAACGTTTCAGCGGCAAAGCGATTTAAACCAATGATGATATTGTTGGGATCCAACCAAACAATGCCAGGATTAAACTCCTGGAGTTTGTGCTGTATCGTTTCCACTTTGCTTGCCTTTATTTATTTTGAAGGCTCAGGCTCAGTCGGCGGATGATCATATTGAGAGGCGAAACGTGTGGAATTCTACCATTACTCAAGATTAATTTAAAGCGCTTGCTCGTAATGAGATGCAAGTAATACAAAAACATCTTGCAAGATGTTTTTGATCCGTGTAGATAATGAGGCTTAGGAAAAAGATCGCCCGGTACTAATCGGTCTGTATCATCAGGGAAGGACTCTCATGGCCTTTCGAATGCAACGCTTCCTGGCACGATTTCTCGCTCAGAACGACGCAAAAAAATCCATTCTCTCACATTCCTCCAACAGTAAAATAAAAATTATTCCGGTGTTTTAATACGAATAACAAATGCATGAACATCTCCATAAATCATTTAATTAAGGAGTCAATGTCATGATGCATCATCAAAAAATAAGTCCCCAATCACAAAATCTATTTTTTTTAAGACTGTTTTTTTTCGCCTTACTCATAATGACATGGGTCGCACCGGCCGCAGCAGCGCCGCCCCATCGCATGTCTGGCGTGGAAATGACGCCAGGGCCGCGCATGATTCGCGCAGTGGAAGCCTTGGCCAATGATTATCTGGCGGCAAAAGCATCGCTTCAATTAACCTCGTCACAGGAGAGCAGGATACGAAAAGAGGTCATTGCCTTTAAAGCCGATATTTGGAGAAAAGAAGCGGCCTTACTGGCGATGTTTGAAGAGGTCGGCTTGAAACGTCGGCATGGTCTCATTACGAAAGGGACTTATGAAGCAACAAATGTATTGACGGGAGGCATTGAAACAGATGAAATGATTCGCTTAATCGGATCCGTCAAAATTCTCCAAGACACCCTCAGCCCAGAGCAGAAATCCATCTTCCAAGAAATTAGGCGTCCCAATGTCACACTTGATGCGCCTGAAGGATTTAATCTGCGCATCGGTCTTTTGGCTCTGAAAAAATACGGGCGTGCTTACGGGGAATACAGAAATGACATCGGGCTGACCAAAATCCAACAAGTTGCACTGAAGGTTGCCCTTGAAGAAACCCGCAAAGAAGTGATCCGGATCGGGACGGATATTGAACTCAGCCGGATGGAAGCCTACGATCTTTTAAAAGAGCCGATCATTGATTTAAAAGCCACCCAGGAAGCCATGGAGCGCACGGCCACACTCGAAGGGGTCTTTTTCCCGAATCTGTCAGAATATTCAAAACGCTTTAAGGAGATTCTGACGGCGGAACAAGTGCTGACGATGAAAGATATTCGCAGCAATGGTAGACGACAAAAGGCGTCTGGGCCGCATCACGGTCGAAGGGGCGAGGGCCCTGCGGATCAAAAATCGGGTTCTTTGTTAGATCAAGCGGAGACCTTGGGTCTTAGTCGAACTCAGATTGAACAATTGGTTGCAGTAGAGATCGCCGCCGTTCAGAAGAGGCAACAAGATGACGCCGCGTATCGCACGCAGATCATCGAACTCGAAGAACATATCCGATCAAATGCATCTGAAACAGAGATTGAAACCCGAATCGAAAAGATTTCACAACTCAGCGCAGGGATAGAAAAGGCCCGTTTACAAAAACGCGTGGCCGGTTTAAAAGTACTGAACTTGGAACAAAAAGTGTCTGTTCAAACGCTTTTAGCGAAGAAGGCAAAGTAACAGACGAAAAAAGATTTTCGGCTGTCCGTTGATCGTGTCTTAGCTTTTTCGGTTCGGGGTGATGTGTTGGAGGGTGTCGTCTTTTAAATTAATGCTGAAGGCTTGGCCGAAGCCCACGACATATTGTCCGCTTTCCGGCTGCAAAGCAAATAAGTGAAAATCGGGCAAGGTGCGCAAGATGCCGACCACTTCACCAAACTCCTCTTGCAAGGCGTCAATTCGATTTGGGTAAGTTTCATCTTCACGCACCACCTCTGCAACACGGCAACGAAAGACAGCGCGCTCCCGCGCAAACAGGTTGCGGGATTCCGACTCCGGACGAATAAATAATATCGATGCCCGCTGATTTTGAAGCAAGTTCGCTGTATGCCGCGCCAACTCGCTCACATAGATATAGTAGGTCCCCGCCTCATCCCGCACATAAGGCGCAAAACTAATCTCCGGCACATTTTCAAGAGAAGCCGTCGATAGCAGCATTGTTTTTTGAGAAGCGATCAGCTTTCGATAATCGCCCGCCATATTTTCAAGTTCTTTTGGATTGATTTCTTCCAATGGAATACCTTTTGTTTTTTATTATGCCCTCGTCTGACTCCCTAATCTCGACTCGGCCCAAAATCAAAGAAGGTATTTTGGGGTGTGGTTGAGTAGTGGGTTATGTATTTTTTAACTATTTTCATCTCGGGCATTTCTGATGTGCTTTGGTATTTCAGGTTCGTGGTGGTTTTTTGTTTTATTAGCCTTTTGTTTTACCACAAAGACATTTTGCATGAGACAATCTTGTAATTGTTGAGAATCTTCCACACCTGCTTTTTTTATTATAGTTTCATATTTGGGATGCAAGCAAAATGTTTGAACTACAGTATAGTGATCAATGTTATATATATTTGGTGCATCTTTTTCATCAAGACGGACAACATCGATTCCAGGATCGGGATTTTGAATGCCACTTGCAGTAACTGCAACTACCTGGGCCTCATGCATCACATTCATAAAAGGTTTTGGCAACATTTGAACATTGGTTACATAGCCTTCAGGGTGAACCAATGCTTCCCATTCGGAACGTGTTACAGTCGTGACGCTTCGGTTGAGTACGTTTTGTGTTGCATACTTAAGGCGCTTTAGAATAATTTTAATATCCTTCATCATTTTCTACATAACGATCTGGGCCAACTCATCGGACCCATGGCTCAGCTTAAAACCAATACTGTTATTTGCTGGTTGGTGTTGATTGAAGCTTTGGTGCTTACAACGACATATACAGAATTTATTCACTTACCCTCGACGCGTCGCCTACAAACGAGGACACCACATCTGAGAACAGTGGTGCGACCGTTTTTGTCCCAATTCTGGTTTTCACATAGAGAAGTTTCCTCTTTTCTCGGTCAAGTTGATAAACCTCAAAGAGTTCATTTCCCTTGTCGTTGGAGCCATAGCCAGCCAAGGTCGACTGCCCAAACTTTATGAATCTAATATCCGTCCCAGTGACTGTGCCACCTTCTGGGGAAAAGCAGAGTAGTAGTGTTTTTTTGATTCCGTCCTCCACAAACTTATAGTCTTGATCTGCATTGGCCGAGTAGCCTTTGATATTTGAAATCCTCCAGCACTCACTCGCGAGTGTAGGTAGAGGCGTGAACAGAACGAGTGTTATGCAAATGGCTAAATAGAATCGACTCATAAAGTCTCCTTTACGTGATACCCAATAGGTGTAATGAAAAGCCCAAGAGTCTAGCAAAATCCAAGATCCAAGATCCAAAAAGATCTATCTTGCTAAAGAGCTTAAAGCTTTTCCAAATCGATCTCAAAGGCAACGGTTGGCATACCGATCTGCCAGGCATCAAGCACTTCGGGGTTGATTTCTCCGATCAATCCAATTTCTTGATTTTCGACCATTATTTTTCCTGAGCGGCCTTCGATAAAACTGGGATGCGGGATGGGTTCGAGTTCATACGGTGTGGAGAGACGGCCAAAAACCGTTTCAAGAATGGAGTGGAGTTCGGAGAAATTTGCACCGGGGTGGGCGATTAATGCCGCAAGATGGACTTTTGTTTCTGTCTTTGCGCCTGTGTCGGGCGCGAGTCGGGCCACTTCACCCACTTCAAAAATGTAATGCGGATAAAACGCTTTTGAGCTGCTTCCTTCCACACGAAGTAGAGAAGGCAGCAACCACGAACGAAGCAAAGAAAAGCGTTCGGTCATCGGATTTTCGATTTCGATGATCGCGGTTTCCGGGCGATGGCTCTTGTCTGAATCCAGCGCCATTTTTTCAATAAAATCTTCGGATGAGCCCAGGATGTTCGACACCACCTCTTCAAAACCAAAGCCGACCATCGCCCCTCGCATCGCATCTGAAAATTGCTCGATTTGAGAGAGTGCCCCCACGGTAAAGGTCGCAGGCATGTCCGGCGTGAAAGAATTGTAGCCACGCGAAATGGCAAAATCTTCCACCAAATCAATGGCGTGCATGAGGTCATCCCGATAAGGGGCTGCGTTCACGGTAATTTTTTCGCCTTCTGTTTTGACAATCAAGCCATATTTTTCAAGCACCGAAACCGCCTCTTCCAAATCCACGGATTCCCCGAGGACTTGATTCAACTCGCTCAAGGCCACATCAACCGGCTCGCTTAGATTGTAAGGGGTCTGAAAAACCGATCCAAAATCGCTTGCTTCCGAATAATTTAAAGCCACCGGCTCAATGCTTGCCCCGCGGTCTGAAAGGTTTGCAGCAAAAATATTGAGCGCCAAAGTCACCATGCGCAGATCCGTCCCTGTCACTTCGACAAAGAGTTCGGAGTCGCCCACTTCAACTTCTCCCAATCTGCGGCTATTGATAATCGGCGGAAATGAGAGGATCTCTCCCATCGCGTCCATCAAAATAGGGAAACGTTCGGCACCGCTCAAAGTGTTGGCATATTCAATCCCTTTGGGATGTTCTGTCATAATTTTTTTCAGACTCATCGGTGTTTCAAAACCCAGCGGAACAAATTCGGTTGTTTCAGGATCGACCAACTGATACTTGACCGGGAACTTGATTTTTTGGAGGCGATAAAGACCGATGGAGACCATTTGACGATTGCGTCCAAAACTATCCGCCAGTTTTTCCTGTGTTTGAATCAGCTGTTCTAAAATGGGTTCCGTCACGGTCATGCCACGCGAAATACAGGCGGCCAGATAAGGACGTACGGATGAAACCTCTTTTGAAATATCGACTTGGTGATTGGCTTTTTTTGCATCACTAAAAAAAGGATAGGCTTGCGACCAAGGTTTTGTCGCGGGAAGGATTTGCCGCACCACCCCTTCGGGAGACCAGAGGTCAGGGCGATTGGTGTCATTGAGTTCAATTTTGACTGAATCACTCTCCCGGAAAAAATCTTTGACTTCCCCTTTCACTTTTTCAAGCAAGGTTTCAAGCTTTTCCTGATCCACTTTTTCTTTGAGCAACGATTCAAAATCGCTGATTGACACTTCAATCGTCGGCATCGCTTACCTGTTTATTTTAGAAGAAATATGTTGTTTTTCTCGGATCAAACCCAGATCCGAGGAGAATAAATCGCGGATATCGGAGATCCCTAAAGCGATCATCGCCATACGATCCAGGCCCAGTCCCCATGCGATCACGGGCACGTCCACACCCAGAGGCCCGGTCACTTCAGGCCGGAACAGGCCTGCACCGCCCAATTCCATCCATCCTAATTTGGGATGACGCACATGCATTTCAACCGAGGGCTCGGTAAAAGGGAAGTAGGCGGGCAAAAATTTAATTTCTTCCGCAAGCGCCACCTCTTTTGCAAAAAGGGTTAGTAGACCCAAGAGCGTTCTGAAGTGAATCTCCGCGCCGAGCACAATGCCTTCCACCTGAAAAAAATCGGGCGCGTGCGTGGCATCCACTTGATCGTAACGAAAACAACGCGCAATTGAAAAATACTTTCCAGGGCTTTCCGCACCTTCGCCAAGTGTCCGCGCGGAAACGGAGGTGCCCTGACTTCTTAAGATCAGCCGCCGTGTGCGCTCTGCATCAAAGGGGTAACGCCAGCCGCGCGAACCGCTCTCTCCACCGTTTTCATGGGCATCCGCCACACGGTCAATCACCGTTTTATCAATAGTTTCATCATGGGGATAATCTTTAACAAAATACACATCGTGGATCTCTCGTGCGGGATGAAATTGCGGCATGAAGAGGGCATCCATATCCCAAAATTCATTCTCGACGAGTGGCCCCCGCATTTCAGAAAAACCCATTGAAACAAACTTCTGTTTCACCTGATCTAAAAAAGCTTTGTAGGGATGTAATGCCCCGCCGGTCAAACGTGAGGGCGGAAGCTGGATATTGTATTTTCGAAATTGTTTCCCGCGCCAGCTGCCTTCTTTAAGGAGTTCCGGCGTGAGTTCATTCAAGGTTTCAATCACTTTTTCTGAGGCGATTTTTTGGAAGAGCGGGTCAAACAAATTGGTCTTTTCATAAGTACGCGTCACTTCGGCATCCACACGAAAAATACCTTTGGAGGGACTTCTTTTCCGGTGATTGGCGTCAATGATCAATTGGTCTTGATCTGAAAAATCGGTCAGCGGAGAGACATTGCCATTGAGGCTTAATCCGTCGATTACCTTTTGAAGGGCGCGAAATTCAAGGAGTTTACCTTCGTCAGAAATTTTGAAGGCTCCACCTGGCACCACCTCTACCACGCCTTTTGTTTTAAGCGCTCCAATGGCCCGGCTCTTCTCTTCCTGTTCCATATCTCTGCGCTGCTGCAACTCTCGAATAGGGACTTCTCCGCGTGCAAGAATTTCCTCTGCCATTCGAAGCGGAGGATTTTTGGCTTCAGCATATTTTTGCCCAATATCCGTCAATCGCACAATTTGATTTTCTGTCTCGTCTGAAACTGAAATAACTTCTTTGGCCAACAACCACTGAAGGGCCGAAGAAATTTGGGCAGGCTTTAATCCCGATCCCTCAACAAGAGCCTGGGGATCTATACTTTCTTTTTCCGAAAAAAGACGCAGCACCTGTTTTTCAAGCGGATGCAATCCCTCAGCTAAATTGGAAAGGGCAGATTCGTCGATCAAAGACTGGCCTCCTTTCGGAGAGCTTCAATCGCATCGGAATACTTGGGATGGGCTTTGTTCTTAAAAACAGCCGTTCCGGCGACAAAGACGTCCACCCCTGCTTCCGATAAGGATTTGATATTCTTCACCGTCACACCGCCATCAATTTCGATCAGGGTCGAAAGATCCCGCTTTAGAATCATGTCTTTTGCGCTGCGGACTTTATCGTAAGCGCTCTGGATAAACTTCTGCCCGCCAAAACCCGGATTAACCGACATAATGAGCAGCAAGTCTAGTTCATCCAAGATGGATTCAATGGAAGAAATGGGCGTCGCCGGATTCAAGGAAACCCCGGCTTTTTTCCCAAAGCTTTTGATGAGTTGAATGGTGCGATGTAAATGCGGACAGGCTTCAACATGCACGGTCACGGAATCGGCACCGGCTTTAATAAATTCGGGTATGAGCTGATCCGGCTCGACGATCATCAAGTGAACGTCGAGCGGCTTTTGGGTCACGGCCTTCAGAGATTCGACCACTAAGGGCCCAATCGTCAGATTTGGCACAAAGCGGCCATCCATTACATCGACATGAATCCAGTCCGCACCGGCTTGATCAACGGCTTGCACTTCTTTTCCGAGTTTTGAAAAATCTGCGGAAAGGATGGAGGGTGCAATCTTAGGCATGACGCCGACTCTTCATAATGGTGTCATGGGCCTCAGAAAATTGCTGCATCTGTTCTTTTGCAAATTTCATGAAACCATCAGGCAAGCCTTTAGAGGCCAGTTTATCAGGATGGTATTCCTGCGCTTTTTTCCGAAACGCGCTTTTCACTTCGGCATCGCTCGCCGTTTTATCAAGATCGAGTATCTTGTAATATCGATCCAGATTGCCGCTATATGTCGGTTTTGCACCAGAACCATTCTGCGATCTCGAACGAGAGCGACCCGATAATTCTGCTTCCATACGACCGTAAAGGTCATCGTCAACCTGGAGGTACATCGTAATCTGCTGAAGGATTTCTTTTTCCGCCGGGTGAAGTTGTCCGTCCGCCAAGGCCACCATAAAAAGCACGCGATAGATCGTCTCGCGCATCGGATCATCCAGCACGAAAATTTCTGTAAATTGCTGTGCATATTTGTAAATCGAGGTGTTGTCCATCTTGGCGCGATCAAAGATTTCAATCGCGACCTGCCTCGATTTTGCGTCTAATTCAAGTTCCTGCTGAATAAAGCGTTCAACAAAAGCCACTTCTTCTTTTGAAACACTTCCATCCGCTTTGGCCATTTTCGCCAGCATTGAAAATGCTGCAACCAAAAAACCGACCTGACGTTGTTGTCCAGAACCCAGGTTTTCCTGAAAGGGCTGTTGGTCTTTTGTGAGACTACTCCCGATGCCTGCCCCGATAATTGCGCCAATCGGCCCACCGAACATCAACCCAATTGTTCCACCGATGCCGGCACCCCACCAAGCCATTATATTCTGCTCCTAAATTTGTGACGATTCATTTTCATGTTCAAAATACTTCTCTCTTTATTGTTATTTTTGCTTGATCCAAGAGACTGCAAAAAATCGATCCATTTTATCGGAATTGATTGCTGTTGTAAAATACGCTTGTGTGTTGATATAACTTCTCGCGCCCGAAGGCAGGATCAGAGATGGATCTTCCCCTTTTATTTCTGGATGTTGTACTGCAAAGGCTTCGACAACCGCTTCATTTTCTTCCGGCTCTGTCGAGCAAGTCACATAAATCAAAGATCCCCCGACTTTAAGGTAAGACAACACCTTTTCTAATATCTCACGCTGTATTGTTGCGTGCTTCTCAATGATGTCCTTCTTTTTCCACCATTTTCCCTCTGGGATGCGTCGCAAAATTCCAAGTGCGGAACAGGGCGCATCGACCAATATTTTATCGTATAAACGCCCTGGGGAAAGTGCCTCTTCCATCGTTTCAATCGTAACCCCGGGCGTTTCCAGCCGATCTACATTTTCTTTTAAAAGCGAAAGCCGATCTACATTCACATCGGTCGCCGTCAGCTTCGCCTTTCCATCGGACAATTCGGCAAGATGTGTGGTCTTGCCCCCCGGTGCGGCACAGACATCCAAAATTGCTTCACCGGGCCGAGGATCAACCAAATACGCCGTTAGTTGTGCACCCTCATCCTGGATGTAAAATTCTCCTCGATCAAAAGAAGGGAGAGAAGCCACAGAAAGCCCTTTCACGATTAAGCCATTTGGAGACAAAGTCGTGGCTTCAACCCTTCCCCCGGCATTTTTGAGTTCATCAGACAAGCGGTCTCGATTTGTCTTTAAGCAATTGACTCGCAAGGTCATCGGAGGAATTTCGTTGTTGGATTGGCAAAATTCGAGCGTTTTTTCTTCTCCAAATCTCTCCAGCCAACGACACACCATCCATTCGGGGTGAGAGGTCATGATGGAAATATAAGTCTTTGCATTCTCTCGACTCGGCTCCGCCAGGTCTGCTTTTGATCGGATGATATTTCTGAGCAGTCCATTCACAAATCGGCCGGCGCCAATGCCATCCGAAGTTTTTGAAAATTCTACTGAGGTATTCACAATGGCATAATCAGGAATGCGATCAAGAAATAACAACTGATAGAGCGCCAAACGGAGGATCAAACGTGTCGGCGTTTTAATTTTTTTGACGCGAGAAAAGTGATCGATCAGCCAGTCCAGGTAGCCTCTCTGCCGAAAAACGCCGTAGACCAATTCCGTAATCAGGGCTTGGTCGCGCCGCTCAAACTGACGTCCCTTAAAATGCACATTGATGAGGGCACTCAGGTCTTTTCGGGTTGTCTCGGCCTGCTCAATTAAATAGAGCGCACTTTTACGCGGATTGGGGGGGTGCTTTTTTAAGTAAACCGACTGCTTTGTTTTCGTCTGATTATTAATGACCGAAGTAACTTTCTTCCCAACAATTAATCATCGGATTTTAACTTGGCGAGCAGATGGAGAATTTCCAGGTACAACCAGACCAGTGTCACCAATAGGCCGAAGGCGCCGTACCACTCCATATATTTTGGCGCGCCATGCGCCGCACCTTTTTCAATGAAATCAAAATCCAGTATCAAATTTAAAGCCGCAATGACGACCACGGCTAAACTGAAGAGGATACCAAAGGTCCCGCTTGAATGAATCAAGGGAATCGAAACACCAAACATGCCGACAATAAAACTCAAAAAATAAACAATGGCGATCCCGCCTGTGGCGGCAACCACACCCATCTTAAATTTCTCTGTGGCTTGAACGAGGCCCGAACGATAAGCCAGCAAGAGCGCACCCAGAGTACCGAACGTCAAAAAAATAGCCTGACTCGCAATGCCCGGATATTGCAATTCAACCCCGACGGAAATTCCACCCAAGGCAAGCCCTTCCAAGACGGCATAGATCGGTGTTGTATAAGGGGCCAAGTGCATTTTAAAAATGGTGATCAGTGCAACGATCAACCCGCCGACGAATCCCATCATCACAAAACCGGTAAAGGGCACACCCTCCATCCCCATATTCCAGGTAAAGCTTGCAGAGGCGATGAGAATCATCAGTGAAAGCGCCGTTTTATTCACGGTTCCATTGATGGTCATCACACCCCCTCTCAGGCCAGCGGTGATATCCGCAAAAGGGTTTTTCTTTAATGCTGGATTTGCAGAACGAAAATTAAAACGCCGAGACATGTTCAACTCCTTATTATAATAATACTAACTTTTTTCATCTTTGGATTGCCGAAGAATACATCCCAATTCAATCCGATGGCCTGCAGCATATTCGATCGGGGTCATTTCTCGCTTCCCCTCCGCTTGCAGACCTTGGATCAATATATAACCATCATCCGTCGCAACTTCAAGCCCTTGATTCGAAAGGGCCAATAAGGTTCCGGGTGCGGCAGTCTTGCCTTTTTCATGCCCCACCTTCATCGCACACACCTTCCACCGTTTATTCTGGTAGTAGGTTGTTAAACCGGGCCACGGGAAAAGGCCTCGCCAGCGATTGTAAATAGACTGGGACGATGCTTCCCAAGTAACGAAACCTTCCGATTTTTTTAAGAGCGGAGCAAGGGTCGCTTTCGCATTGTCTTGCAGTTCAGATTTCAATTGACCCGCTTTCAACGCTCTGACGGTTTCAAGCAATAAGCTTGCACCCAGTTCGGCAAGTTTTGGCGATAAAGCCGCCGCCGTCTCATCTGCTTCAATCTTTAATGTTTTTTTCAATAACATGGGGCCGGTATCCATACCGACATCCATCATCATTGTTGTCACCCCGGTTTCTGATTCTCCACGAATGATTGCCCATTGGATGGGGCCTGCCCCGCGATATTTGGGGAGCAAGGAGGCATGGACGTTGATACAGCCATGTCTCGGAATCTCCAACACAGACTCCGGCAAGATCTGCCCAAAAGCAATGACAACAATCAAATCCGGATTTAGTGCTCTCAATTTTTCAATCAGTTCTGGAGACTTTTTCAAGCGCTCCGGTTGAAAAATAGGGATGCCTAAGTTTTCGGCGGCTATCTTAATCGGGGGTGGGCTGAGAACCCCTTTTCGCCCTTTCGGTCGATCCGGCTGGGTGACTACGGCAATCACAGTTTCGGAGACCACAATGGCTTGAAATGCAGGTATTGCGAAATCAGGGGTCCCCATGAAGACGACCTTCAATTTTTCATCTGCCAAAGGGATTTAGGACAACCTACTTTGTCTCAGCGTTTTTCTTCTGTTTTTTGTATTTTCTTAGGAAAATATCGCGTTTAAGCGGACTCAAACGGCTGAGCATGAGCACGCCACTAAGGTGATCAATTTCATGTTGAAAAAGTCTTGCGGCAAGGCCTTCTCCCTCGATGCGAATCTCTTTCCCTTCACGATCCAAGCCTTTCAACTGCACCCGGTAGGCTCGACTTATTTTTTCAAAATAACCGGGGATGGAAAGACAACCCTCATCTGCAATCTCTTCTCCCTCTGTTTCAACGATTTCGGGATTTAAGATCACAATAGGGCCTGATCCATGATTGGGTTCATCCTTCTGAGTGGACAAATCGTAAATAAAAAAGGATTGCAGGCAACCGACTTGGGAAGCGGCCAAACCCAAGCCTTTAGAAACATAAAGGGTTTTAAACATCTTATCGATTTGCTTTTGAAGCAAGCCATCGATATTTTTAACCACTTCCGATTTCTCCAAAAGCTGGGCATTAGGATATTTTAATATTTCTAAATAAGACATTTTCGTTCCTTAAAAAGCGTGCATCAATTATAACCTGTGTCATAGGCTCTGATCAATATCCATCAATCACCGGCACCCAATGTATCTTAAGCCTTCAGAATAGGCGAAAATGGCATAAAATACTGGTTCTTTTTGGAAAAAGAGGTGTCTCTCAAAAGAGACAGAATCGATGACTTAGAAAGAATGGATCGGGAATTTTAAGATCGTTAATGGATTTTAGAAAAGAATATCTGCGGTGGCGGCTTCGTCACTAATTTCACTACTAACTTTGTCCTCCAACTGATATCCACTGATGGCATCTTTGAGTATTATAGACAATACCCTGAGCTCTACCGCAATGGCGGCAGTCTGTTGTGTTGTCGCCGCAAATGTTGAGGCGACGTCGTCGATCTTCATGAAAGCCTCAACAACTTCTTCCGCACCGGACTTTTGCTGCATGGTTGAGATTGAGATTTCCTTGATCACCTGAACTGCTTGGCTCACCTTCTCGAGTCCCTTGTCGGTTCGCGCACTGGCCTCCTCCACCCCGATGATTGTCGCACTAATTTCGGATTGGATCTCGCTAATGAGCTTATGGATGTCATTGGTGGATTGCGCCGACTGATCCGCGAGCTTGCCCACTTCCCCTGCCACGACCGCGAAGCCATGGCCCGCCTCTCCCGCTCGGGCTGCCTCGATTGAGGCATTCAAAGCCAAAAGATTGGTTCGATCTGCCAGGGTATCAATCAGTTTTGTGATTTTACCGACCTCCTGAGATTTTTCTCCGAGCGCCAATACTTTCTGAGCCACTTCGTCTACTTTGGCTTTCGCCTCCGTCATGCCTTGGAGCGTCTCCTCTGCAGACAGGGCAAGATCTCCGGCATTGTCGGCAATATTGGAGGCCGTTTGGGAGAATTCTGCGACTGTCGTGGTGACCTGCGCAACGGTCGCAGACTGCTGGGCGGCTCCGGCAGCCTGGTCATTGACTCCCTCACTGATTTCAGAGGATTGGGAGGAGATCCGAAGCCCGACATCTCGAATGCTGACCATAAGGCCGCGGAAACTCTGTATCATGACATTAAAGGATTCGGCCAGTTCTCCGATCTCATCCTTGGAGCGCACGGGCATTCTAAAAGTTAAATCGCCTTCTCTTTCAGCAACCCTGAGAACCTCTCCCGAAATCTTTTGAATGGGGCGACTCAAGGATTGCGCGACAAAAAAGGTGACACAGACCACAACAAGAGTGCTGATAATAAACAACAACACGAAAAAAACACTGAACTCTTTCTTCCCCTCACGGTAACGCTCCAAGGATTGGAGAAGCCCGATGCCTCCTTTTATTTTTCCATCACCATGAGAAAACAGCAAGAAGACACTCATGTAATCTCCGACTTCATGTACCATTCGGAGGTTATTTGAGAATGCCTCTTTGAGCGAGAGTTCGCTCAGCTCTGATCGTGTTGAGACGATATGATTCCCATTGGAACCAATAAGTACCACCTCAAGTCCTGTCTTTTCGTTCACATGATTCACAAATGATTTGTCAAGTTCGATGGCTTGATGCAATATTCCGATGGGGCGTCCGTCAAAGTGAATCCGTTTGAAAACAGAAATTCTGATCGCTTCTGGCTCGATACTTTGGTTCAAGCGGATCCCTTGATCTATAATTTTATGGAGTAAGTCTCGGGGGATTTTCTCGATGTCTACAGATTTAATGCCAGATTCCAACTCCTGAGTCTGCTCTTCCTCCGAATCCGATGCTTTGGACTCGAAAGTGAAGTCATCACCGGATTCGGAGGATTCCGATTGAGAACCTCCAACATCAAAAATAAAGTCATCTTCGGCAAAGGCTGATGAACCCCACTCAAAATTTTTCCCGGAGAACGTTTTATTTTGGAAAGAAATTGAATGGGATTGGGCTTCCTTCACCCGAACCTCCGGTTTTTCAAGGTGTAGGAGAGAATTCCCTTGCTCATCGTATAGGCCGATCAGGCTATAATGAGATAGGATCAGAATCTGGCTGAGGACTTGTTTCAAGGCCTCCATATCACGCAATCGGGCCGCCCGAACCAAAACCGGAAGTTCAGCGTTTCGATTGACTGCATGCATCAGCTGATTTTCCTGTTGCTGAAGTTCGATATCAATCCCATGATGATTATCCATTAACTGCTTTCTGGTCCCTTTTCGTAATGAATTATCGGAAAAAGAAAGACTTGCAATCATCACCACAACCAAGGGCAGAATCGAAACAAGCAGAAACCACGACATCAGCTTTACACGGATGCTTCCTCGCTTCAGGCCCTTGAACATTTTTTGGAGATCAATCATCCCACAATCCTAAAATGAACCTTGGGAGGGACGTGTTTTAAAAAATGGCCCGTCCCTCCCGTATCGCTTGCTCGGTTTAAAAAAGGACATTCAACTGCAAACCGAACTTATCGTTGTCCACTTCTGGGTTCGTCCCATCTTCACTGTTCATCTGATGTTCAATTTTTGCCCAGGTGTTTTCATAAAGGCGATAGCGGATGCCATATGCCCTTTCAGAAAAATCGTTCTTCGCATCGTCGTCGACGGTCCAGTCCGTATACCGGACGCTGACATCGAGCCTATCCTCAAGGCCTGAAATCGGTGGCGTAAGAGATACGGTCACGTAATACCCGGCAAGATCCGCATCCGTGGTGACCGTCCCTGTGCCTTCGTCCGTTCCCATCACATATTCAGCGGTCACATGGACGGTCTTAAGGTCGGCCACTGCATGTACGCCTATCCGAGATGAATCTAATTTGTCTGCGGTATCATGTGTTCCTGTGACATAGGACGCCCCAAAATTGAGACCGGGGAAAACCTCGGTGATCTGGATCTCTGCGCCGAAGGATTTCCCTTCATTGGCGTTTGCTCCTTTTGTGTCTCTGCCCCGTGTTGATTTGGTTTGAAGGGCACTTCCATTAATCACATAGAGGTCGAGTGTTCCCCACTGTGAGATATCTTGTGTGAGTTGGATGCCCACATCTGTCCAGGTATTGTTTAGAACGGGACTCCCGTTGGCTCCGCTTTTAGCAATCGGGGGACGTGTAATAAGACGAATATCGGAAGGCGCGTGGAGGTAATTTTCCAATCCGAAAGGAACCAGTATGGCGCCGAACCCAATCGATGTGCCTTCCCTAGGGATGATGTCAATCTCGGCCTGCTCAATAAAGAGCTCGACATATTGACCCGTACCTTGTTTTTCAGGGCTATGTTCAAGTTCAAAGATGAGCTTGGCAAAAACATGGTCGTTGACCTGATAGCCAAAGAAGGGTTCAAAGATATGCTGGTCAAACGAGCGGTTTCCTCCCGGTTGGGCGCCTTCACTATCAAAATACTGGAAGGCAACATAGCCGTGAAAAGTCACTTTCTCCTCACTACTTTTCTGTACAAAGACATCTCCAAAGGTAAATTCGTCATCTTCTGCCCATGCACCTTGAGGGGAAACAACGGGGGCTATCAGCATGCCGATCGAGATGATTATGATTGTAATGCCTTTCAATGGGTCTTCCTCCCTATTGCTTAATAATATGTGTAAACGTTTGTGATCTTGGTTTTGATGGTTTTTGATCGCCGAAAAAAATCCGTTAGAATCTGGGGCAAGCTTTCTTTTGCCCGAGGCACCCAATTTCCCAAGCGCACGTTTTGCATTTTCAAATTGATTCATAATGTCGTCGTGAATACGAGGGTCTTTACGTTTAATATTTCCTGAAAAAATAGACTCATAATAAGTTTGTGCATACTTCAAGCTTTGAAGCCTCTTCGTAATCATCAAGGCCTTTCCCGGTATTTTTTAAGCTTTCCTGAATGGCCAAATAAACCAAGTACGCTGAAATTTTAGCGATGCCCTTTGTGTTTTTGTTGCTCACCGCTTCTTTGTAACCTCCGAGTAAATCAACACCGAGATCTCTTTTTAATATTTTTAGCGCCGGCTTAATTGTGATGATGGCTTTACTCACCTCCGACCATCGGACTCTATTGCTGGAATAGACGGTGAATTTGAAGAACTCGATAATAGGATATTTTTGCCCAAAGGCTTGTTTGCCTCGAAGGTAGTTGGTTGCCGTTTCCGCCCCGATGGATTGAGACAGCAGCAACAAATCCCCGACAACAAAGATCATCGACATGAGTTTCTTCATTTTGATTCCCTCACTTCAAAGCCAGGGTCATTTTTTTCATTGGCTTCTCTTTGAGTCTTCCGATCTATAAAAACCGGACTTGGGCTTCATTCTAGAAATAAGTGTACACCTTCTTAATTTCGCCTTCTATGACTTCCGTGGCGGTTTTAAACCCTTCAAGGTCAGCTGGAGATTGAGGTATTAAAGGGTTGATGCCCGGATTGCCCAAGGCGATCTCGGCGTCGAGAAATGCCGCTTCTACACGCGTATTTGCCTTCGGGTTTTTTCTTTTGATATTTCCAGACAGTATTTCGATATATCCTTCCTTTGCATCCATCAGCCTTGCTTTCGAATCGAGGGAGTCACTCATTTGGCTGTCATTGATGATCTTGAACTGAAATTTCATGGATAAAAAGACCTCCTGAGCCAGTAACTTGAGAATGGTTTTGACCCGTTTTATATCCATCGCCTTATTGAGCTTTTCCTTTAAATCGATCCCAAAGACCTTTTTATATTCAGAGAAATGCGCATCTAATCTTGCGATTTCACTTTCAATTTTTCGCCAGTTATTTTTTTTTACCGCAAAGACTATATTTTTAAAAACCAAAACCGATAAGCCTTGATTCTCAACCTGATGCCGTCGGTGCATCACGTCGGCAGAGCTCGTTGCCATCAACTCATTAGCCAAGGGCATAAAAACGACAAGCATTGAAATGAATAGATATGTAAACATTGCCCTGGGATGCATCGCAGCCCTTCACTGTGATTCATTGATCGAAACCTTCAAGATCTATCCGATCACTAATATTTATCCCTGAATCAGGGTGCCTCAAGTTACTGTAAAGTCAAATACGTGTTTGGGTAAGAGAACAGCGTTTACGATCTCTACTCAACTTCCCCAGCTTCTCAGTCAGATGATGTGTTTGCTTGGCAACTCCCTACCAAAAACGTACAAGAACATTCAGATTTAAAGGTAATCGGCAATCTATATTCTGTCAAGAAATGTGGCAATACCGGAGAGGGCGAGTATTTTGAAAATTCTATTTAGATTTCAACAACATAGGAAAACTATCTATCGTAAGGATTTGCAGAGATAAAAACCTTTAAGAGGTCCTTCTCAACTAGCCTGCCAAAAAATATAAAAGCAGGATGTTGATGACGAAAAGGAGAAGGACGACGCTTTTCCAAAAAGTCACCGGATCTCTCTCCAGGAGCGGGGGAACCGCTTTGTTCAGAAAAACGGGGTTCGGGTGGGAAAGGTCATAAAGAAATTCAGAGAGTATGGGATATCGGCTCTTGGGGTCTTTATGAAGGGATTTTTCTAGTGTTTTATCCAGCCATATCGGAATGTCTGAATTGTAGTGCCGAGCAGGCGTGTAAGACAAACGGGTTAGGTTTTTTACGGAGAGCTCCTCTTTGTAAGGCAGTTTCCCACACAACATTTCATAAGTGATCACCCCGAGGGAGAAAAGGTCGGATTGTTCTGTCCCGATAGATCCTTTTAAATATTCGGGTGCCGTGTAATTTCTTGTGCCCAGCAGATGATGACGTTCCCAGGGGACGTCAATTTCCTCAATGCCTGCAATTTTACTCGAACCGAAGTCGATAATTTTTACGGTGCCATGCGGGTCGATCAGGATATTTTCGGGTTTGAGATCCCGGTGAATCATTTCCATCTGATGAAAGACCATGAGTCCGGTGACAATTTGATTAACAATTTTCCTCACTTCGTTGATGGAGGGCAGAGGGTGATCGGATATCCATTGTCGCAAGGTTTCACCTTTGACATATTCGCTCACAAAATAAAGGCAGCTTCTCCGACGCGTCAATGCCTTTATTTTGAGGATCTGCGGGGAGTTAAGGCGTCGACCCACCCATTCTTCGTGCATGAACCGTTCGATATAACTCGGATCGTCCTCATAATTGATCGAAGGGGTTTTAATGACCACTTCTTCATTTGTTTCCCTATCCAGGGCAAGGTAAATTTGCGTCTGTTTGCTGGTGTGCAGTTCACGGATGATGTGATAGCCATCCAGCGTCATGCCCGCTTCCAGTGGAGGAGGAAAGGGAAGTTCAGTCAGTTTTTGATACAGGTCGTCTTTGCTGTGGAGAGGAAGCTTTTCGATGGTGACAATCTGGCAGGTGAGGTTGTCGTGGCTCCCGTTTTTTCCCGCTTGGCTTATGATTTCGTGGACGGTTTTTTCCGGATCATCCACATTTTTGAGCAAGGTTTTGATTTCCAGGGTTGAGAGATATTCATACACTCCATCGGTGAGCAAGAGGAAGAGATCCCCTTTCTCGACAGGCAAGCTTTTGTAGTCTATTTGTAAATCCACATCAATGCCCATCGCACGTGAGAGGTATTGTTTCTCGCCACTCATGACAACACGATGGTCGCGTGTGAGGCCTTCTAAGTCGCCTCGACGATACCGATATATGCGGGAATCCCCGACGTGAAGCAGATGTGCAGTGGTCGATTTGATGATCAGCGCGCTGAAGGTGGTGACCATGCCCTTGTTTGAATTGTGATGTTGAAGACCTTGTCCGCAAAGCCAGCGATTGAGGGCTCCCAAGATTTTGGCACCTGACTTTTTGACAGACCAAGAATCCGGGGTACTGAAATAATCGGCTAAAAACCCGAGTACACAGGCTTCTGCTGCTTCTTGTCCCCCCTCACTGCCGCTCATACCATCGGCAATGACAGCGGCGATGCCTTTGTTCAAAAGAACCTGTCCTTCGGGAATTTTTATGCCGCAGGAGTCATCATTGCTGGGTTTGATTCCTGCAATGCTCTTTTGACCGGCTTTCACTTCAAGGTTTGCTGCCACTCGATCCCACTCCATTGGAGTTCAAAAAAGAAGCGCCAGGACGATCTTAATCAAATCATCCCGGCGCTGCAACTGATCTTCGGTAAACCAATATCTTATTCGAGGCAAAAATAAGGAGGGAATCTTATGTGACTTCGATCATCTGGACCGTTCCATCCGGTAACACTTCTGCCATATGGCCTTCCGGTTCTTCAAGAAACAAGGAGACGAGACATAGGATCAAAATAGCTGCCGCAACGATGACCATAAAAAAGATCTGCGGAGACACAAAAGAAAGCACGGTAAGAAAAGAGACGGCCCCCACATTGCCATAGGCGCCTGCCATACCCGCGACTTGACCGGTGAGGCGTCGTTTGATCAGGGGCACCATCGCAAACACGGCACCGTTTCCGGAAGTAACCAGAATTGCACAGAAGACGGTGACCCCCACGGCAAGAAGCAATGGCCAGCTTGCATCGATTTGCGACATCAAAGAATATCCGATTGAGAGTCCGCCTAAAAGCAGAAGAAGGGAATATTTTCGTCCGATCTTATCGCTCAGCAGACCGCCTAAGGGACGCGCAAATAAATTTGTGATGGCAAAACTTCCAGCCAATAATCCGGCCACAGTTTGGGAAACGCCATAGGTATCGAGAAAAAAGAGGGGCAGCATGGACACCACGGCGAGTTCTGAACCAAAAGTGACAAGATAGACCAGATTGAGAATAGCCACTTGTTTGAATTTGTAGCGCTCAATTTCCGGAACGGGCTCAATAAAAACATGTTTGTTGATTTGATAAATCCGCAAGACCTGGAATAGATAGATGCCCGCAAGTCCGGCATAGATGGCAGAGGTCATCGTTGCGCTTAACAAACCCGAATGCTCTGGCCCCAATTTCCAAGTCAAAATAGCAAGGGCGGCGCACATGGGGATATAAACGAGACAATAGAGGAAAAAATCCTTTGGACTGGTCACTTCCATCGCGCCACTCTTTTTAGGTTTGAAATAAGTGGCACCTTTTGGCGAGTCGCTGACAGAAAAGAAATAGACAAATGAATAGATGAGTGACAAGACACCCGTCATCCCAATGGCATAACGCCAGCTGTTTACACCACCGAAGACCAACACAACAAGTGGAAGTGACATGGACGCGGCGGCGGAACCGAAAGCGCCCCATCCGCCGTAAATGCCCTCTGCCAGACCAACTTGTTTTGCAGGAAACCACTCACTGACCATTCGTATGCCAATCACAAATCCTGCGCCCACAAAACCTAACAAAAAACGCATGATCGCCAATTGCTCAAAACTGTTTGCCATTGCAAAACCAAAGCAGAGGAAACTGGAAATAAACAGGAGAAGAGAATACATACGGCGCGGGCCGTAGGAATCGACCAGCATGCCAATGATCACACGTGCCGGAATGGTGAGGGCTACATTTAAAATCAATAAAACCTTTACCTCTTGATCCGATAAACCCATCGCATCACGAATGGATGCCATCAGGGGAGCATGGTTGAACCACACAAAGAAGCTTAAGAAAAAAGCCATCCAGGAGAGATGCAGAATCTTCATCTTTCCCGTAAAGGACATCAGTTTTAATTTTGCTTCAGACATCAGTGAATACTCCCTTGGATTTGGTATCGACCTTTTATGTGTTTCATAGAGTTGTATGGTTATGTAGCAATCATAATGCCAAAGAGACCATCTAATAATTTTACGTTTAGAATCAATTATTTACATTTAAAAACCTTGAGAAGTTTCGGGGAGAGTATCCGTGAACTTGCGACAAGTAAGCCTGCCTACCGACATTTTTGTCGGAATATTCTAAGAAAAAAGAACATTAGGGCAGGGCTTTTCCTTTCGATGGATGTCATTCTAAAATTGCATTTCGCTTCTCTTTTCAATAGAATATCGCCCCATGCAGATTAAACTTTTTCATCCGAAAAGAGAGCTCTCTTTCAAGGGGCCGAAACAGGTTTCATCCATTTTGTATCATCTGGGGCTTCCGGTAGAAGCGCATCTTGTGATTTGTGACGATGTCTTAGTAACAGAAGATGCAGTCATTTCAGACGACGCTGTGATTGAAATTCGCCCTGTTATTTCTGGAGGATAAGCCATGAAGTGCCGACGATGTAAAGGGCCGGCGGTCATTAAAATGCCCCGGCACAATACGGCCTTTTGCGACTCCTGTTTTCAGGATTACCTCTTGAAGCAGGTGACCAAGGCCATCTCCGCCGGAAAAATGTTTCAAAAGGAAGTTCCGGTTCTTGTCGCGGTTTCAGGTGGAAAAGACAGCCTCGCTTTATGGGATATTCTAATCAAGCTGGGTTATAAAACCGCAGGCTTACATTTAAATCTGGGGATTGGAGCATATTCTCAAATTTCTCAAGAAATGGTGGAGAATTTCGCCCGTGCACGGGGCTTAGAGCTAATCATCCATCAATATCAGGAAGCCTATGGACTCGGTGTTGTTCAAATTGCGAAAGAAACAGCACGCCCCGCCTGCTCTGCTTGCGGCACGATGAAGCGCCACCACTTCAATCGCATTGCTATCGAAAAAGGCTTTCCTGTTGTGGCGACAGGGCATAATTTGGACGATGAAGCGGCGCGTCTCTTGGGAAACTTATTGAAATGGCAAGTGCCCTACCTTCAAAAACAAAGCCCTGTGCTCTCAGACGAGGGGGGTAAATGGGCCAAGAAGGTCAAACCGCTTTATCGATTGCCGGAACGTGAGATTGCCGCGTATACGATTTTGAACCGCATTGATTACATTGTTGAGGAATGCCCGATGTCGAAGGGGGCGAAAATGTTTACTTATAAAGAAACCCTCAATCAACTCGAAAAAGCCTCTCCCGGAGCAAAACATCAATTTTACCTCGGGTTTTTAAAACAAAAAGAAGCTTCATTCCCAACACCACCACCGCCAGAAAATGAAGACGCTTGCCACACTTGCGGCCAACCTTGTCAGGGCGAGCGCTGTGGTTATTGCCGCTTGATTGAGCGTGCGACTGCAGTCCCTACTTAAAGGTTCTTTATTTTCCTGATTCGACTTTACTCCAAGGCTTTCAGAACGGATCTGGCCTCTTCAGCACCACGAAAATCCTGAGACAATTTCAAAGCCGCAGTGAGTTCCTTTTTTGCTAAATCGGTTTTCTCCGCTTTAAAATAGGCCATTCCGAGCCGGAAGTGGATCCCTGGGATATTAGGTTCTTTCTCCAGACTTTCCTTAAGCAGACTAATGGCTTTAAGGTAGACATTCTTTTTGTAATAAATCCACCCGAGCGTGTCGGCGATACCGGGGTCGTCGGGGGCTTTTTCCCTTGCTTTTTCTGCAAGAGAAAGTGCGAGGTCGATATTGCCGTCGTGTTCTACGTAGATCCAAGCGAGGTTGTTTGCTGCAGCAGGAAAATCAGGGGCTATCTCGAGCGCTGCTTCGTATTCCGATTTTGCTTTTTCGTAGTTTTTTTCTTGCTCGTAGAGCAAGGCAAGTAAAAAATAGGCCTGCACGTTCTTTGGATTTGTCTTTTTTGCTGTCTCATATTGTTCTTTTGCAAGCGCGATTTCTCCTTTTTGCCTGTAGAGATTACCTAGAATCATACGGGCACCGGGAAGGTTCGGGTCCTCTTTTATGGCCATTTTATAGCTTGATTCTGCTTTAGAGAAATCATTTCGTCGAACATGGATTTGGCCCAAAATCAGATGGATAGGGGCTTTAAGTGTTGCATGCTCAAGCTGGGCTGTGCTTCGCTCAAGCGCCTTTTCGCCTTCTCCTTGCGAAAAGAGGATTTCAGCGATTTTTCCAAGAGAATCGACCTGATTCGGATTGATTAAAAGTGCCTTTTCAAAGGCACTTAGGGCAGATTTTGTATCTCCTTGTGCCTGATGGAGGAGCCCAATATTATTGTGGACTCTATCTATATTTGGGTTCAGGGCGGTGACTTTTTTGTAGCCGATCAAAGCTTTCTCAAAATTCTTTTGCATAAACGCCGCATCCGCAAGGATCAACATCGCCCCAATGTTGTTTTCGTTTTGCGCGAGAATAAATTGGGCATCCTCTTCAGCAAGGCGTGCATCTCCAAGATTGAGATGAATTTGAGCCAAGGCTTGCCGGGCCGGAATATAATTTGGCACAATATTTAAGGCTTCTAACATTTGCGCTTTTGCATTTTGAAATTCACCAAGTGAAATAAAAGCAAGGCCTAAATAATGGTGTCCGATCGCATAACCCGGCGCTTTTGAGACAACTTTTCTCAGTATGGAAACCGCTTCATTAAATCGCTTGTTTTCGGCATACCACCTCCCTTTAAGTGCCATTCCTTCCGTGTCATTTTCGGCAAGTTTCAATATTTTTGAAATATGTTGTTCTGCCAGATCTAATTTTCCTGTATCGAGGTAAAGTGTTGAGAGATTAACATGAGGAAGACGCGCTTCCGGGTCTACTTTTATGGCGTCTTTGTATTGTGTGATTGCCGGGTCTTGCCTTCCCGAGTTTAAATATAAATTACCCAAAGCCATCCGGGCCTGAACATTGTTCGGATCAGATCGGATGATTTCAAGGAATTTATCTTCCGCTTCCTTTTCTTTATCATTCGCGAGGTAAACAGAGGCGAGTTTAATCTGTAAATCCGTATTTTTTTGATCCAGTTCAATCGCCTCCTTTAGGACAGATTCCGTCTTATCACGTTCGCCGAGTTGTTGATAAAAATTCGCCAAGGCTAAACGGGCTTCAACTGGATCGCCCTCAAGGGACAATGCTTTTTTAAATGTGCTTTCAGCGGACACCATGTCTTGTTTCATCGTGTAGTATGATGCTAAAAGCAAGTTTGTGTTCATTTTTTGCGGATCGAGATCAATCGCTTGTTTGATTTCCCTGATGCCATCATCGAATGCTTCTTTACCTACAAAAGCATTCCCCTTAAGGATATAACCTTCCGTGTTGTTCGGTTCTTTTTCAAGAACGTGTGTTCCTTTCTCGATCGCTTTATCATATTCCCCGGCCATCAGGTAAAGGACACCTAACTTAAGGTGGGCATCTGTAATCTCCGGCTTGAGCTCGACACTTCGGGTCAAGACTTTAAAAGCTTTTTGTAGATTGTCAGGGCCACCCAGCTTGAGATGGACGAGACCCAATTTGTACTTGGTCTCTGCATCATCGGGAGCCAATTGGATTACATTTTTATATTCGATCAGGGCTTCGTTATATTTTTCCTCATTAAAATAAGCTTCTGCTCGGGCAAGATGATCTCCTTTTTTAGCCTCGTCGGAAGAACAGGATGTAAAGAAAAAAGTAAAGAAAATCCCAAGAAACAAGGTTGTTTT
>JAJDBX010000013.1 GCA_029261135.1 Nitrospirota bacterium
AGACCTCAATCTTTGAATACATTGAGGTCTTTTATAACCAAAGACGAAAACACTCTGCGATCAATTATAAAGCACCCATGGTATTTGAGAAACAGAGTGTTTTAGCTTAACATGGTGTCCGTGAAAACAGGGGAAGGTCAGTCTGAGAGATAGAATTAACCATTCTGTCTCAGTTTTTCACCTGATCTCCCCTATCTAAACCCTTTTGAGAAATTATTTTTGAAGGGGCTGTCCTAGATAACAGAGAAAATTCTATGTAGGGCGTGATGAGAAAGAGTCGCTTAAATTATTCAAAACAAGAAAAGTTAATTGCATATTTTGTCTCAGGGACAACAGCCGATTGTGCGTCGATTTTGCTTGGCATCAACAAAAGCAGTGGAGCCTATTATTTTCATCGACTTCGTGAGATTACTGCCATAGAGGTCGAGAATGAATCTCGTGAAGTGTTTTGTGGAGAGATTGAAGTCGATGAGTCTTATTTTGTGGTAGGCGTAAGGAAAAAAGGGACGAGGTGCAGGCGGAAAGATTCCGGTCTTTGGTCTTCTAAAGCGCGGTGGGCCTGTGTATGCGAAGATTATTCCCGATGCATCTTCAGACTGATTCCGATTATAGAGCGTAAAGTGCTTCCTGAGAGCATTGTTTATTTTGATTGCTGGCGTGGATATAACGTGTTAGATGTTTCAGAGTTTAAGCACTATCGAATAAATCACAGTGAATGATTTGCAGACAAGAAAAATCATACCAATGGGATTGAGAATGTTTGGAATCAAGCGAAGCGACATCTACGTAAATTTAATGGAGTACCCAAAGACTATTTTGGTCTATTTTTAAAGGAGTGTGAGTGGTGTTTTAATCCCCCGAATCCACTAGAGAAATTACATCAACTAAAACAATGGGTTAAATAATATCTACCTTAGTTATCTAGGATAGCCCCTTAATAAGTCGTGATACTATACGCCGTAGATATGCCAAAAGGAAGGTACAGAACGAATTAATGAAGGTTATTCTTTATAATGCTGTAGACCCTATTTCATGACGATGCAATACATCTAATGTCTTGACGAGCACACCTTAAGGCTCCTATGGATCTGAGTCCGATTTCCCTGCTTCAATGCAGGTCACACCCTCGGAACCCGCTGTGGCACCGTGAGGAATACCGGGAGGCAGGATCAGTCGATCCCCGTGATTTAGTGTGAAGGTTTGTTTCAGAGTGGGAAGTTTAAATGTAATTTCCCCCTGTACACAAAATAATGTCTTTTTGAATTCATGTGAATGAACGTCAAAAGCTTCTTGAGCTTTTCTCGACCAGCGTGTCCATTGAATGTCTCGTCCTTCAAAAAAACCGATGATTTCAGATTCGGGCAAGAGATGCTTGTGAGGCCAGCGGATGATATCAATTCCACCTGCAAAAGTTTCATGAAATGAGGGTTCGGTCATAATATTTTCGTCCTTCGTTTTATCATCCTTCAGTCTCCCCCTAAATAAAGCTTTGCAAGCTCAACATATTGTCGGGCCGATTTTTTCAAAAAAGTCGACTCTTCGGCAGTGAGTACGCGTTTTACCCTTGCAGGGGCACCAAAGGCCAGGCTTCCGGATGGGATCTCCATGCCCTCTGTCACAATGGATCCGGCACCGACAATCGCCCCTTCACAAATTTTTGCACCGTCGAGAACAATCGCACCCATGCCAATCAACACACGGTCTTTAATCGTACAGCCGTGCAGGGTGACATGATGTCCAACGGTCACCTCATTGCCAATGACCAGAGGATGCGTTTTTCGTGTGACATGAAGCATCGAAAGATCTTGGATATTCGTCCGTTCGCCAATGCGAATAGTGTTCACATCGCCCCGAATCACAGTTCCAAACCACACGGAGCTTTCGATGCCCACCTCAACATCGCCAATCACGTCGGCTGAGGGTGCAATAAAGACACTGGATGAAATAGTGGGACTAATCTTGAGAAAAGGATGAATCATGGGTGACTCCTTCACATTTATTGACACCGAAAGATACCATGTCAATTGCCAGGACAGCAAGAAATGAAGACTTCTAGCTATAGGGGACGTCCCTTGACAAAATGTGATCGTTTCAATATCATGACTCCGCTTTAGCCTGGCGCTCTAAATTTTCTTTTCATGTTCGATATGGTGCTTTTATAGGCAGAGTAAATGATGAATTCAATACAAATTTTTGAAAAGAGAGGTAACTGAATTGAAAAAGAAGGCAGTTTATTCTTTTTTGCGTTTAGTTATCTCAATTTAGTTACCTCTATGATTAAAGGAGAGATATAGATGAACAAAACTTCTAAAGTGCTTGGTTTGGCACTTGCAATGGGTTTAGTGACGACCCCGCTCGTATTCGCAAAATACGCGGAAGGTCCTGTCAGTGGCGGCGGAAGCATTACCGGTAAGGTTTCATTTAAGGGGGCACAGCCTGCTCCGAAAGAATTTAAGCTCGGAGGGTTCCCGCAACCGGAGTTTTGTGGAAAAGTCGATTCCAAAGATGGCATCCGCATGCGTCAAGATGTGCGCGTCAGTGGCGGTGGACTGGGTGACGTCGTTGTTTATATCGAAAAAATCGAAAGTGGGAAACCCTTTAAAACAATCGAGGCGAAAATTGTATCGGATGGGTGCCGCTTTTTAGTCGCTGAAGGGGAAGGACCTTCCCGAGCCGTGACGGTTGTCGTCAACGCGAAAAAAACGGGTAAGAAATCGATCATCAAAGTAAAAAACCTTGATGCCGACCCCAGTGACCCTAAAACAGCGGGGGGAGTCCTCCACAACCCGCACGGCTATGATGTGAAGGGCGTCATTACCAAGACGACCTTCAACAAACCGCTTCCAAAATTGAACCAAGAGATCACGATTAAAGTCAAAAAAACATGGTTCAAGAAGACAGATTCATTTTTGAAGATTGAATGTGATCAGCACAACTACATGAACGTCTGGGCGCTTCCGGTTAGAAATCCATATTATGCCGTAGTCAACGACGACGGCACTTTTTCAATCGGTGACGTCCCTCCAGGAAAATATCAGCTAAAAGCTTTTCATCAAGAACTCGGCTTTAAAACTGCGGATATTACCGTGGCCGGCGGTGCAGCTGCCACTGCAAATTTTGAATTTGCCGCAAAATAACTCGCGTCAACATCTGTTCTAAAAAAGAGGGGAGTTTTGGCTCCCCTCTTTTTTTTACTCAGATCTTTCGAAAATCAATCCCTATTCAACCTTACAAATATTTCTTTGCCTCTGAATTAAAATACCGCATTGCCATTGAAGGCATTTTCAATTATATTGTCCCTAATGTTTGTGATGGAGAAGAAAAAAGCCTTATACCTTGAATATGGCTTCAATGAAATTCAAAGTATCGCCAATACAACCCTGGAGGTGGATATGCCAAAAACAGTGCTCAAAAAAGATTTAGAAGAGGCCATTGAAAAAGGAGACTCTGGAAAAATCACGGGAACATTGAAAAAGATATTTCTCAACGCAGTTGAACTGAACATCAAAACGACAGTCACAGATCAGCCCGGGCCAAAAACAATTTCCACAAAGATTAATATTATCGATGGGGATATTGAAACATTTCTCCACAAAGAATTTGCGCCGGACGCAGAAAAAGTCACGGCTTTCCATAAAGAACAAGTCAATAAAGGCGAAGAAATTATCGCAAGGAATCTCAATACCCTTAAAACCCTTGGGCAAAGCCTGATGGAACTTTTCTAAGTCCGGCGATCATCGTGAGTGGAAAAATCAATGAAATACTGATCGATGCGACGACTTTAGAAGTCAGTTCCCTTCTGGTTGAAGGCATTTCCGGACGTAAAATGCCCGGGGTTGCAGTCGCCTTTTTTGAAACCGTGCATGCCTGGGCCATTCAGTTTGAGCTTCTGACGGCAGACTTGAGAATTCCTGACCCGCTGCCCACGGAAGAAGAGGCAATCGAACCTGAATATCATATCGTTGCATCCACACGGGCCTGGCTCAAAAATGATGACAGCCCGGCCAATGAAATTGAAACCTATGAGAAAAATTTCACTAACCTTGCCGAGAACCCTTTGATGTTACAAATACTTGATTCTCAGTCGATGTTCTCTTTTCAAATACACCAAAGCAAGCAACTAAAAATGAGAGGAGAACAAGCAAAAACCCCTCGTCAATCTTCAGAGCTTAACCGTTTAATGAAAATTCAAATGCGCCTTTCAAAACTGCGATTTTATTTCTTAAAAACAATCGAAACCAATGCAGCGGAGGGTTCCGATAAAAAATCTTTGGATAAAAATATGCTCGTCAATCGTGATATTCAAGAACTCCGAAAACTATGGGACTTGAAAGACGGCTACATTTTTGCCCAGAATACAGTACAACTCGATGGGGATATCATTAGCAGGCAAAATCTCCGTTTATACCAGGATCCCCGTCTGAAAGAACGGACAGCACATCTCTTGGATTTCCATTATCAAAATGTTGATGTGGGCATGAAACATTGGCATTTTATTATCGATACCATCATCAGTTTGGCAAAAGCCGTCGGGACCGCGATTGTCTCCCCCTTCAAATAAAACCATTCCACTGACACATATTGGAGCGGGTATTGTCACCTTCCCCGTACCATTTTTGTCTGAAAAAAGTGCTGTGCGATTGAGTCCGCAGTGCCAAAACTCCGGATCTTCAGAAAGCATCAAAATGATGGATCGCCCTTTATTTTTTGAAGTACTTAAAATCGGAGGCAATCTCCAAAACCTCTTTAAAAAAAACGGTTCTTTTTATGTCGAACTACTCCAGGGGGGCTTTCTTCAAAATGGGGCCATTACCCTGATCGGCTTGATGCCGGAAGCGGATAAATCCAATTCCAGTCTTCTAACAGAGTCTAAAAAAATCATGAAAACCATCGTTCAACTAGATGGAGACATCATCTGCCAAATAGACAAAAGTCTTTTAAAAGAACAAGAACTCAGGGCCCTAATCCAGGGGTTTACCCTTGTTCAGGATCAATTCTTTAAAGGGTTTAAAACCGTCCTCACCTCAATTCGACGTGTCATTATCCTGCTCCTCTCTCTTCTCATTCCGGCGATTTATCTCATTTGGAAAATAATCTTATCCTAAATCACAGTCGCGCTTCATCCAGTTGATACTCATAGGCCCAGTTGACACTCAAGAGGCCGCGTTGATAAACTGCCTTTTTACACGGGAGGTTTCATGGCAAAACGAAAAGCAATCGCACTATTATCCGGAGGGCTGGACTCGACCTTGGCCGCAAAAATCATTTTAGATCAGGGAGTTGAGATTCTCGGCCTCTATCTAGACAGTCCTTTCGGCTGCAAAGAAAATGTTGAGGGTGTCGCAAAACATCTTGGCATTCAACTGAAGATTGTTGATAAAGGCATGGCCTATGTCGAGTTGATCCGCAAGCCTAAATTCGGTTATGGAAAAAACATTAACCCCTGCATCGACTGCCGGATATATATGTTCCAAATTGCAGAACGTGTGATGAAGGAGGAGCAGGCTGATTTTATTATTACCGGTGAAGTGCTCGGGCAACGTCCAATGTCGCAACGCCGAGATGCCATGGATACCATCGACCGTGAAAGCGAAACGGCAGGGATCGTACTACGCCCGCTTTCAGCACAGCATAATCCCCCAACACAAGCCGAGCTGTCAGGATGGGTTGATCGAGAAAAACTGCTCGATATTAGCGGGCGAGGTAGAACAGAACAATTGAAATGGGCCGAGGCACTTGAACTGAAGGAATATTCATCACCCGGAGGCGGATGTTTATTGACCGATGCCAATTTTTCTGTTCGCTTAAATACCTTCTTTGAGCAAAATAAAAATCCAACAATGACAGAGGTTCGACTCTTAAGATATGGACGACATTTTGATCTTTCCGACGATGCGCATTTGGTGATTGGTCGAAACGAAGCTGAAAATGATCAACTGGAGGCGGTCTCTAAATCTGCTGTTTCAGAAGAAAAAATGACTTTATTCCAACCCGATTTTTCCGGCCCGGTGGCCGTGTTATCGGGTGGAAACCGCCCCGAAATTCTCGATGAAGCGGCAAAGCTGATTGCAAAATATGCCAAAAAAGGCCTGATGGATAAGCAGAAGATTGATGTCACAACAGGGGAAACAAAAGCTCGAATCACCGTCCAATTTCCACCCGAAGCGTCTTCAGAATTACTTACCATCGTTTAATAGGCTTGAAATGATTTTTGAATCTTTTCCTGTCGGCCCATTTCAATGTAATTGCATGATTCTGGGCTGTGAGAACACACAGACTGCTATTATCGTCGATCCAGGGGAAGAAGCCGAACAGATTTTATCTGTGTTGTCACAGCATGGGCTCAAGGTCGTCTATATCCTTCATTCTCACGCCCATCTTGACCATATTGGTGCAACAAAGACCGTTCATGAAAAAACCGGGGGAAAAACCGGTCTTCATGAAGATGACATGTTTCTGTGTGATCATCTCTCAACGCAGGCCGAACTCTTTGGCTTGCCTACCCCAGAAACACCCATCATTGATCAATTTTTAAAAAATGGGGATACCCTTTCGTTCGGGAATTATTCGATAGAAGTGCTGCACACGCCGGGGCACACACCGGGAAGCTTGAGCTTTTTTATCGATACTGTAGGGTTAATCACGGGTGATACACTTTTTGCTGGAAGCGTGGGACGAACCGATCTTTGGGAAGGGTCTCATCCCACATTGATTTCATCGATAAAAAAGAACTTACTCACTTTCCCTGATGAAACAATTGTTTATCCGGGCCACGGCCCAAAGACCACTATTGGCCGAGAGCGTCAAAACAACCCTTTCTTAGGAAATATTTGAAAGTGATGAAGACCGGTTATTTTAGCCATCCCCTATATCTTAAACATGACACGGGAATCAGACATCCTGAATCCCCCCAACGGCTCTCCATTTTGGATCAAGAAATCATCGGGCGAAAGGACTCAGATGCTATCCTTGCACTACAAGAGAAGCTTGAAATCATCACGCCCTCCCCGTTCAAGAATTTGTACGATTGGATTTCTGAGATCCATCTCTCCAACTACACCAATCGTCTCAAAGAGAAAGTCCCCAGAGCAGGACAGGTTTATTTAGATCCTGATACACCAATTTCTCCCGAATCACTTGCTGCCGCTGAAATGGCTGTTTCTGCGGTACTATGCGCAATCGATGCCGTTATGAATCAATCGATCCAAAATGCTTTTTGTGCAATCCGTCCGCCGGGACATCATGCTGAGCCAGATCATGCCATGGGCTTCTGTCTCTTTAATAACGTTGCTGTAGGGACACGCTATATTCAAAAACAGTATGGGCTCGAAAAAATTTTCATCATTGACTGGGATGTGCATCATGGAAATGGGACACAACATATATTTTATGATGACCCCTCTGTCTTTTATTTTAGTACACACCAATTCCCCTGCTATCCGGGCACAGGTGCAACAGAAGAACAAGGGAGTGAAATGGGCTTAGGCTATACCTTGAATGTCCCACTTTCTGCCGGTGCAGGTGATGCCGCACTACTGTCAATATTTAATAAAGAACTTTCTGAGGCCCTTTCTCAGTTTCAGCCTGATTTTATTTTGATTTCAGCAGGCTTCGATGCACACCGGGATGACCCCTTGGCATCTTTGGAAGTCAGCACCGAAGGATTTGAATCGATGACAGAAATTGTTTGCTCTCTGGCCGAGACACACTGTGAGGGAAGGATCGTATCCTGCCTGGAAGGCGGATACAACCTGGAAGCCCTGGTACAATCTGTTGAAAAACACCTAAGGGTACTCGCCCTTCCCGAATAGAGCGGTGATCTTCTTCGCAGATATCTGCAATCTGAGTTGTTTGTATCCTCAGTTTTAAAGAAAACCCATATTCATTTTTTTCCAGATAAAGTCAAAAACTTGGTTTTATTGACATTTTTTGTCTTCTTTTAAGAATCAGAAGATCTCACTTTCTTTCTTTAAATATGTAAATTTGAATGATTTATTGTATCTTTTTAATGTTCTTCCCTCTATTTATAAACGGCACATATGTTGCTGTTTAATTCAGCAAAGTCTCACAACCCTGTGAATTGTGAAACATAAGGTTAGACAAGATGAGTTCTATACAATACCGACCTAAAGAAGTGTGCAAGTTACTAGAACTTTCTTATCGCCAGCTTGAATACTGGGTCTTGATTGGCGTCGTCAAACCCGCATTTGAACCTCACGGCAAGAAAAAGTACCAGAAATTCAGCTATGAAGACCTTCACTTTTTAAAAAAAGTAAAAGCACTGACAGATGAAGGCTATCTTGTCAGCCGAGCAGCCGAAAAACTCAGAAAATTGATGAACCAAGAAAAAAATGTTCAATATTCTGTGAAGGTGGCGTCTTGACTAGACGGTTTAGAAGCGTGCTTTAAGAAGGAGCTATGATGGTAACACAATGCCCGAAATGCCAAGTGACACAAAGAATTGAGTTCAATCAATTTGACGAAGATTCCGTAATTTTCTGTGGTGATTGTCAGAGCCCATTAAGGATAAAAGTCGTATTAGAGATTGCTGGAAACGCTGGCGAACAATATACAAACAGCCTTGACCAAGCGCTTCCTTCAAGTGAAAAAAGAGAGAATCAAAAGTCAGTCATCGTTTGCATTGATGGAGAGGCAACACGGGCTGTGGTCAAAGAAATACTAGAACAAGCCGATTTTCATGTGCTTGATATCCCTTCAGGCATATCAACGTTCATGTCCATGAAACTGGAGGCCCCTGAGGTGGCACTCATTGATGCGGGTTTCACCGATATGTCGGGTACAGAATTAAGTGCTCAGATTAAGGGAAATTCAGATCTTAAAAATACCGCCACGCTTTTAGTCAGTTCAATGTTTGAAAAAAATACAAAGTATCGACAACAACCTCCTAATTTATACGGTGCAGATGATTATATTGACCGTATTCAAATTCAGACCCAACTATTGTCGAAAATAGAAACCCTCCTAAAAAACAAAGCGAACGGACAGCAAAAATCATTGGACGCATTAGAATCCGTACTTGAAACACCTTCTGCAGAAGAACTCCTTACCGGAGGAGGCGAAAGCCCAAGTGCAAACGAAATTTCAGAGGAAAGAGTAGAAGTCGACGAACAATCATTCCAGGGTGCTGAAGCACCTGAAACGCCACCGTCCGTTCAAGCAAGTTCAGGGGAAGCATCTTCTGAAATACCAGCAGAAGCGCCGATGGAAGAAGATTCCGAAGCGCTCAAAGAGGCGAGGCGTCTTGCAAAGCTGATCGTTTCCGATATTGCTTTGTATAATGAAGAGAAAGTGGTGGAAGGTCTTCAAAAAGGGATTTTTTATCAAATTCTTGAAAATGATATTAAAGAAGGAGAACGTCTTTATGAATCGAGGGTGGATGAATCACTTTATGATTTAGGGATCTTCGAACAAGAAATAAAATCGTTTATTGAGAAAAGAAAAGAAAGCCAAGATCAGCGACCTGAAATCATGAACGATTTTCCTGAAGCCGTACAAAAATTAGATGTGAAAACCGATAAAATTTCTCAAACCCCTGAAGCGGATACCAGTGAAGCAGAACCAGAGACTGAGACAGAAATCTCGGCGGGGCAAGGACCCATTTTTGATAAAAGTGACGAGGCACTCAAGAAAGCGACTCAAATTTCCCGGGATATTATAAGTGATATTATCAAGAGCAATGAAGATAATCTGCCGAAAGTCATTGAGATAGACGATCTTTATGAAATTCTTGGCGATGAAATTATGACGGGTCGACAACTTTTTGAACAAAAAGTGCCCGCATATTTTGATTCGAGCCTTTATGAGGAAGAAATTGACCGTATCCTTGAAGAGAGAAATGGGGGAGAAGGCCCACTTGTTGATGAGATCCTGTCAAATCCAGAGACGAAATCACCTGAAGGTCAAAACTCCCGGACCTCACATGAAGGTTTAGAGATTCCTGAACCTGAGGATTCAGTGGATGTCATCAAACAAATAGAACAAGAGGCCGTGAATGTTGTAGAAGGCTCACCTCCCCCAATGCCGGAGAGTGCTTGGGAAGATTCCGTTATCCCAGAGACCCAAAATACCGATGATGTCTTCAAACAAATGGAACAAGAGGCCACAGGTGTTCCAGAAGGCTCACCTCCCCCAATGCCGGAGAGTGCTTGGGAGGATTCCGTTATCCCAGAAACCCAAAATACCGATGATGTCTTCAAACAAATGGAACAAGAGGCCGGAGGCGTGTCTGAAGAGGCTGTTTCTCAAACCCAGGAAAATATTTGGGAGGATTCTATTCCCCCCGAAGTCAAAAATACAAGAGATGATTTTAGAGAAATGGATCAAGAAATCGATCCTGCAGTCACTGGTGACATTCCTCAAACGACAGATAGTGCATGGGACGATTCATTCGCGGGTCCAATCCCTGAAGATCCAAACGATCTATTTAATCAATTGGAACAAGAGGTCTCGGCCGTGGCCGAAGTAGATACACCTGCACTGGAGAAAGCTGACCTTTCTCCAGAAAATGGAGAAATCGATGATCTTCTTGGCAATCAGAAAAGTCTCTCGAACCAACCCGAGCAAGACGCTTCCATACCACAACTTGAAAAAGATAAGGCCCTCCCTGAAATGGGGAGCACAGATGATATTTTTGGAAAAATGGAAAGTCCAAAGGAAGCTTTCGAGCAAGATAGGGGTACGCCGCAACTTCAAGAAGATAAAGCTCACACCGCTGCTTCACCTCAATCTGAAGTAACGTCTACATTCGCGACATCCGAAATAGAAGACTCAAATGAAATTAAAGAAGCCAAGCGGATTGCAAAAATTATTCTCTCTGATATTGTGATTTACAATGAAAAGAAAGTGGAAGAAGGCATAAAGAATAATACCTTTCATCTTGTCCTTCAAGAGGAAATAAAAGAAGGACGTATCCATTTTGAATCAAGAGTCTCTAAAAATATCTTTAAATCAGGACTTTTTGAAAATGTGATCGACGACTTTATCCTAGACAGAAACACCACAGCAGATCAGTCTGCACCCAGTCCGGATAACACACCTGATGTAGTGGAAGAACAATCCGAATTTTTTCCAGCCGAACCGACAGCAGCAGTACCATCACCAGAAGAGGATATTTTCGGGATTGAATCCAACCCGGAGATTGAAACTCGCAATGCAGCCACGGAAGCCCCAAGCGCTCCTATGCCCTCAGGAAATGGAAATGCATTGGTCGCCGAAACAAAGGTAGAGAAAGAGGCACTGCGACTTGCAAAGATCATCGTTTCAGACATTGTGATCTATAACGAAGATAAAGTCGAAAAAGGCATTCAATTCGGCAATTTTTATGAAATCCTTGAAGAGGAGATCAAAGAAGGAGAAGCCCTTTACGAATCACGTGTCTCTAAAGAAATATTAGAAGAAAAAAACTATTTAAAAGAGGCCATTGAAGATTTTATTAGCAAAAAATCCACGGCCTCTTCTTAAGCACCATTTTCCCTTAAGTCAGTCCACATTTTTGCATCTTTAGAGAAAAAACTACCCTCCGACGACTCAATCAGTCCGAACTTACTTTTAATTGGGCTATTTCCCCTCAAGAGTAGCTCCCTTGCTTTCTCTTTAAACTTCATGTACCATCGCCACGTTTTTTATTTTTTATTGTAGGTCTGATGGGAGTGATCGATGAAAAAAATAACCGCAGGACTATTACTCATGACGACCTTATTCTTCTTTCTTCCAAGAGACGTAAATGCCGCTGAAAGAAATGATGGCATGCGCGAAGTCTTAAGAAGTAGTGTTTACGGTGGATTAACTGGAGCCCTGATAGGAACAGCATTTCTTGCATTTCGAGAAAAGCCCAGCGACCACTTGAAAGATATTCGAGTCGGTGCCGGAATCGGGATTATTATCGGGACGCTTTACGGTCTAGCAAAAACAACCTCCCTTGTTGAAATCAAAAAAGGGACAGTCACCGTGCAGATGCCAAGCCTTCGAATCAATGTAGACCAAGATACAGACAGCCTTCGCGGATCAATCGATCTGCTCAAAATCCCTTTCTAGGGGCGCTCCAGTATGGTCGCTGTGATATAGGTACCTGTACCTGCATGACTGTGAATGAGTCCTCGCTTTGCCTCTTTGACCTGTAAGCGGTCGCTTTTTAGGTGTTCTTTGATCGTCCCCTGAAGCTGCCAAAAGGCAAAAACCGCCTGCATAAGACCTGTCGCCCCCACAGGATGACCACAGGCAAGTAATCCCCCACTAGGGTTCACAATCATGCTACCCTGCGAAGGAAGATCAAGGCCGTAGTCAAAATCAGGAAGAAAAGGGTGCCCTTCCTCAACAAATTTTCCACCGTCACCATACTTGCACAAGCCCAAGTCTTCGTAGGTTTGAATTTCGGAAGAGGTATAGGCATCGTGCAATTCGATAAAGTCAAGATCTTCTATCGGGTGGGTCACACCTGCCATTTCGTAGGCCAGTTTGGCGGCCATCCTTCCCCCGCGAAAGGAATGCACCCCTGGGTATTTTAAGTCTTTATAATCAGATTCATTCTCATGTGGCAGGAGTAGGACCTCTCCATGAGGGCGATCCGACATACGCATGGCGTCAGTGCCCGTTCCAACCCCGGTGATTTTAATCGGGTTTGAACACAGTTTCTCTGCCATTTCTTCAGTCGCCAAAAAGGCCACCGCAGCCCCGTCGGACATCGTGCAGATATCCAACATTGTCAAAGGGCTTGCCACCATGACGGCATTTCTCACATCGGAAATACTGAGTTTTTGAGGACTTTGTGCATAGGGGTTATATTCCGCATTGCCATGGTTTTTAATCGACACCATCGCCATCTGATCTGTCGTCGTGCCAAATTCGTACATATGACGTTGCACCATCATGGCATAATAGCCACTGTAGAACCCGCCCACAGGATAGTCAAAATTGGTGTCTGAGGCGAGGGCGATAAACTCATTTCCCTTCCAGGTATTCACGTGCGACATCGTTTCAAAACCAAAGGCAAGGCAAAGATCCATTCTACCCGAAGCCACCGATTCCCAAGCGGACTGAAAACAAAGCCCGCCTGTCGCACCGCCCCCCTCCACCCGCCGTGAAGGTTTTGGACAGAGACCAAGATAATCTTGCACCATGATGCCCGCCATCAACTGGCGTGTAAAATGGTCGGAAAAATAGGATGCAACACTGCCGTCAATCATCTCCAAAGTCAGCTTGGGCAGTTCTGCACGTGCCGCCTCAAAGGCCACTTTCACCATAAGACGAAAATCCATTTCGGGATTGGCTTTTTTAAAATTCGTAATTCCTCCCCCAATCATATAAACAGGGCGCATCATCTCCTCCAGTTTTTGATTATTATGTGTTTCAAGTGTTTTCAATCATCTTCGTCACAAAAGATACAATTTCATCCATCGACGTGCCCGGTGTAAAAATATCTCTCACACCCATCTCTTTTAAAGCCGTAACATCTTCATCCGGTACGATACCGCCGCCAAAAAGAGGGATATCTTCAGCTTTTTCTTTTTTGAGTCCTTTAATGATTTCTTTAAAAAGTGTCATGTGTGCCGCAGAGTGAATGGAAAGCCCGATGGCATCCACATCTTCTTGGATCGCAGAGGCCACAATTTCAGCTGGCGTATTATGCAATCCCAGATAAATCACATCCATGCCTGCATCCCGCAAGGCTCTTGCCACAACCTTAATGCCGCGGTCATGGCCATCCAGACCAATCTTTGCGAGCAAAACGCGATGATGCTGCGCGAAAGCGGTCTTATCTATCTGAAAAGCCATTGTCCGGCACCTCCTCCAATAAAAAGCGGTTTTCCACTTGTTTCAGATAACCCATGCGCACCTTTGGATCGTGTTGAAAAATCAAGAGCCAGTGCTCCTCAAACGCCTGCTCTAATAAAGTCCGTTTTGTTTCTAAGGTGGTTAAAGGGAAGAGATCATAGCCCATAATGTAGGGGAGTGGAATATGGCTTGCTGTCGGAATCAGATCACCCAAAAAAACCGCTTTTTGACCCTGTGATTCAATCAATACCGCTTGGTGATGCGCCGTGTGCCCGGGAGTACGAATCACTGAGATACCTTTCAGAATTTCAGAATCCCCTTCGAGTAAGTTCAGGCAGGCTTGGTCTGTGAGCACCTCATAATTTTCAAGCAGGTAACTTGCCTTCGTCCGTTCATTCGGTGCTTTGGCCGCCTCCCATTCTCCCTTTTGAATAAAATAAGAAGCTTTTGAAAAGGTGGGATGAATTTGCCCATTGTCATCTAAACGGGTATTTCCCCCCGCGTGATCGAAGTGAAAATGTGTATTAATCACAAGATCAATATCGTCAGCAGAAAGACCACACTTTAAAAGCGATTCTTCTATAGACGGCCTCCGTTCGACCCCATAAATCTTGTTGAATTTATCACTGCACTTATTCCCGATCCCGGTGTCTACTAAAATATTTTTGCCCTGCGCTTTAATTAAGAGTACGCCTAATTCAAGCTGAATGCGGTTCTGCGAATCGGCGGGATGGTGTTTTTCCCAAACCGTCTTGGGCACCACACCAAACATGGCGCCACCGTCGAGCCGAAGCATCCCGTCTGTGAGTGGATATATTTCAAAAGCGCCCAGTTTCATAAAAGTAATTATATCCGCTTGTCCTGCATCGGTAAACCAAAGGCTTAAAAAAGGGATTAATTAGGGATAGGCTTGAATCAGTCAGCATTTCAATATACCATCTGCTTTTTAGTCATATGTTTCAGGCGAGGATCTAAATGACTCAAGATTACAGCGCGGCTTCTTATTGGAAAAAGAACCTGCAATACCTCTCCATCTTACTGTCCGTCTGGTTCATTGTTTCTTATGGCTGTGGCATTCTCTTTGTGGATCAACTCAACAAAATTCGCATCGGGGGCTTTTATCTCGGTTTTTGGTTTGCACAGCAGGGGGCGATTTATGTCTTTGTGATTTTAATTGGCATCTACGTACAATTGATGAAACGGCTTGATCGACAATACAACGTTCATGAACAAGAGGCCGATCCCTCATGAATGTGCAAACCTGGACCTACATCATGGTCGGCCTTTCCTTCACGCTTTACATCGGTATTGCTATTTGGGCCAAAGCCAAGACCCGAAGAGATTTCTACGTTGCAGGGAAACATGTTCACCCCATACTCAACGGCATGGCCACCGCCGCCGATTGGATGAGTGCGGCTTCCTTCATTTCTATGGCCGGATTGATTTCATTCATGGGGCGGGACGGCGCAGTGTACTTGATGGGATGGACCGGCGGATACGTCCTGCTGGCCCTTTTGCTCGCACCCTATCTGCGCAAATTTGGTAAATTCACCGTGCCTGATTTTGTGGGTGACCGCTATTATTCTCAAGGGGCCCGCTTCGTCGCTATTGTTTGCGCCATCTTTGTTTCATTTACCTACGTTGCCGGACAGATGCGGGGTGTGGGTATCGTCTTTTCTCGATTTTTAAATGTGGATATCACTGTGGGCGTGCTCATTGGCATGGGGATCGTCTTTTTTTACGCCGTGCTCGGCGGCATGAAAGGCATTACTTACACCCAGGTCGCACAATACTGTGTTTTGATTGTTGCTTACTTGGTACCCGCCATTTTTATTTCTTTGTTGATGACCGATACCCTCATCCCGCAAATCGGCTTCGGTGGCACCCTTGCAGACGGCTCCGGGGTCTACCTGCTCGACAAGCTCAATGGCCTCAGCGCGGAGCTGGGCTTTAATTCATACACAGATGGGCATAAAACAACGATTGATGTCTTTTTCATTACCGCCGCGCTCATGGTCGGCACTGCAGGTCTTCCACATGTCATCGTCCGCTTTTATACCGTACCCAAAGTGGCTGCTGCCCGGAGTTCTGCCGGTTGGGCCTTGCTCTTTATCGCGCTTCTCTACACCACAGCCCCGGCGGTTGCAGCCTTCGCGAGAACAAACCTGCTTACCACCGTTTCAAACATGGCCTATGAGCAAGCCCCCGAATGGTTCAAAAATTGGGAAGAGACAGGCTTGATCAAATTTGACGATAAAAATAAAGATGGTGTGATTCAATACCGCGGCCCGAATTCGGATATTGAAAACGAACTGACCATCGACCGGGATATTATGGTCCTCGCCAATCCGGAAATTGCCAATCTCCCCAACTGGGTTATCGGCCTCGTTGCCGCTGGCGGATTGGCGGCAGCCCTCTCCACTGCCGCCGGATTGCTTTTGGTGATCTCCACTTCGATTGCGCACGATCTACTGAAAAAAGAGCTGATGCCCAATATCAGTCATGAAAAAGAACTGCTCGCGGCCAGAATCTCCGCAGGTTTCGCAGTTTGTATTGCGGGTTATTTCGGGCTCCATCCCCCCGGTTTTGTGGCAGAGGTGGTTGCCTTTGCTTTTGGGCTCGCGGCCTCCTCTTTTTTCCCCGCCATTATCATGGGTATTTTTTCAAAACGCATGAATAAATATGGCGCGATCAGCGGTATGATTATTGGCCTTATTTTTACAGCAGCTTACATCATCTATTTTAAATTCATACATCCAGAATGGAACACCCCAAGCCATTGGTGGTTTGGGATTTCACCGGAAGGAATTGGAACCATGGGCATGTTGATCAATTTTTTCGTGGCCAATGTGGTGTCCTACCGCACGGCACCACCCCCGCTTGAAATCCAAGAACTCGTCGAACAGATTCGTATTCCGCGACAAGAACCAAAGAGTCAGGCGACATAATTTCTTTGATCTTGGTGCCAATTATCCCCTGGAGATTATTGCCTCATCCACAGCAATTCTTTACTATGGACCCTTAATAAAAAAACACCGATCATTTTTGGATGACTTCGCCTGCTCCGTGTCTCATTGGTTTTTAAATAAATGTAGAAAAGTTGGATTATGCAATATGACGTGATTATCGTAGGAGCTGGCCCGGCAGGAAGTACGACAGGCCGGGAATGCGTCGTACGCGGCCTGTCTGTCCTCTTAATCGATAAGGCCATTTTCCCTCGAGATAAACCCTGTGGCGGGGCAGTGTCGCTACGAGCCGCGGTCTTATTGCCTTTTGATCTCACGCCGGTCATTGAGCGGACAACACATGCCATCCGTTTTAGTACCTCTTGGAAGTCACGACTGACGCAATCAGCGAAAGACCCTTTGATCCATTTTACACAACGGCGTACTTTGGATCACTTTCTCCTCGAAGAGGCGAAAAAGAATGGGGTGACGGTGCGTGAAGGCACTCAAATTAAGGAGATCAATTTCCCTCAAAATCGTAAAAAAAACCCTGTGATTGTGCGAACAGATCGTGAAACATTTCGGGGAAAAACAGTGGTTGCGGCAGACGGGGCGGCGGGAATAACCGCCCGAATGGCGGGGATTCCCACACCGCGATGGCGAGGGCTTGCCTTAGAGGGAAATATACAACCGAAAGGGGGGGTCCCAAAACTTTGGAAAAATTGTTTCGGTCTGGATACCGGGGATATTCCTGGGGGATACAGCTGGATTTTTCCAAAGAGGGATCATCTGAATATTGGCGTCGGCGGCCTCTCATTGGGAAAAAACAGCCTAAAAAACAAACTGGAAATTTTGATGCGTGCTCAAGGCTGGCACATAGCGGACATTGAGGGACTAAAGAGTTTCTCCCTTCCCCTTCGAAAACCCGATGCGCCTCTTGTAAAAGGCAATACGCTCTTGGTTGGCGATGCTGCGGGCCTCGTTGACCCTTATAGTGGGGAAGGCATTCACAATGCGATTCGAAGTGGGCAAATGGCCGCGAAACACTTGTCGCATTATCTCTCCGGAGGCCGGTCGGATCTCAAGGGTTATCAGCAGGAAATGGCGCAAACGGTGTTGAGGGATATGGATGTCTCTTTACAGCTTTTTATGTTGATTCATTTGCTGCCATTGCGACTTGCAGAACGACTGCATCATGATCAGGCGCGATGGCCTTTGATTTGCCGGATTCTTCGGGGAGAAGCACAATATCAAGACTTGAAACAGGGACCCGCTTTTCTTTGGACACTACTTGATTATATGCTGCGTCCTGCGGCTTTCCCTTTTGTTTCTAAAATATTGAGACGTTTGAATCGATGAGAGTGTTTGTTTATTGAATGTTCCGGTCGGTAGAAGTCGTCGTGCAGCGGGACAAGTCGCCGATCATATTTCTCATTCGCATAAGCGCTAATCGAAAGGAAGAAAAGGAATGATATTAAAAAAAGTCGAAAGATCTAATCTAAAGTCTATACGAGATTAATAGGGCCATCCTAGAATATTGCCCTGAACATCACCAATGAACACAGGTGATGTTCAAATGCTAGAAATCCAGCGAACAAGTCTTGGCGTAAAGAAGAAAATTTGATGGAAGTGTTTATCAAAGGTTTAAAAAAAAGGAGGGTGAACTGATACTTTTACTTCTGCCCGAAAAACGAATGACCGGATCTCTATTTTTAAAGTGAGACCTCATTAACTGCAAAATTCAGAGTTGTGATCTAAATTGTTATATTTCCCCCATAATAAACCGTTTTTTTTATTAAAGACCATTTGTTCATTGGCTTGTTTAGAAAGATCATGCGTCGGATCTACGATTGAGGACACAATTTGACTGACCACGGCAGTGACCAATGCCCCCACCACACCGCCACCACTGTTTCCTGATCCTTGAACAACATTTTGGGATCGAGCCATAGGGTTTTTCCTGAAGTGACATGCACCAAACGTGCACGGGCTTTTATGACCGTATTTGAAGATAATACCTGAAATTTTTGGCCCCAGTCTTCGATCGTCACATAAAGCACTGCATCTGCACCAAGTATATTATGAATTTTATCAAGCGGAATATTGTGCATTTCTCCAGGGGTGGGTAAGCCATTTTCTTTAAGGAAGGCATCAATCACAGCAACGGGAAAAACGTAGTAACCGCATTCTGCAAGTGGGCGTGAAATGGTAGAGAGATAGATGTAAGAGGCATCGACCTCAAGCGATTCATTCAAGGGGGGTAAAACCAATATAGAACGAGGTCGATGGTCTCTAAAATTAGAATAATCTTGTTGTTGAACGGTCGCACATGCACTGACGGAGATAAAGAAAATCATCAGTAAAGAAAAACGCATACAATGTGATGCATGCCTCATCATTTATTCATCCTTTCTAGGATTCCATCGACAAATTTTTCAGACTCTGGAAATAACGATTTCTCTCTATTGAATTCCTGATGAGCTGCACTGGTATTTCCTTTTAAAAAATACATATAAGCCAAGTGGGCATGAAGCCCAGGCGCGACTCTTTTCCCTTCGGCATGTGTTTTACCAATTTCTTCTGTGAGTTTGGCAATTTGAGTGTCTGTATCTGCCTTCCCTGGATTAATGTAGATATCATATGTAATCGCTTCATATTCGTTCCATCGATACATCGTGGGTTTGGATGAACAAGCAGCGCTTACAAAAGAAAAAAGAACCAAAGTGCTTAGAAGGAGGTTTTTTTTCAAATGCTTCTTATGCCTTAATTCCATTGACCTTGCTCCAGACCAAGAACCAGTTTATTGACCGCCTCCATAATTGCGAGATTAAGCACCTTTCCGTTGAGTGTTGCGTCATATCCTGCAGTTGAACCAAAACCGATAAATTCCCGGTTACTCAAGTCATATTCTCCTGCACCTTGCGTTGAAAAAATGATTTCAGAAGTAGACACCTCGATCACATTTAAAGTGACCTTTGCATAGGCCAATTGCCTTTTTCCTGCCCCGAGAATGCCAAATAACATTCTATCTCCAGTCGTCCGTCGACCGAATTCAGTCACATCCCCTGCAATCGTCACTTGTGCTCCTTTAAGCTTTTGTGTTTCGCCACGGATGTTTGATTCTCTCTTGATTTCACGCATATTTTCCCGATCAACCAGGACGAAACGTCCAGTTTGCTGTAAGTGTGATTTCAATGTTGTTTTGGCTTGGTTCCCAAGTTGATCTGAACCATCGGAAAAGATACCTCGCATATAAGTCGATCTATTTTGAAAACTCCCGACGACCAAGGTCTTTTTGACTCCCGTAAATGTTGTTCCTGAAGAGGTCACGACTTGTGGGGTCAGTGTCCGATGAGATTCTGTCGCACATGCACTCATTAAAAGTAAGAAGAGTGGAATAAAAAGAATTCCTTTGTGCATAAATGAACGATGGTCTGAAGTAAAAAAATCTTTCATAGAATTCCTCCATGATGTTGAGGCTTTTTTTTAAAGCATGAGTGTTTGGCGTACTTTAATTATGTAGACCTCAATTGTCCCCATTGTTTATTTAAAATCAAGAGTCTTGTTCTAGAATTTGATCCTGAGAAGATATCCGGACTGATTTAATGTTGTAAATAATTTTTACTGTCCTTTCACACAAAATCTGAGATACAGAAGAAAACAAAGACGTATTGGGTTGGCATACTATCACAAAAATGTACGATATCGGGGAAGAAATCGTCGCACAAGATCTTACTTCGCTTGATTAAAACCTGAGACTTTCCCCAACTCTATTGCTTTGGAATTGAAAGTCATTCTTAATTCACAAGAGATAAGTGATCGATCCCTTGAAACAGGATCCCTAAATCACAATATTTCTCTGCCCTGATCTAGAACCAAAATTTAGGGACATTCAGTTCGTTCTTGTGTAAATAGAATCTTTTATTCGACTGCAAAATGGGCAAGACTCCCCTGCAATGCGAGGCCAATGGCCAAACCTGCGGCTCCGAGCACCACAATGAAGGAGGTTGTCGCAATCCCCACCATGGATTCAACGCTGATCAATGACATCAGCCTCAATCCCCAAGAGGCCATATTACAGAGAAAAGGAGTTAAAATAGCGTCGACTTTCGTCTCTTCAAGCGATTTATTCATCAAGCGAAAAATGTCTTTGATTACCCATAAAACGATAAATAAAGTAAAAATGACGAGAGCCAGTTTGGGGAAATTCACCATTACAAGTTCAATCCCTTTGATCGAAATAGTTACCAAATCATTCATCATAACCTCCTTTACTTAAGTTCCATGATACGGTATTGATATGAATCCACGGTCGCTTCATCTAATATCTTGGATTGACCCGAGGATATTTTCTAGTTTTAAGGCTGCTGAATCAGACGGAATTTTTTTAATCTGACGATCCACGAGAGTAGGGCTTTGATCTTCCGTTCGACCACTTCTGGGTCTTTGATGCCGACTAAGCGTTCCACCTTTCCTATTTTAATTTTTAATGAAATCGTTCCAATCCCAAACAGAAAGTCAAGCGGGCCCTGCCAGATTTTGACTTCATTAATTTCTTCCAAAGGAAGTCTGAGGTTTGTTTTTCCAAAGACCCCCTGTGATTTGTAGATACTTTGACGTGTCACCTTCTAAGCAATTCTTTGGCCTAAAAATACGCCCAGTCCTGTAAACAGGGCAAACCCCAAACCATAAGACAAGACCTGCACGTACAGAAAAAACGACACTGATAAACCACAAGAAAGTATATTCCACCCAGGATGGATGGCCAGACCAGACCAAGGGTTCATATTCTTTTTCACGATTCAATGGGCTTAATTTTTCTATTAGACCAGGAGAGTTCCACATTCTTATCTCCTATTTTGTTTCTCTTCGCGATGTCGCCCTGAAAAAAGTCATACAACATACCCTGAAGAGTATTCGGATTAAGGCTTAAAAAGGCTTCCTTCATCCAAAGATCAACTTGGATAAGCTCGACCTCTTCAATCGAAAGCCTTAAGACTCCATCACCTCTCCAATTATTTTGTAAAGGAACCCCCGAGAATAGATTTCATCTAGACACAAAATTCTTAAGTTTATTTTAGAGAAAAGATGTTTAGAAAAACTTCAATTTTTGTCTCATAAAATATGAGGACCCCTTATTTTTTTACTCCTGATGGTGCAGCACTTTTCCACAGTTTATGTGGATAAGCTGGGAATAACTTCGCTCAATTTTTTGAAAATCCCTTGATTTATCCAGTGATTTCACTGTTTTGCACAAGAAAAAGGCAATAAAAATTACTCAATGAAATCAATACATTCGAGCAAGTAGGTGCACTATGCCCAAACAATAGGCCAAGCTCAGTTATTTAAACTGAAGTCAATATACTAAATGTTGTTAACACTGTTGATAGGATACAATATATAGAAATTCATTATTCTAAAAAGGCAGGGTTCAAAATAAGTTGGCAGATGAAGGCCTTGACACATGATGCCTGACAGGTCATATTTCGACCACCTTGCATAAGAGGCCCAGTTCTAAGGAGATACACTCTTTGCCAGTTCACATCAAATTTTTACTCCGCTTTCTGATATGTTCAGTTCTTTTTGTTTCGCTTGGGAATGCAGAAGAGATTGAGATTAAAGTCTCAAAAATCGCAAGCAATTTATACGTGATCGAAGAAAAACCCATTCTAATACAAACCCACAACTGTGATGCGGTGAATGACAATCAAAGCCCCTTTCTCAGGATTAATGAAAGATCAAAAAAAATCATATTCCATAAGACAGAGAGGACATGTGAGGTAAAAGCTGCCTATAAAAGAAGTTCGGAAGGGGTCGGCAGTTATTCTGTCATCATCCACTACGATACAGAAAATTGGTATGCGATTTCGAGTACAGATTCATACATCAGAACAAAGCAATGCGCCAGCCGAACTCAAGGGGAAAAAGCCGTCTTATCTTTAAGCGGAACGGGGTTCGGGACTTTACATATTCATGATTTAGAATGTTGGGTGGAAGGGGTTTACACACAAATAGAATAAGCTGAATCCGATGAAAAAGTCTGAGACAGGCCTTGGACAGGACTTTCTAGAGAACTCTCCCTCGACTTTGCGGGATCTCCGGCCCTGAAGCAAGATCTAGGCAATCTAAAAACGGAGACGATAATATAAAAAGACCCCAGCCCAATTTATTAAGATGCTTTCTTGCTCTGAATAAACTTTATATTCTCCCGAACAGCCTTCGTATTCGGGTGTTCCTTGCCTAAGCTGAGTTCAAGGATGGTAAGGGCCTTCATTTGAAAGCCAATCGCGCGGTCGATGTCTCCCTTGGCCCGCCAGGCCTCACCGAGATTACTGTAACTGGTCGCGATCTTGGGATGTTGGCCTCCAAAAACCTTCAGCTTGATATTGAGGGCCTCGTTGAAGAGTTCGATGGCCCGCTCAAGCTCGCCCTTCAACACCAAGGCCAAGCCGAGATTATTGTAAGTGGTGGCAACGAGGGGGTGCTGATCTCCGAAGACCTTTAAATTGAGGGTAAGGGCTTTGTTAAAAAACCCGATGGCACGATCAAGGTCTCCCTTGGCCACCAAAGCCAAGCCGAGATTATTGTAAGTGGTGGCGACATTGGGATCTTCGTCCCCCGAGGCTTTCAGGTCAATCGCAAGCGCCAGGTTATAGAATTTGATGGCGCGATCAGAGTCGCCGAGGGCATCCCAGACTGAACCGAGATTGTTGTATCGGATGGCAACATTGGGATGTTGGTCTCCAAAAACCGCCAGGTCAATGGCAAGTGCCAGGTTATAGAATTCAATTGCCTTCTTGTAGTCGCCTTTGGCATCCCAGGTCGTAGCGAGGTTATTATACCTGATGGCAACATCAGGGTGTTGGTCTCCCAAGCCTTTTAGATCAATTGAGAGTGCTTTTCTGAAGAGTTCAGTGGCCTTGTCGTAGTCACCTCTACTATACGCCGCCTTGCCGAGACTGTTGTGAGCCCTCGCATCCCTGCTTCCAGTTTCAGACTGAAAATCAGGCGACACAACACAACCATGAGTAAAGAGAGAGATGAAGAGGGTGATGATGAGATAGGTCAACTTCATGATATCCCTAAATGCGAATTTTACAGGAGAAAATACGACTGTCTAATAACATTCCCTCACAGAACGGTCAATCCCTTCAGATTACAAATTCAAGTAATTTCCCTCCCCGACCCCAATTAAAACTAATTTTAGCCTTCTTTTCCAACTATTGAAGCCGCCACAAAAAGGCATAGAATAGTCACGTAAATAAGCCCAAACTGAACATTAAAAATGGAAGAATATGCTATGGATATGATAGAAACAATATTTTACGTCATAAAATAATTCTTTTATAATTAATTAGTTATAATTTAATACTCATAGTAAAACTTAAGATTTTTAGCTCCTCCAATCGTGAGGGGTTTAAACGGAGAAAAGATTCACGACACTATTTGTAGAGTGAGTGTGCGTTGTGGAAAATTTTCGGGATTTTCTTTACAGACCTTGATATAGGAGCGACAGATACAAGACAAAGCGCTTGCATTTTTTAGAATAAAGTCCTGCAATGCAGTTGTCAGGAGCTGCTTGTCGTTTCCAATTTCGCTTGCCCTTTTAATCCGAGCTGGTCATCCAGATAAACCACCAGGATTGGAAGGCGAGAAACCATAAATACGATATAGAGTAAATCTATTCCCCACTTCGGAAAATTGATTACTTCAGGAAAAACCTTTGCACCCATCTCGATGAACACCGGGATGCCCCAAAAAATGACGAGAAAAGGAATAAATTCTACAAAATTTTTAAAAACAAAATTGTAGCTGGTTTTAATCGCGTTATATGGACTCAGTTCCCTGACCACAATCACAACAGGCGCCAGACTAAAGAGCGGCACCAAGATCAGATTAAAAAAAGCACCAGATAAATGTAAGACAGCGCCACTATTGAATGATTCAAGTTCCCCAGAGATATATCGCACAAAAGCCAGGGACAGATTGAGCGTGAGCCCCATGATGAACATTTGTACAAGCGCGAGTTTAAAAATGGGATAGAAATATCGCTGTGCGAGCACAAGAAACTCACTGAGATCGACATTTTGATGCAAGAGGACACTTTTGAAGGAACTCATTAAACCCGCATTAAAATAAGGCTGGATCACAAGCGCCACAAATAAACTCAAAATCGAAGTAAAAACGATTGATTCCGAGTCCGAGGTATTGCCCGAATTAAAATAAGTCGAAATAAATGTCGCACAAGAAAAAAATAAAACCGTTACACAGGCCACGAAGCGATTGGCCGCAAACAGAGCAAGCCCCCTGACAACAAAATGGCCTAAGGTCATCATCAATACATCCTCCCCGACTGATTTAAAGTCTTTCTTATACAAATCACAAAGCCAACAGACAAGAGATTATTTTCTCGAATCATACGGGGCACCACTCCCACTCTGCAAGAGATGACGAGGCTTTCAGGTCTCAGATCGAGTGTTGGTCATCTTGTAAGCTATTCTTAGATCCTTCACCCTGGGGGGAATCAAAGCCCAACGGTAATGAGACAGAACCCGTGTCCCACCAAGATCGACAATTCTCATCACCAGAGAAAACACGCGGAATCAATCTCAAAAGGTCAGATCATTCAAAATGTGATGAGTGTATGGTTTTATTGTTGATGAAAAACAGCAGTATTCACACCCATAATCCACGCTATTTATTGAAAATATCGTCGGTTATTTCTAAGAGAAAAAAGAAGGGCAAATCGACGACAACAAAGTCAAAGGAATGATGCAGACCGCTTACTTCCAGAAAGTGTGATTTTTGATTCACGATCAAGAGTATAAGCTTTCAAACGCAATTCGAGGATAATGAGGCTCAGGAGAAACTAAAATGAAGCAATTGGAAGTAGTGTCCTAAACTATTTGGAGTTTATCTAAAGTTGCACGGGCACGATCAACTTTTGCCAATATTTCTTCAGCAGATTTGGTCCATACGAAGGGCATCGGATCATCATGATGCTTTTCGATATAACGAAAGATATTTTTTCCCAGATCTTTCACTGAGCACACCAAAAAATCTTTCAAGCAAATTTAACCACGATGAACTGGTGGGTGTGAAGTGTAGAAATACTCTTTTTTTCCGCTTGAGCCAATTTCGAATCTTTTCATGTTTGTGGGTCGCATAGTTGTCCACAATAATATGTATGTCTTGACACGCTTCTGTTTGTTTCTCAACCTGTTTTATAAACTTCAGAAATTTTTGATGGCTGTGTTTTCGATAACATTCTCCGATCACCCGACCTCTTGCCACTTCCAGAGCAGCAAATAAAGTGCTCGTACCGTTTCTTTTGTAGTTATGGGTCACGGTTCCACAACGACCTTTCTTCAAAGTGTTTATCATTGCTCACTTTAAACGTTTTACAGGTGGGGTTTGAACCCAAGGGATTGCCAAACACGATGAACAAAACTATGCGTGGTGTTGAGTGCTTTAGCGAGTGTCCGCGTTGACTAATGGCTTGCATTGTCAGGCAGTCATCTTAATAATCTTCCGCATCGTAAAACCTTCCTCTGACAACAAGACTATTCGTGAATATTCTATGAGTCTAATCGAAGTTCTCCGGCTTCTAACATTTTTCTTTAACTGTTGCTTCTCTTCCAATGACAATGAAATCTTGGCTGCGACTTTCATCCCGACTCTCTCATTTATAATGGTTTTTCGGTATCATAACATCAAGCAACATAATAGTCTTTTAGTTGAGACACTACACTAGATAACCCCGGAAGTGAAAACCACAATTATTCCAACAAAGTAGTACAGACTACATTATTCCCCCGTAAAAAATATTATCTTGTCAATATGCTGACTCTAGACTTGTATATTTCCTCAGACTGTTCTTGTAGGGAATCGGCATTAGCGATAGCCAAAAGGGTAATAAAAGAAGTGCCGGGGATTAAGCTGATACTTCGATCCGAGCAAGCGGATGAAGAGTGGGCTCAATCCCATGAGGTCATCGTCTCCCCGACCTTTGTTTTGGAGGGAGAAATTTGTGCAATCGGTGAACCGAGCTTGGAATATCTTGTAAAGCAGTTAAGAGATCGTTTGTCGGGAGAAGGGATGAGTCAGAATTCAGACAGACCTTAGTCACTTACTCGCGGGAATTTCAGAAAGAAACCTATAAAAAAGGAGATGAAAGTGATGAAACGATACGTGATTTTTATGATGCTGGGAGGAGCTTCTCTCTTGTTCGTTAACGGGTGTTCATCCATGGGAGGGAGGCCTGCGATGGGTGCTGAAGGAAAACATGCGCAAATGAAGATGGACTCAGGCAGTTCATATCTAATGCCACCGGGCAAAGTCAAAATGATGATGCAGATGATGATGACGATGAAGCCGGATACCTTAGAGGCCGGCCATAAGCGCGGCGAGAAATTGTTTTACTCCGAAACGCTCGGGGATAATAAAAGTCGAAAAAGCTGCGGAACCTGTCACGAGGATGGGGGAACCGTGGGTGGTGCGGCCGAAATGAAGTGGAAAGGAATGGCGATGAAGGTGAATATCCCGACATTGAAGGGTGCGGCGGCCCATTTCCCCAAACCGATGGGACCGATGAAAGCCTTGGTTGATTTGGCCAGTATGAACAACATGTGCATTATGACTTTTCTGAAAGGGAGCCCCATCAACAAGAATAGCCAGGAATCAATCGACCTTGTCGCATATGTGACTTCCTTTAGTCGGGGAAAACGCTTAGAACCCGGCAAAGAGAAGATTGTGCCTCGTCCAGTTCCGGGGGCGATGTAAAAATAAAACAGGGAGGAATGCCTTTGGGTATTCCTCCCTGTTTTATTGAAGCAAAAATTCGAGAAAGTTCATGAGAAGGAGATCACCATGAGACGAAAAAATAAGCTGCGCATTGGATTTATTTTGGGATTGGCCCTATGGGTGTGGATCTCCGGATGGGTCACGTTTCAAGGGCCGATCGAAGCCAGTTCCCAAGAGACCTCAGATGACGAATATGCTGGAGACCCCGTGGCCGGTAAAAAGCTCATGAGGGATTTAGACTGTTATCAATGCCATGGCATCGGAAAGGAGGGAGGAGATGTTGGTCCTGATTTAACGAATGTCAGATTGAGGCGATCCAAAGAATGGCTGTTCCAATGGCTTGAAGACCCGAGTCTCAGCCGGCCATCGACAGGCATGCCTGCCTTCGAATGGAAGTCGTATGAAGAAATTAATAACATTATTGCCTATCTGGATACATTGAAGACGCCGGTCGATAGTGCAAAAATTCTCAAGGAAAAAGACCTTATCAAGGCCGGTGAGATGTTGGTCGAAGCCTACGACTGTAGAGCATGTCATACTATCAAGACGGGTGGATTGGATATTTATCCGAATCTAACAAAAGCCGGCGAAAAGCTTCGACCCGAATGGGATAAAAAATTTCTCAAAGATCCTTCCGCTTGGGATGTTTACGCTTTTATGCCTAACTTTCATCTTTCCGATCAGGAAATTGAAGCAATCGTCGTGTATATTATGAGCAAAAAATAAGACTTTGTCTGGGAGGCTGTATGTACGTTTCATTACTCTTTCTTTCGGCACTTTTTCTTGCCTATGCCAATGGCGCAAACGATAATTTTAAAGGCGTGGCGACGCTGTATGGCAGCCAAACCGTTGGCTATAAAACCGCCATTCGAATTGCAACAGTTGCTACTTTTTCGGGTTCGATCGCTTCCTTTTATTTGGCACAAGGACTGGTCGCAAACTTTTCCGGAAAAGGCTTTATCCCACAAGATATTGCCGGTGGTGCTGTCTTTCTCATGTCAGTCGGCTTCGGGGCAGCGGCAACCGTGATCTTGGCAACTCGCCTGGGTTTTCCTATTTCGACAACCCATAGCTTGGTGGGTGCTTTGTTGGGTGCCGGGATCATGGCCGTGGGCTGGGATGTCAATTTTCAGCGTTTAGGCGGAACCTTTTTTATCCCCTTGTTCGTCAGTCCTTTTATCGCCTTTACGCTCTGTGCCATCGTATATTGGATATTTAATCGCAGCAGAGAGGCAATGGGTCTCAGCAAAGAAAGTTGTGTCTGTGTGGGTGAACAGAGGAGATTTGTGCCCGTCAGCAGTTTAATCGCCACGGACGCTTCTTATTCAGATCAGCCCATGGCATTGAACGCACTGGGTAATCGTGACCTTTCCATTGCGGTTGCCAACACGAATGAATGTGTCGATTTGTACACAGGCAGGGTATGGGGCATTGGCTTACAGAAACTGCTCGATCTCTCACATGGCCTCAGTGCAGCCGTGGTTTCATTTGCGAGAGGATTAAACGACACCCCGAAAATTTCGGGTTTACTTGTGGCAGTACAAGGATTCGATATCCGATGGGGGATGTCTGCCATTGCTGCCGGGATGGCGATGGGTGGATTACTCAATGCACGCAGGGTCGCTGAAACCATGAGCCATAAAATTACAGACTTAACACATGGCCAAGGTTTTTCAGCCAATCTGATAACCGGGTTTTTAGTGATCGTTGCCAGCAAATTTGGGGTGCCGGTATCGACCACACACGTTTCTGTGGGTGCGATTGTGGGAATCGGAGCCGTGAGCGGTCATCGCAATATCAAGATAATTTCTAATATTATGCTTTCCTGGCTGATTACATTGCCGATCGCAATGATATTCAGTGCATCTATCTATTTCATTTTTTCTTAGTGAGGTGCTATTGCAGCATGCACGGCCCAATAGCTAAAATAGTTTTCCACAGTTTTCGTATTGTCGTCGTAATAGCCCATAGTGCGGATAGGTTTTCCATCAACCAAGAACTGGAGAATCCCCAATGAAACGATGGCGTATCCTGTTTATCCTCTCTTTTCTCCTTCTCGGTTCGATTTTTTTATCTTGTTCCAATCCAAGCGGTTCAAACTCTGAAGCAAGTCATTGGACGATTCAGAAAAGCGGCACCACAGCGAACCTCAGTAGTGTGGTATTTGTTAATAACGAGAAAGGTTGGGTGGTGGGAGAAAATGGAACGATCCTTCATAGTAAGGATGGGGGAAAGACCTGGAATCCTCAGAAAAATAGTACAGATGCCGATCTGTTTTCTGTAGATTTTATTAACGCGCAAGAAGGCTGGGCAGCAGGCAGTCAAAATACCTTCCTTCATACGCGTGATGGGGGACATTCCTGGTCGGTCATATCTCAAAATGGTGAAAAGACGATTTTAGATATTGATTTTATCACGAAAGATAAGGGTTGGTCCGTTGGCACATTTCAAGATGTATTTAAAACAGATACGGGGGGGGCTCAGTGGGAATCCCAATCGACGGAATCGACATTCAATTGGACAAGTGTTTTCTTCTTAGACCCGCGTGTCGGATGGGCGACCAGTATGCGGGGAGATATTATCCATACCCTGGATGGCGGGAAGACCTGGAAAGGTCAGATCCGGATTATACTCCCTCTAGCTGCGGTTCATTTTGTCGATGCGTTGATTGGCTGGTCCGGTGGTGCTGGCGGCAAACTTCTCAGTACGCAGGATGGTGGAGAAACCTGGGTGGAACAGAACTCAGGGGTAGAAGCAAATCTCTGGGGGCTTGTTTTTGTAGATCGACAGCTTGGCTGGGTCGTGGGAGAAAAAGGGTCAATACTACACACAACCGATGGAGGTCAACAATGGGTACAAAGCCCGAGCGGGACCCATGAAGATCTCTGGAATGTCACATTTTCGGATGCCTCACACGCTTGGGCCGTAGGTCATGGGGGAACGATCCTCCGGTATGCTCGTTAAATCCTAAATAAAAGACAGGAGAGGATTCTTTTCTTTCAAGAAATAAAGACTCCGTAAATCCAAAATAATGGGGACTTCTCCTCGTTACTTCTACTCTCCATCGTCCGATCCTTCATCACGTCAAAATGCTACGAGATCCATGAGTTGCCATTTCCGGCCAATAATGGATCTCGGAAAACAGGGGGATCTTTCTTCTTTCAAATAAGTCTTTGATCTGTACGCCAGACTACATCCCAATCGCTAAAGTCCTGCTATCTTATGACATATCCTAGATGTGAAGACTGAAACCGGCTATTCATTTATTCACCTAAAAATAGGGAAAATTAGTTTAAGCCCAGGATGAGAAAAGACGGTCATCCCTATGAAAAGGAGAGACAATCATGACGGTGGATCTTACAGAAATTCAGGAAAAACTAAATAAAGTTTCTTGTCCCGTATGTCGCCATTCGACAATCGATGTGACCTTAAGATGTGATTTAGGATACGGAGAGTGTCTCGCAGTGGCAGGATGTAAAACCTGTGGAACGCAGTATGAGGTATCAACAGAAGGCCGTATATTAGAGAACGGCAAAAGATACACTCCAAAACTGGCTTGTCCAGGGTGTAACGAATCTGAGGTCAAACTGGAGATGCGCTGTGAACTTCCCTCCCGCCAATGTTTCTATGTGGCCCATTGCGAACCATGTAAGCATTCATTTATTACAAAAGAGGAGGGTATGCCATGAAAATTATAGTTGCAACACCACTCTTTTTTGTAGCCCTCTTTGGGGCATCCTTGTGGTTTAGTGAGGCATCAGCATCAGAGGTGAAGGCTGATATCTCTATTTCAAACAATTATCTCTTTCGTGGGCTCACTCAAACCAATGATCAGGCTGCGGTACAGGGTGGCATCCAGTATCATCATCCTAGTGGTTTTTCTGGCGGATTGAACGTTTCCAATGTGGACTTCCGGCCTGGTGCTGGACCACAACGTAAATCGGTCTACACGGACAATGAAAACATTTATTTTTTTTCTTATGGCGATAAATTGGGCGTTCTCGGTTATGAAGTTGGCGCAACAAACTATGAGTACCCATCGGGTGGGGGACCTCGGTTTCATGAGTTTAATGGTGGCATCCAATATAACAATTATCGTCTTTTCCTCAATTATGATCCGGAACACGAGAATCTCTACTCAGCGCTTAATTACGAGGCCGAGATTAACGAAATCCTTTCCTGGCGCTTCCATATCGGTTATTACCAGTTTGATGATCCCAGGGCATTAAGAAGAACCCCAAAATTCGATGACTACGGCGACATCAGTATTGGCATTAGAAGAAAGCTCTCTGCCGGGTTTGTGTGGGGTATGGATTTTACAGAGACGGATCTCGATACGGACTACAACGACGAATACTCGCACTTCGTGATATCGCTACACAAGTCATTTGATCTGTTTGAGATTTCAGATTGAAGCTTATGGGTAGGTACATTAAAGTCTTTCGATTGTGGATTCTCGTTCCTGCCCGCCTCAAGCCCGAAGCCCTGTCGAAAAGATGGTTCAAGCACTTGCAGGCGGTACCAGATTGGTCGATTCATGGAGGATCCAGGCATTTTGAATAGGGGTGAAGAAAAGACCCCAATATAAAGTGCTGAGTTGGCAATTAAGAAATAAGGGAAAGCGTTTTGGTAACGGCACAAACGACAATCATACCGCAGAAGATAAAGACCTGCTGAAGAAGCAGGTTTATCATTAAAGGGCACAAATCGGATTTGTACTTTGAATCTCGTTTTTACATGGAGAAAACAACTATGGATTTAAAACAAGAAATTGAGAAGATGCAGCAAGAACTTATCCCACAAATTCCAGAAGGTATCCTAAAGACTATTTTATCTGAAACTGAAAAGCTTGTCTCTTCCGGTCTCACAGATACAAGTCTTAAGAAGGGTGATTTAGCCCCTTCCTTCACGCTGCCCAATACAACAGGGGTACCAATCACTTCCACCGATTTTCTGAAAACAGGTCCTCTGGTTGTAAGTTTTTATCGAGGAGGCTGGTGCCCATATTGTAATTTGGAACTTCATGCGCTCCAAAAAACCTTGCCAGAAATGAAAGCATTTGGCGCACAACTTGTGGCGATCTCACCCCAAAGCCCTGATAATTCCCTATCTACCCTGGAAAAGCATGGATTGACATTCGAGGTACTCAGTGATGTGGGCAACAAGGTTGGACAGGACTTTGGTCTGGTTTTCGCTTTAGCCGATAGGCTTCGTCCGATCTACAAGGAGTTCGGTTTCGATATCCCCGCTTACAATGGGGATAATAGCTATAAAATTCCGATTCCAGCAACGTACATTATTGCCTCTGACAACACGATTGTCTACAGCTTTGTAAACGCTGATTATAGCCAACGTTCAGAACCTGCAGATATTATTGATACGCTCAAAGGGATTTAAGTTTTAAGAAGAGATTAAGAAAAATGAAATGAAGTTGACTTTATCCTAATAAAGCATTTTGTGACTGGAACGGCAACGCGTTGTGGGACATCAGGTGTTGGAAAGAGACGAAAATTTAAGATGATCCCCTGGAGTTAATCAGTCTTCCGATTAAAAATAACGGAACATTCCCCTGTTAGCTTTCCTCTGAGATTATTCTATTTTTTTGACACTTTTTGAATTTAAATCGCAGCTCAAAAATTCTAGCCCCTGAATATGAAGTTTTCTAAACTAAAATTATAACGCTAGATTTTCATAAAAAAATCGTTGGTTATTTTATTCGTTATTGTATGCGGAGATACATCTAAATAAGGCTGAATAAAGGATAATTCTAACATAGTCGATCAGAAGGGAATCATGGAAAAGTGAATTTCGAAGAAAGTAGGATCTTGAAATTACAGATTTCCCATATTTGAAATAAAGAAAAGGAGGGTGTGATGCAGTGCCCAAGATGCGATGGCCTGATGGTCTCAGATCGGTTTCAGGATTTGAAAAATAGTACAGGCGAGTACAATTTTTTTGGTTCTCGTTGCATGATCTGTGGGGAGATTCTGGATCCCACTATCTTAAAAAATCGAGAAGACATAGAACTTGAAATGGCTTATTAAGTGAACTTTCGTTCATCTACAAACAAATGAGAGGAGGATCAAACAATGAACGAGCCTACGATTAATCTTTACCAGGCAGAATGGTGTTCCTATTGCCGGAAGGTACGGATGTCGCTCACAGACTTGGGGATCACCTATACCCGCGTGAATGTCCCGCGCGACAAGGCTGAAAGGGGGAGCGCTCTTCAGGGTCTCAGGTCAGCGAGGAATCCCAACTCTCGTACAGGGTGACATCGTCATTGCGGATGACGACGATGCCATCATTGCCTACCTGAAAGGTCGCTACAGTCAAGATTCAAAACTGAATTCAGGAGAAGTAGAAGAAACAGGTGTCTTAACATAAATGATGCGAAACGGATTATTTACCATTCATAAAATGGGGCCTTCTTTAATAAAGGGTCATCGGCCCATGCGACCAAAATAAAATGCGTATCATCCAAATAGAAACGAATTGGATCCAGCCTTGACAGCACAACGATTTCAGACAGAGGTTCAGGAAATCCCAGGTCGGCCTGATGTTCTTATGCTCCTTGTCCAAGGAAGGATCAGCTATCATGAGGCGCCGGAGTTTCGAGAAATCATCTTTGATAAAGTCGCGAATACACGGGGCTCAGTCCTGGTTGTTGACCTGGGAGGGGTTGAGCAGATTGATACAGCAGGTCTAGCAGTATTGCTTGAAGGTCTCTTGAGCGCTCAACTGCGGGATCTGCAGGTTCTTCTTTGTCAGCCAAGTGAATCGGTCGTTCAGGTTTTCCGCATGGCTAACCTGAATGAAGCCCTTGAGGCTTCTTGTACTTCACGGGGCGAGGTTGAGCAGCGCCTGATGTCGTAGGAATCTCTATGGTAAGTCAGTTTATTCGTGGAGTAGGGCACAATTCCCTCGGGCTACTCGCAGAAGCCGGTGGGGTATGGCAACTCGCCGTGGCGAGTGTTGACTGTCTATTCGTCGGTCCTTTTCATGGTGATCGGATCCGTATTCGCCCCACGATTCTGCTGATCGTCAAAGCCGGTTACAATTCACTGTCGCTCTCTTCTCTGATCGCCCTGCTCGCCGGGATGATTATGGCCCTACAATCAGCGCAACAATTGGGTGAAGTGGGGGCGATCAGCCTGATGCCGAATCTGGTGGCGTCGTCGATTATCCGAGAGCTTGCGCCACTCCTCACGGCCATCATTGTGGCGGGCAGGTTCGGGTCCGCGATTGCTGCGGAGCTTGGTACGATGAAGGTGTCACAAGAGATCGATGCCTTGACCGTCATGGGGATTCATCCGATTTCTTTCCTCGTCGTCCCTAGGCTTTTGGCTCTCGCTATCTCTCTCCCCTGTCTGGTTATTTTTTCGGATCTTGTGGGGATCTTTGGCGGGCTGATGATTGCCGTCGGTGTCCTTAAGCTCGGAGCAACAGGGTATATGATCAGTACTTTCGATGCCCTGCAGTTGCAAGATGTTGCGACGGGTCTTGTTAAATCTCTTATTTTTGCCGTGATTATCGGCTTGATCAGTTGCCGGCAAGGGCTGAAGACCCAGGGGGGTGCGGAACAGGTTGGACGTGCGACCACGGCCTCTGTGGTGCACTCTATTATTTTAATCATCGCTGCTGATCTTTTTGTCACGGCGATATTCTATCTTAAGGGATAAGGAGATGACGCAAACAACACCATTGATAGAAGCCCGTGGGCTCATAAAATCGTATAGAGGGCGGCGCATCATCGATCAATTGGATCTCACCGTAAACCATGGAGAGACCCTTGTTATTCTCGGTGCGAGTGGAAGTGGCAAGAGCACTTTACTCCGATGTCTTACCGGTCTTGAGCGTCCGGATGCTGGTTCTGTTCATATCCAGGGGGTCGATATTTTTGCCGACGATCAGGAAGCGATTGCTTCTCTGCGCTGTCGGATGGGGATGGCATTTCAGGGCGGTGCGCTCTTTGAGTCAATGACTCTCGCAGAAAATATCAATCTGCCACTGTCAGAATTCACCCGACTTCCGGTCTCAACACGACAAATTATAACCAGAATCAAGCTCGGAATGGTCGGTCTCGAAGATGCGATGGATCTATTTCCTTCCCAGATCAGCGGAGGGATGAGAAAAAGAGCCGCTCTCGCGCGTGCCCTCGCCCTTGATCCAGAAATGCTTTTTTTTGATGAGCCGTCGGCGGGTTTAGATCCCGTTGCCTCAGCAGGTCTCGATCTTCTAATATTACAACTCAAGGAAGTGTTTCAGGTCACCCTCGTTATGGTCACACACGAATTGGCGAGTGCTTTTTCCATCGCGGATCGTCTGGCATTAATGCATGAGGGCCGATTCTTAGTCGTTGGCTCCACCGCTGATGTGAAAAAAAGCAAAGACCCAATCGTTAGAAGATTCCTTGAGCGGATCCCTGCTAAGGCCCTGGAGGGTTCAAATTTCTACCAGCGCTTCACAGAAAGTGCGGGTGACTCGCGAGCAGTCCCGGAAGTGAACAATGAATAATGAAACGAGATGGGCTGAAATCAAGGTAGGGGTTTTTGTCATAGGGGCTTTTTTGATCCTGATCATCGGCTCCCTTTGGATTACCGGGTCTCTATTTTTTCGAGGTCACCAACTAGATTATTGGGTTCTCATGAAAAGCTCTGGCGAGATAGAAGTCGGGGATCGCGTCCGAATGTCGGGTGTCAGCGTTGGTCGAATCAAAGAAGTCAGGCTGCGTACAGACAAAGAATGGCCCGTCGCCTTTCAGGTCGCGCTCAGACCAGATGTCCCGATCAAAGCTGATAGTATGGCCCAGATTTTGACCTCAGGGCTGCTCGGAGACGGCTCGCTTCAGATCGGTCCAGGGACCTCCGAAGCACCTCTCCTAAAGCAGGGCGGAGAAATTTTCGGTCAAACCGCCCCGGATCTTCAGGAGCTCTTAGAAAAAATGGATCAGATGACAGGATTTATTAATGAAGTTTCCAAAGAGGCTCGGCCTGTTCTGGTGAATCTAAAAACGCTCATTTCAGAAGACAATGCAATGTATGTTCGGGAAATTCTTTTGGGTTTACAAGAAACAGTTGATCAGTCGGGGCCCCGTTTTTCTTCGCTCACGGCACGCCTTGATTCGATTTCTGAGCGATTGGAGACTGAGCTTGAGGAGGTGCCTCTGGTGATGAAGACCTTCTCGGAACTCGGAAGCGATTTTCGGACGGCGATAGGCCCAAAGGGATCACGGTTAACAAAAATAGTTGATCGGGCGGAAAATACACTCATCTCGGCTCAAAGGTCTCTGTCGATCATAAACATCAATCGAGAGGAACTTGGCTCTACAATGAAAGACCTTCGGGCGACTGCATCAAATTTTAAAGAGTTCTCCCAACAGATCAAGGAAAGACCCTTCACCCTCACCCGTATTCATCCGGAAGCGGATCGTCGGCCCGGCCAAACACTGACGCAGGGCAGCCGATGAAGCAATCATTGAGTCAATTGTTTCCCTTTATCCTCCTTTTATTTTCAGTTGGCTCGGGTTGTACAACAATCCCTAAAACACATTATTATCTACTCGAACTTGTAAAAGAAACTACCTTACATGCTGAGGGAAGTAATCCCGGAATTGAGGTTGAGGTCAAAAACTTTCTTGTCGATCCACCTTATGATCAGGATCGAATTGTCTATCGGATGGGTTCAGGGAGTGCTGAAGTTGGCTTCTATGCCTACCATCGCTGGGCTGTTCCTCTGTCGCACATGTTGCCCAAGTTGGTGGCAGATAGCTTTAGTGAGACACCCGGCATCACATCAATCGTACCTTCCATCCCGGGCCGACCCTATAGTGCGATACTTGATGGAAGGCTGTTATCTCTTGAGGAAATTGACACGCCGGAGGGACACCAGGTTCGGGTCCAAATGATCCTAACACTGCGGCTTCGCGATGAGAGCGTTATCTGGTCCGAAGCTCTTAATGGGGAGGCCATGACGGAAACCAGCACGGTCGGCGCAGTCGTTGAGAAGATGAGAGAGGCCTTAGCCGTTCTCCTTGCCAAAAGTCGAGAAAGCCTCGCCTCCGCGTTATTAAAAATGCCATAAAGTTCATCACTTCAGGTCTTGGTTTTGACGTTATAGGAAGAGGAAAAATCTTAGGTGAGTATGGAGGGAACACGAATTGGAATACTCTCCTGCTTATTTTTTCTGTTCTGGTCGTTATTTTTAACTCTTTGAGAGGGCATGTTTTTGGAACCCCATAATCATGTTGCGTTGTGGCCACTCTTTTTTGCGCTGGCAGGCCTAGTGGGATTTGTTGCTGAGAGAGCAAGTCTTTGCACAGTCAAGGCGGTCAAAGAGATACTCTCCACGAGACGTGCGTATATGCTTTGGTGTTTTGCCAAAACCGTGTTATGGGTCATCGGGATTAGCATTATTCTGGCATGGGGAATCGAAGCTCCGGGGCCAGTCTCATTGGGTTTTTCCATCCTCGTGCCAGGTCTGCTCGGTGGGGTTATTTTTGGCGTAGGTGCTGTGCTCAACAGAGCTTGCTCACTCTCGACTTTGACCCGCCTCGGGAGTGGTGATCTTGGAATGATCACGACGTTAGTGGGTTTTGTGCTTGGCGTCACGATCAATGGATTGATTGAAGAATCAAGCTCTTGGATGACACCCATTCGCGCGGCACCTTGGTTCGATCTGAATGATGGTTCTGCATGGGTGTTGGGAGTCACATTAAGCCTATGGATGCTCTGGGAAAGTATTCGCTTGTGGAGAACGGCTCCCAAAACACACTGGAAAAAGCTCTTGGCCACTCAGTCTCGATTGTCTACTGCCGCAGCTATTCTGGGTGTAAGCAATGGCATTTTGATGGGTTTCGGGGCAAAGCTCGTTCCAGGGGGAAATGATGTCTTGTTGCTGAATGCGATCCCAGGGTTTTCCCCGCATGCTTTACCCGCCTATTTTGCGATGTTAATTGGGATTGCGATCACACTGACCATCCTTAAGTGGTTTGGGGGTGAGTGGCACAAGGTCGACTGCGAAGGAGATCTGTGCCAAGAATCTAACAAGGTTTAAGCGTACAGACCCTGCCACGAAAGGAGTAAAAAAACACCCGAATAGGACATGAGTGAGGAGTTGAGGCTCTGGCCTTTGCCATTACCAGTACAGATCTTCATGGCATCAAAGTTCGCTTATTTCCTCTGCTCTATTTCTCTTAATAGTGCGAACTTTGAATAGCTTGCGACAAATAGTGGAACAATAGAGTTTAGTCAGACTCGGAGGGTATCACTGAACTCGAAAGAATGTGGACTAATCACTTCACCTTGATTGACCAGACTCAATACCGTTCCGACAATTAAGGCCAGCTTAAACGATTTTTTCAAGCAAACAAAGAGTGCATCTTTCAATATTCCCTCCGTCATGTGGTGTGGGATGGGCAGAAGATCTCTCTTAACTCTTTCCCGACAAAAGCGGTACAGGCTGAGGGCATAAAACTTTCAGAAGACGCCTCCTGCATTTCTTGTTGAACCCGTTCAGGGTAGGGCGCATTCAATAAGCTGCCCGGGGAGAGATACGGAAAGATTTCGTCATACCGGCGAACTTCAGTGGCACTCACCCGTCGATGAATATGAGAGCGATTCAATTGTGAAGGATGCCGTAAACCAGAGGCCGCTAAAAGCTCAACAACACTTGTTATCGTCTTTTTATGAAAATTGGCAACTCGTTTTTCCTTTTCGGACACAACAAGTCCTTTGGTAAAAGCCGGATCTTGCGTCGCAACACCGGTGGGGCATTTGTTGCTGTTGCACTCTAAGGCTTGGATACAACCTAATGCCAGCATCATTGCTCTGGCCGAGTTACATAAATCCGCCCCAAGTGCAAAATTTTTAACCATATGAAATCCTGTGAAGATTTTTCCACTGGCGATCACTTTGATCTCTTTTTTCAAATCAAACCCCATGAGGATATCGATGACAAATGCCAATCCATCTCTTAGCGGTGTTCCAACCGAATTTGTATATTCCAAAGGGGCTGCGCCTGTGCCGCCTTCGCCACCATCGACCGTAATAAAATCCGGTTTGATCCCGGTTTCCAGCATCGCTTTGCAGATTGAGGCAAATTCACTTCGCCTTCCGATGCAAATTTTGAATCCGATCGGTTTTCCAGTGGATAACATCCGTAGCTTCTGTTTAAAGTCCATCATTTCAATCGGCGTTGAAAAACAAGAATGAACCGGAGGAGAATCGATACGAGTGTGTGGTAACACGCCTCTGATTTCAGCTATTTCCCGTGTATTTTTGTCCGCAGGGAGAATCCCGCCATGCCCTGGTTTAGCCCCTTGTGAAAGCTTTATTTCGATCATTTTAATGTTTTCGTGGGCAGATCTTTCTTTGAATAAGTCCTCAGAAAAATGCCCCGACTTGTCACGGCAGCCAAAATAGCCGGTACCTACTTGCCAAATAAGATCCCCCCTGGCATCAAGTGATAGGGACTGACCGAACCTTCCCCGGTGTTGTGGGCAAAGCCGCCAATCTTGGAGCCTCCATTAAGCGCTAAAATCGCATTTTGGCTCAAAGCGCCAAAACTCATTGCCGAAATATTCAATAGGCTGGCGTGATACGGTTTGTCACATTCACTCCCCCCAACCATGACTCTGAGGTCATGGTTGATCTCTTGATCATGCAGGGCACTTAGAGAATGATCCATCCACTCATAACCGGTGCGATAGACATTCAACTTCGTCCCGAACGGGACAGTATCACGTTGACCTTTTGCCCTTTGATAAACAACCGAACGAAACATTCGGTTGATGGGTGTGCCATCAGTATTTGACTCAACAAAATATTGGTGAATCGGAGGACGAAGTATTTCCATAATCCATCGTCCCCGGCCAATCACTGGGAAATTTCGCCACAGGGTGTGCTTCGCCTGTAATATGTCATAAATACCGCACAAAATAAGCGGAATGATGACATACATCGACCACAAGATCGGAAACCAGAAATAAGCGACGGCACTCACAAAAGAGAGGCTTCCAATAGAATAGATGAAGAATATTTTGCGCATGAAATTCCCTCGTGAGACTAGATCTGTGGTTTACGGCTCAAAAATACTCAGTTTAAAAATAAAGGGCTTAAAACCATTACCCCATATATAATATAGCCAAGGGTACATGTCTTTTATATAAGTCAGATAAAAGACAAAATATTTCTGCAAAGTTTTTTAAGCCGATGATATTATAAAGAGATGTTCTGATTGCGTGTGAAAACTATCGATTTTTATCGAAATCCATAACTTTTGGACTCACCCAAAAGGGAAGGTTTGTAGGCGCATTCGATAATTTTTGATGTTTAAATTTCTCTTGAATTTAAGGTGAAACATTAAATTCAAGAGTTTAGAGCATGATCAAATTTTAAGATGAACTTTTTTAAAAACCCACATTCATTATTGGTAAAACAAAATTTCTCTGATGTAAAAATGGCATGATAGATTGAAGCGGTAAACCAATTGCGGCAAGCACATCGCCCTTTAGTTCACGAATAAACTTTCTCCCAATGCCCTGCACGGCGTAACTTCCCGCCTTATCAAGTGGCTCCCCTGTTTTGATGTAGGCTTCAATTTCAACATCCGTCATCGGGAACAGGGCCACTTCAATCTTCTCGATAATCGCTTGCGTCGTGCCATCCGAAGTATCAATTAAAAATACAGCCGTCCAAATATGATGGGTCTTGCCTTGCAGTCGTTGTAAGGTTTCTTTGGCCTTAAGCGGATTTTCGGGTTTTCCGATCTTTTGACTCTGGTATTCAATCAAGGTATCACTGCCGATGACGATGGCATTTTTTTGATCTAAAGCAACAGACCGGGCCTTGCCTTCTGCAAACAAAAGCGCTTCTTCTTTTGCGCTGAGGCGAGCATCAGAATCTTCTTCGTATGTGGGTGGGATGACATCAAAGGGAATTTGAAGCCTTGAAAGGATCTCCCGCCTTCGCGGCGAAGTCGAAGCCAGAATGAGTTTAGCTTGCGACGGGGGCATCTGATTGCCTTGTGATGTCAGCTGAAACAGGGGCGATCAAGGCTTCATTGCGAAAAGCTTTAATCAGAGTTTCAACTTCTGTCACATTGCTCGTACGCACCATTTTTGCGCGCAGTGCTTTTGCACCCGGAAAATCCCGGCAATACGATCCGAGGTGTTTCCGCATCCCGTTGAAGAATTGCTCACCATACATGGCTTGATAAAGACGCGCGTGCTGAAGCGCGACATAAAAGCGTTCGTGGACATTAACCGTTTTTTGTGCGATCACGCCAGTCGCCACCTCGCCTTCTTGTTTTTGTTTCAAAAGGGCGCGTGCGATTTCTTTTTTGTGAAAAATCCAAGGGTTTCCCACAGCGGCGCGACCGATCAACACCCCATCGACCCCCGTCTGCTTCACCCGGAAAATGACGTCATTCAGTCCCTTTAAATCGCCATTCCCAAGTATGAAGGAACCGGAACCCCGTGCAATCTGGACTGCTTTGGCAATCATTTCCCAATTGGCTTCTCCCCGGTACCCCTGACGGAGTGTCCGGCCATGAATGGAAATAGCAGCGGGTTTCACTTCAAGTAGATGCTGAATCCAATCTTCAATCACAATTTCACCCACGCCAATACGTGTTTTCACCGAAACAGGAATGGCTTGCCGTTCCTGTTTGGCGTGCCCACCCGCATCACCCCGGTATTTTTGAAGCCAATCGCCGACAACAGGATATTTTTCACAAATAGAAAGCGGGGCGCCACTCACCCAGCGCGTGACCCCCTCCCGCGCGGCTTTCACAATGGCTTTCGCACGAGGCGGATCTTGAATAAGGGCCGCGCCTGAACCCAATCCCGATACTTTTTTACTGGGGCAGCCCATATTAATATCGAGTCCATCAAAACCCAATTCGCAAACCAACTGGGCCACATGATAAAAGGTTTCAGGATTGGGCCCGTATATTTGGGCGATGGCGGGGCGCTCCACCGCGTGAAAGGCCAGACCCATCAGGGCATTCTTCGCACCGTGACAAATCCCCTCGACACTTAAAAATTCGGTCATGATGATATCGGGGCGACCATGAATCGCCATCATACGTCGAAAACAGGGATCTGTAACCCCATCCATAGGGGAAAGCCCGATAATCGGCTTGGGAAGCTCCTGCCAAAAAGTATTGATTTGTGGGTGCATCTTAAAATCTCATTAAAAAGATTAAACCGGGTTTTTATAGCATATCCGCTGAGATGAAGAAAGCCGTCCCAAGCGATTAAAAACCGGACATTATAGGGTGACAAGCGTGTTCAGGTCATTATAAAATGTGCGTCACTTTGGGAGGGCTTATGGAAAAACAAGGATTTCTAAACGGTTTATCCAATCTAGAGTTAAGACTGATTGAGGTCTGCCGTGCAATGGCAGAAGATGACAAAGTCTTTGTGAGCGCAATAGACCTGCTGAAAGTCATCGCCCTCAATGACTTTCATTTGGACGAAGAAAGCTTTGAAGAAGAATGTGAGACACTGAATGCTGAAGTCTTGCCCCTCGACCAATACCCTGAAGAAAGCGTCGGGAAGGCCTATCGTACCCTGCTTCAGATGGGACTGCCCTGGAGAAAGCGATACCCGCTTTTCAGTTTAAGCGGCATGATTGGCGATTTTCATGATGAAGTCCCTTTCGGACCGGAATCGGTCGAGCTGCGTCTTTCAAAAACCACACAAGTCCTGTTGCCCATCGATAAAAAACCGCTATTACCCCTTGCCCTTTTAAATGGCGTGAAATTATCAGACGGAAGCGAAGTCCCGCCTCACAATTTGGAAGAACTCTGGCTCGCCATGGAGCACGTCCGCCAAGAACCCAACTTAACATTGCTGGATTTAATGGAGGTAATTCCAGGGCCTGATTTTGGGCCGGGTGGCACCGTTTGTGATTTTAATGAGGTCTACACCCTCTATGAAAAAGGCGAAGGATTCATCACATTAAGAGGAGAAATCGATACCATCATTGATGGTGGTCGCACACGAGTGGCGATTAAATCGCTTCCGCATGGGGTGTTGATTCAGGCCGTTCTAGAACAAATTCGTGCCCTCAGTCTGGAAGAAAACTTCCCATTTTTCATTTTTAAAGATACATCTCAAGGGATGAATACCCATATCGTGATTGATATGCCCCCCGCACTTTCAGCAGAACAACTCAAATCCGTGCTTTATCAAAAAACCGATCTAGAGCGATCTATACGTTTTAAGTGTGCCTTCAAAGATAACAAGGCTTGGTTGCTTGAAGGCCCTCTGATTTCTATTTTGAAAAAAGCGGTTTCCCATTGCACTTCGGCTTGGACACAAAAAGATGGTGGATCTGTTGATGTCGTTCCTTTATTTCGCGACATTATTCGGGTCGGAGGATACAAAAATCCCATGACAAAACTCACCGATGATCGTCGGACAACTCTTCTTAAAGGTATCTCATGAAGGCATTCGTTTTTGCCAATGACCAAAATCCGACACAAGAGATTAACGGCTTGAGTTATGCCTATCTTCCACTTGAAGGTCGCCCCATACTACTCTACGTCTTGATGGCCTTGGATCGTGTTTCTGATATTGAAGAAATTACTGTTGTTGGGTCTCAGAAAAAGATCATGCGGGTGATTGAATCGGTGATGTTTGAGATGCCCTTTCAAAAGACAATTGCTGTTTTGGAACAAAAACCCACTTTATTTGAAAGTATGGCGGATGTGAACAAAGATCGGGGAGACGGACTTGAAATGCTTTCAGAACCTGCGCTCTTTTTACCAGGAAATATCCCCTACCTGACCTCAGCCGAAATTTCGACTTTTATTGCCGCATCGGATATGAGAAAATCTGATGTTTGTCTTTCAATCGCCTCAAAAAATGCCCTCAAATTTTTCGCTCAAAAAGAAGTCACTCGCCAAAATTCCCCCTCATCAAGTCAGACTGTTCGCCTTGGGAATCTTTTAATTGCACGAAGCGAGTCGCTTTTCAAAAATATCGTCTTGAAAACCTTTTATGAACATTTAAAAGAATCAAGCTATGATGCAAAAACATTGGAAGGTTTCTTTAAATACCCAGGATTTAATGATGAAAGCAAGGCTCAAAAACCTTCCCTGTCTGATCTTGAAGAAAACCTGTCACAATACCTAAACTTAGACTTTAAGTTTTCTGAGACAGTGACCGCTGGAAATACCTTTGCTGTACGTGATCATAATGCCTATCAATTTGTACAAAGGCAATTTAGTGACTGGCGGGAACAGATTATCGAACTCAAAAGTGAGGACGGGGAACAAATTTGTTCGATTTCAGGAACCATCTGCGATTCCAGATAAGCTTTAGGGGAATAGACCGCGGGCAAGCTTGGCTTTCGCAATTTTTTGGACAGAAAGCATTAAAGCCGCCAAACGCATATCCACCTTTTCGGTCAAAGAAAGCTGAAGTACGTTGTTAAAAGCCGAGCACACAATCTCACGCAAGCGCTCATTGATTTCCTGCTCTTTCCAAAAAAAGTTTTGTAAACCCTGAACCCACTCAAAGTATGAAACAGTAACCCCTCCCGCATTCGCTAAGATATCAGGGATAAGGAATAAACCCCGATCCTGTAATATTTTGTCGGCGGCAAGTGTGGTGGGACCATTCGCAGCTTCGGCGAGAATTTTACAAGAGATCCGTTCTGCGTTATCGCGTGTAATTTGTTCTGAAAGGGCTGCAGGCACCAGCACATCACAAGTCAGTTCTAATAGATCTTTGTTGCCAATAGGCTCACTTTCTGTAAAACCCTCAACAAATTGCGTCTTTTCAACATGGGCTCGTAAGGCAATAATATCCAATCCGTTCGGATTGTAGATGCCAGACTTCACATCACTCACAGCGATCACCTGACAACCTTCTTCATCTATAATCTGTGCAGTATTTGCACCCACATTTCCAAAACCCTGAATAACAATTTTTTTCCCTTCAGGTGTCATTTTAAGGTGACGCATCGCTTCCATGATGCAAAAAACAACACCCCGCCCCGTCGCTTCAGTTCGACCGAGCGACCCCCCGATGTTAATAGGTTTCCCCGTCACGATTCCCGGGATGGAGTAGCCTTTAAACTGACTGTACGTGTCCATCATCCAGGCCATAATCTGCTCATTGGTGCCGATATCAGGCGCAGGCACATCCATCTCTGGCCCAATAAACCGGATGATTTCAGCAGTAAATCGTCGCGTTAATCGCTGGAGTTCATTACGGGAAAGGGCATGTGGGTCACAACGGACACCGCCCTTGGCGCCCCCAAAGGGCAAACCCATCAAGGCACATTTCCAGGTCATCCACATGGCCAATGCAGAAACCTCACCTAAGTTGACATCAGGATGGAAACGAATGCCTCCCTTAGAAGGACCCAAAGTTGTGTCGTGGTGAACCCGGTAACCGTGAAACACTTCGACGCTGGCATCATCCAAGCGAATGGGAATATTGACCATGATCGCGCGTTTGGGATCCGTGAAGCGTTTTCTTAAATTGGGATCGAGTGAAAGTTTATCTGCGGCCTGTTCAAATTGTGCGAGGGCCATTTTGTAAATGGGGGTAAAGTATTCAGGATTATCTCGATGTTCGTTTCGACGCGGGGTCATCTCTTTCAAAGCCCATTAAAAGATAAACTGTCTTTGACTATTCTAGCAGAAATTTTAAAATGAGTGCGGTACTCGGTTTAAATCGCCAAGATGAGATCTATTTTGTTGGAGATATTTCATTTATTCAGAAAAAAAACGAGGAAGGTCACGAACTGCAATCATTCCAATTAAATCACGAACCGAAAGCACTCCAATGATTTCACCCCCTTCACTCACACCCAGGTGGCGAATCCCTTTTGTTTCCATTAGTTCTGTTGCATCTTGGACTGAGGCATTGATGTCGATATCGATAATCGGGGTGTTCATAATCACGCCGACAGGCACATCAGAAGCTTTTAGGCCATATCCAATCACTTTCCTAACCAAGTCGGCCTCTGTCACAATACCCGTAAAAACCTCTTCTTGCATGACGAATAAACAACCAATTTTTTCCGAAGTCATTTTATGAGCTGCTTGACTCACCGTCGCAGAAGCATTAATTGTTTTCACATCCCGATGTGTCAGCGCTGTTAGAGGTTTAATCACGTCCTCAGCATCTTCCATCGGTCCTTTCACCACAGACAAGAAAAACCGCACAATATCACGAACAGAAATCATCCCAATCACTTCCCCGTTTTCGGTGACCGCGAGATGACGAATTTGGTTAAAGTACATCAAGTGATTTGCATCCATGGCCGATTTTTCGATATCAACATCGATCAAAGGATGAGTCATCACCAATTCAACGGAGGTGTCGAGGGCCATACTCGTAGGAAAAACCTTTCGGACAAGATCACTGTCGGTCACAATACCCACGACCTTTCCTTCTATTTCAACAAATACGGATCCGATTTTCCGGTCTCGCATGATGGACCCGGCTTCCTGTATTGTTGATTTTGAAGGAATCTTAATAATTTCCCGATGAACCAAACGACTGACAGACATATTCAGCTCCTTTTTAATATGAACGACCAACGAAGCTATTCGAATGGTATCCAAATTATCCATAACTGTCAATTCTTTCAGGGGCTTAAGATTGACTTTGATGGGTTTGTTCGGTACATTAATATTCAATATCTGTATCCGTTTGCTTGATTTCTTGCGATGAACTTTTCCCATGTTGAGGAGGTCTAATGGAACGGCCTTGGTTGTCGTCCTATGAACCCAAAGTCCCTGAATCAATCGAATATCCAAATGTCCCACTCTGCCAATTTTTAAGCGATTCAGCCAAACGTTACCCTGAAAAAGATGCGCTTTCTTTCTATGGCAATCGGACAAGCTATCGTGTGCTTTTAGAACAAGCAAATCGGTTTGCAAACGCACTTATCGGGCTTGGGGTTAAAAAAGGTGATCGGGTCGCGATCATGCTTCCCAATATCCCTCAATGCGTTGTCGCCTACTACGGGGCTTTAAAAATGGGTGCGGTAGTTGTCATGACCAATCCCCTGTATTTGGATCGGGAGATCCAAATACAGATGTCAGATTCTGGCGCTGAAACCATCGTAGCACTCGATTTTTTTTATCCACGCATTGAACCCGTTCTCAAGAAAACCCCGCTCAAAAATATCATTCTGACCTCTGTTCGGGATGCACTTCCCTGGCTCTTATCCCTCCTTTACCCCCTAAAAGCATGGAAAGAAGGACAGTGGCTTAAGATACGAAAAGTGCCCCCTATTTATGACATGAAATCCTTGATGGCCTCAGCCGCATCCTCCCCGCCTGCTCAAAAAGTGACATCCTCTGACCTTGCGCTGTTGCAATATACCGGCGGGACAACCGGGACACCGAAAGGCGTCATGCTCACTCATCGGAACCTCGTTGTGAATGCAATTCAATGTCGGCATTGGATGCCTTCTCTTCAAGAAGGGAAGGAACGCTTCCTCGCAGTGATTCCATTTTTTCATGTTTACGGAATGTCCGCTTGTATGAATATGGCCATTTTTCTTTCTTCAACCCTTATTTTGCAAGCACGCTTTGTGACCAAAGATGTTCTCAAAGCCATACATAAAATGCACCCCACCATTTTTATGGGCGTACAAGCCATGTATGTGGCCATTAACAACTTTCCAAACTTGAAAGATTATGATCTTTCGTCTATTAAGGCCTGTATTTCCGGTGCGGGGCCACTTCACCAGGAAGTCCAACATCAATTTGAAAAGAATACCGGCGGAAAACTCGTTGAAGGATACGGACTCTCTGAGGCCTCTCCTGTGACGCATGCCAATCCCATTGATGGACAACGAAATGCCGGATCCATCGGCCTTCCTGTTTCAGATACGCTTGCAAAAATTGTCGATATAGAAAACACAGATAAAATATTAAATATTGGTGAAGTGGGTGAACTTGTGGTCAAAGGACCCCAGATCATGAAAGGGTATTGGCAACAAGAAGAAGAAACCGCCCATGTCTTAAAAGACGGCTGGCTCCATACCGGGGATATGGCACGGATGGATGAAGAAGGATTTTTTTATATCGTGGATCGTAAAAAAGACATGATCAAAACAAAAGGGGAAAATGTATATCCGCGTGAAGTTGAAGAGGTGCTCTTTCAATTCTCCAAAGTACAGGATGCGGTTGTTGTGGGTCTTCCCGATCAGTTTTCCGGAGAAATCATAAAAGCGTACATCGTACTTAAAACAAATACTTCGGCAACAGAAGCAGACATATTAAACTTCTGCAAAGATAAACTTGCTTCATTTAAAGTACCTAAAACGATTGAATTCCGGACAGAACTACCGAAAACTATCATCGGGAAAGTTTTAAGACGGGTCCTTCTCAATGAAGAGATGAAAAAATTAGAAGAGGTCGCATGAAAGAGATCGCAATTATTGAAGGCGTTCGGACGCCAGTTGGAAATTTAGGTGGGGCACTAAAAGAGATCACAAATCAAAAAATGGGAGAATTGGTGGTGAGAGAGGTTCTCAAACGTGCCGATATCGATCCCGCACTTGTTGAGGAAGTCATCTTTGGTTGTGTGGGACAATATAGTGATGCGACCAACCTTTCCCGCGTCATTATGCTCATGGCCGGGCTCCCCATTACGACACCTGCATATACCGTTGCCCGGAATTGTGCTTCCGGAATGCAGGCCATTGTGAATGCCTGTCAAAACATCCTCTCTGAAGATGCGGATCTTCAGATTGCGGGTGGGGTTGAAAATATGAGCCTTGCCCCCTATGTTTCTCGAGATATGCGCTTTGGTGCACGTTTGAAACATTCGCAAATGATTGACTCAATCTGGGAAGGACTCACCGATGGTTTCTGCGGCCAAATTATGGGCAACACAGCAGAAAACCTGGCCGAAGAATTTGACATCTCCCGTCAGGAACAAGACAAATATGCCGTCGAAAGTCACAAACGTGCTTTTCGCGCTACGCGTGAAGGGAAACTCCGGGAAGAGATTGTCCCTGTTTCGATTCCCAAAAAAGTGGCAGGCAAGGAAGTCACCCCCGAAGTATTTGCCCAAGATGAAGGGCCCAATATCGCACTGACAGAACAAATCCTTTCCCTCTACCCAACAATCTTCAAAGAAGGCGGATCTGTCACACCGGGTAACGCCTGTCCCATTAGCGATGGGGCTGCCGCAATTGTGATCATGTCTGCCGAAAAAGCAAAAACACTTGGGAAAGAACCGCTGGGTTATGTGCGCGGATATGCTTCTGTTGGCGTTGAACCCTCACGAATGGGCATCGGGCCGACAGCTGCCATTCCAAAAGCACTCCAAAAAGCAAAATGTGCCCTTTCAGACATCGAACTGATCGAAGTCAATGAAGCCTTTGCCGTCCAATACCTTGCGGTTGAGAGGGAGTTGGGCTTAAATAGAGAGATCACCAATGTGAATGGCGGCGCAATCGCCCTGGGACATCCCGTCGGTATGAGCGGAACGCGTCTCGTTATTACGCTTTTAAAAGAAATGAAAAGAAGAAATCTCAGTTTGGGCGTCGCCTCGCTTTGTGTAGGTGGAGGGCTCGGATCTGCTATGGTACTTGAAAGAAAATAGGAGAAACGATGTATATTTATAAAGCTGCTGTGATTGGCGCAGGCACGATGGGCGCAGGAATTGCCCAAGTCATTACTTATTCCGGTCTCCCCGTCATTTTAAGGGATATGAATCAAGAAGCCGTTGATCGTGGTCTTGCAACCGTTCGTAAAATCTATCAAAACCGGGTCGATAAAGGGAAAATGACTGAATCTGAAATGGAACAGAAGATGGCCCTGGTTTCTGGGGCAACAGACAATTCCGGTTTCTCAGATGTGGATATCGTCATTGAAGCGATTTATGAAGATATCGCTGTAAAACAAAAACTATTCCAGGAACTCGAATCGGTTTGTCCTGAAGGATGCATTTTTGCCAGCAATACCTCTTCCCTGCCCATTTCAGCCATCGCCTCAGCCACAAAAAAACCGGACAAAGTGATTGGCATGCATTTTTTTAATCCCGCACCCGTCATGAAACTCATTGAAGTCATCCCCGGATTGGGGACTTCGGACGAAACCATTGACGACGTGGTTTTATTTTCTGAAAGTCTTCGAAAGATTCCCATTCGCGTACAAGAATGTGCGGGATTCCTGGTGAATCGACTTTTAATGCCCTACTTAAATGAAGCGGCAATTGCACTGCAAGAAGGGGCGGAACCCGCAAAATCCATTGATGCGGCGCTTGTCGATTTCGGGATGCCCATGGGCCCTTTAACCTTATTTGACATGGTCGGCATTGATGTTTCAGTCAAGGTCTCGGACATCCTTCATGATGCGTACGGCCCACGCGCAACAGCCGCCGCCATTCTTCGTGAACTCGAAAAAGCAAACAGACTCGGGACAAAAAATGGCGCGGGGTTTTATGAATATGATGATGAAAAGAGAGAAGACCTCCAAATCTTGATTGATAAGGTAGAAAATAAAGGCGTTGAAAAGTCTGAATTTTCAGCAAACAGACTGATCATGCCCATGATCAATGAGGCCGTCATCTCTCTACAGGAGGGGGTTGCTTCTGCAGAGGATATCGACATCGCCATGATGGCCGGCACGGGGTTTCCACAAGATAAAGGGGGGCCGCTTCATTATGCCGATCAAATCGGGGTCGATGTCGTTTTATCCGAACTTGAATCCCTCACAAAAGCACACGGAGAGCGCTTCTGGCCCGCCCCGATGCTCAAGCGAATGGTACTGGGCGGGTATCTGGGGGAAAAGGCCGGAAAAGGCTTTTTCCATTATTAATAGTTGCATCACCCATTAGGAGGCACCCTTGGCAGAACAACTGATAAACGTGATAGAAGATGACGCGGTCGCAACCCTCACGATCAATAATCCCCCCAAAAATGTGCTGACCATCCCATTAATGGGTGAATTAGAAAAGTCCATTGATGAAATTTCCAATAATCCTGCAATTAAAGCCGTCGTTATTACAGGCTCCGGGCCGCTTTTTATTGCCGGGGCCGATATCAAAGTCATTGCGTCAATCAAATCCACAGATGATGGCGAATCGCTTGCAAAAAAAGGGCAGGCCCTTTTTAACAAAATCGAGCAGATGCAAAAAGTCGTGCTCGCAGCTATCAACGGATATTGCCTCGGTGGCGGAATGGAATTGGCCATGGCTTGTCATATTCGCATTGCGGGTGATCGATCCCGGATGGGACAGCCTGAAATCAATCTCGGGATTATTCCTGGATTTGGTGGCACACAGCGGCTTCCGAGAATTGTGGGGCAAGCAAAGGCCATTGAACTCATTTTAAGTGGCGACATGATTAATGCCGAAGAAGCGAAGCGGATTGGCCTCGTAAATAAAGTGGTGCCAGAAGGAGAAGTCCTAAAGCAAGCAATGGGCATGGCGAAGAAACTCGCCTCAAAAAGCCGTTGTACCATTGAAGCCATTCTCAAAGCCATAGAAGAAGGGATGAATGAACCGCTTTCAATCGGCTTGAGCCGGGAAGCGCAACTCTTTGGAGAAATTTGCCAGACAGAAGATATGAAAGAAGGGGTCACCGCATTCCTCGAAAAACGACAACCGAAGTTTCAAGATAAATAAAAAGAGGACTTATGGATTTTAATTTCACAGAAGAACAAACAATGCTCCGCGACATGGTTCGGAAATTTGTGGATAAGGAGATCAAGCCGCTCGCACAACAGATTGACAAAGAACACAATGTCGATCTCGTCAAATCAATATTCAAAAAAGGATCTGCGCTTGGCCTTTACGGTACCCCCTTTCCTGAAGCCTACGGCGGCTCCGGCATGGGTGAAACGGGCTACGCCATTCTAATTGAAGAACTCTCACGCGGCTGCGCCTCGACCAGTGTCACCATCGGCGCACATATCGGTCTGGCAGGCATGTCCATCCTCATTGGTGGAAACGAGGAACAAAAGAAAAAATACCTAAGCTCCATCGCATCCGGAGAAAAAATGGGCGCTTATGCCCTCACAGAACCCGGTGCGGGTTCTGATGCGGCCAGCTTGCAACTTTCGGCAAAAGAAGAAGGCGACGATTATATTCTGAATGGCACTAAACTCTGGATTACCAATGGCGATATCGCAGACATCATTGTCGTTTATGGACTGACCAACCCTGAGCTCAAAGCCAGAGGCGGGATAACCGCATTTATTGTCGAAGCACCAAGCGCCGGTTTTTCGGCAAATCGCATCGAAGATAAAATGGGTCTGCGGGGTTCTGCCACGGCCGAATTGGTGTTTGAAAACGTGCGTGTACCTAAAGAAAATGTATTGGGAAAAGTTGGAATGGGATTTGCGATTGCGATGGAAACACTCGACGAATCCCGGCTTTCATTGGCGGCCGCCTGCATCGGTGCAGCAAAAGAAGTGCTTTCCATGTCTGTCGATTTTTCGAAAAAACGCGTCGCATTTAAACAAGCCATTGCAAGCTTTCAGGCCATTCAATTTATGATTGCGGATATGTCGGCAGAAATTTATCAAATGGAATCCATTGTGTATCGCACAGCATGGCTCTATGACCAGGGGAAAAAGATCCCGAGAGAAGGTGCGATTTGCAAACTTTTCTGCTCCGAAGCCTTAGACCGTATTGTGGATAAAGCGGTACAAATTCACGGCGGGAACGGGTTTATGGGGGAACATCCCGTTGAACGATTCTATCGGGATTCGCGTGTCAATCGTATTTTTGAAGGCACCAGTGAGATCCAGCGCATGGTCATTGCAGAAGATGTCATCAAAAACGGGAGTGATTAAACATGAATATTGCGGCCTGCATTAAACAAGTCCCTGCGACAGAATCTAAAATACGCCCTTCGACGGATGGAAAAGATATAGATCGGACGGGCCTTTCTTATGTGGTCAATCCCTATGATGAATTCGGTGTCGAAGAAGGACTCAAAATAAAAGAACAACTGGGTGATGGAAGCGTCACGGCAATCAGCATCGGCGGTGAAAAAGTCGCAGAAGCCTTACGGACCTGTCTGGCTGTCGGTAGTGATCAAGCCATTCATATTCAAGACGATGCCATTGAAGGGAGCGATGGCCATGCCATCGCGCGTATCCTCGCCGCAGCACTCAAAAAGAGCGATTACGATATTATCTTTTTCGGAAGGCAGGCTATTGATGATGACAGCGGTGCGATTGGAATTCATGTGGCCGATCTGATGGGATTGCCGCATGTGGCCGGGATCAACAAACTTGAAATCATTCCTGACGAAAAACGGGCTGTGGCCAACCGGCAGATCGAAGGCGCGACAGAGGTGATCGAGATTTCCCTTCCGGCAATATTTACCTGTCAGAAAGGGCTCAACGAACCCCGTTATGCATCACTTCCGGGCATTATGAAAGCTAAGCAAAAACCGATGACGGTTTTGAGCCTCTCAGATCTGGAGATCAGTGCAGACAGCGTGGACAGCTCCAAGGCAAAAACAACGGTGATTAAAATAGAATCCCCCCCGGCGCGATCCGCCGGGATCATCATTGAAGGCAGTCCAAGTGAAGCGGTTGCGGAACTGATTCGACTTCTTCGTGAAGAAGCGAAAGTGCTGTAGTTTTCTAAAATTGAATCGGTCAATTGTAATGAGGAGATCATATGTTCAATATTCTCGTCTTTTGTGAACAAAGAGACGGAAAGATCAAACGCGTGGCTTTAGAAGCGCTTGGCGCGGCCTTAAGCTTGACATCAGACGGCGATCAAGTCACTGCCGTCTTAATCGGTGAAAATATTGCCTCTCAAAAAGAGACCTTGGTCTCGGGGGGGGCGGATAAAATTATCCTGGTTGAAGCGCTCACTCTTAATACCTATTCTTCAGAAGCTTATGGGCGCATCGTTTCAGATATTGCAAAAAAGGAGAATGCCTCTCTCATCTTGATGTCTGCAACCGCGATGGGGAAAGATCTGGGACCCAAAGTCTCTGCCCGTCTTGAAGGGCCTTTTGCCGGAGATTGCATCAAGCTCACACTCGATGATGAGGGGAAAATGACCGCCACCCGTCCCATCTACGGGGGAAAAGCCACCTCAACTGTTCTGAGCCATCAGGCCAGTTTTCAAGTGGCCACACTGCGTCCGAATGTTTTTTCTGTACATGATCAAGCAGCCACCCAAGACCCCCAGGTCGAAAACTATTCAGAAATACCGGATCTTTCAAACTTGAAAGCCATCATCAAAGAGGTTGTTTCTACTGCCGGTTCAAAAATCGAGTTGACCGAAGCCAATATTATCGTCTCCGGTGGTCGCGGAGTCAAAGGACCTGAACACTTCGATATAATCGAAGCCCTGGCTGAAGCACTCGGCGGTGCGGTCGGCGCTTCTCGTGCGGCTGTGGATGCGGGATGGAAACCCCACAGCTACCAAGTGGGACTCACGGGAAAAACGGTCTCCCCTTCTTTGTATATCGCATGCGGGATTTCAGGGGCGATACAGCATCAAGCCGGGATGTCTTCTTCAAAATATATTGTTGCGATCAACAAAGATCCAAACGCCCCTATTTTCAAGATTGCAAATTACGGCATTGTGGCCGACCTTTTTGAAATTGTCCCGCTCTTGACAGAAGCCGTAAAAAAAATGAAGAATGAGTAAGCACCCTCTCCCCGACCTAAACGCGTCTCCCTTTTATACGAGGGGGAGGAAGATATGCCCTCTTCATTTTAAGAAAAAGCCGTTGGAGGATTTCTTTGTCTGATAAATTTGATGTCGCTATCGTCGGGGCGGGCCCATCCGGCTCGGCAGCGGCGCTGACCTTAGCAAAAGCAGGATTATCCGTCGTTGTTTTTGAGCGCGGTGAATTTCCGGGCGCCAAAAATATGTTTGGCGGGGTGCTTTATACCTCGATTCTGAATCGCCTTGTGCCAAACTTTTGGGAAGAAGCACCGCTTGAGCGCCATATCACTAAACGCCGATTCGGACTTTTTTCTGAAAAGGCCGAGGCCGCATTTGAATTTAGTTGTCAAGATTTCAACCAATCTCCCCCTTTCAACCAAAGCTTTTCAGCCCTCCGTGCTCAATTTGATCCTTGGCTTGCCAAAAAAGCGGAAGAAGCCGGTGCCCTCATTATTCCTGAAACGGTGGTGGATGATTTACTTTGGAATGAGGGTCAAGTTATCGGGGTAAAAGCCAGACGAGAAGGGGGCGAGATTGAGGCCAATGTGGTCATTGCTGCCGATGGCGTCAATTCTTTTATCGCAAAGAAAAGCGGGCTCAGAAAAGACTTTAATTGGAATGTACTCGCCGTCGGCGCCAAAGAAATTATTGCGCTGCCCCGAGAAACCATCGAAGACCGTTTCTCACTCGAAGGTGATGAAGGCGTGGCCATGGAATTCTTCGGAGACGCCGTCGCCGGAACCGTGGGTGCTGGATTTATTTATACGAACAAAGAGAGTCTTTCCGTCGGTGTCGCTTGTTCCATTAATGCCTTTATCGACCAAAAGATTGTCCCCAATGACTTACTCGAACGATTTAAAAAACATCCCAGTATTCGGCGTCTCATTCGTAAAGGGGAAACCCTCGAATATTCCGGACATATGATTCCAGAGGGGGGATTCAAGCAAGTGCCGGAGGTACTCACGGATGGCCTGCTTCTAGTCGGAGACGCCGCTCACTTGGTCAATGCCTCCTTTTATCATGAAGGAACCAATCTTGCCATGGCATCAGGGCTTTATGCAGCCGAAACCATTATTGAAGCCAAAGAAAAAGGGGATTTTTCACGGCGAGGACTTGAATCTTATCGCAAAAAATTAGAAGAGAGCTTTGTATTGAAAGATCTTCAGAAATACCGGAACGTCGAAGCGTGGGCGCATAAAAACCCGAAGTTCTTTAAAGCATATCCTGATCTTTGCCTCGACTTGCTGAAAGACTATTTCACGGTATCGGAAAAACCAAAAGGCACAATACAAAAAGAGATCGTCAAAAAAATCCGCTCAAACATCAACCCGCTCCGCATGCTGGTCGAAATCAACAAACTCAGAAAAACCTTCTTCTCATCTTAAAGTAACACGCGTCATTCAGTGCAAGTCCTATTTGAATGGATTTGAGGGTTTGGCCGGAAAGGTCTTTCCATTCGATGAGGCCGTAAGTATTTTGGACGATTATCATTAGTGCTTCTCTCTGATTCTGATTTTTAAAAAATAAAGGGCAATCATAGGCTTGACCTCTTATTACACGCTTCCATTTGGGGGAGTTTCGATATTATTTAAATTCGTCAAGGGAATGAGAAATGTCATTCGATCAAAAATATTTGGCAGGGAACTCAGCAGATTTATGTGGAGTGGTTATACTATAGTTATCTGTCTCAAACGAATATTGTTTACATTCAGAACTTTTTAAATCCGAAACGGTGTTGTTTGTCGTGAAAACACAGCAAAAAATAGTCCTTTTCCCGCTCAGCCTCATGATTTGCATCATGACGCTGAGCTTTGTCGTTCTTGAATCCTCTCTTGAATCCTTCCTCGAAAAACGGATGCAGGTAGAGCTTCAGGCTTTTGCATCCATGTCGCTGGACTCTTTAAGTTTCCTAGAAAATAAAAGAGATTTTTCTTCTGTCGATGATCTTGCAGATAATCTCGGGGCACTTTCTGGCGCAAGAATTACTTTTATCGATACAAAAGGTGTGGTTTGGGGGGATTCGGATTTGAGCTTGGAAGAAGTTAAAGGAATTGAAAATCACGCCAAGCGCCCGGAGGTGATTCTAGCGATGAAGGAGGGTTTTGGTTCCTCCAAACGCTACAGTACCAGCGTAAAACAGGAAATGTTATATGTTGCTGTATTTAAGAACAGCAAAGCACGTGATACAAAGTATCTGTCACGAGCCTCATTTTCCCTAGGAATTGTTGCCGAGGAGATGAGACGCTGGCAATGGATGTTCCTGGTGATCGGTTTTTTGAGTTTAATCGCGGTCTCCTTTTTTGGATGGCTTGCGGGGCGGATGATTTCTAGAGCCGTAAAACGTGAGAAAAATCATTTGGAGCAGCGGGTTACAGATCGCACACGAGAAATCTCATTGATACAGACGATGGGAGGAATGCTGAATGCCTGTGCCTCGATTGATGAGGTCGGGGCAATTATCACGAATATTATGCCGGATCTGTTCCCTCACACGCATGGCGCAGTCGCAATACTCAAGGCTTCACGCAACCGTCTGGAAATACTGGCAAGCTGGGGCAGACCTTGGCCGATCGAACAGGGTTTTCATCCGAAAGAATGTTGGGCTTTAAAAAAAGGTCATCAGCATTTTTCTCATTCTGAATCGCTCAAAATCCCTTGCCCACATCTTCTTCTTGACTTATCTGTGCAAAGTCTTTGTGTCCCGCTGCTTGCTCAGACTGAAACCATCGGCACCTTTCATTTGCTCAGCGATGCAGTCTTAACGGAAGAGAATACACGTCTCGTGACGCCTCTGGTGAAGCAGCTTGGTTTGGCTTTGGCCAACATCCAGCTTCGCGATCATCTGCGGGAACAAGCGATCCGTGATCCATTAACCGGGATGTATAATCGCCGTTATATGATGGAGTCCTTCGAGCAGTTTCTCAGTCGGGCAAAAAGAAAAGAATCAACGGTCGCTGTGATGATGGTTGATTTTGATCATTTTAAGCGTTTTAATGACACCTTTGGTCATGAAGCGGGGGACTTTGTTTTGGTCAATATCTCCCGTGAGATTAAGCGGAACATGCGTGCTGAAGACATTGTTTGCCGTTACGGCGGAGAAGAATTTTTCTTGGTTTGCCCTGATATCTCTTTAGATAATGCCCCTATGGTTGCGAATAAGTTGTGCGAATCGATTCGCCGACTGGATCTGAGTCTCAAGAAAAAATCACTGGGCAGTTTGTCCATCTCTATTGGCATCTCTGTTTTCCCAATACATGCGGATTCCGTGGAGGGATTGATGAAATTGGCCGACGAAGCGTTGTACCGGGCAAAATCCGAAGGACGAGACCGCACCATGCTTGCCGAACTGGAACCAACGCTTCCTTAAAAAACGTCTCAATTCTATTTTTAATTCTGGAATTTGTGGCAAATTATTCTTAATGGCTCCCATGATATTTTCGACTTGGGCTAGGCGTTACGTTTCTTTATCTTCAGAAAAAGGGGTCAAGCCTGCTGTTGACTTTTATTTATTGATGTCACATTGTCGCGGCCATGTCTCACGCTACGTCTTTTATAGCCCGGAATATGGTATCACGTCATGAACCGGGGTCGAAATGGGGAAGGTGCTTCTCTTCATCTGAAGACAATCTCGCCTTTCTTGATCTGCTGAAAGAATCAATTGCTCTTTGGGGTATTCGGATTAGTCCATATTGCATGATGCCGAATCACGATCCCCTTTTGCTTTAAACGCCGGATGCAAACTTGGATCAATGTATGTGGCATATCAACGGTAATTAGACACAACGATTTAATCGACAACACAAAAAAGAAGGCTCGCTTTTTCGCAGCAGGTACAAATCGATCCTCCATGAAGAAGACAACTATCTCCTGAAACTCGTAAAATAGATCCACCGGAATCCACTTCGTGACGGTTGGATCCGCAAGTTTCAAGAGCTGGCTGAAAGAGAAGTTTTTCCCCGGTCAGATCAACAGGAGATACGGCGATTTACCTGACTCGGCAGTACTGAAGGGACACTCTAAAAAAAAATCGGCTTGGCATTCAGCATATCAAAATACAGCACAGTTAGCACCATACCATTAAACATAAAAGAGCAGTTATCAAAAGATGAGCAACTGAGAGCAATGGATTCGCTTATTTTTGCGTGGGCTTCTTGCCCAAAGCGCTTTCTAAAGTGTGTCAGCATCGAATCGTGAAACGAGGCTGTATCTTGATACGAAGACAGACCGAGTGAATGAGCCCTGTAAAGTATTTTGTGTAACTGCCCTGGTCATACAAGGAGATAACTGCTCCTCAAAGACAATCATAAAATAATTCATGGGTTCTTTCCAATTTCTAATGGGCATCGTCCACTTTTTCGATGCCGATCATATGGCCAGATAAACCACTTTTGTCGCAGAGTCATCACTCGGAAACAGTTTCCGCGTTTTGACCGACTTACGAATCACACTGTTGAGTGACTCAATGGCATTGGTCGTATAGATCACTTTTCGAATGTCTGCTGGGAAATCAAACAGTGTGATCAGATGAGGCCAGTGAGTCCGCCAGGATCTGCTGATCTGCGATCCCAGTGTAAAGCCCCCAATTTTAGTACCAGTAATTTAAGTAGAATTTTTGATCATTGAGAGGCCCTCAAAAATTCATAAGGTGTTTTATTTCCCCAAAGACTCATGAGGCCGTTCTGAGTTATATTCGTACATCCATCGGGTTGTTCTTTCCCGGACTTCATCCAAATCTGAGAACAGATACAAATCTAAAACATCTTCCCGATAGGTCCGGTTAAACCGTTCGATATAAGCGTTTTGCGCAGGTTTGCCTGGCTTAATGAAGTCTAAGTCCACGTGGTGTTTTTTTGCCCATTCACGCAGTTTCTGTGAAATAAATTCCGGGCCATTATCCATCCGAATGTATTTGGGATACCCCCGCCATTCGGCTATACAATCGAGCTTTCTTGTCACACGTTCAGTAGGGAAAGATCGATCAATTTCTATCCCCAAGGCTTCTCGATTGAAGTCGTCTATGATGTTCAAGGTGCGATAGGTTCCACCTGCTGCAAGACTGTCCCGCATGAAGTCCATTGACCAACAAATGTTCGAATAAAGCGGTTGAACCAAGGGTTCTGGGTTTCTACTGGGAAAGCGTCTCTTCGGCTTTTTTCTTAAATTCAGGGACAGTTCACAGTACACACGGTACACGCGTTTATGATTCCAGGGCTGGCCCTGTATTTTTAAACGCTGAAACATCTTATTAAATCCCCATCTCGGTTTATCTTTTGCCAACTGCCGCAAATGCGTCTCAATCATATTGTCCTCATTTGGCTTCGCCTGATAACGATAGGCCGTGCGACTCACCCCAAAAAGGCCACAGCTTCTTCTTTCGGAGAAGCGGTGAGCTTCAATGGCATATCGCACGAGCGTTTTTCGATCAGCTGGCTTTACAACTTTTTTTCAATCACATCCTTTAAAACCTGATGATCCAGACTCAATTCTGAATACATCCGCTTCAGTCGAAGGTTTTCATCTTCAAGGGCCTTCAACCTTTTAAAATCTGAGGCTTCAAGGCCGCCATATTTTGCCCGCCATTTATAAAATGTCGCATCACTCATCCCATTTTTTCGGCACAAATCAACAACGCTCATCCCGTTCTCTGCTTCTTTCAGTATCGACATAATTTGGGAATCGGTAAATCTCGATCACTTCATCGTAAAGCCTCCTTCTCCATTCATTCTAAAAGAAAACTCTACTCCTAACTGGTTCTATTTTAGGGGAGGCTTACCCCAGGCCTCTGCAAAACGATCCAGCTCAAGGCTTGCTTCCTGCTCTGTGGTGGAGTGATAGATTCGCTTCAAATCTGCTGTGACGGCTTTGTCGTCTTTCCAGGGGACGTATTTTAATGCATTGCGTACCATGTGGATGATGCAGAGCTGAAGCCTGGCATCGGGAAAAGCGGTGTTGCCCGAATCAGGAAAACCACTAAGACCATCAACACAGACAATTAGAATCTCCTCGACGCCACGGTGTTTAAGCTCTGTGAGTACCTGTAACCAGAATTTGGCCCCCTCTGTCTCGGCGATCCACAGCCCCAATAACTCCTTGTGCCCCTCCAGATTCACGCCCAGTGCAAGGTAGATCGATTTGTTGATCACTCGCTTGTCCTGACGAATCTTGAGCACGATACAATCAAGATAAACAATGGGATAAACGGCATCCAGAGGACGATTCTGCCATTGAATGACTTCTTCCATCACGGCGTTGGTGACCTTTGATATCAGCCCTGCTGAGACCTCGGCACCATACATCTCCTGAAGAGCATCAACGATATCTCGTGTGCTCATCCCTTTGGCATAAAGGCTCAGTATCTGATCATCCATCCCCGTGATACGGGTTTGGCCTTTGCCAATGATGTCGGGTTCAAATGTGGCTTCACGGTCACGCGGCGTATCAATCACGATTTCGCCATGATGGCCTTTTAAGGTTTTTGGACTGTAACCGTTACGACTGTTACCGCTATTGTGACCCTTCACATCATAGGGACTATAACCAAAATGGGGTTCCATCTCGGCTTTTAATGCGGCCTCGACGGTGATTTTTGTAAGCTGAGCGCTGAGGGCGCTTAGGTCTTCTGGGGTTTTAAGGTCTTTCGCTAGCTCGGATGCTAGCGCTTTTATCTTTTCTTGTTTCTCTCTCATACTCATTATTAGCCTCCAATTGTAAGGTAAGAAATAATGAGCAGTTACTCAATTTATTTTACAGGCTCAATAAATTTAGGCGTAATCTCCTATTCTCAAAGTTAGGCATAACCTTTCCCAGCAAGCCCCAGAATCTAGACCCGTGATTATGTTCTTTTAAATGACATAGTTCATGAATAATGACATAATCAATACATTCTGTTGGCACCTTGATCAGGTTTTTGTTGAGTATGATTTTCCCGGACTTTGTACAGCTACCCCATCTATTTTTTAAGTCCCTAATGACTAGTGGTGCTGACATAATACCAAAGTGACTTACTTTCTTGATGCATTCAAGATATCTTTTATTAAATACGGTACTTGCTTTTTCTGTATACCAGCAATCCATTAATTTTTTTATATCTTGAGCCATCGGTTTTTCAGAGCAAGTCACATGAAAATAACCCCTAAAACATTTAACCCTCTCTTCTGTCCCTATTCTTATAATTAATCGAAACTGACGACCTAAATATCTGTGCGTTTCGCCACTCACATATCTACGGGGCGGTTGTTTTGGCAAATAAAGCTCAAACTCTCGCTTAGACTTGCGTATCCATCTCCCTCTTTTTTTAACTTTTTCTCTTATTTTATTGATATCCGTCCCAAGCGGGGCGCTTACGGATACCGACAAATCTGGATGCACATGAATTGCTAGCGTCTTACGCTCCTTAAATTCATAGGTGTAAGGTATCCGAGTTCTACCCCATTGAACCTCATCCACCGTATTTATGCTCCTGCCAGTTTTTTCGCCACGCCAATACAGCGTTCCATGATCATGTCCATATCATCTGTCGTCAGCCTAATCCCTCTATTATTTCGCACATCGAACAGATAATCATCGATGTCATTTTGTATTTTACTAATGACATCATCATTGCGGTGCCAATCACGTATTTTTTGCTTAGCAATAATACCCTCAATATCCAAGGCCAAACCAGCAATCGTTATTTCATCTAAATGAGTATGTGAGGTCTCATAATGCGCTGGGGGTTCTGCGACCATAAGAACATCTTCTTCATTAGAGACCATCACCTCGTTTAGCACACCAAAATAAGCCTGAGCTTCCCGGTGCCCTTCCAATTTCACGGGAACATCGTCTTCATACCCACGTCGCATTTTTTCCATGTACTCGGTTTCTAGTCTTAGATATTCAGATTGATCAATACGACCTTGTCGATAATCATCAATTGTTTGTTGAACCAATTCAGCAAACTTTTTATAGAAAACGGGATCTTCTTCCATCTTTTCAGTGATAGTTTTTTTATTTCGATGTGCTATCATGTCTGCTTTGGCCACTTTACTTTCTCGTTTCTGCACCTCCGCATCAAAGGTTTCAGTATCAAATATATTCACCATCTCCGTGACGATCCCCACATTCGGTGCCTGAATATGGCTATCCATGACCTTACGGATTTGTTTCTCGTATTGGGCGAAATCAATTGTCTCGGCATAACGCTGCTGAACGGATGCACGCAAGCTGCGGAAATGTTTTAAATCGTTTTTGTAACTCTTGATACGGTTTTTAGGCGTATCTTGATAGAAGTGCTGAGTCGATAAAGCCACAACGAATACTTTTGAAAATTCCGTTAAAGCCTCATAAAATTCCTGGCGTCTGTCAACAGGATCCAAGTGTCGTTCCATCGATTCATTATCATGTTTGTTCTTGACCTCCTTGAATACGGCCCATAGATCCGAGTGTAATTGCGACAGTTTGGCCACTTCCTCATGGGTATCAATTACTGCACCTTGGAGCAACACATCTTCTGCGTCATAACCGGCCAGAGAATCGTAGGTTTGCATCGCCTCATTCAGGCTACCCAGCACCCCCCGATAATCGATAATGTAACCGTAATCTTTATCGGAAAAGAGACGGTTCACTCGAGAAATCGCCTGTAGAATACTGTGATCTTCCAGCTTCTTATCGATATAAAGCACCGTATTTCTGGGCTCGTCAAAGCCGGTAAGCAACTTGCTCACGACAATCAGTATCTCCACCCCATCTTCACGACCGAATGATGCTTTTATCTGTTTAACATAATCCTCTTCATGGCCAAACCGATCCATCATCTCTTTCCAAAATCGATTCAGCAGCGGGAAATCTTCTTCTTCAATGGTATCGCCGCCCTCGCGTGTATCCGGTTTCGACATAATGACTTCACAGCTCACCATGCCGTAATCATTCATATAATTGCGGTACAAAATGGCGCTGCTGCGTGAATCGCTAGCAAGCTGCCCTTTAAAGCCAGTGCCCTGGAAATTCTCGCGATAATGTTTGCTAATATCATAAGCGAGTAAGGCCACGCGCTGTTCGAGCTTATGGATCATCTCCTTTGAGGTCATTTTTCGTTTGAGATCTGCTTTCTGCTTTTGAGTCAAGCCCTCAGTTAAACGCTCAAACCAGGCATCCATTGCCTCTTTATTCATTTCCAAATTAGCAATGCGTCCTTCATATAACAACGGCAATACGGCTTTATCTTCCACAGTAGCTTTACGGAGCGGATAACTATGAATCAGACCACCGAATTTGCGCGCGGT
>JAJDBX010000014.1 GCA_029261135.1 Nitrospirota bacterium
AATTCGAGCTTGCTATAGTGTAGAAATTGTTTAAGCCTTGATAAAAGGCGATACTTTTTCTTGTCGAGTCAGTGTGCATGCTGGTCACTGATCAACCCCAGGGAAGGAGTATTTGCCGTGAAAAAGTTACGCACAAAAAAGACCCAGATCATCAAAGGAAAGACCTTAATTGCCACAGTGGATATCAGCAAATCTAAGCATACGGGATATTGCAGAGCGCCTGACGGAACAGAGGTGAAACCCTTTGAGTTCCTCAATAACCGTAGTGGATTTGATCAGTTTTGGAGGCGGATTTCTAAGACCATGAAAGCTCACCATCTGAAAGATGTGGTTTTCGGTTTTGAATCCACAGGGCCTTATGCAGAACCTTTGATCCATTATTTACGCCAAAAACCTGTGCGGATGGTCCAAGTCAATCCGATGCACAGCAAGCGTGTTAAGGAGCTTCAGGGTAATTCACCGAATAAAACGGATCAGAAGGATCCCAAGGTGATTGCAGACATCATTGAGCTGGGGCATGCCCTGACTTTGGTTATCCCCGAAGGCCCGGCAGCGGAGCTTCGTCGACTGACTCAAGCCAGAGACCGGAGCTTGAAGAGATGTACCGCCCTATATAATCAGCTCCAACATATTGTCTGTCTGGTCTTCCCTGAATTTTTTCATGTCATCAAGAACATCAAGACAAAAACCGCGAAATACCTCATAAAACACACGCCAACACCTCAAGATGTTTTGGCGGTTGATAAGGAATCGATGGTCAACACGATAAGAAAGGTCAGTTATGGAAAGATCGGCCCCAAACGTATTGAGGCCCTCTATGCTGGGGCTAAAAATACCGTAGGCCTCCATGAAGGACAAGAAAGCATTGTCTTTGAGATCGAGAACATATTACAAATAATCGAAGCAACGGAATCCTTTATTAAGAATTTAGAGGAAATGATGTCTTTTCATCTCCGTCAGATTCCATACAGCCGATCCATCCTTTCTATCAAAGGCATCGGAGAGGTCACAGCCGCTGGCTTGGTGGGTGAAGTGGGAGACTTCAGGCAGTTTAAGACCCTATCAGAAATCACAAAACTGGCCGGATTGGATCTATTTGAGATCAGTTCCGGCAAACATCAAGGGAATCGTCATATCTCGAAGAGAGGACGTTCCCTGCTTAGAAAACTTTTGTATTTAACGGCTGTCCATATGGTGAGTCCTGTTGGCATCATGCGTCAGACTTATCAGAACTACCTTGATCGCGGGATGATAAAAAAGAAGGCCTTGATTGCGATTGCCCGGAAGCTTCTCAGGCTCATTTTTGCCCTTGTGCGGGATGAGAGTGAATACGTCCAGGATTATCCCGAAATGAAAACCGTGTTGAAGGAGGCTGCTTAATCTAGAGGTATCGGTCGTGTGTAGGTGGAGAGATTACCTGTTTCTACATTAAGGCGACTTTGTCGACCTTCCATTCGAGCTTTTGTAACTCTTCACCTGCACCTTAGCCCCAATGAAGCAAGCTTAGAGCTCTGTTGAGACTCTCCAAATACCAGTGTTGGGCAAGGTGCAATTTCTACGATAGATCCCAAAAAATGCAGCATGAAAATGAAAATTTGAAATAAAAAAACCTTTACTACAGTAAACCAGTAGAAATAAACGATTCTCAGGCCGAAGTGCTTGGGAATATCATACATACTCCCTTACGACGCATTATGTGCCTGAAAAATTTCCACACCACCCTCTTCGCTACACCGGGTGAATGGAGTCATGCACCCGACCAATATCTCCAAAAATAGCCTTGACAATATGCAAAGAGTTCGAGTATGTATCTACTTATTGATATACAGTTATAATTTTGGAATGATATCATGAAAAATTTCTTATCCACAAAAGAATGTGCGCAGATTCTAAGGGCTATCGGGGATGGAACGCGGCTTTTGATTCTGAAATCTCTTTTCAAGGGAGAAAAATGCGGCACCGAAATAGCTAAAGAGCTGAACCTGACTCAACCTCGAATTGCCCATCATCTAGGGATACTTAAAAATGCTAATCTCTTGGAATCATGGCGTGAAGGCCAAAAGGTCTGCTATAGACTTCATCCTGTAGTTCATGAGTCATTGCGGGAGAACGATGAGATGGAGATTAACCTTGGATGCTGCAAGGTGACTTTTAAAGAACCATAAAGTAGATTTATTTTGGCTCTATGTATCTAAGTATTGCTATAAATATATAAATAAAGGAGAGAAAATGAGATTAAAAATCGGTTTTCTATATTCCCTAATTCTGCTGTCAGAAATTGTGCTCCTGCCCCTCTCATCTCTCGGTGCGGAGAAAGCAACGATCAAGATGGCAGGGTCTACAACGGTGCTTCCTGTGGCGACAAAGGCAGCGGGAAAATTTATGGCGGTCCATCCGAGCATCAATATAACTATTAATCCCGGGGGGTCTGGAGTGGGGGTTAAATCTCTGGGAAACGGCCTGGTCGATATTGGTATGATCTCACGCCATATTACCGATGAAGAGATCAAAAACTTTCCGAAAATAGATTTTAACGTCCATGTCATCGGCAGAGACGCCGTCGCCTGCGTCATCTCCTCTGAGATATATAATGCCGGGGTAAAAAAACTATCCAGGGAACAGATACAAAAAATATATACAGGTGAGATTAATAACTGGAAGGAAGTCGGCGGGCCCGACAAAAGGATCTTCGTTATTGACAAAGAGGCCCACAGGGGAACACGGCATGTATTTATGGCTTATATCTTCGGGGATGAAAATGCCAGGGCGAAGGGAGCGAATCTGATATCGGGCTCCAATAATGAAGAGCAGACTAAAATTGCCTTAAGCGATACCGCTATCGGGATGCTTTCTCATGCATGGATCAATAAAGATGTAAAAGGGGTCGGAATTGAAGTGAAGGGATCAGTAATCGAACCCTCTATTAAAAACATACAAAACGGTTCTTACCCTATTTCGAGGAATTTATCCCTGATCACCGACGGTGAACTTGCCGGTTTTGCTAAAGAATTTATCCAGTATATCTTAAGCCCTGAAGGACAAAAGATAGTGGAGACATCCGGTTATGTGGCCATTAGGTAGGTGGCGTCCCGGCGTGGCCTTTTTCATCTCCTCTTTTTTGATCTCGATTAGTGCCACAGGCATCATCTTTATTTTCCTCATCGTGGAGAGCTTCCCCATATTTCAACATGAGGGACTGGGATTCCTATCCGGCAGTGAATGGTATCCGGGCGAGGTCTATGGGGCACTTCCAATGATTTACGGAACAGGAATCGTTACCTTTATCGCCGTATCTTTTGCCCTTCCCCTGGCTCTGGGGAGTGCCGTGATTACTTCAGAAGTGCTTTCGAGACCCACCCGCCTTGTCATCAAAATGATGATGGAACTTCTAGCCGGTATTCCCGGTGTTGTTTATGGGCTTCTTGGTATCACCCTTTTAACAACTGCGGTAAAGAACACTTTCAACCTAATTGATGGAAATTCTTTTTTTACGGCAGGGATCCTCCTGAGTATCATGATTTTACCCACCGTAATGACGCTCTCCGAGGATGCCCTGAGGTCTGTGCCCAAAGAGTATCGAGACCAGGCCCTCGCTCTCGGCCTGAACAGATCAGAGACCATTTTTCATGCGGTACTGCCTGGGGCTATAAAAGGAATTGCAGGAGCTGTGCTTCTCGGGATCGGCCGCGCTATGGGGGAGACCATTTCCGTTATGTTGGTCATCGGAAGTCTTGATAGAATACCCCAACCCTTTTATAACATCTTTACCACCGGCCAGACCATTACCTCAAAACTGGGGAGAGAAGGGGCGGAGGCCTTGGGAGTAGGGTATCACTGGAATGCCCTGGCTGGATTAGGTTTAATTCTCTTTCTTGCGGTGATGGGAATTACCTTTATCGGCAACAGTATTGTCGGCCCCTTGTCTGGCCGGGGAATCAATACTAAGAGGAAACAAAAAAAGAGATGAGAAGGGATCTGAAAGAGGTGATATTTTTCTCGGCCTGCATCATCACAACGGTTACGGCCATTTCCTTGTTATTCATCATATTGAGCGCTATTCTTGTCCGTGGCCTGCCTGCTATTAATCTCGAATTTCTTACTACGGAATCAAAAGAATTCGGTCAAAACGGCGGAATTCTTTATCAGACCATGGGAACGTTCATTCTGATCGGTATGGCGGGCATTTTGGCCTTTCCCATCGCCCTGGGCTCCGCCGTATACCAGACAGAATATTTAAGTCTATCCCTGCGGGGAACAGCAGATTTATTGGTATATGCCTTAAATGCTGTACCGACTATTATATTCGGTCTCTTCGGATATATGTTCTTTGGGGTCTTTCTTAAACTAGGAGTCTCATGGCTTACAGGCTCTTTTATCCTGGCCATCATGGTTCTACCCACAGTGCTTGTGAGTATCAAGGAAGCAATAGAAAGCATCCCTTTTAAGTATCTGGAAGCGGGATTGGCCCTGGGGTTAACACAGGAAAGATTAGTCCGTGCCGTCATTATACCCCAAAGTATCCATGGCATGGTAACAGGACTGTTACTGGGATTAGCCAGGGCGGCAGGTGAAACAGCGGCGATCATGTTTACCGCTACCACTTTTTCCGGAGTGCTTCTCCCGGCCTCATTTCGTGAACCGGTGACATCGTTACAGACCCATATCCTAATTCTGGCCCAGGAGGCAATAAACCCTCGGGCCTTAACTAATGCCTGGGGGGCGGCACTGGTATTGGTCGCTCTGATTATGCTCATGAGCCTTGGATCAATGCTGATACGGGCAACAATCACACACGAGGCGGAAAGATGAAACCCCTTTTTACTTTGAAAGACGTTTCTCTTTATTATGGGGAGTCCCAGGTTTTAAAAAATATCAGTCTGACCATTGATAAAGGAAAGGTCACCTCTATTATCGGTCCATCAGGAGCCGGCAAGAGTACAATACTGCGCACCTTAAATCGGATGAATGACCGTATCCCAGGTTTTCAGCTCAGCGGTGAAGTCTTTTTTGATGATGAAAATCTCTATAACAATGGGACAAAAGTTCATCTCCTCCGCCAGAACGTGGGCATGGTTTTTCAAAAACCCTGTATTTTTCCAAAGTCTATTTATGACAATGTCCTCTTTGGAGTAAGACACCTCTACTCCAGAAGGAAACACGAATTCTCGCAGATTGTAGAAGAGACGCTAAAGGCCGTATCCCTATGGGATGAGGTCAAGGACAAGCTAAACCAGTCCGCCCTGGAACTCTCACAGGGACAGCAGCAGCGACTTTCCATCGCAAGGGCGTTGGCCGTTGAACCCAGGGTATTACTTATGGATGAGCCCACCTCCTCGCTGGACCCCACCTCCACATGCGCCATTGAAGAACTGGTCGGGCGATTAAGTGGAAATTTGACGATTGTTATCGTGACCCATAAATTGGATCAGGCAAAAAAAATTGCTGATGATGTCGTTTTTATTTGCGAAGGGAAACTTATTGAACATGGGAGGAGTGAAAATATTTTTTCAAATCCATCTCAGCAACAAACAAAGGACTATCTAAAGTGGCATTTATGCAAATGTTGAAATACTACGATGTATAACAACATAAGGGAAAAATGGAGACCGGAAAAAACCGGGGGCTACGCCGCCTCCTTCATCCCTGGATACCATCCCTCAAGATGAGTGCGCCAGTCTCCGTCCAGCACCTTGGTCCGGACTTGCAACAATGAATGGGCTCCCCGCTCACTCCAGCGCATCTGCTGTTTCTTAACAAAACGCTTGCTGACAATTTGGTTTACCGCCGACTCTACGAAGGCGCTGGAAATGACCTCTCCGTGCCGGTAGCGGTCCCCGTAGTTGGGAATGAATGGCCGATTAGCAGTGATATAGCTGTCAAATTCGCGAACGGCTTTCCGCAACTTACGCGCTTTCAGGCTTGGCTCTTCCATATCAAGCGTCATGTCCAGGCCCTTCACAATCCGCAAGGCCTTGTAAACATTTCCGTGCCACAAATTCCACTTCAGACGCTTGAGATTTCTTTTCAGCTCGGTGCTGAGATCCGGTTGATCCTCTATCCTTACTCTTTTAGCCATTTGGCCCATGACGGTCAGTCTCATCGTGATGTGAAACCAATCCAAGATGTGTTCGGCCTGCGGGTTCATGTACATCTGCAGATTGCGAACCGAGTCACCGCCGTCTGACATAAACGTAATCGCTTGGTTCATTTGCATTCCCTGGGATTTGAGCATCTCAAATAACCGCCGCTTGGGCTTGGTGTCGTAACGACTCACGTATCCGAAGCTCTTCGATGATCTCCCCTCCACAGCGGTGCTCTTCCCAACGATGACCTCAAACCATCCCTCCTGCCGACTT
>JAJDBX010000015.1 GCA_029261135.1 Nitrospirota bacterium
CTGTCGCAAATTTGCATGTGATGGGAATTGAGGGATAGATTGCTCTCTCTGAGCACCCGCCATGTCGAAGAACTCATGGACGAGCGCGGGCTCAACGTGGATTATTCCACGATTAACTGGTGGGGGATCAAGTATCGCCCGAAGTTGGAGGAAAAATTTCACCGCCGCAAGCGCCAAGTGTGGGTGAGTTGGCGCATGGATGAGACGTATATCAAGGTCAAGGGCGAGTGGGTTTATTTCTAGCGCGCAGTGGATAAATCCGGCAAGACCATCGAGGTGTGTGAGCGGGTGACCCGACCCATGCTGGGATTTAAAGCGTTTGATGCGGCGCAGAACACCCTTACGGGCATCGAGTTGATGCGGAGGATCAAGAAAAAGCAAATGGGGATTGAGGGAGGAGAAGAGAGTCGCACTGCGGCCGAACAGTTCTATGCCTTAGCCTCCTAATCACCTTCGCGATGGGGCATAACTCGCCATAAAATCCCCTCTGAACAATATTTGCGACAGAACCCTTAAATTCGTCTCTAGGTTTTGATCAATGTTCCGTTGATTCCCGAGAGCGTGATTGGCTCTGTTGCGAAAATCCAAATTCTGCAATACCACCATCTTTTTTGCAAAAGAGCCGTGCTAAATCTTCAAAGGGAATTATTTTGAAAATCAGGGTGTTTTCGGGTGGTCTGATCCTGTAATATCATTTTTCGGTTTTTTATAGGGTAAAAAATATTAACCGGTTTTTAACAGATTATTGGGAGGGTTCAAATGGCAGAAGAAAAAGGATTGAAAAAAGCGCTGAAATTGAAGGCGGATTTAGCCCAGTTTTTAGGTGTAACTGAGCTTTCAAGAACAGAGATTACCAAGAAGCTCTGGGTTTATGTCAAAGAAAATAAACTGCAAACCAAGACTGAAAATGGAAAGCCGGAAAACGCCGGTAAATTTATTGTGGCGGATGCTAAATTACTTCCAATTTTCAAACTGACCAAATCGACCAGCAAGTCAGGCAAACTGATCGATTTAACAAAACTAAAAGAAGGTCAAACCATTGACATGATGCAAATGGCCGCAGTGGTGGGCGCGAATATCGACTAAGTGTGAGTAGGGGAGTGGAACGGCGTTACTGATGATGACCCTCAAAGTGAAACGCCTTTCACAAGCGGCGATCCTTCCTCACAAAGGAACTTTTTCTTGAGCAAAACCGGTCGAAATGATCCTTGCCCCTGTGGCAGTGAAAAGAAATATAAAAAGTGCTGTCTTGGAAAGGCCTTAGAGCCCCAATCGAAGGTCCATTATCTTTCAAGACGATACACGCAAAAAGATCGGGCCTCCGCGATCGATAAACTGCTCTCTTTTTCTTCACGCCCAGAATTTGAGAAAGATTGTGAGATCGGGGTGACGATTTTCTTTGGCAGTCAACGCACAGAAGAAGAAATGGAAACGCTTCAGGATTTGGGGCAGACTGCGATTAATTTTCACACCTGGCTTCTCTACGATATGAATGTTGAAGATGGCAGAACCATTACGGATTTTTTCCTCGAAAGGCAAGGAAAACGTCTCAATACAGGAGAATCTACATACTTAAAAGCAGCCCGCCAAACTTCTTTACGGCTCTATGAAGTCCATCGTGTTGAAAAAAATAAAGGTTTTCTCCTCGAAGATCTCTGGGATGGGAAACAATACGAAGTTAGTGAACGCACTGCGACACATTCCGTTGTCCAATGGGATCTGGTGGTCACTCGGCTGATCGATACAGGGAATTATAATTTCGAAATCGAAGGAGGTCTTTATAACTACCCGGCCCGGACCAAACCTTTTCTCTTAGAGGGATTGAAAAAAACCTATGAAGAATACTACAAAAGCCCTGCAGAAAATAGGGACGACACGGAATTCTTTAAACGTGTTGCAGTCTTCTTCAATCGTTGGTGGATCGATCTTGTGGCTTTCCCAGAACGGCCGGAGGTATTAACATCCGAGGGGGATGAATTTGTCTTCACGCGGGTTATCTTTGATCAGAAGGGCAAGGGGCAAATTACCGTCGCACTTGATGCCAGCAGTGAATTCGAATTAGATGAAAATGATCAGTATATCTGGGGCGAAGATGCTTCGGAAAGCCGCCGTATCATGGGGAACCTTCTGTTTAGTAAAAATAGAATCATCCTCGAAACGAATTCAAAAGAACGGGGCGAGCAAGGACGGGAATTGCTGGAGCGCATTCTAGGAGACGCCATTCGATATCGAATCACCGAATATCAGGATATAAAACAGGCCCTGAAGTCTGAGCCTAAAAAAGGCAAACCCGCCCCTTCATCTCTCCCGCCTGAGGTAGAAGCTCAATTAGTCAAAGACTTCCTCGACAAACACTACGAGAAGTGGCTGGATGAAAAAATTCCAGCGCTTTCAAATCGAACCCCGCGTCATGCCGTCACTCTCAAGACGTATCGCCCAAAGGTCATCGACCTTTTAAAAGAAATGGAAAACATGGAGGCTCATGCCGCCACCCCTGAAAAGGAGCCCTATGATTTCGGGTGGATCTGGAAGGCCTTAGGGCTGGAAGATGAAAGGGAGCAGGATCTCTAATTTTTTATCATCAAATGGGATGCTTAACTTGTTTTCTTTACCATCCTTAAAGATCATCGATTGGAACACAGAGAGGAAGGCATGACGAAGGCAGAATTAATCGAGAGCATCTCAGCCCAATATACAGACTTGGTGGACAGCCAGGTAGAGATCGTTGTCAATACGATCTTTCAGAGTATCAAAGAGGCTCTCGCAAATGGAGAGGGGATTGAGATTCGAGGTTTTGGCAGTTTTCGAGTGAGACATCGCGAAATGCGCGAGGGGCGTAACCCAAAAACTGGCGAGCATGTTCTGGTTCCATCCAAGAAGGTTCCATTCTTTAAAGCGGGCAAGGAGTTAAAGGTGCTTGTTGACTATTGAAGACCTTCCACCAAGTGGATCGATAAGACGGAGCAGGCTCACTCCTCATACAGAGGCAAGAGAATACAATGGGAAATAAATATTTTACAAAAGAGACTCAACTGGAAGACTGGACTGAGGCGGCTTTAAGTATCAACGAACAATTCGGAATTGAAAAAGCCCTGGGTTATCTACTGGGTGAAAAATTTTATAACATTGCCCAAGATAAGCAATTGGCGAAAAGGATGATCCGGAAAATAGAAGATCAAAGGGAAAAGCCCGATTACCATCCGATTCGCAAGAGTTCGAATGATGACATAGAAGATATGAATCTCGATGAAGAATATGAAAAGCAAAAAGAGAGAGTATTGACCGTCGACGACATATTGGATAGGTTTGCAAAATTAATTAAGGAATCCTTTGATTCCTATGAAATTAAAGTCTTTTTAGAGAGCAATCCTCGGCTTGGCGCACTGGGTCATGTCTGTTCAGAAGAAGAACATGACTATTTAATAGAACAGGAGGCTGTTGAGCATTCCATTGATACAGAACTAGAAGATGCACTCATTTTTGGAGAGATGACAAGGTATTTTGAAGTATGAAAAAAGATTTTTGCCCATTTAGTTTGAGAAAAGCGCGTTGGAGTGGTATGATTTATTCATACTATTACTCGACAAAGGATAATATATGGGAACAGCAGTCAGAAAAACGATTTCACTCCCCCCTGATCTTGCAAAAGAAACCGAGGAGCTTGCACGTGCTGAAGGAAAAACCTTGAGTGCCGTGGTTCAAGATGCCCTTCGAATGGCTCGAATTGAACGGCTCAAAGGCGAGCTCAATCAAATTCAAGGTTACTGGAGTAAAAAAGCAAAAGAAAAAGGGATCCTCACCGAAAAAGACCTGGCTCACTACCTCAAAAAGTGAGAATCGTACTCGACACCAATATCTTCGTTTCGGCACTTGTATTCCCAGGTAGCCGCGCTGAGAGACCGGAAAAAACCGGGGGCTACGCCGCCTTCTTCATGCCTGGATACCATCCCTCAAGATGCGTGCGCCAGTCTCCGTCCAACACCTTGGTTCGGACTTGCAACAATGAATGGGCTCCCCGCTCGCTCCAGCGCATCTGCTGTTTCTTAACAAAACGTTTGCTGACAATTTGGTTTACCGCCGACTCCACAAAGGCAGAAGAAATAACCTCTCCGTGCCGGTAGCGATCCCCGTAGTTGGGAATGAATGGCCTGTTCGCAGTGATATAGCTGTCAAATTCGCGAAGGGCTTTCTGCAACTTACGCACTTTCGGACTTGGCTCTTCCATATCAAGCGTCATGTCCAGGCCCTTCACAATCCGCAAGGCCTTGTAAACATTTCCGTGCCACAAATTCCACTTCAGGCGCTTGAGATCTCTTTTTAGCTCGTTGCTGAGATCCGGTTGGTCCTCTAGCGTTGCACTTTTGGCCATCTGCCCCATAACGGTCAGTCTCATCGTGATGTGAAACCAATCCAAGATGTGCTCGGCCTGCGGGTTCATGTACATCTGCAGGCTGCGAACCGAGTCACCCCCGTCCGACATAAACGTAACCGCTTGGTTCATTTGCATCCCCTGGGATTTGAGCATCTCAAATAACCGCCGCTTGGGCTTGGTGTCGTAACGACTCACGTATCCGAAGCTCTTCGATGATCTCCCCTCCACAGCGGTGCTCTTCCCAACGATGACCTCAAACCATCCCTCCTGCCGACTT
>JAJDBX010000016.1 GCA_029261135.1 Nitrospirota bacterium
GGCGACGGATTGTCTTTCAAAGAGGCCATCCTGGCAACGGCTCATAAACTGATCAGAGTCATCTTTTCAATGCTCACAAAGCGAACATATTTCTCCACTCAAGTGAGCTGATTACAGCTAATCGATAGTAGTTGACTTAAATTTAATGAAATTTTAAACTTCGAAAACTATCGAATGCGCCTACAAAGGTTCAAAATTTCAGGCCGAGAAAATTAACAACGGTAAGGGATATAGAAAATAGATTGATCTGGCATTCAGATTCCTGTCGCGAAAATGATGTTATGTAGAAGTTTTATCGTTTGGGCATCAACCTCTGTATTCGTTCTCATTAAAGACAATGAAATGCTTCCTAAGTCAATCGCCGTTACCCAGTTCACACTTGGCGTTCTTAATAAATGAACTGCTTTGAAATAGGCCCTGAACGCCTTCTCTCGTTTTCCCACCTCCAGATAGCTATCCCCAATTGTGCGATAAGTGGCCCCTCTCGGCATTTTTTCAGCTTCTGAAAAAGCTTGGTCCAGCAACTTGAGTGCTTTTTCCTTCTTCCCCATCTGAATGTAGCTCGCCGCTATCCGTTGCAAGAGCGGGGCTTTAAATGTCGCTTTAGAATCCGCTTTAGGAATCAGTTGTACAGCATTTGAAAGAAGGGTCGATGCCTTTTCAAATTCTTCTCCTTCAATCAAGTAATAGATTACCTGCCACATGCCTCCGCCGAAAATCCAATTAACTCCTTTTAGGAAATTCTCTGTCCTTGATTGCGCGATTTCAAATGCCTCGTCATAAAATCCAGCTTTTGCATAAAAAACGGCAATCCAAACCTGGTCTTCGCGATCACTTAGCGTTGAAGTATCTGAACTTTTATGACTTCTTTTTTCTTCTTGATCACGGAAATGCTGCGCTTGTTTCTGGTCTCCATATTTTTCCCATAACCTAGCAATCTCTAGTAATGGGGCGCGGCCACCAAATTCTCCATAAGCGGATTTTGTATTAATTTTTTTCAAAAATAAGACGGCCTGCTGCTTCTGATCATGGTCGAAATAATACTCGGAAACCTTGATCAATAGCTTTGCTTTTACGTCACTGTTTTCCATCTTCGACAGGACTGCTTTTGTTTCTTCGATCTTCCCAACTCTAAATAGTTGTGTCCCCAAACGGCTCAGAAACCATACCTTAGGCGCCTGTGATGCATTCATCACAACCTGGAAGACCTCGGAAAGAAGCGCTGTCGCTTTTTCAGCTTCTCCGGCATCGATCAGGGTTTCTGCGACGCGAAGGCGACCCGAAGATTTTTCGTAAAGAAACTGGGGGTCGATCTCATTGAGAATAGAAATTGCGGTTTCGTATTCACCCATTTTCGCAAATTTATCGGCAATGCCCGCTGAAATGTCGGCGCGATTGTAAGAACGCTGTACTGTTCTCTCGTCATCAAAAGGCAGCTTGTTCTTTTCCAAGGCTTGCTTCAAATATTGAGTTGCTTTTGCGCGGTGACCTGCTTGAAGGTAAAAGCTTCCAATTGTTCGGAGTAGAGACCGGTCAAGGGCAATATTTCGTTTCGACAAATGATCTACCATACGGTCAAGAACCTCAGCCGCTCTTTTTTTGTTTCCTAGTTGAAGGTATTTGCGAATCACTCCATTGAATAGGTTGTTTATGTGACTAGACTCTTCGAACGGTTCTATTGCAGGTCCTTCGACTTGAAGTGCTTCTTCTATCAGCGCATCAACAGATTCAGGAGACCATTGATCCGTAAGGTAAGCTGCTATTTCTCCTAAAGGTTCGGAAATTGAGTCCTTTGATTTCTGGGCTCGGGCCAAAGAAAGGGCTTGTTCAACTTTCCCAATTTTTGCATAGGAGATAATTGTCCATTGGTCATATAATTTCTGCCGGTCGGCAAGCGTTAATGCTTCTGCCAATAAAGGCAAGGCTTTTTCCGTCAGACCAACGCCATGATATGCAACTGCAAGTTCGGTAAGAAACCGGTGCCTCATTCCAGCATCTTCAATCCCATGGATCAGTTGGTCTATCCGACTCAGAAGGTCATTATCTAATTGATCCGAAGCCAATAATTCCGAGACAGTGTTTTGCGTCATTTTGTCGGTTCTTTTTTGACCTATGGACTGAAGAGCCGCCGAAAAAATTTTCAGTGACCGCTCTCTCATGCCCTTCTTAGCCATCGCCACAGCAATTTTTGAAAAAGCAGTCGATTTGTTTTCTGCAGACCTTTCTTTCTTCGCAGCTTCCAATGCATTTTCGAATAGTCCGGCTTCGAGGTAGTCTTCCGAAATATAATGCCAATTAGGATTCTGATCGTATTTCTGAGCCTCATCAAAAAGCGCCTTGGCTTTGTTTTTTTTTCCTAACATTCCAAAACCAATCGCAATTTGCCTTAGTGTATCTTTACGAGCGTAGCTTAACTGATCTCCTTCCATTGACCTGGTCATTTCCAAGGCTTTCTGGAGAAGCGTATTCGCTTGGTTTTTATCACCAAACTTAAGATATTGCTGTGCAACTTTTGCAACCCGAAGTCCGTCCCATCGTGGATTTTTATTTGATTCGACAGCGGCCTGAGAGGCCAATTCCATAATTTTATCCACTTGTTTTGACTGTTTTAGTTCGTAATGGCGTTCAGCGACTAAAAAGAGCATCTGAACCTTCTCAAGACGCTTTGTTTTTTCTTCAATGATTTCGATTGCTTTTTCATACTGACCTGACTTCGAATAATGGGTAACAACATTCCGAAGGACAGAATTTCTAAATGCCGGGTCAGGCGTAGTTTCGCCAATAAAGGAGGGCTGTTTCGATGGGATTGCTCTCGGCTCTGGCCTTTCTTTTTGCCAGAGGGATAACTTTTTCTCTTAGATCCTTGTAGATATGGGGGCCGATTCGTAGTGTTTCTGCCTTCAGTCCAAGGGTTCTTTCCGAGGAGGGATTATTGGCAATGTACTGCTCGATTTTTTCTCCTGCAGATTTGTAGTATTCATATGCCGCTAAATAGCTATCTTTTTCAACACGTTGCGCTTCATTGGCTGACCAAGAGGCCTCGAAATAAAGGGTATCCGGTGATGTTTGTATAGAGACACAGGATACAAATAGCAAAAGTAGGAAGGGCATTAGGAAAGGGATAGGTTTTCTAAACAAAATTCCTCCTTAATCCATAGAAGTGGCTAATTTTATATAATATTTGGTGAAATTGCCAATGGGTCTTGATTGCTGAGAATTAACTACAGGAATTACTTGGTAGGATGGCGGTTACAGCCAATGCTAACAGATAGCAGATGAAACCTTTGGTATCTGAAGACGGTTGCGATGTAAAGCTTATACTGGAAGGAAGGCTTTTTCCCGCTTGTCAAACCTTATGTAAAAGTAAACAAGTCTTAGGGTCGACTGACATATTATCGACTGAGGTCAATTTCAGTTTCAGGCCGCGACTGGGCGGACTTTCAGTATAGCATCAGATGCTTTTATTCTCGCCTCTTCTAAATCGTAATCAGTCTGTAAACCCATCCAGAATTGCTCTGAGGTACCAAATGCCCGGGCAAGACGTATGGCAGTATCAGCTGTAATTGCGCGCTTTCCCAGAACAATCTCGTTGATTCGACGTGGTGGGACATCGGTCGCACGCGCCAAGGCATTCTGACTAAGTTCCATTGGTTTCAAAAACTCCTCTAACAACACTTCACCCGGATGAACATTGGGAAGTCTCTTTTGTTTCTTCATGATAGCCTCCTAATGGTAATCTACAATTTCGACAGCTTCGGCATTGCCTTCCGACCAGATGAAACATATGCGCCACTGATCGTTGATCCGGATGCTATGCTGGCCTTTTCTGCTTCCTTTAAGAGGTTCAAGCCAATTTGCTGGTGGTACCCTCAAATCTTCCAACGATCTCGAGTTATTCAACATGCGGAGCTTTCTGCGGGCCTTGGGCTGAATATCGTTTGGAAAATGTCGAGAGAAGATTCCTTGCCAAACTTTTTCTGTTTCCTTGTTTTTGAACCCCGTGATCATAGGGCAAACTATAACGCTATGCGTTATATGGTGTCAACCGGCACAAAAACTGTCAAAAAAGAATTGATTATAGAAATTGGGAAAACCTCTTGGTATTGACTAAAAGGCCGAATCCTATTTCATTCTGTGTTTCCAGCGACTATACGTAACAAACCCTGATTTTTCTTGAGTATTACGGCCAAAAAAACAACGAATCGCATTTGAAAGGTTGGATGTTTTCAGATGGTTCAAAAATCACGCTTACTGGAAGAAACGTTGCACAGTGAACAGGGAAAAATCAGCCTCCATGATATAGGAAGGTCCGTAAACTGAACTACCTGAAAAGACTTAAGAAAAATTGGAGGCGGCGAGCGGAGTTGAACCGCTGAATGACAGTTTTGCAGACTGCTCCCTTAACCACTTGGGTACGCCGCCAATAATTTTTTAAAAAGGAAGTCTTCTATAAGCCTATGGGTTTATTTGAGGGGGGCGTAGGGATCCGGTGGATTTGTTGCGACAACCTTTCCGTGACTGAAGACAATCACAAAGGTGTCTGGATAAAGGTGGTTTCTCATGAGAGATCCCTTATCGTGGTAAATCCAAATTTCTCTATTCTCATTCAGTAAGGCCCAACTTCTGTGAATTTGTTTCGGTTTTCCTAATGTGCTCTCAACATCCTTCTGTGTCGCCCCTTGATGAATTTGACTTCCAAAACTTTGGCAGCCAACACTGCCTAGGGTGAATATGAGTAGAAGTAGATAAAGGCGTGTATGAAAGCTTATCACGACAAGCAACCCTCTTTTTCAAGTGAGGAATTGTAGCTTGAATGGTGAAAACATGTCAAACCGCGCGCACCCTGATAAAGGAAAAGGCCGTTCCCTAATAGGGAACGGCCTTTTTTTAATTGGCTCCCCAGGCCGGATTCGAACCAGCGACAAGACGGTTAACAGCCGTCTGCTCTGCCACTGAGCTACTGGGGAATGTGGCAGAATTTTATAGTCCAGACCGGCGAAAGTCAAGACATGAAATCATAACAAATATAAAAGGATAGGTGCAGAGGGACATGGCCTCTGCTACAATATGCGAACTTTAACGGGAGGCATGTGAGGGACGATGGAAGAGATTCAATCAATATTGCGCAAACGAATTTTGGTCATGGACGGCGCGATGGGGACGATGATTCAGTCCAGGAATTTAACTGATGATGATTTCGGCGGCGAGGCCTTTGAAGGTTGTAATGAAAATCTAAACATCACCCGTCCTGATGTCATTCAATCCATCCACGAAATTTATTATGAGGCGGGCGCAGATATTGTTGAAACAAACACCTTCGGGGGCACCGGCATTGTTTTGGCGGAATATGCCCTTGAAAGCAAAGTGTTAGAGATCAACCGGAAAGGGGCAGAAATTGCGAAGGCCGCGGCGAAGAAGTTTTCGACACCGGATCGACCTCGCTTTGTTGCCGGGTCAATGGGGCCAACGACAAAAGCCATTACGGTGACTGGCGGCGTCACCTTTGAGGCCTTGAGCGAGGATTTTTCGGCGCAAGCAGAAGGTTTGATTTCAGGGGGGGTTGATCTGCTTTTGCTTGAAACAGCACAGGATACCCTGAATTTAAAGGCCGGCATGATCGGTATCCTCAAGACTCAAAAATCACTCGGTACGACGATTCCCGTCATGATATCTGCAACCATTGAACCCACAGGAACAATGCTGGCCGGTCAAGGGGTGGAAGCACTTTATACGGCACTGGAACATTTTCCCTTGCTCTCCATTGGCTTAAATTGCGCCACAGGCCCTGAATTTATGACAGATCATATCCGCTCGCTCGCAAGCATGGCTGCTTGCTTGGTCAGTGTGTATCCCAACGCAGGACTGCCAAATGAGGAAGGGAAATATGAGGAAACGCCGACTTCCCTTGCTGAGAAGTTGTCTCGTTTTGTCGACGAAGGATGGATTAATATTATTGGCGGCTGCTGCGGCACAACCCCGTCTCATATTTCAGAAATTGCAAAGATGGTCGTCGGAACCTCCCCCCGTGTCGCGGATCCGATCAAAAGAACAACAGCTTCGGGCATCGACTTCCTTCAAATCGAAGATGAAAACCGTCCCATTATTGTTGGAGAACGGACCAATGTCATTGGTAGCCGAAAGTTCAAAAGACTTATTGTTGATGGGAAGATCGAGGAAGGGGCAGAAATCGGTCGTGCCCAGGTTAAAACCGGCGCGCAGGTTATTGATGTCTGCATGGCCAATCCAGATCAGGATGAAGTCGCTGATTTTGAAGTCTTTATTCAAGAGCTGAACAAAAAAGTCAAAGCCCCCATTATGATCGACTCGACAGACGCCGAAGTGACTGAAGTCGCCCTCAAACATTGTCAGGGAAAAAGCATCATCAACTCCATCAATTTAGAAGAAGGCGAAAGCCGTTTTGAGGAAATTGTCCCCCTGCTAAAAAAATATGGCGGGGCCGTGGTGGTGGGTTGCATCGATGAAGACCCCGACCAGGGGATGGGTGTGACCCGTGGACGAAAACTTGAGATCGCAACACGCTCGCATCAGCTCTTGACAGAAAAATATGGTATTTCTTCAAGGGATATTATCTTTGATCCCCTCGTTTTTCCGGTCGGCACTGGAGACGAAAACTACATCGGCTCGGCTAAAGAAACGATAGAAGGCATCACTTTGATTAAAGCAGCCTTTCCAGAAGTGAAGACCGTGCTCGGTATTAGCAATGTTTCATTTGGTTTGCCCCCCGCAGGCCGGGAGGTATTGAACGCTGTTTTTCTTTACTACTGCGTTCAAGCAGGTTTAGATTATGCCATTGTCAATTCTGAAAAACTGCAGCGCTATCCTTCCATTCCACAGCTTGAACGGGAACTCTCTGAAGACCTTCTTTTTTGGAAGGGAGAAGATCCCGTTTCTGCTTTTGCAGCTCATTTTAAAGGCAAAAAAGAAACGGTCGCAAAAGACAGACCCAAACTGCCGCTCGATGAAAGATTGGGTCTGTATATTATTGAGGGTTCCAAAGATGGCCTGGTCGATGACCTCAATCTGAAATTAAAAGAGATGAAACCTCTCGAGATTATTAACGGCCCATTAATGGCGGGGATGTCAGAGGTCGGGCGGCTCTTTAATCAAAATGAATTGATTGTGGCGGAAGTGCTTCAGTCCGCAGAGGCGATGAAAGCAGCCGTTCGTCATCTTGAGCCCTTGATGGAAAAAGGCGATTCAAGCAGTCGCGGCAAAGTCATTTTGGCGACAGTTAAGGGCGATGTGCATGATATCGGGAAAAACCTGGTTGAAATTATTTTATCGAACAATGGTTTTGAAATCGTGAACCTGGGAATCAAGGTGCCACCGGCAACTTTGCTAGAAGCCGTGCGCTTACACCAACCCGATATGATCGGGCTTTCCGGTTTGCTTGTAAAATCGGCCCATCAAATGGTCATTACAGCCAAAGACTTGAAGCAATCTGGGGTTGAGCTCCCCATACTGGTCGGGGGGGCTGCACTGACCCGGAGATTTACCAATTTGAAGATAGCCGCAGAATATTCAGGCCCTGTCATTTATGCCAAAGATGCGATGGATGGTCTCTCGCTGGCGAATCAACTCTCCAATGACGATGAGCGCCCTGCATTACTTAAAAAAATACAACGTGAGGTCGATGATAGAATAAAAGAAGCAAAGAGTGTCGAAATAGAAAAACAGACGAAAACAGCACCCGCTATCGATAGGGTTTCGAATATCCGGCGAGATTTACCGATACCCAAAGCACCTGATTTTGATCTTCATGTGATTGAATCGGGTTCACTGAAGGAAATTTTCGACTACATCAATCCAGCGATGCTTTACGGCAATCATCTCGGATTAAAAGGCAATTTTCAAACACTGTTGTCCAAAGGGGATCCAAAAGCGCAGAACCTTTTTGGGTCGGTGGAGACCATGAAAAAGGAATGTCTTTCCGAGGACCTTTTATCTGCGCAAGGGATCTATCGGTATTTTCCCTGTCAGTCTCGAGGAGATGACTTGCTCATTTATGATCCAAACCATCAGGATCAGATCTTAGAAACCTTTCACTTCCCTAGACAGAAAAGCGGAGAGCATCTTTGTCTCTCAGATTATTGCCGACCGCATAAATCTGGAACATTCGATTCGATTGCCTTTTTTGTGGTGACGCTTGGTCGGGGTGTGCGTTTGCTTTCGGAAAAATGGAAAGACGAAGGGGAATACCTAAAGTCTCATCTGCTCCAAGCGCTTGCGATTGAAGGGGCAGAAGGTTTTGCCGAGTGGCTGCACCGTGAAATCAGAGCGGATTGGGGCATGCCTGATCCGAAAGAGATGACCGTGCGGGATGTACTCAAAAATAAATATCAGGGGATTCGGGTTAGTTTTGGCTACCCGGCTTGTCCTGATCTTGCAGATCAAGAAAAGTTGTTCCGCCTTTTGAATGTGACAGAAAACATGGGCGTTCAATTGACAGAGGGACATATGATGGAACCCGAGGCATCCGTCTCAGCCGTGGTTTTCCATCACAGCGAAGCGAAATACTTTCGAGCGGATCGTTCTTAAAATAGCCCGCATTCCAACAATAGAATAGGTTCAGATGCAGAAATGTTGTTTGTACCAAAGGAAGGCCAGCAATGTTTTGCTGTCAATGATTTTTCCGGTCAACGCCATCTGATAAGCTTCTTCAAAGGGGAGAGTGATCACCTCTATAAATTCTCCGTCGTCGAGATTTTGCGCCGGAAGCGCGCTTAATTCTCGTCCTAAATAAACTTCTATTTTCCCAGTCGAAAACCCGACGGAGTGGTAATACATAAACAGAAAGTCTAGCTTCTCAGGTAAAAATCCAATCTCTTCGCTGCATTCACGCCGTGCCGTTTCCAGTGGTTTTTCCCCTTCATCGATTACCCCAGCTGGGATTTCTAAAGTAAGTTGCTGTATTGCGGAACGATATTGCCGCACAAGATGAACCTGTTCGTTTTCATCAATTGGCAGGATCCCCACGGCATTCGGTGGCGTGACGATTTCTCTAGTGGTTTCTTTTCCATCCGGAAGACGAACCGTGTGCACCTCAGCTCGCAGATAACGCCCTTGGTAGACACGTTGTTTTCGGAGAAAGGTTTCAGTTAAATCCACTTATGGTTTCTCTCAATTGAACAATGAAATTGTTATCCTTTTCTAATCCGACGTGCTTGAAGAACACCGTCGAGACTTTCAACTTTTTTTAATATTTTTTCGAGGTGTTTGATATTTTTGATATCCACGACGAGAAGAAAATTTCCTTTTTGATCCTCTGTTGTTTTAATATCTGCATGGCTGATATTGGCGCCCACATTAGAGATGGCTGATGTGACAGCGGCGAGGAGTCCTGGCCGATCGAGTGTAAGGACGGAAATATGAATTGAATGGGTTTCTTTTTGTTTTTTGTCCCATTCGACCGGGATAAGGCGTTCTTTATCGTAGTCAAGCTCGTCGATATTAGGGCAGTCAATGGTATGAACCGATAAGCCGCGACCGCGCGTGATAAAGCCGATAATCTCCTCTCCGGGGACGGGGTTGCAACATTTTGAGAGGTGAATCATGATGTCGTCGAGGCCCTTGACCTTGACGCCACTTGTCCAAATTCCTGTTTTTCGGATAATTTTTTCAGTAATGCCTTCTTTCATTTGTTGCTTAGGCAAAAGAGAGCGAATGACTTGATGTGCAGAGACCTTGCCATAGCCGATGGCGACCAGTAGATCGCCAATGGTGGAAATCCCTTGATCTTTCACCGAAGTTAAGAGTTCTTTCGATTTCATTATTTCAGAGGGGCTTAACTTTTCTTTTCGGCATTCGCGCTCCAACAACTTCCGCCCAAATTCCAAACTTTGTGTCCGTTCTTCCAAACCGATGTAGTATTTGATCTTTTGTTTTGCCTTTGATGTTTTGACAAACTTGAGCCAATCTTTACTCGGTTTATGATTGCTAGAAGTCGTGACTTCGACCGTATCTCCGCTTTTGAGCGGCTGGCGTAGGGGAGCGATCATCCCATTGACCTTCGCTCCAACGCAGTGATCGCCCACTTCCGTATGCACCGCATAGGCGAAATCGATTGGTGTAGATCCCTTGATCAACTCTTTTAAATCTCCTTTTGGCGTAAAGACAAACACCACATTCGCAAAAAGGTCATTTTTGACGGAAGTCATAAACTGACGTGTATCGGGTAAGTCACGCTGCCATTCCAAAAGCTGCCTCAGCCAAGCAAAAACACGCTCATCTTTAGCGTGGATCTGTCCGCCTTCCTTGTAGACCCAGTGAGAAGCAATGCCTTCTTCTGCAATCTTATGCATCTCATGGGTGCGGATCTGGAATTCGATATGTTTCGCTTCCGGGCCAAATACGGTCGTGTGTAGTGATTGATACATATTTGATTTCGGAATAGCGATGTAGTCTTTAAAACGTCCGGGCACAGGTCGCCAAAGGGAATGGATCAAACCCAAGAGGGCATAGCAGCTCATGTTTGTATCGGTTAAGATCCGCACGGCCGTGAGATCATAGACTTCTTCAAAGGGAATCCCCTGTCGTTCCATTTTTCGATAAATTCCGAAAAGGTGTTTTGAGCGACCATGGATTTCGCATTGGAAATTGTTTTCCTTCAATGTTTTTTGAACAAGCTTCACAACAGTCTTGATATATCTCTTTCGTTCTCCGCTCCCTGCCTTCACATTTTTGACCAAGTTTTGATAAGTATCGGGTTTCATGGAGCGGAGACAGAGATCTTCGAGTTCATTTTTAATCCATCCAATGCCCAAGCGGTTTGCTAAAGGGGCATAGATTTCCAATGTTTCCATGGCAATACGTTCCCTTTTTTCTTGGCGAAGCGCCTCAAGGGTACGCATGTTATGAAGCCGGTCAGCCAGCTTAATGAGCAAAACCCGGATATCGGTCGACATCGAGATGATCATCTTTCTGAAATTTTCAGCCTGCTTTTCTTGAGCGCTTTTAAAAACAATTTTCCCGATTTTTGTGACCCCTTCGACCAATGCGGCAATGGTTTCTCCAAATTCGATCGCAATATCTTTAGGGGTGTAATCGGTATCTTCAACAACGTCATGCAAAAGCCCGGCGGCAACTGAATGCGGATCAAGCTTCAGCTCTGTTAAAATTTTTGCGACTTCAAGGGGATGTTGAAGATAAGGCTCACCTGATATACGGCGCTGCCCCAGGTGGGCTTGATCCGCAAATTGAAAGGCTCTCGTTAAGAGCGAAACATCCACCTCTTTCGAATAGGAACGGAGTTGTTTGATTAAGACATCTACTGAAAGGGAATTTGCTTTTCTTTTTTTTATATTTTTGGCCATCGTGATTTTTGTCAAAAAATATCCCTAGGTTACCCCTTTCCTTTAATCGTAGGGAGTGAAGAATTGATTGTCAAGCGGTAGAAGTTCGCTAAGATTGAAAGGGATAAATTTCGATGTCAGAGGCCAGTTGATCGGATGCTATTTCATATCCCCGTTGCGGTTTTTATGAGAAGGGTGGGGTAGATAAAAAATAAGAAAGGGGCCGTGCGTATCACGCACGGCCCCTTTCTAGGGTGAGTGTATTAATTAAAAAATGATTTATGGTCCTGTCACTGCGGTTTCAGCCATGGTGTCGATCAGCAGGGTAAAAAAAGAGCCTAACAATCCTAATACAATAATAACTTCCATATGATTTCCTCCTCATATTTACGATTGTTTTTGTTCCTCCCGCCAACCCTCCAAAAAAAAAGACCCATACTACCGCAGCATGGGTCTTGCATTCAGTAAGCCGCTTCGGCAGTGCTTTGACCTTATCCACTTTGGACTTAGATCAAGAACTTTGCGACCCTTTTCTTTCAAAAAAGGTGCCTTTATCGTTGGCGTCGGGTATCTATGTACTTTGTTATTAATATAACAGATATTTGATATTTGTCAATATTATATATATTAAAGTAAGAATTGTCTATCCTACTTTCAAAAGAAAAGTATGAAATGATGTCATCGAAGATATCGCATTTCATTTCAAAGTATTAGAGAAGATCTTCTTGACACGCTCATGAGCAGTCCCCATAATGAGTCCGTTTTTTACGGTGATGATTGATAAGGAGACTCATGGGGCGTGGAAAGAAAAGAATCCTGACAGGGGATCGGCCCACAGGTCGTCTTCATCTGGGACACTATGTGGGATCTCTGCAAAATAGGGTGAAGCTACAAGACGACTATGAAACCTTTATACTGATCGCAGATGCGCAGGCCCTCACTGATCATTTTGAACACCCTGAAATTTTGTTGAAGAACATCCGAGAAGTGACGAGAGACTACCTCAGTGTCGGCATTTCTCCAGAAAAATGTACTATTTTTGTGCAGTCAATGATCCCAGAAATCGCAGAGCTGGCTGTATTTTATCTCAACCTTGTCACTGTCGCACGGCTTCAGAGGAATCCCACGGTAAAAGACGAAATGAAACAGAAAGGCTTTGAAGGCAATTTACCCACAGGTTTTTTAGTTTATCCTGTGCACCAAGCGGCAGATATCACCGCTTTTAAAGCCGACCTCGTTCCGGTAGGGAAAGATCAGCTTCCGATGATCGAACAAACGAACGAGATTGTCCGTCGATTCAACAGCCTCTATAAAAAAGTGCTCATCGAACCGGAAGGGCTAGTGGGGGATGTTTCCCGTCTTCCCGGAACAGATGGTCAGGGAAAGATGAGTAAAAGCATCGGAAATGCCATTTATCTTTCAGATGATGAAAAAACCGTCCAGAAAAAAGTCATGAGTATGTACACGGATCCCACTCGGCTTCGTGCGAGCGATCCAGGTCATGTCGAGGGGAATCCTGTTTTTACCTATCACGACGCATTCAATCCCGACAAAGATGAAGTCGCCGACTTAAAGGAGCGTTATCGACAGGGAAAGGTGGGTGATGTCGAGGTAAAAAAGAAATTGATTGTGGCGCTCAATCTTTTTTTAGGGCCCATTCGGGAACGACGTGTCGAATATATGGGGGATGATCAGAGGATTGATGAAATTTTAATTGCTGGAACACAAGAGGCAAGGTCAGTGGCTCGGGAAACTATGGATCAGGTAAGATCTGCGATGCAGATTGACTATCCATTTTTTAAAAAAAAATCCGTCAAGGAAGCCCTGAAAAGTCCAAACAGACTTAATCAGAGCTTTTTTTAATTTCTTTTAAGAAAAATTATTGTGAGGAAAGGCCTTATCATGAAACAGTTCATCCTTTTTATTTTGATTATATCCCCTCTCTATCTAGGCTTAGGGATGATTGAAGCGATTGCTGCGGAGTCTGATGGGTTTTCCGGACGGAACTACCTTAAAATGGAATCTCCTGTTCGGACATTTTATGTGAATGGTTTCGTGCAGGGAATGTCGATTGTCCGGCCAATGGCGGATGAGCAAGCCATTGTGCCGTGGCTGTCGAGTTGCATTGAGCGCATGGGGCCGATGCAATTTGAAAAAACACTCACAGATTACATCAAACAACACCCCGAACTTCAAGATGCCCGGCTGGATGTGCTTGCTTTTCTCGCATTCAAGGCCGAGTGCAGGAAAAAATAGGCCCTCCCTTTTTTACACTTGAGCAAATAACAGATGCTTGACCCGATCTCCTTTCAGCGATTATGATGTCGCCGTGATGTCAAAGCCATTGTCTTCTTTATTACTTTTGATCTTTATTTTTGGATTTTCTCTTGCCAGTTGTTTTTTGAAGGTGCCAATACAACCTCCCCCACCGGGTATGGTTGCTGTCCCGGCAGGAAAGTTTATTCGCGGCAGCGACAAGGTAGATGAAAATCAGCAAGGCAACGAATTGGGAACGCTGAAACCTTGGTATCTTGATGAGCATCCTCAGCATAAGCATTACCTTCCTTTTTTCTACATCGATCAATATGAAGTGACCAATGCCGAATACAAGATTTTTATTGATGATACCCGTTCTCGTCCACCGGTATATTTTTTTGGGAGAGGCATTCCCCCAGGTCGTGGAAACTACCCTGTAACCGATATCAACTGGTATGAAGCCGCGCGTTATTGCGAGTGGATGGGCAAACACCTCCCCACTGAAGCCGAGTGGGAAAAGGCAGCCCGTGGTTCAGATGGACAGGAGTTTCCCTGGGGAAATGATTACGACAAAAAAAAGCTGAATGCGGGTGATTCTGGCATCGGCGATATCGCCCCAGTCGGGTCATTTAAGGAAGGGGTAAGTCCTTATGGCGTCCATGATTTGTCTGGAAACGTTTGGGAATGGACGGCCGATTGGTATCAGTCTTATCCTGAAGGCGATTATAAAAATGATCTTTATGGCGAAAAACAAAAGGTATTCAGAGGAGGCGGATGGGGCGGTGTTGGGCATTATTCCTTGCCTCTTTTTTATCGTGCGGCCTATCGCTCCTCCCTCGTCCCCGATGAAGCCTATGCCGATTTAGGGTTTCGCTGCGCCTTATCCCCCTAGGCAAGCCCTGAATAAGTCATGATTTTTTCATGGCAAAAAAATCCCAATTTTGTCCCAATTATAATATGACACGATGTTCGGTTTCTGAATGCCGATTGTCTCGGCAATCTGATCATTTGAAAGCTGAAATTCCATCTGACTTTATTGCCGAAAACCCAAACTATGGTAGGCTTAGCCTGCGGGATTGTTACGAAATCGCATGATTGGAGCCTTTGTTTGAAATCAATACATATCTTATTAAAACGTCATCTTCGACGTTATTTAGGCGGGGAAAAACCGCCCCCCAAGAAATGGGAAACATTTCTTGAAGCGACCAGCCAGGCCTATTCCCAATTTGACGAAGACCGTTTAAAGCTGGAAGAGGCTTTAGCCTTAAGCACGAAAGAACTCCTTCGTTCAAGGGCAGATATGAGTGCGGTTGTGAATACCTGTGTTGATGGTATTATCGCTTTTGACCGGGAAAGCAGATACACGATTTGGAACCCTGGCATGGAGCAGATGACAGGTGTCTCGGACAAGGATGTCTTGGGACGACGGATTTCAGATGTTTTACCTGTTTTTAAAGAAGCAGGAGAAGAAGAGGCTTTATATGAAGCCCTGAGAGGCGGGGCTATTGTTGTTAAAGCGAAGTCTTATATTAAACCCGATACCGGAGAAAAAGGATATTTCGAGGGTTACTACGCGCCCCTTCGAACGGCATCGGATAAAATCATCGGCGGCCTCGCGATTTTTCGTGATGTCACCGCACGTAAGGTGGCTGAAGAGGCACTTAAAGATCGTTCTGAAATACTATTTCGTCAGCAGAAAGTCCTCTTAGATTTGGCGAAATCAAATCTATCGGATTTGGGCACGACAATAAAAATGATCACAGAAACCGATGCAAAAACGCAAAAAGTAGAACACGTCAGTGTGTGGTTGGTTGATGAATCCTGTTCGGCATTGTTATGCGAGGATATGTTTCATCTATCTGAAGGGCGACACGAGAAGGGCATTAGGATGCAAATCAAGAACTACCCCGCCTATTTTAAGGGACTGGAAGAGCGAGGGGCCATTGTTGCAAACGATGCGTATGCCGATCCCGGCACACGAGAATTTGGTGAGGGTTACTTAAAAACTCAGGGAATCACGTCTATATTGGATGTCCCGATATGGCTTCACGGCGACATTGTCGGGCTTGTCTCCCATGAACATACGGGGTCGATGAGGGAATGGACGCCGGAAGAAATCGAATTTTCTGCTTCTATTGCGGACTTGGTCTCTTTGACTGTCGAAGCCTCAAAGCGCAGAAATGCGCAAGCGGCTTTGGCAGAACAGGCCATACGGGATCCACTCACCGGCGTGTATAACCGAGAGTATTTTAATTCCCGGATTGAAGAAGAGATTTATTGCTCGGATCGATACGAGGACGATATGGCAATTCTATTGTGTGATCTCGATAATTTTAAGGCGATTAACGCAGTTCACGGACATTTAACCGGGGATGATCTCCTCAAAAAGGTTGCCAAAAGTATTGGGTATTCAACGCGGGGAACAGACCTTGTTTTTAGATGGGGCGCAGATGAGATTGTTGCGATCTTAAGCAATGTCAGCCGGAATGAGGCTTTGAACACGGCCTCTCGTATTCGGAACGGCATCCAAAATATTAAGCAATCGACTCGGTTTGATTTTGATATTAGCATTGGCGTATCCATGTATCCCGAGCACGGCTCAAATCCCAATGAATTAATGCGTATGGCAGAACGTGCTCTACATATTGCGAAGAAGAGCGGGAAGCATTTCCATATAGGGGAAGAAGAATATCGGCTGGATGAAAAAACCATCAAAGTGGTTTTTCAACCTGTCATTGATCTTAAATCAAATGAAGTGCTGGGATATGAGGCATTAAGCCGTGATCCGAAAGGGCAGAACAGTATCATTGAGCTGTTCAAGAAATATGAAGCCATTGGAAAGATCAATGCCCTTAAATCACTTTGTTTTACATCCCAAATGAAGTGTGTGAAGAAAATGGGTCTGACCCGAGTCTTTATTAATGTCGATTTTAATCTGCTCAGCCATATGGAGGTTGTTTCCCCACCCCCTGGGGTTGAAGTGACCTTAGAGCTCTCAGAATCGGACGTCCTATATGATGTTGATAATCATCTGAAAATTGTGAAGAAATGGCGTGAACGGGGTTATCAGTTTGCGATTGATGATTTCGGAGCCGGTTTTGTTTCACTGGCCTTTATCGCTGAGTTGATGCCTGATTATATTAAGCTAGACCGCTCAATCCTCGTGCAGGCGGTTGCATCTGAACAATTTCGGATGTTTGCCAGGGATTTGGTCAGAGCCCTTCGAAACTACAGTAAAAAAGGGATTATTATAGAAGGGGTTGAAAAAAAGAAAGAACTCGAAGTCGTCAAGATCATGGATATTGATCTTGCCCAAGGGTATTACCTGGGAAAACCCAAACCCTGGGTTTCTAAGGAAAAAAATCGACCTTTTATCCGGACTGTGGGTGAATCATGAGATCGGGTTTTAGGGCATTATTTGACGATGGTTGCAATGGCCAGAAGTATCTTGTCCCGTTTGACTCCTTCAACGTGCATTGCCTGGATGTTTACAACGAGCTTTAGTTTTTCCCCGCGTTTATAAACCTGCGAAAGCAGTCCCGTTTTCAACTGTTTTCTTGTTACCCGCCATGGAAGGAATTTTAAGTGCCGGTGTAACCTGTCGAATAGAAGGCAAGGCGCGGGTTATGGAATCATCAAGATAGAGGCCAGAGATGTTTTGATTTTTCACAGTTTTTAATAAATCCCTGACGGAGTAAAAGGGAAATGCAAGTACCGTGACATTTAATCCCTTGATGCCGTCCTGGACGGCATTTTCAGAGCCCTCAACCATTTCGATGACCTTCTCGTTCTTCTCTCCGGAATAAAGCACAACGATCTTGATCTCTTTTGCTGAACGCTTTTCAATGTTTTTGTCAAAAGACAATGCCTGAAGCAAGAGTTTGGCCTCTTTGTCTTGAGAGGCTTCGGCTTTTCCTTGAAACATGGGAACTGTAATCAGTAAAAAACCAAGGAGCAAAGCCCATAAACCGAAGCGATAGAAGCGCATAATTTGTTTCTCCCGCAATCGTTGCAATGTCTTCCTTCGTTTAAAATTCCGCAGTCAAACTCATACTGAATACCTTATCCTCTATTTTTCGACTCGCGGGTGTCTCCTCGTTAATTAAGGTAAGCGATTCGCGTTTGTAGAGATTTCGTATGCAGGAGGTTTAGTCCTAGTCCACTGTTTCCAACCCCAGTCGGTGCCGGTGAGTTGGTCTTCATTTGCGTAACTGTAAGGTCCAACGAACATCACCTGCTTGATTTTTTTTTAAGACCATTTCAAGGTTGTAAGCGGGTTCAAATGTCAATCCTTCAGGGTCGATGCTGTTGATCGAGACCCCGGTGCGATCTTCTTGAGAGACATCGTAATAAGTGCTTGCCCTTAAATCCCCCTGGCACATGATCATATCTAAGCCATGGGCCGAAAAATCAGCGGCATAAAACCGTGGATCAGTCGAAACCAAACCGGTCAGTCCTTTTGAACGAAGTTTTCCCATTGAAGCGCTCAGACCGACTTCAATAAAGGTGACTTTGTCACTAATTAACCCGACACGTCCTGTCCATCTAAATCGGACTCATTTCCAGCCCCTCCAATGATGTCCGACATTTCAAAACTGGGGGCCCCATTGCCGATTGAAAAGAGGTAGTTAAGTCCCAAGGCCGAGGCAAAATGAACTTCTCCTTCAGTCATCAAGCCGACTTCATTGTAATGTGTCGGGACGACTTGCACGGAGACTGGAGAGACGACATTGAATTGATTGACGGCACTAAAGCATTCATTATTGTGTAGGCCGAAGGGCCACCAAAAACGTCCCGCGACGAGTTTCAGTATGGAGTCCTGTGTTTCGTCATCCAGATCATCAGTCAAATCCCAAACGATTTTGGCTTCTGTAATGACCGGATACCATGGTATTGCCCACAAAGTGCAGCTCAATCACGCTGCTGACTCCTTTAAAAGGCTCTCCGCCGACAAACAATGCAGAATCATTTTTGAAACCCCCTTCATTTTCACCGGATTCTGGACTGACGCCGCTGAGTAATATTTGTTGATCAAATTTGTCTTCCGCTTCTGTATATGTAAGGGTGATGTAGCCATGAAATCGAAAGAAGCTGGCAGGATCAACATATTCCCGCTGGGTGTTCGTTGGTAGGTGACGAGTTGATCCAAGTCCCCCCTGATTCCGCGCGTACATTGCCATTGAGACCCCATAAGAAAAGCAGGGCCATCACGGCAATATAGGTTCTAAGCTTTATTGCTCTGTCGCCCTTCATTGAATAGTTCCTTTTATTTGTTCGTGAAGTGATTGGGCTAAGAGTCTCGTTTTTATTAAAAATAATCCCTGCCCTTGAGACATGGTTCAAAGTCTATATCGATAACTATCTTTGTCAATTTTTCGGAGATTCTAGCCGGAGATTCTAGAAGGACAATCTTTCTTATCTACTAAGGAGTGAACTTCAGGGATTCCCTAAATTTTCTGGTATGCTTGATAGAGTGGTTTAGTTAGATGGTTCTTATGAAGGTTTAAAAAATGCGTAGAAAAGTATTTTCAATGTGTGCGGCTTGTTTTATGTTTCTTATTGCGATGTTTTGGGTGCATCAGATTCATTGCCAAAATGGGCGATGATAGTTTCCAATTGGAGCAAGGGGATATGGATCGGCATGATTTGGAAGACTTATAGCGCAGAGCGCAATTTATCACAGGAAGGCCGGGAACAGGCCGCAATCATCGGGGTTGTATTCAAGCAATACAAAATCCCGGTAGTCGAAGTCCTCTCCAGTCCATGTTGTCGAATTAAAGACACAGGGGGAATTGTATTTGGCCAGGCTCAGTCGCTGAATGATCTCCGCTTTGCCATAAAAACGGATAAGAAAGAAGGGCGTCTGCTCGAAACGGTACTTCTGACACCGCCACCCCCACTGTCCAACACGATTATCGTTTCTCATACAGCCAATCTGAAAGAAGCAGCGAATCTTTGGCCGAAACCGGAAGGGTCGGCATACATCTTTCTCCCAAGGGAGAATCAGGGTTTGGATTATATCGGATCCATTCCTGGTGATCAGTGGGACTTAATGCTCAAGCAAAATTGAACAGTATGAGATAGAGGATTAGCAACATGAAGTGGATTAATCGCTTAAGTCTTCGTCAGAAATTTCTCATCGCACCTTTGATCGGGGTGATGCTCTTGGGCATTCCGGGTGGTGCGATTATCTATAATGTTGTCAACGACCACAGAGAGATCTTGCGCCACATTATGGAAGATGATCTGAAGACTGTTGGACTTCTGGGCATGATTCAAACAGACTATTCCTTAAACCACGGCGAAATCCATGAATTTTTGAGCCGAGCGGGAATGAATGACGTGGATGAAGAAGAGGCCTCCGAATTCGGAAAACCGCTCTTGAATACCACATATCGGATTCTCGAGAGATTGACAGAGACCGCTGCGCTTGATTTCATGGATACTGAACAGGTGCTTATCCAGCAAGACTTATTGGCTGTGCTTGTGTCGTATCGAGAGAGCATCACAAAAGCGATTGAAATGGCGACTGTAGATGTTCTGTTGGCACACCAGTATATACAGGCTGCGGATGCCAGTTTTACGAAGGCCAATGATCAGTTTTTATTATTAGCCGAAGCAATGCGGGCAGATATGAATGAGGAAATTCTCGATGAAGTGGTTGCTTCGAACCGGCAAAAAAATCTATTCAATATGGTCTTTTTTGCGACAATTATTTGTGTGATCCTCATTGGCATGGCTTTGTCTAACTTACTTTCTCGCGATATTCAGGCCTTGATTCAATCAATGACCCTTATTGCAGATGGAGAAAAAAAACCTGAAATTCCGAAGGGATTGGGTCAAGGTGAAATCGGAGCAATGGCAGAAGCGTTAATGATTTTTTCAGATAATAGGACTCGTTTGGATGAACTCAGCGAAAAGCGATTATCGGATAACGAGCAATTAAAGGAAGAGATTAACTCCCGTAAAATGGCCGAAGAAAAACTAGAGCAGCATGCCTATTATGATGGTTTGACCCAATTGCCGAACAAGGTTTTATTTATGGACAAGCTGGATCAAACCATCGCCCGTTCCAAGCGCCATAAAGATTATTTGTTTGCGGTGCTTTATTTGGATCTTGACCGATTTAAAAAAGTAAATGATAGTTTCGGACATTCTCTTGGAGATGATTTACTGGTATTGGTGGCGGAACGACTGAAAACTGTCTTACGTGCCAGCGATTCGATTGCACGCATGGGTGGAGATGAGTTCATCATTCTTTTAGATGAAATTAAAGGTGAGGCGGACGTGCGCCGTGTCACAGATCGGATTCACTTACTCATGAAACAGCCGGTTCGCATTGCTGATCACGATGTTGTGATTTCCAGTAGCGTCGGGGTTGTTTTTTCGGGAGAGAAACACATGGCCCCGGAAGACTTGCTGCGGGATGCAGATATTGCCATGTATCGTGCCAAAGAAAGTGGCACTTCAAAAACAGTGATTTTTGATGAGAAGATGCATGAGAAAGTCATGTTGCAACTCAGGATGGAGATGGATCTTCGCCGTGCAATTGAAGAAGAACAATTCATTGTGTATTACCAACCGATTGTGGAATCAAGCTCTCGGTCTGTTCTGGGTTTTGAAGCCTTAGTCCGTTGGCAACACCCGGAAAAAGGACTTGTCCCCCCATTTTCTTTTATTCCTGTTGCAGAACAGACCGGCCTGATTAATGAAATCGGATACTATGTGCTTAAAACAGCCTGCTATCAGCTAAAATCATGGCTTGATCTGAGCGCTGACAAGCCTTCGCTCTACGTGAGTGTCAATGTTTCGAGCAAGCAGTTTTTACAAGCAGATTTGGTACAACAGGTGGACAAAATTTTAGAAGAAACGCAGCTTCCTTCGGAAAATTTGCGCTTGGAGATAACAGAGTCGCTGGTCATCGAAAACCCGAAAGCGGCAAACGCGATGTTAGCCGAGCTGAAGGCTCGCGGTATCCGACTGTATATGGATGATTTTGGCACGGGCTACTCCTCATTAAGTAACCTCCAAAATCTTCCCTTTGATACCTTAAAAGTCGATCGATCTTTTACGAAAGAACTTGGTTTGGGTTCTGAAAGGGAAACCATGGTGAGCCTGATTTCAGATATTGCAAAAAACTTCGGTATGGGGCTTATTATTGAAGGGGTTGAGACAGATGAGCAATTGGTGATTTTGAATGAGATGGGTTGTTATATCATTCAGGGCTATTATTTCTCCCCGCCCGTTCCGGTAGATGAGGCTTCAGAAATGTTGCTCAAGCCATTTGCCTTAAAGGTATAGATTTTTTCCCAGCGATGTCGAATTGAACGAAACTTTCATTTTGATTCATCTCCCGCACTTTCTTTTTCGTCAACATGATTCTCAAGGGTTTTCCTCTATGGCTTCCCGAATCGTGCGTTCTGAAGGGTTTGATCCTACTGTCCCTTGATGCGAATGATAAAGAAGATGGCCAATAATGAAATATGAATGTTGATAATGCCTTGAAATACCGGTTCGCCTTCTTTAACCTGGGTTAAAACTTCTGGAAATCCCCCATATAAAACGAGTTGTGAAATAAGGGCGATAAAAAAACAAGCCACTCCCCAAGGTCGGCGTTTCCATAAACCTAGGGCAGAAACAGCGAAAAGTTGGGCATAGACAATGCCGGCTATCTTAGATACAGGAGTGATTTTATCTAATGGGGTATCGCCATAACCCAACAAATTTGCGAAATAATATGCGGAAAAAGCCAAAAAAACCAAAGCTATCACATGCAAATAGATGCCCATGACGGGTTTTTCCCCTGCCTTCAAAATCGCATTCAGTTTTCCCATGCCATTTCCTACAAACCTTCAGAGATTAAATCCCCGTTATATTAGCGAGCAAAAGTCGGATGATCAAATAGAAAGATAAATGAAATTGACCTTTTGACTTTTTCTCACAGAGTGTAAGATGCGGGAAACAGAAGACTGAAGGAAAGGGAAAATGGCAAAAATCCTGATTGTGGGATGGGGAGATATTGGTACGCGACTCGGCCTGCGTTTACTTGAAAAAGGGCACACAGTGGTGGGTTTACGACGAAAGCCACGAGATATTGTTCATCCTCAAATCAAACCCTTTGTTGCGGATATTAGCTCCTCAGAAGACCTGAAATCCCTCGACACGGATTTTGATCAGGTTTTTTTTATGATTGCCCCAGATCGGCGCGATGAGGCCTGTTATCGTGCGGTGTATCATCTTGGCTTGTCTCATCTATTTTCGCATTTTTCTCAGGAAGAACGGCCTCCGCATTGGATTTTTATCTCATCAACCCGTGTTTATGGCGAAATGCAAGGAGAGTGGGTGGATGAGTTGACGCCCGTGAGCCCCAAAGACGTGACAGGCCAATTGCTCCATCAAGCCGAAAATTGGGTGCGAGAAAACCGTTCGGATAACATTATTGTCCGATTTTCTGGCATTTATGGTCCTGATCGGCGGCGATTGCTGAGCTTGACCCAAGAGAGGGTGCCGATCCAGAGGGATCCACCGTATTATACGAATCGCATCCATCAAGAGGATTGTGCGGAGGTATTGGCCTTTTTATTTGAGGCACGATTGGCAGGAAAACCTTTAGAACAATGTTATCTGGTCAGTGATGATGTGCCTGTCCCGATGTTTAAGATCATTTCGTGGATCGCACGTCAGATGAAGGTCTCTGAAGTTATTGAGAAGCCCAGAGCAGAGAATAAATTGCAAAACAAACGCTGCAGAAATGATCGCTTGAAATCCCTCGGTTATCAACTGAAGTACCCCAGCTACCGAGAAGGGTATTTGCCTCTGCTTTCAGAAATGCAGAAGAAAAAAGACATCACAAGCCTTTTTGATGATGTGGCGCCAAGATACGATGCCAATCGCTTTTTCTCGATTTCTGCCCGATACTTGACCGAACTGATCTGTGTTGATCAACCGGAACGTATGCTGGATGTGTCCTGCGGCACTGGAAACATCGCCCTAATCGCGGCAGAGAAATACTCTCAGTTGCAAATCGAGGCGATTGATCTCTCTCCTGGGATGTTGGGTCAGGCGAAAAAAAAAGCTGACATACAAAAATTAAATAATATTCGTTTTATTAAAAAAGATGCCGAAGATTTCGACTATAAACCCGAGAATTTTGATGTGATCACCTGTGGTTATGGGCTCTTTTTCTTCCCACAGAGGGTCACGACATTTAAAAAAATATTTGGGAGTTTGAAATTTGGAGGCTGCTTTATTTTTTCGAGTTTTTCAAGGGAGGCCTTTACTCCATATATAGATTTATTTATAAAGAGGATAAAGCACTATGGGATTGAAATTCCTGAACCTTTAACTGCAAGACTTCAGACTTCAGAAGAAATCGAAGGATTCTGTGAAGAGAGTGGTATGATTAAAGATGTTGAAATTCAATCTCGTGCAATTAGGGATGAAATCACGCTGGAGGATTGGTGGTCTCTTTTAAATTCTGCGGGTTGTCGCGGCTTACTCATGCAGCTAGATGATGAAAGCCTTCAAACATTTAAAACAGCGCATTTTGCAGAGATCTCAAAGTTATCGAAGCAAGGCAAGCTCTTTTTAAATGCAGATTCACTTTACGGGGTTGTGCGTAAATAAAACGAAAGGGTTTTGTGCTATGGGAAAACCTATTCCCATCGTGGGGAATTCAGACGGGATTGGCGCAGCCGTAAGTCGGGCGCTTGTTGATCGCGGAGATCACGTCCGGTATTTCTAAAAGCCCGAGTCCTCTTGGGCCTAAGGGTTCTCAGCACGAGACCCTTGATATTACCTCGCATCGCTATAAAGATCTCCTGAGCGGTCTTCTTCTGGAATTTGGTCAGTTCGATGCAGCAATCTACTGTGCAGGCATCGGCTCTGAGTCGGCCTTACCTGATTTATCCAATGAATCCGGTGTTCTCGAAGTCAATTTATTGGCGATGGTCAAAACAATGGAAGTGCTGCTTCCGAATTGGTTCGAGCGAAAAAAAGGCCACTTCATTGGGATATCCAGTATTGTGGATGATTTTTATAATACAGACGCCCCGTCCTATTCTGCGTCAAAGGCGGGGTTTAGTCACTTCTTGCTTTCAATGGCTTTAAAACTGCAAAACGAGGGCATTGCCGTGAGTCATGTCCGTTTCGGCTTTGTCGATACCAAAATGGCCAAATCTGAAAAGAAACCTTTAATGGTGACGATAGACAAAGCCGCGCGACATGTCTTGAACTGTCTTGAAAAACGCCCCATGCAACCACTCGTGCCAAAGCTTTCGGGTGATTTATCCGATGTGTACGATGGGTTCAATCTCTGAAAGTTCGGACGGAATAGACAAGGTGGCTTGTCACAGATCGGACTTCCTTTAAAACCAATGCGATCTGAGAAGGGAATTGACTATGTGGAAGATTTTTCTTCTGTATAGGCTTCTCTTTTTTTGAGGTGTTTCGCGTTTCTTCTAATGTAGTACAAACCGGAAATAAAAGATAATACGGGAAGTCCTAGTCCAAAAATAAGAATAACGATGACTTCCCCCATTGTTTACTGTGCTCACTTTTTTGAAAGAACGGTCGTAATACGCTTTATTCAAGCCTACCATATCTCTCAAAATGCGCTCGGGTGGAAGGGCTCGGTCTAGAAATAATAAGCGAGGGTGAGTTGGAGAAAATCATCGTCCCGCTGACTGTAAATCAATTCGCTAGGGTGGAGCTCCGTAAAAATTGAGCCTTCAAGTGCGAGTTTCCAGCGATCTCCAAAACGGCGGCTGCCTTCGATATTGATCATTTTGGACGCGTGATCGAGATCTTGAATAAGCCCCAACAGGAATTCAGTGCTTTCCATATCATTGAGGGCCAATCGAAGACCGAGCATGGTATCATCTTCAAACGGAGTGGTGGCTTTCTCATCGCGCGTATCGTACAGCCATTCTCCAATCACCCCTAAATCGGCCATGCTGCCAAAAATTCCAGTGAAGGTATATTCAAAGCCTCCCGTCCAGGCTTGAAAGGATGGGCCTTGACCAAAGCGATGAATGAGCTCCAACTTTAAAAGCCACACGTCGATGATACGTTGAATATCGAGCCCCGTTTGGCCAATTTGCTCATAAAAGGGAATGAGAACCGAATTTCCACTGGAATCTGTTCCCTGCTGTAGGGTCGGCTCCCTTCCTGTTCCTTGAAAATGAGAAAGGCCGATGTCCCAATTTCCAAATGTTTGGCTATAACGAATGGCAAGGTCAAGGTGGGTGTTTTCAGCGCTGCTTTCAAATTGGGCCTGGTCTGTATTGACAACCAAAGGTCCCCGGAGCCGTCCTTTTGGGCCGGGGAAGGTGCGTTCTCTAAAATAAGGAAGTAGAAAAAAATCGAGTGCGCCCCAATCCTTCAAAAGAGAAAAATTAATCATGGGCTGACCCAGCTTTTCTTCGCCATCCGGTAGTTCGATGAGGTCGGTCTGATTAATGATATCCACCAGGTGTTGTGATTCGGTTACGCCCCAAAATATTTTACGAATGCCAATGCCCAGTTCAAAGTTTCCGGGAAACCAAAGAAAAAAGAGTTCCCTTAAATCGAAATGACTGCGTTCGCTATCGGCGCTGTCTATTCGGAAAAAGGGGGCGATGGTGATACTTTTCGTTGGCCACTCCTGATAAAATTCCGGCTGTCCTGAAAACGAGCGACTTTGTTCCCCTTGGTCAGGGTGTAAAGGTGCATTAAAGAAGTATCGACCCTCTGTCGCGAGATAACCTGACCATTCATTTGCCAAGGCAGAATTGTTGATTATAATGGCGCTGATAAGTATGAAGGTGAGAATGGATGTGAAAAAGAGCCTCATCTCGCCCGTTTCAAGCTGTTTTTTGTGAAATCTTTATCATGGAGTCCTGTTTTGAATTGATAGTCTTTCCACTCCAGAATACTGCTTTTACCGGTTTGGTGGTTGATCATTTCCATAAGGTTTGGTCGCCAATGTTTTCCGAGATATTGTTGATAATCTTCAAAGGTGAGTGTTTTGAGCAGGACGTTTTTTCGATCATAATAATCGACCTTTAATGGAATATATTCTTCTTGGTCATACCAGACGATTTGGCGGGTGTAGCCCGACTTGGGATCAGCGGGGTCGAGTTCGACAACAAAGCATTGCTTTCCGTTATAGGTCTCATCTTTCAGCCAAAGGTAGCTATATTTTTCGACCTCCTGAGAGCTGATATCTTCGTAGGCGAACTCACTTCCCATAAAAGAACCGGATTGATTAGAGGAGCTAATGCGCTTGACACGCTTGAGCGCAGGCAGAAAGAGCCATTGGTCGTCCTTTTTTGTTTTGTGGGTAAAGCTTAAAAAAGCGGTTCCTTTTACGACTTTAGGGTTATCAAAAATGATAAGTACCTTGTCCCCATCTCCGGGGACTTCGAGGGTTTTGTTGCGAATCACACGAACACTCGCTTCTCCATGTTTGTTTTTTAAGGTCATTGTGAGGGTTGCCATAAAATCGCTAAAACCATCATCTCGACGATTGGTCTCTTTGGCGATCTCCAATCCCTTTTCCTCTAAGGTCTGTGCGAAAAGTGTGGGGTGAAAGAAAAAGAGGGGCAGTAGAAAGAAAATCAGATGTTTCATTTTATTCTCCTTATCCATTCTTGAATGACCAGGAACTGCTTTTCGCCTATATCGCACTTTAAGGATTTGTGCCGCTTTCAGAGGCCATTGCAGTTTTGCTTTTCCGTCTATCAAGAAGCATGAGCAGCGGGGGAAGAAACAAAAAATCGGCCGCCAATGCAAAGGCGATGGTGATTGCAGTTAAAAGCCCCATTTGGCTGTTCAGTGTAAAACCGGAAAAAATCAGTACCGAAAATCCGGAAACCAGTATAAAAGAGGTGACCCAAAGCGCAGTGCCCACATTGTGAAAGGCATAACGAACGGCATCATGGCTATTCAACTGGCGCTCTCTTTGCGCACGAATATATTTGCTTAAAAAATGGACGGTGTCATCCACAACAATCCCCAAGCTCATCCCTGCGACAATGGATGTCCCCACACCAATTTCACCCACCATCAAGCCCCAAAGTCCAAAGGCCATCCCGGCGGGGACAAGGTTTGGAACGAGACTCAATAATCCGATTTTGATACTTTTAAATGAGATAATAAGAATGCCAGAGATTAAGATCAAGGCGATTGATGTGCCAACCAGCATGCTGTTAATATTTCGTTTGGAAATATGAGAGAACATCATGGTTGGGCTTGCACCGGGAACCTGCATTGAAGCAGGGACATTGGCTTTCAGCCATTGCTGTGCCTTCTCTTCGAGTGCTAACAGTTCTGTAGTTGAGACATTTTCTAATGTCACACTGAAACGGGTGGCAGATTTTTTAATATTGATTTGATTATTTAAATCGAGCCCGAAAGGCAGTGACATCTCATACAACTGAAGATATTGCGCGGAAAGTTCGCGATCTTCAGGGATGCGGTAATAGGTCGGATCATCTTCATGCATATTTTTATTGAGTCGCTTCATCGTATCCGTCAGTGAACTGACGTGTAGGACTCTGGATTGTTTCTTGTACCAAAGGGAAAAGGCTTCGAGAGTCCGCAAATAATTTGGATCACTCACACCCCACTCTTCCTGGGTATCGAGTGAATATTCAATGAGGTAAATCCCGGTTAAATTATCCACAATAAAATCGGTGTCCGTCCGAAAGGCGTAGCGGTCGTCAAAATAATTCACAAACTGATCATTGAGCCGGTTCAAGGGCAGTGATGCAATAAAGACCAGGGTGAGGGTGAGCATGATCCAAAAAAGGGGTTTTCTTTTGTTGACGACAAAATCTCCCAAGCGATCCATAAAAATGCCCTGTTGCTCTTCCTGCTTTTTGACCCATACGGGTAAAATGGAAATCAACGCGGGCAAAAACAAAATAGAGTAAAAGAAAGCTGCGATAACGCCTGTCGCGACCATGTTCCCTAGGTCGTGAAAAGGCGGCGCGTCGCTTGAATTCATGCTTAAAAAACCGATGGCGGTTGTGATCGAGGTGAGGAAAATAGGCAGTAAATTGATTCGCATTGACTCGATAATGGCCTCATGTTTTGTTTTTCCGCGGCGCATCTCTTGGAGCATGGTCACCAGAATATGGATACTATCTGCGACAGCAAGGGTCAGAATAATTGTGGGTGCACTCGCAGAAGGAGGCGTAAAAAGGATGCCGGCCCAGCCTGAGAGACCCATTGCTGTAATGGTTGAAAGCCCGATGACCAATAACGCTGCGATCGTAGCGGAGATCGAACGAAGCATCAGCCCCATTGTAACAATGAGCATCAGGTACATAATGGGAACAAGCTCTGCCATGTCGTTCATGCTCGCTTCCGAAAAGGAATTGTTCATCATTACCATACCGCTTAAATGGACGCTGATCTCAGGGTGGCTTGCTTCGATATCGTTTGCCATTTCACGGACAACACTGACGACTTCAGGAACCTCATCAATTGTTTTTCCTGGAAGGTTGACGATCACATTCACGCCAGTCACGTGGCTTTCGGGGGAAATGATTCGGTTTACCAGGAGGGGTTCAGAGAGGGCGACCGCCTTAATGCGACTCAGATCTTCATCGGAAAGGTTCCTAGCGTTCTGCACCAGGTCTTCAACAATGAGTTCATCCCCATCCGCCCAGGTATGTTGGAAATTGCTGATCGAATCCACTCGAAGGGAATAAGGAATTTGCCATGCTTCTTGGGTCAAGGCTTCGACAACGGACAAGGTTTCAGGTGTAAAAACCTTTCCGTTTTTTGGCGCAAGAGCAAAGAGGACATTGTCATTTTTTGTGTAGGTGTCCTGAAGTCGTTCAAAGGCCTGAAGTTGTGGATTGTTCTTCCCAAAAAAAACACGATAGTCCGTCGAAAAACCGAGAAAGCGTCCGCCGCTCCCTGCGGCCATGGTAATGATGATTGTTCCCATCACAATCAACCATCGAAACCGGATAACTGTTTTCGCAAGACGCGCCCCATCCATTTTAGGTCTCCTTTTTTCTGCCGTCATGTGTGCGGCGATGAAGAATTATTATTGAATAAAATCTATAATATTCATAAACCATCCAAAAAAAATCATGAAGGGGACAAGCCTTCAATCAATAATGTAATAACGGTTTTTTCCGACCGGACTAAATCTTCTAAAGAATAACCATTCCTCATCACCAATGGGGGATAATAAAAATGAATCATTGCAAACAGGACGGTCTCTGCAGCGGAGACAATATCCGTGACATCAAATTCACCGTTTCGATTTCCTTCAGCCAGAATTTCAGCAACAAAAGCCCGAAGAGAGGACTGATGTTGTTTGACCACATTTGGATGTTCTTTCGAAATAAAGGCGACAAGTTCAAAGAGATGAGGGTCATTCTCACAAAGGTCGTGTGTATATTGAAGGACCTCAAAGAAAAAAGCTTCAAGGCGAGCGCTTGCGGTTAAGCCTGCACGCTGAAGCACCTCTTTGCCCATATTTTCTTTGTTATGCAAACATTTTAGGGCAATCTCAACACCGATTTTTTCTTTGTTTTCAAAGTAACGATAGAGATTTGCGGCCGACATTTTACAGTCTTTTGCAATTTCTGCCATCGTCGTTTTGCCAAAACCATAACGACGAAACCGGATGTCTGCCACATCGATAATTTGTTGTTTAATGCCTTCTGCGATCTGCATTGTCCTAATATATGTAGTAAATAATGAACAGTCAAGTTAATATTAAATATTTACTTGACTACGTATTCTCCGTAGAACGCTTATCAGATAAACTCGGCGTATAAAACACAAACCCTGAGCAAGGGGCAGGCGGAGGGGCTGCAGGTCATCGGAGGCTTGGTTTGGGTGGGAAGAAGGGTATAGGAGGATAGATGAAAAAAGTATTTTTTATTGGGACAGCCCCTATTATTTTTCAAAGACTTGACCCGTCCAAACCCGTCTTCTCCCGAAATATCCCGCCTTTTTCCTGCCGCTCATCCCTAATGTCCATTCACAGCAAGCAATAATGCTCGAATATTTTTTGGCATTTATTATTAATATGGCGGCCAATAAATGGCACATTCAGTTTTTTTACGTTCTATTTAATTGTGGAACATAATGAAAAACCTATATTTTCTCTTATTGGCCTTCTCTGTTTGATTTAGGCATAGTAACTACGAAATTTTGATGGTTGAATTATTGATTCAAAACACAAAAGTAGGATTCATGAGGGTGAAGTATGATGCCTTATAAAAAAATTAACAATAAAAGCGGTTTTACCTTGATTGAGTTGATGATTGTGGTTGCGATTGTGGGAATCTTGGCGGTTATTACCATTCCCAACTTTTTAAATTATCAAGCGAAGTCGTCACAGGTAGAAACCAAAACGAGTTTAGGTGCTATTTTTGTCGATATGACAGCGTATTCGGCTGAAAATGTGATAATAATGGTTTTATGGATGAGGGCATGTCAAATATCGGATTTAGTCGCAGGGGTAATCCAAGGGATACTTACAGCTTAACAACAGTTCAAAAAACGACTTTTCTTGCTTTGGGTTTGGGAACCATTAGTCAAGTAAATGGAGATCGGTGGACGATTGATCAGACAAAAAGATTGATAGATCTTGACCCAATATCATTTATGAATTAATTTTTTGCCGTAACGTGATCCCATTGCCTGATGCGGATTTTTCTATTCTATTATCTATCCTTCCGAGAAAAAACGTAAACATGATATCTCGTCCTTCCCTGTTTTTTTAGTAGGGTGGTATAGTTAATAAATAAGTGGGTAATTTTATCCAGCGAGTGAAAACCTGCCTGTATAGATCGATTTTAAATATCTAACGGATTGAGATTTATGGGCCGAAGGCATCTCGTTCTGTAAGATTTTTTTCTGAGTTGTTTGATGGATCAATTGACTACATATGTCGTTTCTCCCCAGTTCTCCTATTTGCTTAAGAAACCCTCCAGGGATCCCAGTGATAAGTGCGCTTTTGTTTAAGATTTTTTGAAGAGAGGGATGATTTAAATGGTTACCACTGTCAAACAAGTAGGGGACTATGAAATTATAGGAGAGATCGGCCATGGGGGGATGGCGGTCGTCTATAAAGGATTACAGGCTTCTCTGAATCGCCCCGTTGCCATTAAAGTCCTTTCCCAGAAGGTTTCTAAAAATAAAGAGATTGTTGAGCGATTTAATAGGGAATCGCTGATCATTGCCCGCCTGGAGCACCCTAATATCATTCATGTGATTGATCGAGGTCTCACCGAAGAGGGGGAGCCTTATTTTGTGATGAATCTTGTCGAAGGAATGACCCTTTCAAAATGGATGAAGGGTCCCGTTATGCCACTCACAAAAAAGTTTGATCTGATCATTCAAATTTGTAAAGGGCTGTCCTATGCACATAAAAACGGCGTGATTCATCGTGATATTAAACCCGCAAATATCTTAATCGATTTAGAAGAAAATGCTCTTTTGACCGATTTCGGGATTGCCCAATTTTACGGTCAAGATACAGGGGAAGACCAGTTAACCCAAGATGGCGCTGTGCTCGGTACCATTTCTTATATGTCTCCGGAGCAAAAGCTGGGATCAAAAGATGTGACTGCTGCAAGCGATATCTATTCGATGGGTGTCATTATGTATGAAATGATCACAGGCGCAAAACCCTTGGGTCATTTTAAGCGCCCATCAGAGGTGACCCCGAATATCCCTCAATTTATCGAAGATACGATTCTCAAATGCCTGGCATCTGAACCCTCCGACCGCTTTAAAACGGCGGATGAAGTTAAAGACCAACTGCTCAAATTTCTCAGGGGGGGGCATCTTGCGCAGAATAAAAAAGAAAAGGTGCTTCAAGGGAATCCTGCCCTGAAACAACGATTTTCTTTATTGGACGTGATCCGGGAGAGTGAGTTTGGTTCGGTTCATCTGTTACAGGACAAAACAGACAGTCAGCTCATGGTTGTTAAAAAATGTAAACTCTTTCGAGATTGGCTCTTTGATAAAAAATTACTGACCACACTCAGACATAAAAATATTGTTCGCGTATTCGGATCTTCAGGTGATAATGAATTTTACAATATCGTGATGGAATATATTAGCGGCGGAAGCTTGAAGGATCGCATGGTTCAAAAACACCCTTGGCGAAAAGCGCTTAAGACGGTGAAAGGGATTTGTGAAGGGCTTTATTATGCAAAAAAGCAGGGCGTGATTCACGGAAATATTCGTCCCAGCAATATTTTAATTGACGAATCCGGGGAGGTAAAGATTGCTGATTTTGGTCTTGAAGAGCACTATCCAGAAGAAAAGGGAAAAAACAACTGGTACAGCCCCCCTAAAGAAGAACGATCCACACAAGGCGATATTTACGGTATTGGAGTGATTATTTACGAAATGCTGCTTGGGACACTTCCCGTCTGGCGGAAAAACAAGGTTGTTCCTCATGAAGCGTTTTATAAATTTGGGGAAGATCTCCAGAACATGGTGCTCAAAATGATTGTCCGGGAGAGAGAACACCGTTACCTCAATTTTGATGAAGTCCTCGAAACGATGACCGAATTGTTAAAGGTGAAAAAAGTTATTTCGCCTCCTAAGGTGATAGAGAAGCCGATCAAGAAGAAAAAACTCGTGAGCCGAGGGCTGCTACTACTGCTTCTCTTGGCCTTAAGCACTGCGCTTCTTTATTTTCAGTTCCCAAATGAAATGGAGAGGACAAAAAACTTCCTAATAGATTATCTTGAAAAAAGCGGGTTATCTACCCGCATGTCTCGGGGGCTTTCCAACATGAAGTTCCCTTAATTTAGGACATTTTTCCCAAGTTCTTTTATGCCAATTTTCTGAAGGTCTCGGAAAATTGTGTCAATCAAAGTCAGTTCCTTTCAGATAAGAAAATGATATCAATTGATTTGAGCCTTTTTGTCGTCAGGCGAGGAGACAACTCCATTCAATTGAAGAGTTTGCTAAAAGGCCATTTTTTTGTTTTTGAAGGTGCGTGAGTTGTATATTACAACAACCCAAACCGCAGAAATAAATGAAGTCAACTGATACAATATACTATGAAGTATTTCCCGTTGTTGTCTAGGACAGCCCCGGATTTTTCGATATCGTTTATGATCTTGTCACCTCTGAATCGCTTGTTTCGGTTTTTTTTCATATTCCTTGATTAAATTATCCAGTTCTATCCGTTCTACCACTTCTTTTTCGAGTAGACGCGTTTTGAGGGCTTCGAGTAGAGGCAGTTGTTTTGAAAGGGTTTCTTTCACGCGGTCGTGGGATTTTGTGAGAATTTTTTGAATCTCTTCGTCGATAGTTTGGGCCGTTTTTTCACTGTATTCTTTTTGAGATTGAGGGCCCATCATGGCGAAGCCGTTTGCAGAGCGCGGGGCCTCAAAGGTCACCAGGCCGAGATGCTCGCTCATGCCATATTGCATGATCATGTGACGAGAGAGATCCGTCGCGCGCTGTAGATCATTCTGCGCGCCGGTTGAAATATCGCCATAGATAATCTCTTCGGCGACACGCCCACCGAGCAAGACATCAAGCCGATCCAAGAGCTCTGCTTTTTTCAGCAGGTATCGGTCTTCCGTCGGAAGCTGCTGCGTGTATCCGAGTGCGGAGATACCCCGCGGAATGATCGAGACTTTTGAAACCGGATCAGCATATTTCCGTAACATGGCGACAATTGTATGTCCCGCCTCGTGGTAGGCGACAGTCTCTTTTTCTTGAGGATTAATGACGCGATTCTTTTTTTCAAGGCCCGCGATGATGCGGTCGATGGCGTCATCAAAATCGATCATTTCGACGGCATCTTTATTTCTTCGTGCGGCCAACAGAGCTGCTTCGTTCACTAAGTTGGCGAGGTCGGCCCCCACAAACCCCGGTGTTTTTGCGGCAATTTCAGAGAGTTTGACATTTTTTGAGAGGGTCACATGTTTGGCGTGTACTGTGAGGATTTTTCCCCGTCCTCTCACGTCGGGACGGTCGATGGCAACATGCCGATCGAATCGTCCGGGGCGAAGTAAGGCGGGGTCTAAAATTTCTGGACGGTTGGTCGCGGCCATGATAATGACCCCTTTATTCGTATCAAAACCATCCATTTGTACGAGGAGTTGGTTTAAGGTTTGCTCCCGTTCGTCATTGCCTCCCATTGGGCTGATGCCGCGCGCTTTCCCCATCGCATCTAGTTCATCGATGAAAATAATGCAAGGGGCCTTTTGCGCGGCCTGAGCAAAGAGATCCCGCACACGTGCAGCGCCGACACCGACAAACATTTCGACAAAATCAGAGCCGCTCATACTAAAAAAGGGGACGGCGGCTTCACCCGCAACGGCTTTGGCGAGTAGGGTTTTTCCTGTTCCGGGTGCGCCAACCAAGAGTACGCCTTTGGGAATGTTTCCCCCCAGTCGGCGATAGCGTTCCGGATTTTTCAAAAAAGAGACCACTTCCATCAGCTCTTCCCTGGCTTCATCGATCCCTTCAACATCTTCAAAGGTGACCCCGGTTTCTTTTTCGATATACACTTTCGCCTTGTTTTTCCCGATTTCCATGACGCCGCTGGCGGCACCCATTTTGCGGAGTAAAAGACTCCAAATGCCAAAAAAGATCACAGCGGGGATCACCCAGGAGAGAAGAACCGTAAACCAATTGCTCTCTACTTGCCCGGTGTAGCGCACCCCCGCATCATCTAATTCCTGAGTCAGGGCGGGGTCGTCGACCCGGATGGTCGTAAAGCGATGCTCTCCGGTATCGTCCTGGCGCAGTTTGTCAGATTTTTCTTTAGAGAGTATCTTTTTTAAGCCGTCAGTTGAAACATGACCGCTGATGTGCTCTTTCCCAATCGTCACCTCCATAATGGCACGGCCTTTGAGGAGGGTTTTAAAATCGCTGTACGAGAGGTTTTGAACTTGTGAGTTTAAAAAAAAGCTTTGGACCGTTATCAAAATAAGTAGGGCGACAATAAAATACCACAGAGAAAATTGTTGTTCTTTTCTTTCCATCAGGAAGACCTCTATCCTTAGTTGAAAAGAATAAGCTTATTTTGACTCGATTTAAGTATAGTCTTTTTTTTAAACAGACTCTACTCTAATGAGATTAAAGGGATCGCCTCTGATTGACAGAGTTTCAGAGGCTTTATATAGTGAGACAATGACTGAAAAATCAGATGTTTTTTATATGAAACGGGCCATTCGTTTGGCACGGAAAGGGCGTGGGAAAACATCCCCGAACCCGATGGTGGGTGCGATTGTTGTTCGAGACGGGGCAATTGTTGGAGCGGGCTATCATCGTGCCGTGGGTCAAGCTCACGCAGAGGTGATCGCACTTAAAGCAGCGGGAGAATGGGCTAAAGGCGGGACGCTTTACACAACACTAGAACCCTGTTGCCATACCCACAAAAGAACCCCGCCTTGTACCGATGCGATTATCCAGAGTGGTATTATTAGACTTGTTTCGGCCATGCAAGATCCCAATGCTATGGTGAATGGGAAAGGCTTTGAAACACTTCGACAAGCCGGAATAAAGGCTTTTGATGGTGTGCTGCGCTTGGAAGCGGAAAAACTCAACGAGGTTTTTATCAAATATATGAAAACAGGGAAGCCCTTTGTGACATTAAAGGCGGCAATGACTTTGGATGGTCGTATTGCGACGGCATCGGGGGAGTCGAAGTGGATTAGCGGCGAAAAAGCGCGAAAAGAAGTAGATCGGCTTCGTGCCGATGCGGATGCCGTCTTGGTGGGCATCGGAACGGTTCTAGCGGACGATCCAATGTTGGTGCTTCGGTCCATCAAAGGGAGAAATCCCATGCGAATTGTGATTGATCCTCATCTGAAAATCCCCCTTCAGGCCAAGATTGTTGTTACTGCTAAAGAGATACCCACATGGTTATTAACGACAATAAAGGCAGCGCCTAAAAAAATGAAATCTCTCAAAGCGGCTGGGGTAGATGTAAGCATTCTCTCTGAAAAGAAAGGTATTATCCCTTTTGATGTGATATTAGATTTCTTGGGGAAGAAGGGAATTTCAAATCTATTAATTGAAGGGGGCGCTGGTGTGAATGGGATCGCGCTTCGTTCCGCACTGGTTGATCGGGTGATCTTTTATATCGCGCCGCGCTTTTTGTGTGGAGAAGATGCGAAAGGGGTTGTGGCCGGAAAAGCGATTCCAGGTTTGGATGCGGCCATAAGGCTTGAAGATGTTAAAGTAAGGCAGTTGGGCGAAGATATTCGTATAGAAGGACGCATTCAAAAGTCGTGATATGATTGAAAAAGATGAATCAAATCATATAAGGGGGCACATCATGATTAGGTATGGAAAATATATATGCTTTATGACCCTTTTTATAATGGGTTTAGGCCCCGTTGATTTTGTCCATACGGGTGAATTCAACTCCCTTCCCGCAAAACAAAGTGCTATTGTCGAAAGTGAGTTGAATTTGCTGGTGCAGCAATACCTTTTATCTGCCGATACCGGACAATCCAAGTCCTTACTGAAAGAAATTCTGGGTCATAAAGCGATGACGGTTTCAAGCATAGAGACTTCTCTTAAAGAAGGGCGGCTTTATCCGCCAGAGCCGAGCACGGGTTCACTGCATAAATCAATTCAGGTTGCCGGTTATAAGATGAGTTACGCACTGTATGTTCCGAAAGATTATGACCCGAAAGTGGCTTATCCTTTAGTTGTGTGCCTGCATGGGGCGGGTTTTGTAGGTGATTCTTATATTGATCGTTGGCAGACGCGTCTGGGGAAAGATGCGATCTTGGTCTGCCCCACAATTGGGATGGGAGCCTGGTGGTCGCAAGAAGGAGAGATGCTCGTGATGGATACGATAGATGCGATTTCGTCGCAGTATCATATCGATCCGGACAAGGTTTTTCTCACGGGGATGTCCAATGGTGGGATTGGTGTTTACCTGATCGGCATGTTCCACGCAGATCGCTTGGCGGCGATTTCTCCCATGGCAAGCGGTATCCCAGAAGAAGTATTTCCTTTTTTGAAAAACTTTTCGTTAACTGGAATTTATATTATCCATGGGGCGCATGATCAAGTGATGCCGGTGCGCCTGTCTCAAGAAGTGAGTGAATATCTCAAAAAGGAGGACATTTTATTCACCTATCGAGAACACGGCAAGGAGCATCCGAGGGCCGGGGGGCATTTTTTCCCAAGAGAAGAGCTCCCTGCCCTGGTCAATTGGTTTAAGGCGCAAGGCCGTATTGCTGATCCGGCCCGCGTGATTTCAGTGGCCGACAGAAATCACCATGCCCCGTATTACTGGACTGAGATCAATCAAATAAAAGGGAAGGTCGCAGATGTTCAAAAATCCATCCTGAGTAATGAAGAGGTGGAGCTGGTCAAATCGGGCGCATACGCAAGCCTGAGCGCTGAGCTTGAAGGCAATGAAATTAGAGTCACAACCGAGCGTGTTCGGCAGTTCACGCTTTTTTTTAATCAACGCTTAATCGATTTTTCAAAATCCATCCATGTTGTGACCAATGGCGAAAAAAAGTTCGAGGGACGCTTGGTGGAAAGTCCTGAATTTTTGTTGAAAGAAGCAAAAAGACGGGGTGATGGCATCTCTTTTTATACGGCCTCTGTTACGATAGATTTGGATGAGATCCCTACGCTAAAACAGTAAAGAGAGGAACGATGTTTACAGGTATTATCGAAGAAATGGGACAGGTGGTGTCATTTGAGTGCCTTGAGGCATCCTCTCGATTAACGATTCAAGCCAAGACCGTCATGGAGGATTTGACCACGGGAGCTAGTGTGAACGTTAATGGCGCCTGTATGACCGCACTGGTACTCAATACGAGTAGATTTTCCTGCGATCTTTCTCCTGAAACTTTGTCACTCACGAATCTTGGGATTTTGAAGACAGGCGATCAGGTCAATTTAGAACGTGCCATGCGAATGGGCGACCGACTGAGCGGACACATGGTGTCGGGACATATTGAAGGGGTGGGGATGATTGTTGACAAAAAATCTCTAGACAATGCCTTGATTATTTCCATTGAAGCATCGGCCTCTGTATTGAAGTATTGTGTCTCTAAAGGATCGATCACGCTCGACGGGGTGAGTATGACGATTAATCAACTGCAGGAAAAGAGGCTCACGATTTCGGTCATTCCGCACACTGCAGAAATGACGACCCTGGGTTTCAAAGATGTGGGGGATGTCTTAAATCTTGAAAGTGATTTAATTGGTCGATATGTTGAGCGGCTTTTGGAAGGGGCTGAGATTTCATCCCCTTATTTTCAAAAATAGTCCGGGTTTATTCGACGAAAGAAACCAATACCACCGTAATATTGTCTTCCCCCCCGGCTGCAATTGCACTCTGAACCAAACTTTTAGTTGCCGATTCCATATCGCTGCTTCCTTGAACGATTGTACGCATTTCGGCGGCGCTCAGCTTATTACTCAAGCCGTCAGAACAAAGCAGGTAGGTGTCTCCCACTGCGGGTTTTCGGGTAAACACTTCGACCTCGACATTCTGCGTGGTGCCCATGGCACGGCTTAAGACATGTTTTTGAGGGTGGCGCTCTGCGGCTTCGGGAGTGAGGAGTCCTTTTTGGACATATTCATTGACCATAGAATGGTCTTGTGTCAGTTGATGAATGGCGCCATCCCGCAGGAGGTACAAACGGCTGTCTCCGACAAAACCAATAACAGACTCTTCTCGCGTCGAAAGCAGAGCGACAACGGTCGTCCCCATCCCGGTTAATGCGGGGTCTTTAGAGGCGGTTAAGAAAATTTGTTGATTGGCATGTGAAATGGCCTGCATGAGTTTTTCTTCATTTGCTTGTGACGAAGAAGCACTTGTGCCATTTGGATTTGAAGGGGAGGCGATGAAGTATTTGATCTGATCTACCGCCATTTTGCTTGCGACCTCCCCTGCGGCATGTCCTCCCATGCCGTCTGCGACAATAAAGAGGTTGAGGTCACTATAAATGCCAAGGGTATCTTCATTAGAGGCACGCACACAACCAACATCAGTCATCCCTGATGTGATGATTTTCATCTTAATGAGACCTTTCTACTTTTGGATATTGTTGTCGGGAACAGAGGAAAGCGCATTCTATAAAATCCAATTTCATTTGTCTGCCTCTAAGAGTATCACACTTTCAGAAGATCTTACTGGATCATGTAGTTTTGTAAAAGGATCTTTTGTTCTTTATGGATTTGATAAGCGCTATACTAATATTATGCGGAAGTTCATTCTATTTGTCTGGACAGTTTTTGTGGGTTTATTTTTTTCCAAAATAGTCTTTGCTCAGGAAATGATTCAGATTCCCGGTGGCTCTTTTTTGATGGGAGGCGGAAAAACTGGATCGGCTCAAGAACAGGTCATCACAAAATCGTATAAAATTGATCAATTTGAAGTGACGCAAGCCGAATTTAAAATAGGTTTTCCCGAATTTGAATATGCGCCCGGAACGGATCGGCATCCGGTGAGTTTGGTAAGCTGGCATGAAGCATTTCGTTACTGCAAGGTTTTAAAAAAACGTCTTCCGACTGGGGCAGAGTGGGAAAAAGCTGCGCGAGGGACAGATGGCAGAATCTATCCCTGGGGAAATAAAAAACTGAGAAAACGGGCCCATCCTTCCTATTCTGGTATGGTGAAGCGCATTGTGGGTTTCAACAGAAAGGATGTGTCTGTTTATGGTGTTCGGGAGATGGCCTCTTCTGTTTGGGAGTGGACGATGGAAGCAGGTGAAGAAAGCCAAGGGCAGAAAAAAATAGTTCGGGGCGGTTTATGGAATGAGCACTTAGATTACGAATACAGTAAAACCTATGAAAAAATGGAAATCTCCCCTGAAAAACGGTTTGTTTTTATAGGGTTCCGATGCGCCCGCTAAAAAATATCCAACGTAGAACTTTCATCACAAAATGTTTTTGGGGTACCGTGGGATTTTTTCTGACTTTATTGCAGTCGGGTCGCCCTGGTTTTTCAGCCCTTAATTTTTGGCGATCTTCGGAATATGTCGGTAAAACTCGAGATGGGGTATATGAAAAATTTTACATCCAATATTATAAATCCTTCAAACGGATTCAGGGTGCATCCTGGCAATTGAAGATCAGCGGACTCTGTCTTAATCCTCAAATCATCAGTCTCGACGGACTTAAAGCGCTTCCCTTGAAGAAACAGGTGTCACGGATAAAATGTGTGGAATGCTGGTCGGCAAAAGCCCGTTGGGCGGGTTTCTCAATGATACATTTAGAGAAAATGGTGCAACCGCTTCCTGAAGCGGTGGGCGTGATTTTTCGTTGTGCGGATACCTATGTCGAATACCTTTCATTGGAAGATTGTCAGCATGAAAGGACACTCCTGGCACACACAATGAACGATAAAGCACTCACAGATGAGCATGGGTTCCCATTGCGTGTCATTATTCCTTATAAATATGGCTATAAAAGCCCGAAGGCCATACTCGAAATTGAATATGTTGACACCCCGGGGCGGGGGACTTGGAATCGCATTGGACCCTACTCCGTGGATGGGACGATTCTGCCCGGCTACGATCACCCTTTAGACCGTGGCAAAAAACGAAGGCGCATTACAGGCGGAGAAATATTTGATTGATCAGAGCTTCCTTTAAAGTTCAATGCCACCAGGCGGGGGTATTTTCTTCTGACTTCAGATAGCCAAATAGAATGTCTGTTCGCGACACAATCCCCACCAGTTTTTCTTCTTTATTCACGACCGGGACACGAATCAGGTGTTTTTCCTGTAGGAGTTTCATCACTTCTTCCAATGGGGTGTAATCGAAGACAGAAACTGGATTTTTAGTCATCACATTTTTTGCCTTTATGGTTTTGAGTATTTCCCCTTTCATAATGGACTTGAGTAAATCAAATTCGCTGACGATTCCGAGCAGTTTTTTCCCACGTCCCACAATGGGAATACTGCCAAATCCCCCCATCGTCATTGCGGTGGCAAGCTTGTCCCCTGTTGTACTTTGAGAATAGTAATATACATTTTTTTGCATGAAGTGTGCTGCCAGCAGATGCTGAAAATCTTCCCCGCCGGTCATGTAGTCAATTTCTCGCATGTGATTTCTCTTGCTTAGGATGAATAACATTAACTGAGTCTAGAACGTTATCATATTGCCGCGATGAAAACACTCCCGTATAATTCAGAAAATATTGTACATTGATGATATTCCCAAATGAGCAAAATAGAAAAAATACTAAAAGTCATTGCCAAAGCAGATCGACCGCTCCTCATCAAAGAACTGATGTTTTTGCTCAAACTGCATCGAGATGACCGGGATGAGGTCAAAAAACTATTACGCAGAATGGTTCGTGAAGGGGAACTCATTCGACTGCGGGGTCGGAGGTATGGTCTTCCGCAGAAGATGGATCTTGTGTCTGGACAGTTTAGAGGGCATCGAGATGGTTATGGTTTTGTGATCCCCGATGAAGAGGGCGAAGCATCTTCAAGAGCAAGCGATATTTATATCGGATCAAGAAAATACCATGAGGCAATGCATGGCGATCACGTTGTGGCCCGCATCGAGAAACACAAAGGTGAAGGACGGCGTGAAGGTAGCATCATCAGAATACTAGACCGGGCGAATACGACCGTTGTGGGTCGTTTTGAGTCAGGGCGTGATTTTGGTTTTGTGATTCCTTCGGATCGGCGCATTGTTCATGATATTTGTATCCCGCACGATGAAAAATCAAAGGCAGATGACGGGGACGTGGTGATGGCAGAAATCTTGACCTACCCGAAAAAAGGTCGCGTACCTGAAGGCCGAGTCGTGAAGATTCTAGGAAGAGTCGAAGACTCTGAGATCGACACGGACACGGTGATTGCTTCTTACCAAATTTCTCCTCACTTTTCGGAGGTAGTTTTGGATGCGGCGAATCAGGTGAGCGAATCCGTAACAGCTGAAATGTGTGAAGGCCGTGTTGATTTGAGGGCGCTTCCGACGGTCACCATTGATGGAGAACGTGCACGTGATTTCGATGATGCCGTTTCCATCAAACGGCTTGAAACAGGAGGTTATCGTCTTTGGGTTCATATTGCTGATGTCGCACATTATGTTGCGGAGGGCAGTGTGTTGGACGAGGAGGCTTTTTCCCGCGCGACGTCGATTTATTTTCCCGATCTTGTTGTCCCCATGTTTCCTGAAAAACTTTCAAACGGGATTTGCAGTCTCAGGCCCGATGAGGATCGACTCACTTTAACAGTTGAGATTCATTTTACTTCAGCCGGGCTTCCGCTCTCGCATCGTATGCTTGAAAGTGTGATTCGCAGTGATGCGCGGATGACCTATACGGCTGTGCATCAAATTGTTGAACTAAAAGATGTCACGGTTCGTGCACAATATGAGGCCCTTCTCCCCCAATTTGAAGCCATGCTCGACTTGGCAAAGAAATTACGCAGCCGCCGCTTCAAACAAGGAAGTCTCGATTTTGATTTGCCGGGTGCAGAGATCATTGTAGACCCCACAGGGGAAACCGTTGACATCATTCGGGAAGATCGAAATATCGCCCATAAAATCATTGAAGAATTTATGCTGGTCGCCAATGGAACGATTGCGAAAGAAATGACGCGACGTGAAATCCCCTTTCTCTACCGCATTCATGATCAACCCCCTTCAGATCGTATTGCGTCATTAAATGACATGCTCCGGCAGTTTGGGTTGAAAATTCGTCTTGAAAAAAAAGTGACCCCGAAAATTATTTCAGAGATCTTGGATGCTGTGCAAGGTCGTCCAGAGGAAAAGCTGATGAATCAAGTCGTACTTCGGTCGATGCAGCAGGCCCGTTATGCTTCTGAAAATCATGGACACTTTGGCTTGGCCTTTGATGAATATACGCATTTTACCTCTCCGATCCGAAGGTACCCGGACTTAATTGTGCACCGTATTTTGAAAAGCTTGTTGTCGTCGGCTTTGGGCGAAAGCGAAAAAGAACGCTGGGCGAATAAACTGCCAGAGATTGCGCAGCATTGCTCAAAGCAAGAGCGGATTGCGGTTGATGCTGAACGGGATGTGATCAAACGAAAGCAGGTGAAATTCATGTCCGATAAAATCGACACGCAGTATGCCGGGATGATCACGGGTGTGGCGTCTTATGGGTTTTTTGTGCAGCTTGAGACCTATTTTGTCGAAGGCCTGGTGCGGGTGAGTAGTTTACACGATGATTATTATATTTTTGATGAAAAACGGCATACCCTGATCGGTCGGACACACCGGCATGTTTACCGGCTGGGTCAACTGGTTGAAGTTATTGTATCCGAGGTCGATACTGAAAATTGGCAGATCAATTTAAGACTGGCACAGGCGAGAAAAAAAAGCGCGGGTTCAAGACGAAAAAGGTGAGTTCATGTCAGTGTTGTTTCAGTTCCCGTTCAAGTGATGACTTGGGAGGGACAAAGATCAGCAAGAACACATTCACCACATTGAGGTTTTTGGGCTTTGCAAACATGGCGGCCATGTAATAAAAGGCGGTGTGCGCCGGACGTCCATTTTTTTTTTTGCAGGATCCGACTCAAATCGGTTTCGATTTGAGTCGGATCGGAAGATATGGATAAGCCGAGACGATTTGAAACGCGACGCACGTGGGTATCGACCACGATGGCTTGATGACCGAAAACCGTGCCAAGCACCACATTGGCCGTTTTCCTTCCAACACCGGGCAGTTGAATCAGGGCATTCAAATCTTCAGGGACCTCTCCTTGATATTCATCAAGCAACTTTTTTGAACAGGCAGTAATATTTTTTGCTTTGTTATTGTAAAAACCTGTGGAGCGAATCAGGGAGATGAGGCGTTCCGGATCGCCCTCAACGATGTCCTGCGGTCCTGGAAATGTTTTGAAGAGTTGGGGGGTGACTTGATTGACCCGGACATCGGTGCACTGCGCAGAGAGAATGGTGGCGATTAAGAGTTGAAAGGGTGTTTTATAATCAAGCGCAGTATCTGCATCGGGGATGGCTTTTTCAAGACGTTTGATGATTGTAGCGGTGTGGGATCTTTCTGCCTTATTGTTCTGAATTGCTAAGCCCCGCTTTGATCTGATGGCGCGGGTGTATCATCGAGTTTGACGGCCTCCTCTTCAGAGCCCGGTTCAAGTTTGAAAAATATTTTCATCTGTGTGGCTAAAAAATCTCGCCCTTTTTGGTCGCGAAGACTGAGGCGATATTCGTTGATGATCTTGATGGACTGCTCATACCATTCTTTCCAGCAGACATCGCAAATTTTTTCTTTCAGTGTTTTTCCAATGCTTCCGCCGTAAGGGGTGCCTTCAATTTCCTCACGGGTTTGCCCGCAACGCATGCAATGAACTTCAGCCATTTAGTTTTCTCCTGTGGGTCTATAAATATGAGGGATTTAAGGTCGGTGAACGCCGTGAGATTGTCCCAGCGTCGTGATGTACACAATGATTTGATCGAGGGGAAGCCCTAAGAGGGCGTTGACTTCGTCATCGTAAAACCCTCCAATACCACTCACTCCTAATTTAAGCTGGATGGCCGCGAGGTTCATGCGTTCTCCGATATGTCCTGCATCCAGATGAAGGTAGCGATAGGCACGATTGCCATATTGGGACATGGCTTTTTCTAAGTTTGCTGTATGGATGACCAGGGCGGCGGCATCTCTTGCGAGTTCTTGACCCAGGCAAAAATGCCAAGTCTGTCTTTCAAAATCTCCCGCATAAATTAAACGCAATTCCTGGCTGAGTGGTGCGTAGTAATAGACCCCGGCTTCTAATCCATCGACATGTTGAATGACCAGATAGGTTTCAAGGTAGGCCGATGAAAAGAGGTGAGAGTGTTCAAGCAAATGGTCGCTGTAGGCATATTTTAAAAGGGAAGATAATGACTCTCTTGAGAAAGATTCACCCGTGTAGGCACGTGTTGATCTTCGGAGTAGGATGGTCTGACCGATGCCGTTGATCCAATCGATGGGCTCTCCTGTGAGCGGGGCTGTTTCTTTGAATCCGTATTTTTCTTCCAAAGATTCGGGTCCATCTGTGTTTGTGGAGAACTGAGCTTGAAGCTCTTTTTTGAGTTGAATCGAGGAGCCGTGGTGCAATTGTAAGAGTAAGGGATCAATCTCTCCGTCATTTAATTGAACGAAGCGATGTTGCAGAGACCTTTCCGGATTTTCGTCAATCTTCACAGGGTTTTGCGGCAGAGCCACGACCGACAAGACGCCTTCCAGCGCTTCATCCAAAAAGAGAAGCCTGTTAAAAGACTTGTCTACAAATTTTCCGATGGAATAGGGGAAGAAGCCTTCTTCATGTGCATAGGCGACTAAGTTGCCGAGAACATGTCCGGTATCCAGCAAGATACGGCGATAGGCGCGCTCCTGGTAACGCCATGCGCTGCGTTGAAAGATGGCTGTTGTGATAAAGATCAGATTGGCACTTTCAATCGCCTCATGTCCAAAACAGTATTTCCCAAATTCAGACCAAAAATTACCTTCCCATGCGGGCACCAGTGAATGGTCGCTGACCTGAAAATTATAGATGCCATCCGCGAGCATGGCATGATTTTGAATCGCAACATAGATTTCAGTTGGATAAAGTCCGCCGGCCGTCGGTGCGGCGCGCATGGCGAGGTTTTCTCCCGAGGGATATTGCAAGATGCCGGTGACGCCGTTGGTAAAATAAAGCAGACGGGAAAGTGCCCCCAAGGTAAAAGGGTAGCCTTTCTCTTCGACATGTTCGATGGGTTTTCCCGTAAAGGGGTTGTTTTTTAAGGGCAAATAGGGTGTAAGATCAATATTTTTTTCGCTATGATATTCCTTAAAGGGCGAGGGTTGTGTCGCCCAATTGAGGGGCGTTTGTTGCTCCGACATTTGTGCTTCATAATACTTTGTTTTCTGATGATAGATCCCTGCAATCGATTTTTGATCTATCTGGCGCATTGCTTTAACCCCCTGTTTAGAACCCTAGGTGCAGATTAATCGATTTGAGGAAAAAATGTCAATCAAAGGCTTTGCGCTGTCTTTCTCTGTGTTCGTTTTTATGATTGAGATCAATGTTCATCCCTTCCTCTTTTTATTGTAGCGCCAAGATAAAGAGCCAGCCCTCAGCCATAGAATAGCGATGATTGCCAATCCCAAGTAGGAAGCAGGGTCACGGAAGGAGCGATGATAATGGATTTCGTGAACTTGAATCTGATCCTTTTTGGAAAAGACTCCACGAATCGAAACCAGTCCCGAACGATCAAGGTCGATTCCCTGGACTTCTACGTTTTCTCCATTAAAGAGAGATAGGGTGCCGCCGTTTTCATTATATAGGTAATAACCACGATCGACTTCGATGGCTTTTCCCTGTCGAAATTCAGTCTGGCGTAATGTTCTGACATGATGGTTGTTTGCTTTTTCGGGTCCATCCAAAAAGCCCAAGGGGAGCAAGAAGTAGAGGACCAAAAAAATGAATCCGATGCGGCTTTGTTTTGGATTTCGAATGGTAAGAGGAAAAGGGAAGCCTGCTGATTTTTTAAAATGAAGGCTGGCATAAATCAGGCCGAAGGCCGTGACCCAGTAGGTTGGAAGGCTTTCAGGCCAGACTAGGGCGAAGTTGAGTAATTGCCAATCGAATGGGGCGAACAGATGGACGCCGTTGCTCCACTTGATTTGCAGCGCATCGATCATCAGGTGAAGCAGTGCGCCCGATCCGAGGACGAGAAAAGTGGATTTTGGTCTCCTTGAAAAGAGTGCGAAGGAGGCACTTAAGATCAGACAGAAAAATAGGGAAGCCTGGACGATGACATAGAGTCGCAAATCGATCCTGTCGAGGTTTGGCATGATGAGCCTGACGATGCGCTGAATGATCCAAGGCAGGTCGGGGATGATGGCACCAAGATACACCCATTTTAAATCGACTTCCTTGTAAATCGCCTTTGTGGTGAGTCCGTGAATTCCAATGTGAGCAAGGGTATTTGGCATGTGTTTCGACTGTTCGCCTCTAGAAAATTAGTGGCGGATCTTCTTCTTTCACACTCCGATCAATTGGGAACAATAAGGCGCCGCCGTTTTGGTTGATCGCTCATCATAGGGGTAGACTCTATCTTATATTTTTGCCTGTCCAAAATACTGAAAAATTAAATCTGCGGAGATAATGTTTTCCGCCAAATATCCACTCACAGAGACTCTTTTGCGATCATAAGTGGTTCCGAGATCCAAAAGGCTCGGCACATCAATATATTCCTTTGCTTCTGAAAGGGTGAGGATGAGCATGAAAATCACGAAAAGAACACTAATCTTTTTCACACCTCTATTCGCTTGACTGATCTTACTCTGAAGGTTCAATGGGTTATCCTGGACTATTGACTTTTGGCTGTGCCATGGCTGCATTCAAGCACTGGATCAATATTTTTGCGAGAGTATATTCGCGTCTTTAAAAAAAAGCGACTCAATAACTGGGTCCCCGTAGAAAGTGTAAGCTTGACGTGGTCGAGTAAAAATGGACATTTTTCTTAGGCTGCTTTTGTTAAAAGCCATGTTTCCTCAAAAGCTCTTGGACTTAAATATCCAAGATAAGAATGACGTCGTTTGCTATTATAAAACATCTCAATATAGTCAACGATGTCTTCTCTTGTTTTGTAATTTTCAAAAAATACCCGCTCTGTCTTCAGGCGACCGAAAAAACTCTCAGCCACAGCATTATCCCAGCAATTTCCTTTTCGGCTCATGCTGGGAAGCATTTTATGGATTTTGAGCATCTTCAGAAAATCATGGCTGCAATATTGGCTTCCCCGATCTGAATGAAAAATTAAACCAGAAGCTGGCCGACGGTGCCAGATGCCCATTTGTAAGGCATCCAGAAGCAATTGCTTGTTGATCCGATTGCTCATGGACCAACCCACAATTTTCCGATGAAATAAATCCAGAACAATGGCAAGATACAACCAGCCTTCTGAGGTCCAGACGTATGTGATGTCAGAGATCCAAGCCCGGTCAGGCGTAGAAACTTTAAAATTACGGTCTAGCAAATTTTGGGCAATTGGCCTTTTGTGTTTGCTGTCTGTTGTCACTTTAAACTTCTTTCTTCGTCGAACAGAGACCCCAGCCAAGTTCATCAGCGTTCGTGCTCTGTAGCGACCACAGGGAGTGCCACTTGCTTCAATTTCTTCCGAAATACGCCGAGTGCCATAAGTTCCTCTTAACTCCTTAGATGCCTTTTTTACGATTGGAATGAGATGCTCCTTCTCTATCTGCCGAGTCGATTTCTCTCGTTTCCGCCATGAATAGTAACCACTTTGGCTC
>JAJDBX010000017.1 GCA_029261135.1 Nitrospirota bacterium
TTTTATCTCGCTGCCTGGTCAGGAGAAAGTCGATGGTCTTGCCGAATTTATCCACTGCGCGGTAGAAATAAACCCACTCGCCCTTGACCTTGATATACGTCTCATCCATGCGCCAACTCACCCATACTTGACGTTTGCGGCGGTGGAATTCTGCCTCCAACTGCGGGCTATCCTTGATCACCCATCGGTTAATAGTGGAATGATCCACGTTGACCCCACGCTCTTCCATGAGTTCTTCGACATGGCGGGTGCTCAGCGGATAGGCCAAATACCAGCGCATACCCATGAGAATGACCTCTGACGGAAAATGTGCACCCTTGAAACTCATCGCCATTGTTTCGCTCCCTCATGAATGACTTTGCTCAGAGTGAGCAATCTATACCTCAATTCCCATCACATGCAAATTTGCGACAGAACCCCTTAACGTGCCTTATTTTTGTGGGTTCTATCCCAAAAAAGATAAAATAAGTCTGATGTCTGGAATCTGACCAGGAGGTTGCAAATTCCTACTCTATAAGCCGGAGCGTTAGCGACTTTTTTAATCTAATTGGTGTTTGAATTGGAGCGATCAGCGGAACTCCTTTTTTAGGCAGTGAAAGCGGGGCGCAAGGAACTTTGCGACTGGAGGATAGGAGTTATTTGTTTGACTCCCCTCCCCGTTTCGACGATATTTTTTGCACATCATCAATTCCGATTATTTTTTAGGATGGATTTAAAATTATCTAACTTAAAAATTTAAGTGTGGCTAATTTGTCCCGTTTATTTCATTCAAATAGCGCTTGATTTTCGTTGTAAAAAGCGCAGCTCTGTTGTTTACCTCACCATAGAGACATTCTTCTTTTAGTTCGCTTAAGGCTCTGTATACAAGGTTTTCATCAACCGTTTTACAGAGGTTTTCATAATAGCTTCTTGGTCCATGTGTGGGGCCTAATTCCTTAATAATGTAATCTACAAAATGTTGATCGACTGAGCTTGATTCTGAATTTGTGCTTTTTTTATCTGGTTTTTTAATTTTAATTTCAATTTTTTTGACTTTATGTTCCGTGTAAAAGGTGTACTCACTTATGAAATCATTCTTTTTAAGAATTTCGAGGGCTGGCATAATGACTTGTTTTACTTTTGAGGGCGTATGACTTGTTAAGGGAATGACTTTCGCCAGCTCAACCAGATCATAAACGATGGTTTTTGATGTATAGGATCTTTTATCCAAGATTCCATAAAGACGTTTTGGAATCGGTTTTTTTAGATTTAGGTAATAGGTTAAATTAAGGGGCTTAACATAATAAGCTTTTAAAGACTCAATGTAATACGAGCCAAAATAAACAACAACATTTGTACGCGTGGATGATGGATCTATTATTTCATTAAAATTGAGTCTTTCAATTAAATAAAAACTGTCGGGAACATACCGTTTTGTACTTTTTAGAAAAAAGGCATTTTCCGATATATATCGTGTAATGTGAAGTCTCTCCAGGGACTCTTTAATATTTTTATAAGTCGTCCCCCCCATTTTTAATCCAAGAATTTCTACAATCTTGTAAATAGAAAACGATATTTTTCTGGTCTCAACGACTCGATCGATGCCCGTTGTAAATACAATTTTATCAAGCGCCCTTTTTACATCTAAGTCGAATGGTCCAGGAAGGTGATTGTTGGGACCCGCAACCATTGTCCATGTTTGTCGAAGACTTCTTTTTGTTGAGTGGTCTTTAATCCATCTTTCGTAACGATACTCTTTTAATTTTTTTAAGTTTTTTAGCGCAACACAGGTGAATGGGAATTCTTCTAGGTTACATTCAACAGAGATTATTTCTGCTTGGGGCTTTGTAGGAAGGGTTTTAATCAATTTTATTCACAGCGTTTTTTTGGGTTATATTTTTGTTATAAGACGCTATTAAAGTTAATAAACTATACATTATAGGCAATGGAAAAGTTAATTATTTCAATAAGTTACGGATAGTATTTTCCTTCGAGAACCAGTATTTTTTCCTTGAAGCACCAATAAACCTTCCTTGCAATACCAGTAGCGCTTCCTTTGAATACCATCAAAACTTCCTTGTAATACCATATTTAAACCTTAGATTACCAGTAACGTATAAAATATATTGAGATGATAATAACAATATGATATAGAATACAGTACAATGTAGGAAAAAAACAATCAACACATTAAATTCATCATTGTTTGAAATTGGAGTAATTTTATGAAAGTGATTGTTCCGGCGAATAATAAAGGCGGAGTAGGAAAAACGAAACTCAGTATTTTGTTGTCTGAATATTTCTCTGTCGTCCTTGGTAAGAAAGTGTTGGCAATTGATTTTGATCCTCAATGTAATTTTTCACAACGATTCCTTTCCATGGAAATAGATCCTGCATCGCCGGGGGGAAAGATCCCCCCTATTTATCCCGAATATAATCCCAAAGAATTTGAAGGGATCGGCCCGGAAGGAAGAAGTAGCATTGCAGATATTTTTTTTGGGGGACTTGTCTACCCGTATGAAACCTATATTGAGAACTTAGATGTCACGCCAGCCCATGCGGATAGGTTGCTTGAGGCAGAATCAGTCCGGCGTTCAGAAGTCCTTGAGAAGGTTCACAAACAGCTCGGACTCTTTTTAGATATGCCAGACCTTAAGGAAATGTATGATGTTGTGATCATTGATACTGCCCCAAGTAAGGGCCCTTTAACCATAAGTGCTATCAAAGCTGCGACACATATGGTTATTCCGTCTATTATGGAGGAGCAGCCCATCCAAGGGGTATACGGGATGTTGCAGCTTTGGAAGCAGGAGGCGCTTTGCCGTGAGCCGAGTAAACCGCTAAAGCTCATTGGGGTGCTGCCCAATATGTTCCGGCCTATTAATCTGCATCGGGACATGTTGCAGAGTTTGCGGGAAACAGATTTTGTAAAGCAGTATATAATGCCTGTTTCATTAGGGGCGAGAGCTAGTTTCTCAGAGGTTGACGCGGAAGGGGCCAAGCCTGAATCGATATTTGATCTGCCGGATTCGAGTAAGGCAAAAGAGGAAGCGCTTGCTGTGTGTAAGTATATTGCACAAAACGTGTTTGAGGGGGACTAATGAAAGAAAGGAAAAGATTCGGGATTAGTAAAGATTTGCGGAAAGGCCTCCAGGAGACGTTTTCTGCAGTAAAAAATAATAGGAATGAGTTGCGGTACGAAGTTATTCCTTTATCGAGAATTGAAGTCGATCCTGATAACCCCAGGGAACTTTCGATTTCTGCACAAGAAGTTCAAAGGGGCGTCAATCCCAGTGACCCTTTATTCGAGGCAAAAGAAGGGGAATTAGAGCGCTTAAAGCGGATGGGGGACACGATTCAAAAAAAAGGGTTGATCAATGCAATCGTGGTTTACAAACATGGTGACCAATATCGGGTTATTGCTGGTGAAAGGCGATTCCTTTCTTGTTTATTAATAGGAAAACAGGATATTCAATCAAGGATATATGGAGAACGTCCATCAGAAGAAGACCTTCGGATTATACAGTGGATCGAGAATAATGAGCGGGAAGATTTAATATTAAAAGACAGAATTGGAAATATTAAGGCCATTATTGAGAGTATCCAAGCACAACAGCCAGAAATGAGGATGACTGGGACTGTTTTAAAGGATGTTTTGTCGGTGTCTTTACCTCAAGCAAGCAACTATTTGTCAATATTTAAAGCCCCCGATGATGTGAAGGAAAAAATAGATTCCGGAAAAATTAACAGTGTTGAAAAGGCAGCTTTTCTTTCAAAAATCAAAAACCGTGATATGAGAAGCACATTAATTAAAGAATGTGAAGGTGGTGCGTCTTTGCGGAAATTGAATGAAATATTGTCATTGCTTGAATCAGCCAAGAGAAAAATAAAGCAGGGTGGGGAGGGGCCGAAAAAAAAAGTGGGCAAACCCTTGTCTAAAATAAACTTAGGCGGCACGAAAAGCCCCCATGTCGTAGAGAAGTTGGTTGAGTGTGTGGTTCGACAGGCAGAGTATAATAAATATGCTCAGATGTTTGAGGGAGTTGACTGGAAAGACTTCAACGAAACGGCTTCGGCATTTCAAAAGCTTATTAATCTGCTAGAGACAGAAAATGCAAGGTAAGAAAGAGAAAAAAGTCAGTGGATCATTTCGAATAAATGAAAACACTGAAAAAGAAATGTTCTCTTGTTTGGTGAATGAAGGCTATGGTTTAAAGGGTAAAAGCAAGTGGATCGTTGATTCTGTTGAATCTTTTCTGAAAATGCCGGAATATTGGGATCTCGTTGATATTGCATCGGAGCAAGGCGACCTGAATCGGCCCGTTATGTGTGTCGTCCCGGAATCACTCAATAAAAAAATAGAAAATAGTATTGATGAGGTTAGGGCTCATTTCCCAAGGCTAGAAGGCGTAAAAAGCAATATTTTTCGTGCCGCAATCATGCAGCGCCTTATCCGGAGTAAAGTGACTTAACCTTCTTATAACGTATTGATAATATAGGTGTAATATTGAACGTAATTCTGAAATACTTGGCTGTATATTTTCAATATGATCATTAAGGGTTTTTTTGTGAAATATGCCGGGATTTCTCGTATGCAAGTCCGGGAACGATTCTCAGCCCTGAACGAATTCAAAGTGAACCCTTCTTCATTCCTTTAGCCCCCTGCTTGTAAGGGAATGCTGGTTTTCTAAGGAAAGCAGCATTCCCGCTTTTGTCTCAATAGAAAAGATGCAAGTTGTTTTGTGCTAGACACGATGCAAATGAGTTGTTCTGGCGGGTCCTTACTCCTCTGAGAGTAGAAATTTTTATGTCTTAGCCAGGATTTATTCCCTTAAAACCTCGGATTAATTTTATTAGAGAGCAGCGTTTCCCCGCCTTGTTTTCAGTGGATTCTATTGTTAGATTGCGATGAACCCTTCCATCTGAAGTTTGGATAGGTTCAGGTTTTGAAAGCGTGGTTCCCCTTAGATGTCACTGAGCGAGTATCCTGTTGGCTTTTTTGAAGCAAGTAAGGCTTCATTGCAGTAGGTTCATTCTGAAGAAAAATGAGAGATAGTTGTTGAATTGTACTCTTCCTTTGGAGGCGGTTATGCGGGTCCATTTTTTAATGGAAGGTACATATTGTTCTCTTGGAAATAACGAAAAAATTTCAAAAATAGATACGGATCGGAGTGATTTATTCTTAACTATATCGGGAGAGATAGAAACACAGGGAGCAATTAATGTATGGGTACTCTGAAAAAGTAAAGTGACTTTAATAGGGTATAACTACATGAAAATAAAGGAATAATAATGCGCTTAATCCTATAAAATGTTATTAATGGCTTACTTGGAATACCAGTAATCAGGGAAAAATCGATTCACGAGAATGTCTCTATGTATTATATTCAGGCGAATAAGATTTATTGGTTATAAAACAGATCGGAAAGACAGAAATCCTGAACCCAAGGAGCTTTTGGAGAAATTAAAAGTAAGCTGGTAGGGGAGGAGACGGTCAGCAGATTTTAAACCCCCTGTCTCGCCAGCCATAACCGAGGTTTTCTTTATTCCCTTGATGTGATCTCTTCCTCAAGTAGCAGCAAGCCTTTATGAATATGACAACCCCTTTTTTTATTTCGTTCATAATTCAGACGTTCACCATATTGATTATAAAGCCGGACAACCTTTTTTCTTATATCAAGCTCATCCATGTCTATACGGACCCGATTTCCATAAACCGTTTTTACGTATTTTAAATTCATAATTACCCCCTTGATTATTGATGTGAAATATAGAGATGTGCGAGCACTGAAGCGGGCTTGTGCTTGCCACTGGTTCGGTCAAGCACAAGCCTGTCCAATTCAGCCCTTTAAGGCCGCGAATCGTTCCGTGAGCGTCCACAGGGCTTTATTGAGTCTGAGGTCTTCAGAAACGGATTTAATGGCCCTAGAGGTCGTCCGCTGGGTTTTCCCATGGCTGTTCTTCTTTCTTCCCCTGATGCCGCCCCTTAGCAGGTTCTCCTGAATTCGATTGAATACCGTCCAGAGATCGGGACTTTGGTCGTCTCGTCTACGGGAGGCAAGCAGTTGAGCGGGGAGAAAGGGCCGGTCGTCTTCGGGCCATCGGAGGGTCAAGGCAGATTCGGCTAGAATTTCCTGTTCTTCTGAATCCAGCGAAATGCCGCGAAAGTGTTCAATCTGATGAAAGACTTTCGGGGTCTCTTCAACGATTTCATAAACGGCTTCAATGGCATCATCAACGACCTGCCCTGTATGCCGAATCCGGTGGTTTTGTATCGTGCTGTCCGCAACCACCATGCCGTTCTCGCAGACAAAGCGAAAGATCCCGGCATGAAGCTGAAAGGAGGAAGTCCCGGCATGTGCATTCACCAGAACGATTTCGGGCACCAAGTCATTCACGGCCACATTGCCGGTGGTTTTGTCCATGTCGTCGGTATGCCGGAATCGGATCATGTGCTTACAATAATCTTTGTTCTCCTCCTTTCTGACCTTTGTTTCTTTGGCCAGGACAGGCATCCAGCCTTCATTTTTGAGTCCGGCCACCACTTTTGAGGTGGGGATAAATTCATAGCGACTGCTGGTCTGGCTGGATGCCTGATCCGCAAAGATAGACGGGGAGAGTCCCCGCAATTTTTCATCATCCAAAACCTTTAAACCTCCGAATCCATAAGCTGATAAATGTCTCATCTTGTCTTCCTCCTTTGTTGTTGTGGGGGGATTCCCATAAAAACTAAATGCCCTCCTCCCCCCTTTCATAAGAAAACAAGGGGGGAGGAGGGCAAAGCGCATTCAAAGCGGCTGAAGGACATCCAATAAATAGACAAGGCAATGCGGCAGGGTGTGACTGATCGCACTCAGGAAGGCGCAGCGGTCGCCAGGTCTGCTTCCTTCGCTTCAGACCACCATTCCTGTTGATGGGTGGCGGTGCGGGTTTTGAGATTCGAGCGCTGTTTCCGGGCGCTTGTATATCATGCAGGGGGAGCCCCCTGTGGGGGCGGACGGTTGGGACGTTGTGACTGGAAGCACGGGATTCCGTAATGAAAGGGAACAATGACCCGGATGGGCGGGGGAGATTTTATTCATAAATGTTTGAAATCACTCGACTGCGAGGATTGACCATTCCGTGAGGGAATGTTATAGGAGCGGTTTAAAATGAACACTCGGATAAAATATCATCGAGGACATCAAAGCTCTTAGGAAAAATCTATGAATGAACAAATGACTATTGAACAACTGGAAGAGCTGATGATTTCAAAAGAAGGGGAGCAGCTCGAATTCAAGGAAGCCAAAAAAAGCTTTCACTTTGAGACGCTTCTTCAATATTGCGCAGCACTGGCCAATGAAGGCGGAGGGGAAATTGTTCTTGGCGTGACAGACAAACGCCCCAGAAGCGTTATCGGTTCTCAGGCCTTCAATCAACCGGAACGAACACGGTCTAGCCTTATTGAGCAATTACATCTCAACATTGATTTCAGCGTTGTTAATCACCCTAAGGGCCGGGTTCTGATTTTTCATGTTCCGACGCATCCCATCGGAAATCCCGTCAAATATAAAGGGGTTTACTGGCAACGACAGGGCGACAGCCTGATCCCAATGTCCGAAGACCGGCTTCGGGGTATTTTTGCAGAGGCTGGACATGATTTTTCGGCGGATATATGTGCTTCCGCCACCCTGGATGATTTGGACAAGGAGGCGATTGAAAATTTCCGCAAACGTTGGATGAACAAGTCCAGAAATCAAGGCTTAGCGACGCTTACCCAGAAACAGCTGCTTAATGACGCGGAAGCCCTGATTGACGGCGGTCTCACCTATGCGGCACTGATATTATTCGGCACCCGGAAGGCGCTTGGGCGACATCTTGCTCAGGCGGAAGTTATTTTTGAGTATCGAACCTCCGATGCCTCAGGTCCTGCTCAACAGAGAAAGGAATTTCGGGAGGGATTTTTCAGCTCTTACGATGAACTTTGGAACCTCATCAACCTGCGGAATGACATCCAGCACTTTCAGTCAGGCCTGTTTGTCCTGGATATTCCAACATTTTCCGAGCGTGTTGTTCGAGAAGCTGTTTTAAATGCCGTCAGCCATCGGGACTATCAGCTTGGCGGTAGCGTATTTATCAGACAACATCCCCGCCGATTAGTCTTCGAAAGTCCTGGTGGATTTCCTATTGGGATTACAGAGCAGAACATTCTTGATCGCCAATTGCCGCGTAACCGCCGTATTGCGGATATTTTTGCCAAATGCGGACTTGTGGAACGATCCGGATAGGGGATGAACCTGATGTTTGAATTGAGTATTCAGGGAAGTAAACCAAGCCCTGATTTTACGGGGACGGATCAATATCTGGTTATTCTTAACCTCAACGGAGAAGTAGAAGAACCCCGCTTTTTACAGTTTCTCGAAAGGGTGGGGCGAGAGACTTTAGACTGCTTCAGTACAGCCGATTTTTTGTTGCTGGATCATATACACAGAGAGCGCAGGGTTCCGGATCAGCTTCAACCCCGTTTGCAATCACTTATAGAAAAGGGTGTTGTAGAGCGTTTTGGCCGTGGCCGTGGCCGTGGCGTCAAATATATCCTCAGCCGCCAGTATTACAAAATGGTTGATGAAAAGGGAGCCTACACACGCAAAAAAGGGCTGGATCGCGAAACAAACAAAGCCCTGCTCCTGAAACATATAAAGGAAAACAGAAGTAACGGCAGCAGGTTGAAGGAACTTATGCAGGTGCTTCCCGCATTAACGATGCCTCAAGTGCAAACCCTCCTTCGTGAACTCAAATCAGATGGGGAAATTCACAAAGTTGGCAAGACCAGAGCTGCATTATGGTATCCGGGTTCTGATAGGGAGGCTATTGCATCAAGAGAAAATGATTTAGTGTAATACAATAGTGTGTAACCCAATGATATTTAAGGTGTTATATTTCATCTGCTATTGCGTCGATGTTTTTTTTGACGTAATAGCAGATGAAAAAAGATAAGGACTGGAGACAAACACAAAAAGGAGAAACCCATGACCAAAGCGGAACTCATCGAAAAGATTTCTAAATCGCTTTCTAAAACCACGAAAACAGAGGTGAGTAAAAAGCTGGTGAACGCAGTGCTTTCGGATGGTTTTTCCATGATTGGAAAAACCATCAAAAAAGAAGGGAAGCACAGTGTTCCCGGATTTGGCACTTTTACCAAGACCAAACGAAAAGCCCGGATGGGCCGCAACCCTCAGACGGGCGAGGCCATTAAGATCAAGGCCTCGAAGTCGATCAAGTTCAAACCCTCGACGGCTTTAAAAGGGTCCTTGTAAAGGGAGGCCTGAAATCTAAGGAAGCCGGTTCAGCAGGTGCCGCGCCCTCGCCAAGCTCCTTCACGTCCTCTGGCAGACCGGACCGTTTTGGATTATTTCAGGCAGTTTCTTTTTAGATGAACCCCCCGTTCTTTTTGAGGGGGATTCATGTTTGTTTTGGGAGGGGAGTAAGAAGTTCTTCCCGTAACAGTGATTTTCGATTCACGCTAATTTGTCCAACCTTTCAAATGCGATTCGTTATTTTTTTTGACCGTAATACTCATGAAAAAGCAGGATATGTTACGTATAGCAAACGGAATTCGTAAAGTTTTTACCGAATTTTTGAATTTTGATTTGATACATTTATTGTACTTTTCATATTTATTTCTTAATCTAACTTCTGAAAAAATACAGAGCATTATTATTCATTCGACATTGAACGACAATTACTGGTTCATGACGATCTGAAGGATGGATATGAAAATTAAAACAATAGGGAGAGTAAGCGAATGAAGATGATATTGATCATCATAGTGGCTGCCTACATCGTGTTTATTTGGATCAGCGCTCAATATTGAAATTGTATTTTGTGGGTTGTTTCGTTACTATCCAGAAGTTAGATATTAGCATGCAATACGGCCACAAGTTTCTTAAAACTTTAGCGTAGAGAATCAAAGGAGAAGGATATGTCAGAGAGTGTTTATAAAATAATTGAGCTAGTGGGTACGAGCAGCGAATCCTGGGAAAAGGCAGCAGCGGCCGCTGTAAGTAGAGCGGCCGAATCGCTCAGGGACATTCGGGTAGCAGAAGTCTCAGAGTTGGATATGCAAATGAAGGATGGGAAAGTGGAAGCGTTCCGAGCCAAGGTTAAAGTTTCATTCAAGTACGAAGGTAAAAACTAAGATTCCGTCGCCGTTTAACACGGGATTTGTTGAGGGGTGCCGCAAAAAACCGCGGCTCACCCCAACTTCATTTTTAAAATTAGGGGACAAATATTATTTCAAAATCCACGTATTCTCCTGAAAAGACTGCTTGTCCCACAGCAAATTTTTGATCTTGAATCGTGTGAAGCAACGATCCTCTTGTTTTTCTGCTCATGAGCAAAAAAAAGCCCCACCGGAAAATCAATTCCGGCAGGGCAATTTCAATTCAATAAAATCTTTGTTAGGAAACTTTACTGACGTTTACGGCTTGCGGGCCTTTCTGGCCTTGGGTGGTTTCGAATTCGACTTCATCGCCCTCTTCGAGGGATTTGTAACCGTCACCGGCAATAGCTGAAAAGTGGACGAAGAGATCATCCCCATTCTCAGGGGTGATAAATCCAAAACCTTTGCTGCCGTTAAACCATTTTACTGTTCCTGTATTCAATGTTTGTTACTCCTGTTATGTGATCAGCAATTTGCTGACGAAATGTCCAAACGCGCTCAATTTGCAAAAAAAAAGCCGTAGCTCAATGGAAAGGGCTACAGCAAATAAATTTTTCTGTTCACTTTCGTACTCTGAACCTGTGTACTTATACCACAATCGTTCTTAAAAGTGCAATATTATAAAAAAAAGCCGGACTCCTCAAACCATGAAATCCGGCTTGTGCATGGCAGGCGACCGTTCCAAAGACTCTTACTTTTCGCCCGAGGCGTTTGAAATTCGATCAAACGCTTTACGCACTCACCGTGCGACGGACTGTCGAATGTCGACAGGCTTAGATTGGAACGATCTTCGCTGCAACTCCACGCGATTCACCGACTCTGAGGCGGTACGACCAAGCGGGATATTCTTTCTCTTCCGGTGTGTCATGCGCACCGACGAGGAAAGCGCTCTTTCTTCTGTCGTTTCGACAGGCCGATCCATCGACATCTACATTGCAGTTCCTGTCTGCGTACTCTTTATTTCCGTCTTCATCATACGCTTTTAACTTAGAAAAAGTCAACGACGAAAATGTCGTAACATACTAATATTATTAGTGTTTATTTAAGTTTAACTTTTGAGGTATAATGATCAGTGTTGTCCTAAAGATAGTAAAAATAAGGCCAGAGACTATTTCCCTATTCTCTAATTTTCCTCAAGTTTTGTTCGTCTTTGATCCACGCCAATTTCTTGATGAATTTCTATCGAGTTAGAATCCAAAAATCCTTCCCGTAACAGTCATTTTCGATTCACGCTAATTTGTCCAACCTTTCAAATGCGATTCGTTGTTTATTGATTTCTATATGTAAATTTTGAATCAAGCCCCCGTCTATACAACCTTTCGCAAATCATGCAATGGTAGATTCCTTGGGCTTTGCCGAAGCACTGACAAGACAAGTCGTTAGCCCGATCGTTCCTTCTGAGGCCCTAATTAAATTGGGACATTAAACTATCCATATATACAATTAAAAACCTATCCTAAAAATTCGCTAAAAAGTGAATGAAAAATATAAAACTGTTAAAATTAGACTCATAGAGAATGAGGTGCTTTTTAGAAACTTAAGTCCTGAAATGGGGTTCACGCAGAGACAAAGGCTGCGGCATTTCAGAGCAGAGAGAGGGGAGTCCTATGAACCGCACCCTGGATCAAAACCGTCATCTATGGGGGAGAGTCAGCTTGCTGGGCCAGCGTGCCGGAAAGGGAAAGGCTTGGGCAGAAGATCTTATGCGGGCGGTCTGTGTTGAGATATCCGGCAAAGATAGCACTTCTCATCTCACTCACGCACAAGCCGAGAGACTCATCGCCCGGCTGGATGAATTGATCAGGCGGATCAAGCCAGCCTCGGATGCGGATGCCACTATCACCATCCGCCAACAGAAGGCCCTGCTATGGCTTTACCAAGAGACCGGGATCAAAAGCCCTCAAGGATTCTGCCAAAGAATCATCAAAAAACCCTGGCCGCAAACAAGACAGGACGGTATCTATATGTACCTGGCTCTAGGGAATATGCTTCTCCGAGCTTATCCGCGCCAACGCATCCTTACCATGTTACAGGTACTTAGGAACTCAAGCCTTGAAAAGAGGTTAAATGACTGGGAGAGACAATTTATTACCGAACTCAACCACCGCCTTGCGAATAAAGATCCCCACTATCTCACCGCCGGGCGTGTTAGAAAACTATTGGAGATTTGGCGAGAATACCTGCCTTCGGAGGAGACCGCCAAGCATGCGTCGTGATCGGCCACAAAAAGGATCGTTTTTGACGGAAAGGTTTTAGGAAGATCGCATGGTTCATTTCGTGCCAACATCGTTCGCGGTGACGACGGAAGGGAGTTCCAGTTTTTCATCTGTATTATTTTTAGAAAGCATACCCCATGACTGAGTCTGTTCCATTATCACGAAAAATCGGGCTAGCGCTGATCACCTTCTATGGGCTGGGCACCATTTTGGGTGCAGGCATCTATGTTCTAGTGGGCAAAGTGGCAGGCATGGCCGGTTTGCTTGCCCCGCTTGCATTCTTGGTCGCTTCGCTCATCGCCGTCGTTACCGCGCTCAGTTATGCTCAGTTGGTTGCGCTTTTCCCGAAAAGCGCCGGGGAGGCGGTTTATATCTGGAAAGGATTTCATCACAGAGGCCTTTCAACCGCCGTCGGGTGGCTCATTATCCTCACAGGTATCGTCTCCTCCGCAACACTCTCCAATGGGGTTGTGGGCTATGTGAATGTATTTTTCCAAAGCCCTCGTTGGATGTGCATTGTTTTTACCGTACTCATTCTCGGGGCCTTGGCCTTCTGGGGCATCTCCGAATCCATGTGGGCCTCTGCGGTGATGACCTTGATCGAGCTGGGCGGGTTATTACTGGTGCTCTCTTTTTCCGGGGACGCATTCCTTCGTTTTCCTGAGCGCGTGCCGGATTTTTTTATGCCAAACTCGCTGGCTCAGTTGGGCGGCGTCTTGTCTGCGGCCTTTCTTGCCTTTTATGCCTTTATCGGTTTTGAGGATATGGTGAATGTGGTGGAGGAAGTTAAAAACCCCAAAGAGAACCTGCCGAGGGCGATTTTAATAGCGATTGGCGTGTCAACACTGCTGTATGTTTTGGTGGCCGTTGCGGTGGTTTCGGCCCTGCCTTTGGAGACGCTGGCCTCAAGCGATGCACCGCTGGCGCTCCTGATTGGATCGCACGGGGCCGGATGGGGAAAGGTGATTTCTGCAATTAGCATATTCGCGATTTTAAATGGGCTGTTGGTGCAAATGATTATGGGCTCCCGCGTGCTTTATGGCATGGCCGCTCAGGGCAACGCCCCAATTTTATTTTCCAAGATTTATCCCAAAACCCGCACACCGATGGAAGCGACGGCGCTGATGATCGCCCTTGTCCTGATTTTTGCCCTTTGGCTACCCTTGGTGGTGCTCGCCAAAATCACGAGTTTTGTGATTTTAATTATTTTTACCCTCGTTAATTTAGCATTGTGGCGGGTTAAAAAAGATCCACAATATACGGATGCACTTACCTTAAAAAGTTATCCGATCCTCGGGGCCATCCTTTGTTTTTCGCTAGTGGTTTTTCAGATTTTTGTGTTGATCCAATGATTTTTTTACAAGGATGACTTTTTAAACCCCACAGATCCTTCCAGTAACCTTCACTCAGAAATTTTCTGAAAACGTAGAAGGATTCTATCGGCATTCGGTATTTTGGCTGGAATATTGGTGTTAGATATTTGTTGATCAAAGTTTCTTATCAGACATCGTTATTCTGACTATTTTTGAAAAATTCATTACCTTTTAAAATATATCCACATCTAACATTAAGTGTTGCAATTGAGAATCGTTCTCAATAAAATGGGTTCTGTTAAATCAATATGGAGGACAACGATGAACGAACAAGCACTAGACAAAAATGCAGTAACCGAGAAACTAAACCGGATTTTAGAATCCGAACTTGCAGGGGTGGTGCGTTACACCCACTATGCTCTTATGGTCTACGGTTACAACCGGATTCCTATCATTGCCTGGATGCGGGAACAGGCGACACAATCTCTTGCTCATGCCGAAGAGGCCGGAGAGCTTATTACGCATTTAGGGGGACATCCCTCTTTGGCAATCGGGCCCTTGTTGGAGACCCAACAACACGATATTGGTGACATCCTACGGGAATCCTTGGACCACGAAGGCGAGGCGCTTCAGACTTATCGTGAGCTATTGGCTTTGGTGGAAGGGCGTTCTGTGCTATTGGAGGACTACGCACGTCGTATGATTTCCGAAGAAGAAATGCACCAGGGTGAAGTGGACAAGATGCTGCGCAGACCCGGCGACATCGGAGCCTTCTCCGCTTCGCGGGCGAAGTAGGTAGGAGGGCTTAGTAATAATCCACGTTGCTATTGGAGGTGGATTTTATCTTTTTCATTGGGCTATCGTCTGAACCGGTTTCTATAGCGGTCAGACATGTTGAAAAAATCTTGCATGAGAGAGGTATTGGTGTCCACATCCTATGGGAATATTTCCCGATGTGAATGCGGCACCTATTATGTCGGGTTTTATTTGGTGCCGCTCTGTTTTTCGGCATCTGAATTTGAAAAATTGGCCAGGCTTTCGAAGCTGTCTCTCGGCCAGATTGCGGTAAAAAGACTGGTTAAAGCAGAGCCCGATCCGCTCTAGGAGAGGGTCGACGCATAGTTTGGAAGCTTGGGATAAGCATCTGGTTTTTATCAGGAAGATGCAAGGGGAAGGAGAAACAAACGGGTCAAGCGCCCATGATCTTGGCACAGTCCGATTGCGGAAGGGTACACACGTGTCGCTGTGGCGGGTATCACGTAAACTGCCAGCAGATGGTGATTCATATTTCTAAGAAAGGATTCAATGGGTTGAAAGATCTGTTGGACGAGGCTCAACGGAAGACGGAAGAAGAGCTTATATCCAAGCAAAAAAAGAAACGGCAAAAGGTTGCTACTGTTAATAAACGGGCTGATCTGTACCTTGTGACGGATGAGGACCGCGCCACCCATTCGTAATGGAAGAGTGATGAATTTCCTGAGGTCGTATTTTGGGTTGCCCAGGATGGTTTTGCTGAGATCGGCTTAGGTTGAGGTTTTGCTATGTCTGGCGGAAGAGATAGACCTACCAGAGAAGTGGAATTCGCTCTAAAACAAGGGGACATGATTGCCATACTCGAACAGGTCGAATCTCACTTACCTTCTTTGCTGAGAGACGCCGTGAAGTGGAAGAGTCTTGATATTAATTACCACCCCCCTAGAGTGGAAAGACTTTGGCGCCAACTAGACAACGTTCGCGTTTGCCTTCACAAGATTCATCCCTGTAAGGGTGATCAAGCACTTTTCCACCCCCACCCATGGCCCTCGGCAATGAAAGTCCTTTCTGGAACTTATGAGATGGCGATTGGGTATGGAGCAGGTGATGAAGCGCCACCAATGGCGGTGACGATGATCGTGACCGGCGGAATGAAATACGAGATGGTGGATCCCGATAGCTGGCACTACGTTCGTCCGATTGATGATGTCGCGATGACTCTCATGGTCACCGGACATCCTTGGAGCCGAAGCGCTCCCGGTGGTGATCAACAGTTAAGCCCGGTCTCGGAGAGATCTCGAGAAGAAATGCTCCGTTTTTTTAGAGAGAAATATCCGGAATAGTCTCGCGCGCCTGAGCGCTGATCTGGCCCACTTCTTCCTTCCCGTATCCTTCACATTGTGAATTCCTTCAAACATCGAAGGGTTCTTTCGGAATTCATCAAATTCGGAGATATCTCGTTTTCTTGATAACGTTACATTTGTAGTGATATCCAGATAGATTTGAGAAAAATACGAGGGCATTTCCTTTTTTTAACTGGGAACAAATTGATATTTGAGATCTGATTCGGTATTATCCAGAAACTATCTACTTACTTGATGCCCCACTTTCGGCGGCCCATCGCTCAGGATGAGGAGCGAGTCGGTCATCAAATATCATCGCGAGTGTTTGGCCATCAGACGGATCGAATCAGACGCCCTTCTGGCATTCCTCCTCCGCGCGATTAGGCCAATATATATCCAAACAAAATTTGGGGAAAAATGACGAAAAGACATCGAATCCAATTTCCGAAAGATGAATTAACCAGCATCAAACAAGACGAAGCCTATTTCTACCTACAAGAATCAGGTAGCAAGAGAAAAATAAAGTTCCACGACTACGATGAAATTTATCAAGTACCAGGTCTATATGAACAAGTATTTTACGATCGCCTTAAATGCACATCTCCAAGTAAAGTAGCATCAATACTCGAAGCCGCTGTAAAACAGTATCAAAATAACTTTACTGAACTTCGTATATTAGATTTAGGTGCGGGCAATGGCATGATGGGAGAAGAGCTAAAAAAGTGTGGCGTTTCTCGCTTAATAGGCGTTGACATCATTCCCGAAGCTTATAATGCAGCAATTCGAGATAGACCGGGAATCTATGACGCATACTATGTTGAGGATTTCACCAGGCTAGATAAGAATAAAAGGGAAGAAATAGAATCGTGGCAATGTGATTGCATGGTAACGGTTGCCGCACTTGGTTTCGGCGACATTCCGACGAAGGCATTTTTAGAAGCATTTGATATAGTCAAGAGCGAAGCGTGGGTGGCCTTTAATATTAAGGACACCTTCTTTGATATAAACAATGAATCAGGATTTTCAAAAATGATTAGGGAATTGATATTCTCGAAATATCTTGAGATTTATAGTATTGAACGTTACAGGCATAGATTATCTATTGAGGGTAAACCTTTATATTATTTTGCCATTACAGGTTGGAAAACGGCAGACGTTCCTGATAAATTTTTAGAGTCAAAAGGCATTATGACCTAAAAGCAGTTTCTATGGCAGAGTATTATGGCGTTCCTCCTCGAGCTGTCATTTACTGTCAAATAAATTTGCGTTGCCGACTGTTTTTTGCAGTTTTTAAAGTGCTGACAGTTAGGTGCGAGTAGAAATTATTCACCGTATTACTAAAGCTGAATATCCACGATCGTTGCAATCCGGTGTGCACCAAGAAATTCTAATCTCGGTTGCAGCATTCGGGATGATTTAATGGACCTAAGAGGTCGCAATGAACAGAGTGGCCAGCAAACAGCCGGGCATGCTACCGGAAAGCCACACTCTATTGCAGTCGATGTTACAAGACTTGTATCACTCATTCCGACATGATGCGGACGGCGTAGTAGCCGTAAACTGTTTCAGTATATCCTTTTATATGTTGGAAATATGCTGATTGAAAGCCACATCCCTTCCTTGAGTGCCGTCGGTAAATCCAACACACTATCCGTATGTTGATACTCTCACAGGTTTCCAAACGCTATGGCGACGTCCTGGCTCTGGCACCGACTGATCTTCAGGTGCCTGGCGGCGAAACCCTGGTACTCATAGGCCCCAGTGGCTGCGGTAAGTCCACTTTACTGCGCCTGATTGCAGGTCTTATTCAGCCGGGTTCTGGCAGTATCACTTTCGAAGAAACCAGATTGTCGTCTGAAAATATTCTCCAGATTCGACAGCAAATGGGCTACGTTATTCAGGAAGGTGGGCTGTTTCCTCATCTCACCGTACACGATAACGTCACAGTCATGGCACGCTATCTACGCCGAGATGTCGGCTGGATTGATTGCCGCCTCAACGAACTCGCTCAATTGGTGCGACTCCCTGAGGAAATGATGAACCGTTTCCCAGCTGAGCTATCCGGCGGCCAGCGCCAACGTGTCAGCCTCATGCGCGCACTGATGCTGGATCCTGATCTCTTGCTGTTGGATGAACCGCTGGGCGCACTTGATCCTATGATTCGCTTCCAGTTGCAAAAGGAGCTCAAGGCTATCTTTGCCCAGCTTGGCAAAACCGTCGTTATGGTCACCCACGATATTGCCGAAGCGGCTTTTTTCGGGCACACCCTGGTGCTAATGCGAGATGGACGTATCGTGCAAACAGGTCCCTTCAAAGAACTGGCCCAGACCCCGGCCGAACCCTTCGTCGAAGAGTTTATCACTGCCCAACGTGAACCCATGGCGCAGCTCGTTGAGGCACTCAAATGGACGTGAAACAAAGGATAGGCGTGGTGCTGTTGGTATTTTGCGCCTTACTGGTGCATCCCGTTGTCCGTGCCGAGGAAGCGGTGAGCATCACTGTCGGCTCCAAAGGATTTACCGAATCGGTCATCCTAGGCGAGATGCTCCGACACCTAGCCCGGCAAACAGGCATCGAGGCTCACCATCAACGCCAACTGGGTGGTACCCGCGTATTGTGGAACGCATTACTCAGCGGTGAAATCGATGCCTACCCCGAATACACTGGCACCTTGTTACAAGAGATCCTGGTCAATGAAAACCTGCAAACCGAGATTGAACTCAAGCAGGCCCTGACGAGACGTGGCCTGCGAATGACGCCTCCGCTCGGCTTTAACAACACCTATGCCATAGGGATGAAAGCAGAGCTTGCCGAACGACTCAATCTACGCACTATTTCTGATTTAAAAAACCATCCCGAACTTGTACTGGGTTTCAGTAACGAATTTATGGATCGGGCCGATGGCTGGCCGGGTCTGCAGCAAGGCTACCAATTACCTCAACATAACGTTCGGGGACTGGACCATGATCTGGCCTATCGCGGTATTGAATCAGGCACGCTACATGTCACCGATCTTTACGCTACGGATGCGGAAATCGACTATTACAAGCTTCTGGCGCTTGAGGATGATCTAAATTACTTCCCCGTTTATAACGCGGTCATTCTGTATCGTGCCGATGTCGAACAACGTGCACCCGAAGTCGCGGCGATGTTCAATCGACTTGCCGGTCGCATTAATGCGCCGACAATGAGCAGGATGAACGCTCAGGTGAAACTGAACGGCGAACCGGAGTCCGCGGTTGCAGCAGGATTTTTGAAACAAGCGCTCAATCTGGACGTGGACTACCAGATACAGACCGCATGGGAACGATTCTGGCAGCACACAGGTGAACATTTGGTACTGGTCGGTATTTCTTTGACCGCGGCAATTATTTTTGCTGTGCCGCTGGGTATCCTGGCGGCACGTCGTGAACACCTTGGTCCGATTGTGCTCGGCGTAGCTGGCATCCTTCAAACGATTCCTTCTTTAGCGTTGTTTGTCTTCATGATTCCGCTACTTGGCATCGGTGGACCACCAGCGATCATGGCCTTGTTTCTCTATAGTCTGCTTCCTATTATTCGCAACACCTATGCCGGACTCAAGGATATCCCGCCAGCTATCGTCGAATCAGCTCAGGCGCTCGGATTACCATCGCGTGCCAGGCTGTATATCGTAGAGTTACCATTGGCTACGCGCGCCATTCTCGCTGGAATAAAAACTTCGGCGGTGATCAACGTGGGCACTGCTGCGCTTAGTGCCCTAATTGGCGCCGGCGGATACGGGCAACCCATACTCACTGGCATACGACTCGATGACATAGGCTTGATCCTGCAAGGTGCTATTCCCGCTGCAGTGCTAGCGCTGCTAGTGCAAGGGTTATTTGAACTGATCGAGCGTGGATTATTACCGAAAGGCCTTCGAATACAGACGAGCGGAATAAAGGGGCCAAGTCTATAGAATTGCACTTAGAAAACTCGAACCAATAGATCTTGTTTCTTGCCATTTTTGTGACAAGCGTGCGATATCGTCTCTATGGTGAGACCTTGCAAATCGAATGCTCAGGAGCCGTGCACCGTGTCGCCTCGGGAGGAAATGAAAGAAAACCAATTTTAAAAGAAGATGATCGGCAGCGCTTTCTTAAAATACTAATAAAAATAAACCACCACTATCACATCGCCATTCAGCTGGCTAATAATTATGTACGAAGAATAAAAGATGCCAAGAGGCAAGATCTGGCCCCACTATTCTCGGGCCCAAGATAGGCGATGGAATCAGATGCTAAGGCGGATAGAGGAACCTCTCCAATTTCAATTCAATAGACCTGGCCCCTTTTTACTCGCCTCTATTCGGGCAGTCTGTTTCTTGGTTCCTGCCATCCTAATATAGTTCACGCTACGCAGGAGCAAACCTTATTTTTGTTCCGTTGTGTTGGCATGCTGGAGCGTGTTTTACCTCGCTTGCCTGTTCGTGTTGTTTCCAGCTACTGATGGCCCATGAACACAATCGCACCCAACCCGGCAGTCAAGAGGGACGCCGCAAAAGCGCGGCGCCCCTTACTTTTACGGTAGCATCACATCCTCGCAAATCATCAACTTTCAGATAGTCCAGAAGTAAAGACTTGTAGTCGTATTCGTTAATTTTTTGAATATTGAATTTCATTGAATTTAAGATGACTTCGATAATAATTGTTGAGTTTCAAAATTTTCCGAGTTGTGCATTATTCATGGGGGTTAAAGCGTCGCCAGAGAGCAACCCCCATGTTCTCTTTCACTACTCCACTTCCGACAAATCCGGGCCAGCTCCGCCGGCCACCTTTGGACTTTAAACCCCGTAGCTAAAGCTCCGACAAAATTTCTGCATTTCCCAGTGTGCTGTACAGGTAAGACAGAAAAATGGGGTCGGGTTGACACTTGATTTTAATTTAAGGTGGAAACGGCTAGAGGGTATTTTAGCTCTAGGCCGCGATATGTGGGATTGTCTCAAAATCGCTCTCTTTTAATTGGCTTAATTCCCAATTATTGTGCAAATTAAGCCAAAATTGAGGACTCCCACCCAGTGCCCTCGAAAGTTTCATTGCCATTTCAGCGCTGATCCCTCGTTTCCCCCGGCATATTTCATTAATGGTTTTGGGCAATACGCCGATATGTTCAGCCAGACGGGTTTGTGTCAGCCTAATTTCCTCTAATTCATCTTGTAAGATTTTTCCCGGATGGATCGGGGTAAGATGAAATTTAGTCATTTTTTCTCCTTGTATCGATTAATGGTAATCAATAATTTCGACATCGAAGGCGTTTTCTTTTTCCCATGTAAAACAAATCCGAAATTGATCATTAATGCGCATACTATATTGTCCTTTTCGATCGCCTTTCAGTATTTCAAAACGATTTCCTCGAACATCACGAAGATCCTGAATTGAAGTCGCAGCACCGAGTCGAGCTAGTTTCACTTGGGCTTTAGGGTGTAATTCTTTTGGCAGGGTTCTCAAGGCTTCTTTTGAAACCCTGCCATAGTTGATATCCTCACTGCCACTATTTTTAAAACTACGGATACCCATTTATCCAACTATACCGGAATCAGGGATGTCTATCAAGATAAAGACCGAATGAAATTGATCCCTAAAAAATCGGGACAGCTCAAATTCACCGCCCTCCCAATTTTCTCTAGAATTTAGTAATTCTTAGATTCAACCAAGCTCAATGTTCCTCCCACTACGTCACTTCCGACAAATCAGGGCCTTTCCCGCCTGCCACCTTGATGAAGGATTCCGCGCCGTCTGAAATCCGCCGCACCATGTGGTCATACTTCATGGTGGTGTTCATCGACTTATGCCGCATCATGTCCTGAACGGCCTTAAAATCCGCCCCGTTGGTCAAGGCTTCCGTTGCGGCCGTATGCCGGAGGGAGTAGGCGGTGACCCGTTTGCGTTTAATCCCGGCTTGTTTGAGGTATTTGGTAATAATGTATTGAATGCCCCGAACTGAAAGCCGGTGCCCTTTTTTCGGTTTTTCGGCGACAAAGAACGGCGCTTTAGGAGAGACCAGGCCTCTGAGGCTGAGATAGCGCTCCAGGGCCGGCACGAGCGCGGGCACAATCACCACAAAACTGTCGGCCGCCTCGCGGCCTTTCCCATGCACGTATAAAAGCCCGCCTTCGCCTTTTCGGACAAAATCTTCAATGTTGAGCCGATGCAGCTCGACCAAACGCACTGCGGTTTGTAAGATCAAAGACACCAATAAATAGTCTCGTAAGTCCGACATGCTTCGAATCGAGATCTGCGCCACCAGTTTTTCTTTTTCTTCGGCATCCAGGGCCTCTTTCCGGTATTCCAGCGAGAGGCTGGGCAGAGGCACCTTCTTGGTGGGGTCTTCCGGCAGGATATGCTCTTCTACTGCCCAGGCAGAAAAAGTTCTCAAGACGGACAACTGACGTTGGACATAGGCCGGTGCGCGCTTGTTCAGATTGAGATGACGAACGTATTGTTTGACGAGTAGGGGAGCGAGGGCCGGATAGTCCCGGTCTTTGCGGTAGTTTTCAAACTGTTTTAAGGCCTGCGCGTAGGTAAGATGGGTCGCCTCAGCCCAATTGAGCTCGTGTGCGAGCAGAAACCCCGTGATAAAGGCTTGAAGGGGAATGCCTTCTTTAATCTGATTCATATCCAAGAGGGCTTGAATTGAGAGGTTTTTTTCCACTGCTTTCTCTCCACTTTAGAAATAAAGACGGCTTAGAACGCCTTTTAGGAGCGAATCTACCGATTTCTCCTGTTTTAAGGCCTCAAATCACTGAAAATCCTCGAAACGACGGGTTTTCAGGCCCTTATGGGCCTTTTCGGGGCATCATAGCATAGTTACTACGTGGAATGTACCTTCCGCGCAGTATAGCCTTGATTTTCCCTGTTTTATGTCTTAAAGTGCTTGTATCAATATTTGATAGATAAGAAAGGAGGTTTGAAAACTTCCTGGATCTTAAGGGATCTTCCTTGGATTTAGACCCGTTATTCCCGCTGCTCGCAAAACTTAAGCCTTCTGAACAGGTGGTTTTGATTCACCTCTTTCAGCATAAAACGAATGACGATGTTTATGCCTCTCAAAAGCATCTGATGACTTGGACGGGCATTAAATCGATCAATACGATTAAAAGCGCGCTCAAAGGTCTGGGCGATCAGGGCTTTGTGACATGCTTAAAACCCGGCCAGCAAAATGCCCCGGCCCTTTATCGATTGTGTCTTCCGGGAACAGAAAAGGTAGAAACGATTCCGGAGGAGAATACGCTTCAATTGAGTCGGGAAAACCAACTCCGCTTCGCCGCGATTAAAAAAGGCTTTTCTCCGGCAAGCTGGCAGGAGATCCAACGGGAAGCGAAGGCGGTCGAATTGGCGGAAGACACTTATATCATCAATAAGTATTTTGGCCCGGAACGCCTCAATGGATAAAGCATTTATGGCAAAGGTGCTTGAGAATATCTTTTTCGTGGCCACTGAACCGGTTACGATGGGGCAATTGAAAGAGACTTTTCAGATTGAATCGCCTGAGGGTTTGGCCGGGCTTAATATCGCGCTGGCAGCGCTTTCCGAACAATACAAAAGCCGAGGACTTCAGCTGATGGAGGTGGGCGGGGGCTACCATTTGACGACGCAAGATCAATACGGCAGATGGATTCAGCGCTTTCGGTCTAATGCGCCCGTTCAGCTGACGGAAGAGGGTAGGGTGACTTTGGCGATTATCGCCTATAAACAGCCGATCAAAAGAAACGAAATCGAGGGAATTAGGGGGGTCGATTGCGAAAGTGTGTTGCAGACTTTACGCGCTTATGGATTAGTGGTTGTTGCAGGAGAATTGGCAGGGGCCCATCTGTATTGCACGACGAAGAAATTTCTGACGCTTTATGGATTGAACCACTTGTCGGATCTGCCGCCTTTGGCTGTGGTGCTGGGATAAATTCTAGATTAGCCTAATGGGCACGTAACTGCGATATAAAGCCACATGCATAAATATCGCATGCAAGAGATTTTTTTACTGGACTTCCTTCCTGAAAGAATATTGTCAGCAATGTTTTTACGGCGCGTATGGGGAACTTTGAGTGGGGCTGAAACCTTTTTAATCCTACCTGCCATTTTTGATGAGCCGATTGTAACAGTTATTCGGCTCATTTTTTAAGTTATATTTGAGCCGAATAACTGTTACAATCGGCTCATGACCTATAATTGGCAACAAAAAGACTGGCCTGAATTTAAGTACGATCTCGCGGATGTTGAAGATGTATTGTTTGCGTTTGCTGAAAAGGTAGGGCAGGTCAGTGGCCTTCTGAAAGGCTTGCCAGAAGACACACAAATCGAAACAACCATAGAGATGATGGTTTCTGAAGCCATTAAAACTTCAGAGATTGAAGGCGAGTACCTCAGCCGTAAAGATGTGGTGTCCTCAATCAGAAATAATCTGGGTTTTTATCAGAATATTGAACGGGTTCAAGACAAGAAGGCAGAAGGGGCAGCCGAGCTGATGATTGATGTTCGAGATAGCTACGCCGAAGAACTGAGTAAAGAAAAACTGTTCTCCTGGCATCGGATGATCATGAAAGGGAGCCGGGGGCTTAAAGTAGGTGACTGGCGAACTCACGAAGAACCCATGCAAGTGGTATCCGGCCCTATCGGTAGAGAAAAAATTCATTATGAAGCGCCTCCTTCAAGCCGAGTCCCAGGAGAAATGAGTCACTTTATCGCGTGGTTTAATAAAACCGGCCCAAATGGGAAAAATGAGATCAAGAAACCCGCCGTCCGCGCCGCGATTGCACATGTCTATTTTGAAAGCATTCATCCTTTTGAAGATGGAAATGGGAGAATAGGGCGGGCTATTTCTGAAAAAGCTTTGTCACAAGGGGTAGGTCGGCCCATCCTGCTCAGCCTGTCTAGAACCATAGCGGCAAACAGAAACGTTTACTACGACGCGCTCCAGGCTGGGCAGAGATCAACCGAGATTACCCCCTGGGTGACCTATTTTGTGACCATGGCGCTTAATTCACAAATCCAGGCAGAAGAACAAATTGAATTTACATTAAAGAAAACTAAATTCTTTGATCGCTTTGGAGATCAATTGAATGATCGTCAATTACGTGTTACACGCCGAATATTGGAAGAAGGAGCGAAAGGCTTTGAAGGCGGGATGAGCACCAAGAAATACATCTCTATTACCCACACTTCAAAAGCCACAGCAACAAGGGATTTACAAGACCTGGTGGAAAAAGGAGCGTTCATTCCTTTTGGAGGGGGACGGAGTACGCGTTATGAGGTTGACCTTGGACAAGGGCGGTGAGTTCCGTTCGGGGGATCCAAAAGCGGATTGAATATTATGCGAAAAAAACCGGCATCCCGGTCTCCTGTCATCACCTCAGGCATACCATGGTCACTCAACTTTTAAATGCGGATGCCGATCTTGTGACGATTCAAGATCTTTTGGGTCACAGCAGGGTGACCACCTGCAGGGTCTCAAATCTCAAAGTCCAGAGAGACTATTTTAAGGCCATTGAGCTCGTTCTGAGGAGGAGCCAAGAAAGAGGGCTCTGTTGCAAATGTTGCAAAAATTCAATAACAAGATTTTTGATGTCTGTAACTCTTTGAAATTACAACACCCCGCTTTCGTCAAGATCCCCAAAATCAGGTTTTTGCAACAGAGCCCAATAATCTACTAAACATCATTATTGCACCCATCATTTTTTCGAGTAGAAGTAGAGGTAACACCTCATCACTTGTATTTCTTTGCTCTAAACCAAGAGTTATCTCCCATATGGAAATAAAACCTGCCTTCGAGATGGTCGTTTTCTAAAACGACCCATCCTCTATCAGCGAGGCAATCTTTCCGACACGACGGATTACTCGTCATCTTCGGGGGAATTGATCCGGGTTTCAATCCTCTATCAACGAGGCAATCCTTCCGACTATCCGACAGATGCTTGGCGCTAAGTCGATCAAGAAGCGTTTCAATCCTCTATCAACGAGGCAATCCTTCCGACATTACGATGAGTTTGAGATTGTAAATACTCCAACTCCGTTTCAATCCTCTATCAACGAGGCAATCCTTCCGACCCGGAATGACTGAGGCCGTGGCCCGAGCACAGGGGTATAGTTTCAATCCTCTATCAACGAGGCAATCCTTCCGACTAATAGAAGTCCCTGGCGTGGACGTTAAAGATATCGGGTTTCAATCCTCTATCAACGAGGCAATCCTTCCGACACCGAAAACGTCTACAAGCTCTTGGGTTTTCTGTTTTCAGTTTCAATCCTCTATCAACGAGGCAATCCTTCCGACGGTGCGAAACTTTAGTCCTGTGGGGTGGTATGAGACTGTTTCAATCCTCTATCAGCGAGGCATCCTTTCCGACCGCATAATTTAGGGTATGAATTAGTGCGGTTTAATGGAGTTTCAATCCTCTATCAGCGAGGCATCCTTTCCGACAGTATGACTTACATTTTCTACAGTATTTTAACATGTGTTTCAATCCTCTATCAGCGAGGCATCCTTTCCGACAAGAAACTGATGTATGGCTTGAGGTGTCGATAGAAAAGTTTCAATCCTCTCTCAGCGAGGCATCCTTTCCGACAGTGTTCGTGTCTTTAGTTTCGTTTTAAAATGAACGTTTTTGTTTCAATCCTCTATCAGCGAGGCATCCTTTCCGACCTGACAGTGACGCGCCATCAAACGTGGTCATGCGATTGTTTCAATCCTCTATCAGCGAGGCATCCTTTCCGACAGCACCTGTTTTTTTCCTTTTAAAATCATATGGTTACAAGGGCTAAAATAGACACCTCCACTTATCCACAGGAAAACTATTCTGTCAGAAGATCTTTTTTCTGTTTCTTCGTTCATTTTCATCATATTATTCAATGGTTTATACAAAAGTACAAACCTATGCCCAAAATCACCTCCTTTCCGAATTCTTCTAAAATACATCTTTATGGTAATATATAAATATTTTACCGTTTCTACCTTGAATTCCTACACAATATCGATATCCACATTTCAAATCTGTGATAACGCGCCTAAAATGGGTTGTGATCAAAAATGACAACATCTCCAGTAACAGGCGACGAATAAACTAGCTTTGACGCTTTACCATGCAGAGCATGTGCTACGGAGAGATAAAGCCAAACCGGAGCAGGCCCAGTGAGGATTACATCATGACCCTCACCTGCAAGTTTTTTCGCCTCGATGATGAAAAAATCTAAATCATCAATCTTCGCCACGTCATTGAAGAACTCACTTAAATCAACTATTCTCAACAGACCTCACCTATTTTGTCAAAGGGCACCAGTATTCATAACGAAGCGTGTCCCTATCTTTTTGGTATAGCATTACAGGCTTCCAGTTATCGAGTATTGCCCCCACTAAAACAGCCGCTTGGACTGGACCAGCAATGAAGAGGTGTATTTCAGTTGCACCTGCTGCTTCAAATTCCCGTCTTTTTATTCTTAACTTGTTAATAAATGATTCGATGCTGCCTGGCTTTAGGCCATCAAAATTTAACTCTTTTATAGGCATACTGTCCCATCCCTGCCCCTTGTTTTGTAAGAATTCCTTAACATCTTCTTTTATAGAAACGGAGGTCGGAATCAAAGATAGAGCAAAAGCATATGGTCTGGGAGACTGTACTTTTCGATGATGTTCGATCTGTGTTTTGAAATTTTCAACTTCGGGGGCATTTTGGCTCGACGCTAAAAGTTCTTTCTTTCGTTTCCTTTCTTTTGTCCACATCCAAACGCCATAGATTCCGCCTATAATTCCTATAACATTGGCAATATCTCCCATTGCAATGCTCTTTAAGGCGTCTAAAAAAGTATTGTTCAATTACGCTTCTCCCTTCATCTCCATTTTTTCTTCTCTACTTTTTGCCGAGGAGGCTTTGGTTTTTCGGTACTAAAGTTATAGTTACTCCCAAATTGAGCCGTCACCCAAAGAGTGGTTTCTTCTCCAATTTCTATCTGAGGAGGCCTCCCGCGTACCACCACACCTCCAATACCATTCCCATCTTGAAACCAAAAGCGTCCCTTTCCCTTTGGGTCTTCAATTCGGATAACTTTAGCTTGTTCCCTTATCTTGAAGAGATGTTTCTTAGGAACTTTTTTTACTGGCTCCATCCGCCCGTAACCAGAACTTGTTTTTCCTCCGATGCCCCAATATTTCAAGGCTTCTCCTAAAAGTGTCATCGCAAGTGTTTTCCACTTTTCCCCTACCTCACCTTGCACATCACATGAAACTGATATCCAGAATGTCCCTGTCACAGATAAAAAAGTAATCGGGATCGGTTTGTCAAAATCAGTAGGTGCTTCACTGCCATCACGGTAGTAATCACGATGATGAGGGGTCATCACATCCAGTGCGAGACCCTGTGACTCATTTTTCAGAGAGTCCGGCGTCATCCATGCGTCGTGAAAAATGATATGCCCGGCATCGTCGGTATCACCAAATAAGGTGTGATGATTTTTCCCACTTCGGAGAAGTACTTGCTTCTCTTTATCTTGTCCTTCGATTTCAGCGCAAAATTCTGAGTCTTTCTTCCCCCATACCTGTGAACAGTAATGGCTTGCCAAACCCTTAAGGGCAGCGCCAAGAATAATCGGGGTGCCGTAGGTGTGGTGGAGTGTTAAGCCCGTTTCTAATACACTTTCACTGCCAAGCCCAATCACTAGGCGATCTTTCACAGAAAATTCTTTTTTTCCAGGGTCATTTTCCTGGAAGGGGAATAGGCGTTCAAAGGCGAGTTTGTATATTTCTAAAGAAGACTTGCATGCACGGATACTCTCTTCTAAGAGTGTCCGTTTGGCGTTCCCGTCACCATCGGCTTGTTCAAGGTATCGGGAAAGAAGGAGACCCGCATGAGAAGGTTCCTGTTTACTTTTCGAGGATATAACGCCAGCTAATTGACGACGGCAAGTTTGAATCATTGCTTGTCCGCCTTCTCTCCTCCTGGCTCCACTTTGAGAACCGCTTCGGCATATCGTTTGAACCAGAGCGCACAGGAAAGTATTTCACGGCTCATCCGCTGATATTCTTGCATACGGACTTCGCGGGATTGTTGCGTTAGTGTTTCCCAATCGCGGATATCGGAAAGTTTCGAGGTAAGAGCAAGGTCATTCAGTAGTTTTTTGAAATAGGGTTTCTTTTCTTCATCCGCTCCTTTTGCGACTAAGAACGCAAGGGCCTGACATAACCCGCACTGATGGATTAAGGCTGGCAGATTGAGACATTGGCGACCATAATCGTCTGACCATTTTTCACCTTTAATCTCCATGACGGCCTTAAATGCGGCTTGGGCACGTTCCTGGGTTCGTGTTGTTTTCATTTCGCTCAAGTTACTGTCCCCCATCCGAAAACACAAATTGTACTTGGCCTTTCCCGGCGGTTGCCTTTCCACCAATCTGTAACTTCAGGTCTTTAGAACAATATTGCTCAATCAATTGTGTTGATGTCGCGCCATTTTTAGGGAAAACCTGCTCACTCCAAACCAGGCCCCCTAATATGGTTTCGGCAGGCAGAAATTCTTCATACCAGAGGGCACCACTTTGTACCGTCTTTTTGTCTGGCGCGATTCGAACATGTGCTTGGACCTCTGTTCCCATTTCGCAAAGAAAATTAAAGGTATCATCAGAAAGCACTGCAAAGCGTTTTTTGAATTCATTCTGCCAGAGCTCGTCATTTGGAAAGATCCATTCTGCCAAGTGTTCAGCCCAAATCTTTGTTTTTTCATCGGATTTTGTGATGAAATCTAGGTCTTCAAAATAGGATTTTTTGCTCTCTTTATCAAAAATGACGGAAGAATCCTCATCCGGAATTTGTAGTTGCTCTGCTTCGATGTCTTCTAATGAAGGCAACTCTTTCACCTTTATTGTTGTTTCAATATCTCTTTTGAGTCGCTTTAAAACGAGGGGAGAGGTCACCCAGGCAAAGGTACCGTAGAGGCTTCGAACCGGGAGACAGACTAGGCGGGCATCGGTAAAAACCAATGAACCCGAGTTAGCCGATTCCTTCTTTTCGCCCTTTGGGTCTGCGCGACCAAATGCGGCTCTGAGTAATCTCCCCTTTTCGTCCTCCTTGTCTCTTGCTTCTTCGGTTGCACCGAAATGGTCTGCCAAAACGCCTTTAATTGCTGAACCGGGAACGAGAGGCCATTGTGTCACTTTTTCTCGCATAATAGGCAGATCAATAAATCCAATGCCTCGTCCAACACCAACATGCAGTGGTGTCAGCGCATGGATCCAACACATTCTCGTGTTTGCACTCATCCTTCAGCTTCCTCCATCTTCATTATTTGTCTCTTTCCAAAGGCCCCAAAGGGCGAGGCCAAAACCATCTCGACGTTCTTGTACATCATCGCTGATTGGCCGAAGCCAAAGCGTTTCGGCCAAATTCTGAGCACTTCCCCCTTCCAAGATTTCAAAGAAATAAACGCTGCCAGCAGGCAACAGACGTTGAACCGCTTTCGGTCCGACCTTCCCTTTTTCAAGACTCCATCCTGAAATTGCGCTCCATCGATCAACACAAGCTCCCCTAAGTCTCAATAGAATATTTGTTCCCGGCGGGCACCCTTCTAAGTGCTCGTTTAGCCAGCCCGGTTTCCACCCAGTTTCAAAAAGTGCAGGTGTGGCTAGAACAAGCCGAAGATGGGTTTTATTTTCTAAAGCGTCTTTCAAGTCGGGAGGGATTTCCCATTGATTGTTTTTTTCTATTTTTTCCCAATACAGTAAGCGGCGTTCTCCGCCAAATGGGTGGAAGGAATTGATACTGTCGAGGTGGCGGGAAAAACCATTATTAGCCTCTACACGTGTCGCAATCGATAAATCCTGTTCTGAATCTCTCACCGTACAATCCAGACCAACCGTCATAAAAAGAAGGCCTTCTTCTGCTGCTTCTATTTCCGGATCGATCTTGACATGAAAGCGTTCGTCTTTTTCCAGTGCATAGAGATAGCCTTGTTCAAGTGTTGTCTCTTTGGTCGGCACATCGAATTTTTTATCTAAAGGATTTTTAAGCCACTGAATCATTTTTTCACAGGACCAGAACGCCGGAATTTTTTTGACTGGTTTTATATCTTTACTAACAATGACAGGAGAGAGGCCTTTTGGGAGATCACAAGCAGAGCCATCGGGTTCCAGGGTGAGCGGAGACAGCGGGGTTAGTTTTCGTTTCAACTGATCCTGCTCGTCCTCCCACACGACGATATCCTTCGGGGCCGGAAAATAAAGTGCCTCACCAATGACTGGAAGAGGGCCTGCGATTTCGATGGCCTTCAGTTGTGTCACCTCATCAGCTTTAAATTCGCCTCCTGCCATTTTTCCCAACAGAGTCCGAAGTGATCCAGCCAAAACAGAGGGATAGGGCCAATCTAACGATCTCATACGATGGCCTTGACCAGCCCCAAAGGGTCTGCCATCACGTGCGATGATTGGGTCACGTGGTGTCATATTCAGATAATAAATCATATTTTTTGCTCTCGTTTATCTCTGTTCTGTGATATTCCTTTGGCCTGTAAATTCGCTTTGGCGAGTTGCCGAGCCAAGATGATTTCGTTTGCAACTTGCAGGATATCCTCATAGGCACAAACGGTCTTCAGTAACATTTCGAGTTCATTAAGCCCTTCTTCTCCTTGTCCCCCTTTCTTTTTTTTGATGAGTCGCAACACGTCACTCTGAAGGGCTGAGGCCAAAAGGACTTGTTGCCCGGCGGTTTGATGGGGCCAGTTTTTATAGTTTTGAGCCAGCTCTCGGAGGTCGTAGGCCGCTTTGTCGGGGATCTTGTTCTCTTGGTGTAATCGAGTCCAGTTTTCTAGCCGTTCATCTAAACCTGCTGTCCACTGTCCCTGGATTTTAATGGGGGCCCCACCTCGAACATGTAAGTGGACAGCCAAGCCATTTCGGTCGGTTCCTTTTGCTGCATGCTCTGCATTTCGTCCATATTCCAATAAATCTTCCAGCGGCACCATAAAATGCCCGATCGCAAGGCCCACAGAAAGTGTCGGAGAGCGGCCCTCAAGATCTGTCCATTCCGCCATTAAATGGGCAAACTGATCATGGAGTGCCCTGGCACAAGCTAAACTCTGATCTAGTGGAAGAAAAGCGAGCACATCGTCGCCACCAGAATAGACCAATGCCCCTTTGTGCTCCTCAACCGTTTTTTCTGCACCCTCTGTAAATGTGGCCAGTTGTTGTGAAAATTTCCGATGTTCAACTGCTGATTCGATTGCGGCAATAGATTTTCCCATTCGATCACCATCGGCAACCAGCACAGTCATATAGGGCGCCGGTTCCCCATAGTTTTTTTCTAAGTTCTTTAATACATCGACCAACTTATTCAATATAGAAAAATCTTGAGCAATTTCTTTCACAAATTCCTTGTGGCGGTTACGGTAGACAATGCTTCCTTCGTACTGAAAATCACTGAATCGGGTCCATTTCACTCGTCCCAAACCCTTTGCGACAAGGGGTTCACACATTGAGATCAAGACCGCCAACTCATCCTTAGCGTCTGACTTTGCGAGTCCTCGCAACCAGGGATCTGCTGCAATTCGAGACACAGAGGGATAGCCTTTCTTGCCACCAGCCAGACGTTTTGTTAAGGCAACAACATCTAATTGTTCGCCTTCGGCCAGTCGAAGGCGCAGTTCTAATTGCTTGTTAAGAGCATCGGTTTTCGCCCTATCGTTCCAAACAGATTCTCTTCTGCCATCAAGTGACGACTTGGGAATAAGAGGGCGGCCCTTCGCCGGTCCAAAATCCTTCAGGGCTTTTCTACCAGCGAGCAATCGCATGAGTTTCTGCCTTGCTTGAGGGTAAGCCTCTTTTGATTCCACCGGTGTCCAGGCTGCGTAAAATTCAATTACGTCATTCAGTTGGTCTTCCCAGAGATCATGGCGAATCCGATCTTCGACCTTTTCTTTTGCTTCGGTGGCAAATTTTTTCCAAGAAATCTCGGCAGCCTTTTTCGCGAGATCTCTGATTATTTCGGGACGAACATTAGGAGGTAATTCCGCCAAAATCACATTTGCTACATTTAGCGGGCTCTCTTCCTCAAGATCACTCGGATCCTCTGGTGCAGGAAAGATGAGTTCTCCTTTTGCATCAGCGATGGCTCTTGATGTGGCTTTGCAGACTTCGGACAAAAGGAAGGATCCGAACCAGAGGTCTCTTGTTCGACGCGCAGAAGCGATGAATTCTTGTACCGGGCCGATAGAAATAGCAATAAGATGAGCTGTCATTTATCGATCTCCTCGAAGCCCTTTTCTATTGCAAAAGCGATAAACGCTTCTAGGGCAGAACCTTTTTCGGAGCGATTCATTGGGGAATTTGGATATCTAGAAAGCTCAGGTCTCCGAATATTCGTTTCACCGAAGTCCCGCTCTAGATCTTGGGGGTTCCTCTTGACCTTTAATGTAATCTCATTTACTGGAGGGGTCGATAATTTCAATACCATCGGCACCGCCTTAGTCCCGTTCCCGAAAGCTAACGGACGTAAAATAATGGGACTCGCCATGCGCGTTTTATTTTTTGGGTAAACTTCAGGGGCTTTTAGCTTAGGTTCTTTTGGGAACTGAAAAATAATTGGAAGGCCAAACTCTGCCCGTGGAAAAGCCGGGGCCTCTTCTAAGTTCTCCAAAGTAATGCTTGATTTGTGATTGGGATCACCCAGGTGAGAGATCGCTCGAATGGAATCTGCCTCGGGCCAAAGAGAGCGTCCGAATCGATTCCCATTTTTTCCGGAATTTCTTCCGTTTGGAGTGCCTTGTCTGAATTGGTGCATTAGGTCAATGGCTTTCTTCCAGGCGACAACAGGAAGGGTAGGTGTTTTTGAAACAAAGAAAGTTGAGCCGAGTCGAGGCCATCCAGCTTTATTTTCGAATTCGGAAATACCATAATATTTTTTCTTTTTCTGAAACCAAACTTCAAGACCCATTTCATCAGGCGGGGCTAATACCTTGCAAAGCAATGCGCCACAACCACGTCGCGTCCGCGCGCCAATACCGCCAAAATTGACCCAAGCCCAAATAGACGCCTCGATATCTTTTCGAAAACCCTCAGGAAAACAAATGGTTAAAGAAAATGAAAGATCTTTTCTTGCTTTACTTGGTTCTATGTCTTCCCTTTTATTTCCTTGAAATGGAAAGAGTGCATATGAAGGGTAATCGTCTAAAATTTTATAATAGTTTTTCTGAGGAGGAACAGAGGCGCAAGCCTCTTCTACTCCCAAAATTGAAATGTTCACCTCTAGTTCGACAGAGCTAGGGTTATCGGTTGTCCCCCAAATTTCGCCTTCTCGGTGATAGAGCTCTTTCTCACTGCGAAAGTTCGCTCCTCTTGTTGCACGCCACCAAAACCTCAAATGTCCTCGAATCGAGGAGGGACGAATGAGGGTTATCGGGTCATTTTCACCCGCCTCCACACCGCCACCGAAGATCGGGGTGATCACTTTGATCAGATATGTTTTTATCTTATGATCCGGATAGTGTTCATCGGTTTCGGCTTTAAGATCGACTTGTAGCTTTGGGGCATCGGGACACGGGGTCATAATCGTCCGGCTCATATTTGTTCCTTCATTTTGAGGAAAACTATCAAGGTTCCTTCAGGTTTTAAACTCAAGTTCTTTGGACCTCATACCGTCCCATGCCGAAAGTTGCGCCCTTGCCAACATGAACCCATTCCCCCAACTGTAAATAAGCCAAGAAGGGTTCAAGATCCCCCTCAAAAGTCATCTCTCCCACAAAACCCCCTTGCGGGATGCTCCTGTTTTGCCGCCGGGAGTAGCGTTCCTGATCACGCCAGCGCAATGTATGGGAGGCCACTCGAATTTCTTTTGCGCGGGAAAGAAGCTCTTCAGGGAAAAACTCATCCTGGAAGCCCCCATGAAAAGCCTGTAGATTTGAAATCCGGCGGCAAAGTGTTCTGAAGAATATCGGGAAGTCAATTTCGACGACCGGGTGCCCATCGACAACAATGCGCGTCGGTGTTAAAAACCGGAGGGTGACTTGAGCGCGATCTGAAAACGCTTGGGTGGTTTCTAAGACAGGGTTCACCGTTTGCAGTTTAAATCGCCCCCTTGACGGCCCCAAACCACGCTGGCCCAGGGTCTCAAAAGCCCGAACAAAATAGGGCAGATAATCAATCCCCCTCCCGATCAGTACCAAACCGAACGTGATGGTTTCTCCTGGTTCATAATTCGAGTTATGTTCAATAGGCGGTTCAAGCACAAAAGGACGCGGGATGGCCAAACCTTTCGGCATACGGCTTGTGGATAGAGGGGGCGGCGTCTCAAAAAGATAGGGGTATGCACAAACCCGATAAAGCGGACAATCGATACATTCCGTATCGGGAATCGTACAGGTGACTTTTTTTAACGCATTACCAAAGCCGCCCCGAAGCATGGCCCCGATATTTTTAGAAAAAGTGATTGGGGATTCGGTGATAAGGCTAAAGTGAAACCGAGACACCAAAAGAAGGTTTGTTTTTTCTTGGACGGAAAGAGAGGGAGCCATCGATACCATTAAATCCCGCTGAGAAAAAGTGCTTTAAATATATATGATTGTGGATTTCTATCATTCCTAAAATGAATAGTCAATCCCCTCAGATGAG
>JAJDBX010000018.1 GCA_029261135.1 Nitrospirota bacterium
CCGCATTGAAGTTGTGCTCTGAAAACTGCACCTCGCCTTGGTGGTGCACTTCGCCATAAGTCACTTCATCTGTCCATGCCAGATCATAGACGTTATCCACGGATTGAAGATACATGGCTACACGTTCTAAACCGTAGGTAATTTCGACGGAAGTGGGGTTTAGTGCAATCCCGCCGATTTCTTGAAAATAGGTAAATTGTGTGACCTCCATGCCATCCAATCTCACTTCCCAACCCAGACCCCAAGCACCCAATGTGGGCGATTCCCAATCGTCTTGCACAAAACGAATGTCATGCTCAGTTAAGGACAGTCCAAAGGATGCAAGGCTTTGCAAATAAAGATCCTGAATATTTTCAGGGGCTGGTTTTAAAATGACCTGATACTGGTAGTAGTGCTGCAGCCGGTTTGGATTTTCTCCATAACGGCCGTCTGTGGGACGGCGGGATGCCTGTACATAGGCGGCCTTCCAGGGTTCTGGGCCGAGGGCGCGAAGAAAGGTTGCGGGGTGAAATGTCCCGGCACCCACCTCGTTGTCGTAGCTTTGGTGAATGACGCAGCCTTGTTTCGCCCAAAAATCGTGCAGTGACAAAAAGAGTTCTTGGAAGGTCAGGCTTTTGTTTTCTGTTGATAACACGGGGCGGCTCGTTATTCATCTTAGGTGACAATGCGGGCTCAAAGTATCAAAACAAAGGAATTTTTGTCAATTGAATTAGCACATTTTAAGAGACAGACTCAAGCGGGGGAGCAGGTGTTTTGGCAAAGCGCTGCGTGGATTTTCCTGTGATGTACGACAGGGTGTTTTTAAAAATGACGGCACACTCTTTTTGCATGGCCAGTGAGGGCCGCAAGCGGTGAGATTTTACATAATCCATCTTTTGCAAAGCGTCCAAAAATGCACGGGTCGCCTGACTCATCGGGATCAGTGCACCACTGTGATTCCTGCACTGTGCACAGAACGTTCCGCCCGCACTCGGTGAAAAATAGAGCGCGGTTTCAGTTCCCCCTTTGAAAACAAGATGGCATTTCATGCAGGCGTCCCAACGTGGCTGATAACCACAATAAATGATCAGACGATTGATAAAAAGCATCATCGAAAGTGCGGGATCTTTCTTTTCTTCTAATAGACTTAGCCCTTGAAGGAGCAAGGCAAATATGTCTTGATTGACTTCGCCATCGGGTGTGAGCTGCGTGATGAGATCCACCATGCGTGAAGCCCGTTCGATGCTGTTCCAATCTTCACGTAGGGATTGAAAAGAGTGGGCAATGTCGCATTGATTGATCCGTCCGAGTTTGTCACCTCCTTTTTCAAATAGGATGAGCTTGCAGTGGGTAAAGGGTTCAAGTGATGCTCCGAAGCGGTTTTTCATCCGTCGCGCCCCTTTGGCCACTCCTTTGAGTTTTCCGTGATTCGCGGTAAAAAAAGTGACCAGTCGATCCGCTTCTCCGAGCCGAATCCCTCCCAAAACAATTGCGGGTGTTGATAAAAGTGACATAGGGGGGAATTGTAAGGACTCCCTCTATTTTTTACAAGCATTGGGTCGATATAATAGCCTCTGATGCAATCTGAGTTCTCTTGTTGTTTCTGTTATGAAGTAAGAGAGGGCTTGTTCTCTCAACAGTGTTCGATTTCCTTTTTGATTGACGTAAACGAAGAGAGGTCGATATCCTTAACTCCGCGTTCCATTGATTCTAAGAATGCTGAAGGATCAAGCCTGATGGCATTAACTCATAAGACAAAAAAGGGAAAAGTGTTTTTAGTCGGTGCCGGTCCGGGTGATCCGAAGCTCTTGACCCTTCGCGGCAAAACCTTACTGGAGGAGGCCGATACGGTCGTCTACGACTATCTTGCAAATCCGGCCTTGCTCAATTTTGCAAAAGGGGAAGCAGAACGAATTTATGTCGGTAAAAAGCGCGGGGCAAGCAATGGTCAACATCAGGCAAAAATCAATCAAATCCTGATTCAGTCCGCATTGGCCGGTAAAAATGTTGTTCGGCTGAAGGGCGGAGACCCTTTTATTTTTGGGAGAGGGGGAGAAGAATTGGAAGCCCTGGTCGCTGAATCGATTCCATTTGAGGTTGTTCCGGGGGTCTCTTCTGCTATTGGGGTTCCCGCCTATGCGGGTATCCCACTCACGCACCGAAAAATCGCTTCCTCCGTGACCTTCATCACGGGTCATGAAGATCCGGACAAAGTAGGAAATCAAATAAACTGGGAAAAACTCGCCATCGGTGCAGATACCCTTGTTTTTCTCATGGCGATGGGGAATCTCTCTGCCATCATCAGGCAGCTTATTTTTTATGGAAAATCGGTGACCACCCCCATTGCGGTCATCGAGTGGGGTAGCTATCCCTATCAAAAAACCGTGACAGGTACTTTAGAAAATATCGAAGCGATTGTCTCTGAAAAGCGAATTAAACCCCCTGTTGTTTTGGTGGTCGGAGCGGTTGTTTCATTGAGAGATCAACTCAAGTGGTTTGAAACCCGACCGCTTTTTGGGAAAAGAATTTTGGTGACACGTGCAAAGGCGCAAGCCGCTGTGTTTATCACGGAGCTTGAAGCACTTGGGGCAGAAGTCATTTCTTTTCCAACACTTGAGATTTGTCCACCCCCGTCTTGGGATGCCTTAGATGGGGCAATCGATCAGATTGAATCTTACGACACTTTGATATTTACTTCGGTCAATGGGGTTTCCTTTTTTAGGGATCGCTTAAGGGCGCTTAAAAAAGATTTCCGTCTTTTAAAAGGGATCTCTATTTGCGCCATCGGCTCAGCAACAGCCGAGACCATCGAGGCCTGGGATCTTCGGGTTGATCTCATTCCGGATGAATTTAAAGCGGAAGGGCTTTTGGACAAATTAAAGGAATCCGAGATTCAGGGAAAGCGATTTCTTATTCCGAGAGCACTCGAAGCGCGTGAGACTTTGCCCGATGAACTGAGGCGCCTTGGAGGGCAAGTCGATGTTGTTCCTGTCTATCAAGCGGTGCAACCCTCATATTCTGATGAAGAAATTGAATACTTTTTGAAACGAGGTGCTATTGACATAATGACCTTTGCCAGTTCATCCACATTGCGTCATTTTGTGGCAATGATCGGTCAAGCGCGATTTGAACTTTATTTAAAGGAAAGTGCCATTGCAGTTATTGGCCCGATTACCGGCAAGACCGCCACCAATCTCGGTTTAACTGTTTCTGTCATGCCAAAGTCCTACACGTTTTCAGCGCTCAGGGATGCAATTGTGGATTATTACCCGATTAAAGCGTAAACTGGCAGATCAGTTTAATTTAGGAGATATGATTGGCTTTTCCAATTCAACGTCTGCGTCGGTTGAGAAGTAGTGTCTCCATTCGAAGACTTGTTCAAGAAACCCGACTTTCCACAGATCAATTGATCTATCCTCTCTTTGTTCAAGACGGGGTCGAAGGAAAAAGTGAAATTGCCTCCATGCCGGGTCAATACCGGCGTAGCCTCCCCGAACTCCTGAAAGAAACCACTGAAGCCTTTTACTTAGGTATTCCAGCGGTCATCCTTTTTGGCATTCCCAAAAACAAAGACGAATACGGCAGCGAAGGCTTCGATCCCGATGGCATTGTTCAACAAGCGGTTCGGGCGATTAAAAAGGAAACGCCGGAACTACTCGTCATGACGGATGTTTGCATTGATGAGTACACCTCACATGGCCACTGCGGTGTCGTAAAAGATGGCAAGATTTTAAATGATGAAACTTTGTCCTTGCTGGTCAAAATGGCCTTGACCCATGTCCAGGCCGGGGCAGATGTTGTCGCGCCCTCAGATATGATGGACGGGCGTGTGGAAGCCATTCGGAAAGGTTTGGATGACAACGGATATGAAGATGTTCCGATCCTTTCTTATGCTGTAAAATATGCCTCTTGTTTTTATGCCCCTTTTCGGGATGCGGCATGTTCTTCGCCAGAGTTTGGAGATCGAAAAACATACCAAATGGATCCGGCCAACAGAAGAGAAGCCATTAGAGAGGCCATGCTCGACATCGAAGAGGGTGCCGATATGCTTATGGTGAAACCGGCACTGCCTTATCTTGATATACTCCGTGAAATCAAAGACAGTTTTGACCTTCCGGTTGCGGCCTATCAAGTCAGTGGAGAATACGCAATGATTAAAGCGGCGGCTGAGAAGGGGTGGATTGATGAAAGAAAGGCCATTTTTGAATCACTCCTCTCAATGAAAAGAGCAGGGGCGGATATCATTTTGACCTACTTCGCGAAAGAAATGGCCCAAATGTTAACTGAAGGGAAATAAAGATGAAGCTCTTAATCGGTGCCTCAAATATCCAACCCAACCTCCATTATCCAGTCGTCGCCATCGGAAACTTCGATGGCCTCCATCTTGGACATCAGGTGATTTTAGCGAAAGCCATTGACCGCGCAAAGGAAACGGGAGGGAATGCCGTGGTGTTGACTTTTGAACCCCACCCGAGGCGGTATTTTCAGCCGGAACAAGCTTTCAGACTGCTTTACACTTTCCAAATTAAAACGCGGATGATTGAAAATTTGGGGATGGATGTCACCTATACGACTGAGTTTAATAAAAAATTTGCAGAGCTGAGTCCCGAAGCATTCGCCACCGAATTCCTCCATAAAAAGATGGCTTGCAAGGAGGTGATCGTAGGAAAAGACTTTAGGTTTGGGAAAGATCAGGCGGGGACTGTAGATGATCTCATTCGTTTTGGCGAAACACTGGGCTTTAAGGTGATCACCCCTGATCCTGTTACGATCGATGGTACTGTCGTCAGCTCTTCAGAAATCAGGAAATGTCTCCTTGGAGGAAATGTGGCGCTCGCGGCAAAAATGTTAGGCCGTTACTATACGCTGGAAGGGAAAGTCCTTCGTGGCGATGATCGGGGGAAAGCCCTCGGTTTTCCGACTGCAAATCTTCGTATTCCCAATGAGGTGATCCCGGGTAATGGTATTTATGCGGCGCGCGTCGATTTTTTGAAGACGGATGGTTTTGGGACAAAAGATGGAGTGGTTTATATTGGAACAAAGCCGACCTTTGATAAAAATGAGATCTCTCTTGAGGTGCATATTTTTAATTTTACGAAAGATCTTTATGAGAAGCGGCTTCGTGTGACACTCATCGATTGGATTCGTGGAGATGAACGCTTTGAAACTGAAGCTGAGTTGACTGAACAAATTAAGAAAGATTGCGAAAAAGCAAAAGAAATTTTGACAGGAAGTGAACATTCCCCAGAATAAACAGGATGCCTCTCCTGCTTGAAAAAGTTGGGCTTGCGCTCAAGCGATTTTCCGTCGCCCCCAAGGACAAAATTCTTGTTGCCGTTTCTGGCGGCCCCGATTCTGTTTGTCTCTTACATTGTCTTAGAAACCTTCCTGAGCCCTATGCCCTTTCGCTTCATGTGGCTCATCTCAATCACCTATTTCGACCGGAAGCTGCGAGAGAAGCCCATTTTGTTGAAAAACTTGTGCAGGACTGGGATCTCCCGGTGACCATTGAAGAGCGGCCTGTCCTTGAAATTTGCAAAGAAAAAGGACTTTCAAAACAGGAAGGTGCACGAAAAGTCCGGTATCAATTTTTATATGAAGTGGCAAAAAAAATTGATGCCCGATGGCTTGCGCTTGGACATCATGCCGACGATCAGGCGGAAACGTTTTTGATGAGAATGCTGCGTGGTGCGGGAGCCGATGGACTCCGGGGTATCCCGGAAAAACGAGATGATTTTATTTTAAGGCCTTTGATTGATTGTCATCGAGACGAGATTATGGCGGTGCTTTCAAGCGACAATATTTCATTTGTCGAAGACCCATCCAATAAACAACCAAAGTATTTACGGAATAAAATTCGACATCAACTGCTTCCTGAATTAGAGGAATACAATCCGAATATAAAAGAAACCCTCTGCCGAGAGGCCGCATTGTTCGCCTCTGAAAATGAGTTAATGCATCAGGTGATGATGGGAAAAATTCCCCAACTTCAAGTTGAGAGCAGTCCAAATCTTTTTGCCTTCGATATCCCTTCATTTTTATCACTCCACATTGCGCTTCAACGACGTTTCCTTCGGTGGGGGATTGAAAAATTATGCGATGGGCGCAAAGGGATTTCATTTCAGCATATCGAGATGCTTCGTGTGGGAGTCATTTTAGGTAAAAATGGTAATTGTTGTCATCTCCCTCAGGGCATCATCGCAAAAAAGCAATATTCAAAATTTGTCATCGAAAAACAAAATTTGGGCGATTTCAAAAACACACGAGAATTTCAAATCCGGGAATGTCAGCTTCCAGAGCCGAGGCATTTTCCTTCAAATACGGTTGTAGATTTTCCAGAGTGGAAATTACGATTGCATATTTCGTTATCATTGACTCCTCCCGAGACTGTTTCACCTTGCAAGGCTTCTTTTGACTTTGATAAAATACACTTCCCTTTATCAATTAGAGGATGGCAGCCTGGTGACTTTTTTTCACCGTTTGGAATGGAAGGGCAGCATAAAAAACTTCAAGATTTTTTTGTTGATGAAAAAATCCCAAAAGAGGATCGAAATCGCATCCCTTTGTTAAACTCTGCTAAAGGGATTTTATGGTTACTCGGGATAAGAGTTGACGCACAGTTTCGTACGACAGAACGGACGGTTCGTACACTCACTATTGAAATGGAATCATTAGAGGAAATCTAGGCGAAGAATCAGTTCTTAGCCAAAGTTTTGGGGGATAATGGAAAACAAACTTTTTGGTAAGCCTGTGATCACTCAAGAAGCCATGCGAAGACGAATTAAGTCGCTAGGCCTTAAAATTGCCAGGGATTATGAGGAGAAAGATCTCTTGGTGATTGGTGTTTTAAAAGGAGCGTATGTTTTTTTTTCTGATTTAACCCGAGCGATTCCCCTTCCGCTTGAAGTTGATTTCTTTGTTGTCTCACGGCAGAAAGATAAAAGACGAAAAGATGGCGTTACCGTTAAAATTATTTCAGACATCGCCTCAGATCTAAAAGGGCGTGATGTTCTTGTTGTTGAAGATATTGTTGATTCTGGGCATACGGTGACTTTTTTAAAAAAGGAGATTTTAAAAAGAAAACCGAGCTCATTAAAATTTTGTACCTTACTCAATAAGCCAGATCGACGACAGGTCGATGTGGACGTGCATTATATTTGTTTTGAAATCCCAAACCAATATGTTGTGGGTTATGGACTCGACTACAAAAATAGATATCGAAACCTTCCCTATATTGCCTCTTTAGAAAATGTGATTGCAGAATAACCTTCCCTGTATCGAATGCAGCCTGTACAATTGTGACCATTCGTACTCCGAAGTCAAAATAATTGTGCTATCCAATTGTTTGTCACGGGCTAAATAGTGTGTTAAAATCCAAAATAGTGTCTCTATTACATTACAGCATTTGAACTTTTAGGAGAAATAGATGAATCCTCGCTCAAAAAATTTGGCCCTATGGATTGTGATTGGCCTGTTTATGATTCTTTTATTTAACCTCTTTGACACCGCACCACGTCAGATAGAGGATGAGATCATTTTTTCTGATTTTATGGCGAAGACTGAAAAGGGCGAGGTTTCAGAGGTCACCATCCGCAATAACTTTATTACCGGGACGCTGAAAGATGGCACAAATTTTAAGACTTACACTGCCAATGATCCAGATCTTGTAAAAATACTTCGCGAAGAAAACGTACGAATTACTGCAAAACCCCCAGAAACACCATCATGGTGGGTCACACTATTAATGACATGGGGTCCATTTATTCTCTTTATTGGACTTTGGGTCTTTTTCATGCGCCAAATGCAGATGGGTGGCAACAAAGCCCTTTCTTTTGGAAAGAGCAAAGCAAAGTTGCTTTCTGAAGAGAAAAAGAAGGTTACTTTTGCGGATGTAGCCGGTGTTGAAGAAGCGAAGGTTGAGGTAGAAGAGATTATTGAATTTTTAAAAGATCCACCCAAATTCCAGAAACTGGGAGGAAGAATTCCGAAAGGTGTCTTGGTCGTCGGTCCGCCAGGCACAGGAAAAACTCTGCTTGCCAAGGCGATTGCCGGTGAAGCCGGCGTCCCGTTTTTTTTCATCTCTGGTTCCGATTTTGTTGAAATGTTTGTTGGCGTTGGAGCTTCGCGGGTTCGAGATCTTTTTGAACAAGGTAAAAAGAGTGCACCTTGCATTATCTTTATAGACGAAATTGATGCCGTGGGTCGTCATCGTGGTGCGGGTTTGGGTGGCGGCCATGATGAACGTGAGCAGACACTCAACCAGCTCTTGGTCGAAATGGACGGATTTGAAACCAACGAAGGGGTTATTCTCATTGCCGCGACAAACAGGCCCGATGTGCTTGATCCAGCACTTTTACGCCCCGGTCGATTTGATCGACAGATTAATGTCGGTCGCCCTGATATCAAAGGAAGGGCCGAAGTTTTAAAGGTTCACACAAAAAAGATTCCGATGAACGAAGATGTTGTGTTAGAAACCATTGCACGGGGTACGCCTGGTTTTGCAGGAGCTGACCTTGAAAACCTGGTTAATGAAGCCGCTCTTTTGGCTGCCCGAAGAAGTAAAACAGTTGTTGAAATGGAAGATTTTGAAGATGCAAAAGACAAAGTGCTCATGGGTGTTGAACGGAAAAGCCTCGTTTTAACAGAAGAGGAAAAAAAGGTCACTGCATATCATGAGGCAGGTCATACCCTGATTGCCAAGCTACTTCCGGGGACCGATCCAATACATAAGGTCACCATTATTCCGCGTGGTCGTGCCTTGGGTGTTACGATGCAGTTGCCGACGGATGATCGGCACAATTACCAGAAAACATGGCTTTACAATACCATTACCATAATGATGGGGGGACGTGTTGCAGAAGAATTGGTGCTGAATGAAATTACAACCGGTGCCGGGAATGATATTGAGCGGGCAACTGACATGGCACGAAAGATGGTCTGCGAATGGGGTATGAGTGAAAAAATGGGGCCACTTTCATTTGGAAACAAGGAGCAGGAAATTTTTCTCGGACGGGAAATTTCCCAACATCGAGATTATTCAGAGCAGACTGCCATCGAAATTGACCGAGAAGTGCGCCGCTTGATTGTTGAAAACTACGAACGTGCCAAAACCTTAATTACGGACAACATGAAAGCCCTGGTTGCCTTAGCCGAAGCGCTTTTAGAAAAAGAGACGCTGGATGGGCCTCAAATTGAAGCGATCGTAAAAGCTTGCGCCGCAAATCCAACACCACCTAAATCGGTACCTGCCTAAGAAAAGTAAGTATCAATCCAACAGTATGACATATGTGAAGAATATAGGGGTCTCCCGGAATCGGGAGACCCCTTCTACGTTGACCTCTAAAAAATCCTCCGGCCTGTGGCGTTGTGGCGACTACCTGCTCAACTATAAAAAGCGTCCGCTGATTATGGGTGTGCTTAATGTGACACCCGATTCTTTTTCGGACGGAGGCGATTATTTCGAGACAGAGGCGGCGTTCAAGCATGCACTCCAACTTGTGGAAGAAGGGATTGATATTATCGATATTGGTGGAGAATCTACCCGTCCAGGGGCTTTGTCGGTTCCTTTTGAGGAAGAGCTCAGTCGTGTCCTTCCGATTATTAAGAAGATTGTAAAAAAGATCTCAATCCCGATTTCAATAGATACTAGAAAACCTGAAATTGCAATACAGGCTATTGAAGCAGGGGCATCCATTATTAATGATGTCAGCGGGATTAATGCGAACCCTGAGATGTTGTCTGTTGCGGCGTCAAGAAATAAAGCCGGCCTTATTTTCATGCATGCCAAAGGAAGCCCTGAAACGATGCAGAAATCACCGCGTTATCGGGATGTGGTTTCTGAAATTTATGACTTTTTTATGGCTCAGATCATAAAGGCCACTGAGTTCAAGATTTCAAGAAACCGGATTGCCATCGATCCTGGCGTCGGCTTCGGAAAAACGCTCAAACACAACTTGAGTATCATTCATCACCTGGATAAGTTTTCAGCATTGGGTGTTCCGGTGATGTTGGGTCCATCGAGAAAGTCTTTTATCGGAAAACTGCTTGATCTTCCTGCTTCTGAACGGCTTGAAGGCACCGCTGCTGCTGTTGCCATTGCTGTTTTTCAAGGGGCAAATATATTGAGAGTACATGATGCGGGTGAAATGAAACGGGTGGTTCTTATTGCTGAAGCCATTAGAAAACAAAAGGATTCTTCATAATAAATGCTATTTCAGAAGACTTTTTTGAAGTTGTCATCCACATTTTCTGAAAGCCACTCTGAGAGAGTATCAGACTGAAGTTTTTTAAACTGAACGCCAAGACGGATAAATTCTAAGGTTTGTGCCAAAGTCCGTTCACCCAGGCCTGCACGATTTTCAGGATCATCAAAAAAGGTCTGTACATCATCGTGCCACTCTGTAGACCAGAGTGACCTCGCTGCTTGAATCATGCGTTGTGCCCCAATACTTCCCCCTTTTTTGCTAAGTGCGACCCAATGGGTTTTAACATAGTCCCAGCTCTCAGCCTGCACTGCGCAATTTGTAAGCAGTGAGCGAATCGGTTTCCAAACATCTTGAGGGCGGACTTTTGCTGAAAGCGCGAAATCAATTACTGCTCGTGCCAAGGCAGGTTTGTTGAACTCGCACATCGCCAATAAATATTGATCGCGCATTTCGGGTGTTTTGCTATTTTCAAATTTGTCGATAAATTTCTCAAAGCGTTTTCCGCCGTCTGAACGTGCACAAAGCCTCAACAAGGATGTCACCAATGTGGGGTCAATCGATTTGGGTTTAGAAAGATATCGCATCTGACGCCGGGGTAGTTCTGAGAGAATCTCTTCATCCTGCGCCAATGTCCCCATGGTCCAAAGGAGGTTGGCGCGCATGAGTTTTTGTTCGTCATCCTCTCCAGGGGCGGCATCCCAGCCCAGCCTTTCCCAAGTGGGATTCAATAATTTGTAAACAAATATGGCGAAGCGACTCTGATCAGTTGATTTTACCAGTTGACCGGACAACAACTCTAAATAGTTGCAGATCTCAGAGACAAGCACACGTGTGAGATCCCCTTTAAAGTGGCTTATCGTTTCCATAAAGACTGAAAAGGCAAGATCCCCACGGCGACTTAAGGCCCAAATGTTTCCTAAAAACCCGATTTTTTCAGTGGGAGACAGTACTTCAGAAACTACTTTTGGCAGTATCTCCATTAAGTCAGGTTCATAGTCTGTTCGGTAAAAACCAGTTTCATCTGCATTGCCGTATACCCACTGAACCGGACCTTTCGAAGGAATTGAGACATCAATTCCTTTCTCTTTTAGAACCCTATGTTCGACTTGGATGCCGTCATCATCGCAATATTTGATCCTCAGAGGGATTGGCCAGGGGGCCGTGTCATATTTTGCACCTGCAGTAAAGCGTTCTTGTGAAAGGCAAAGATGTTTTAAATCTCCATTTTTAGAAGCGATATGGAGAATCGGGAAACCAGGACGTGAAAACCAGTCTTTCGCAATATTGGCAAGGGGTTGGCCTGAAACCGATTCTAAAACAGCCCAGAGATCCGATGCGGTGGCATTTTTGTATTGATAGCGCTTCATGTAAATTCGAATGCCGTTACGAAACGTTTCTTCCCCCAAAAACTGTTCAAGCATCCGGAGACAAGCGCCGCCTTTTTCATAGGTTAAGACATCAAATATTTCTTCAATTTCAGAGGGACTGGAAACTTCAGAATGGATCGGACGACTATTTTCAAGGGCATCGAGTGTCAAAGGGATTTCTTTTTCTTGTTGAAAAGTCTGCCAGAAGTCCCATTCCGGTCGCCAATCATCCACAATTTTGCAAGCCAGCCAGGTCGCAAAGGACTCATTCAACCAGAGATCGTCCCACCAAACCATTGTAACGAGGTTTCCAAACCACTGGTGTACAATTTCATGGGTGATCACGCTCGCAACACGCCGTTGTGTTTCGGTTGAAGAAAGGGATTCTTCCAACAAGAGGCATGAATCACGGAAAAAGATCGCTCCCCAATTTTCCATGGCCCCCATGGCAAAATCAGGCACACTCACTAAGTCGAGTTTTGGGATAGGGTATGGCAAGGAAAAATAGTTATTCAAGCGCGGGAGAACGGCTTCACAGACCTTCAGCGCGAAATGCCCGAGTTCTAGCTGTCCTGGACTGGTCAAAATTGAGACAGTGGTTGTCCCAATTTGAATCTCTTTTTTTTCAAAGCGAGCAATAGCCAGTGCGAGAAGGTAGGTGGACATCAGGGGTGTCTCATCAAATGTAATTTTTTTAAGTCCTCCTATGATCTTTTCATCAATGATGGGCATGTTTGAAATGCTATCTAGATCTAAGGGGATGGTGACTGAAAGACGAAAGCGGGCTTTCATCTTTGGTTCATCAAAACAAGGAAACATTCGTCTTGCGTCTGTGGCTTGAAATTGTGTGAAAGCGAAAGTTTCTCCTCCTGTTTTGGTCTCGTACAAACCCCGCATTTGTTGGTTCAACTTTCCAGAAAATTCGAGGAAGAGTGTTGTTTCTTGAGTTTGAATCTTTTCTGGAAAAGAAATCGTAATGGTTTCAGAGGAAGTGTCTTCCTGGATTTTCCCAGAAATTCCCCCAAGTAGAACAGAGCCGATATTTAAATCCAGAGCATGTAGGGTAATTTGTTTGAAAGGATGTTGAATTAAAAGATCAATACAAACTGTGCCAAAAAAAGTTTTTTCTTCTGGCGCAGTTTGTAGATCAATTGTGTAGCAAATTGGAAGGATTTCATCCGAGAGACGAGCAGAATTGGACATCGACATACTTTTCTCTTTATTACTCAAATAAAGAAAAAGCGGAAAAAAGGTCGATCACCAAGAGGCTTATCTCCTTTTGGCAAGAAATTCTTTTCGATAAATTGAAGGGGAAAGTCCGACTTTATTCTGAAAGACTTTGCAGAAATATCCTTGGTCTGAAAATCCAACCTCGCTACTGACTTGCTTAATAATGCGATGAGGATCTTTCAGTAATTGAGTTGCACGAAATATTCGGATTTCGATGAGATAATCATGAAAACCGATGGTGCATTCTTCTTTGAATGAGGCAGAAAGATACTTAGGGTGTAGAGAAACCGCCTGGCCAACCCCTTCAAGTGAAAGGCCCGGTGAGTTGTGGTGGCGATCAATATATTGGACAGCTCTAAAAATTTTAATCGAAAGAGAGTGGATTGGGATGTTCAGGGTTTCGTGAACCTGTTGAAATGGATTGGTCCCAACGAGCCGCGCAATTTTTTGCTCTAAATGTTCATTGTTCCAGGGTTTATCAATGAACCCATGAGGCCGGACGTCAAGCATCTGTGCCAATAATTCTTTGGTTCCATAGGCACTGATAAAAAGAATGGGTGTAACCCGGTCTTCTTTTCGGATTTTTTTAAAAAGCTCAATTCCATCAAGATCGGGAAGGCGATAGTCTAAAATAATCAGGTTGAATTCTTTTCGTTGTTTCAAGATGTAAAGGGCGTCTTCGGCCCGCTCTACACAAACCAGTTCATATTTCCCCTCGAACAAGAGCTTGAATGCGTTCAATATTGAGGGGTCGTCATCAACGAGAAGAATTACCTTTTTCAATGTTTCCGTCATCGAATGTGCACCTCTTCTTTAGTTTCTTTCAAATGGATAATGAGATAGCTCAAGTTAAAAATCCTCTGTATTTCCCTCTAGCAAATTGGGATCCGGCCTTTTTGCCCCGTCTTGAACACAACGGAATGAGCAGTTGAGCTGTGTACTCTAACATAAAAACCATATTTGTTAAAGTGGATCTAGATCGATATCCCCGAATAAACCAAGGAAGTTTTCTTCTAAACTGAAGGGAAAAGCCAACATACACAAAAGAAAATATAGAAAAAAGATTTTATCCATCTTAAACTCGGGGATTATAATGACACTTTTTTGAGGAGATAATATTGACCACTTTTCCATCATATACAAATTTATCCTCAAGGTTAAAGAAAAAAATTAAAAAAAATCACAATATTTTATTTTTTGACCAAATGACATCGAAATACGGTCATCTTGAACCTGGAGAAACTCGGTGCTAGACTTCCGATGCGGTGAACCTGTATTCACTTAAAGAACTCTTCGACGATTTGATGGGCACAGCAATGACACTGTGCTCATCCTTAGTTGACTCATGAGAACCTGGATATGACTAGAGTTGCGATAATTGGCGCAGGGATGGGGGGAATTTCACTTCTAGAAATTTTCCATAATGACCCTCTTGTTCGAATTGTCGGGATTGTTGATGTGGATAAGGATGCACCCGGCATCAAGCTTGCCAAGAAGTTAAAAATTCCTGTCGCCCAAGATTATAAACGTCTGCTAAAATCTAAAAAAGCCGACCTTGTGATTGACGTCACTGGGAATCAAGGCATAGAGGATTCTCTGCATGCCACACTTCCGCCGAGATTGGCCATCATCGGAGGGCCTTCAGCCAAATTTATGTGGCAATTGATCGAAGAGCGCATCAAGAGCAAAGAAAAAATAGAACGGCATTTGCTGGAGTATCAATCGCTTTACAAGCTTTACGTCAAGGAGGTTGAGCTGGCCATTGCAGAGGAACGAACACGTATTGCTTGTGATATCCATGATGGATTGGTTCAAACCTTGGCTGGACTCAACTACCATATTGAGTATTGTATCGATCAGATTGAGAAAAATAAGCGCGGTGCGCTTAGGTCGATTAAAGAGACACAGAAACTCTTAAAAGGAAGTATCACTGAAGCAAGGGATGTGGTTTTTAATCTTCGACCCCTCTTACTGGATCAATCCGGTTTATACCACGCGCTGGCCAAGTATATGAAAACCTACGAAAAACAGTACAAGATTCAAACCAAGCTCAAAACTTCAGGAGGTGAATCGAAAATTTCATCTGAAGCCAAGGTTTTTATTTTTCGCATTATTCTTGAAGCATTGGCTAATGTTCAAAAGCACTCAGGCGCAAAAGAGGTCAAGGTTGAAGTCCATTCTAAAAAAGAGCTTTTAAGGGCCTCCATACGAGATAATGGGATCGGTTTTCAATCAACAAAATCCAATATTCGATCTGAAGATCAGAACTCTTTTGGTCTTGAAGCCATTTCTGAGCGAGCGCGCTTGTTAGGAGGAATTGCCAATATTCACAGTCAGGTGGGCAAGGGAACAACCGTGTCCTTTGAGATCCCCTTGCCCAAAGGAACCTATGCTAGAGAAAGTTAGACTCTTAATTGCGGATGATCATCGTGTCGTTCGTGAAGGACTTGGAGCGATTCTCAAGACAAAAAAAGATATCGACCTCATCGGGGAAGCAACCAATGGACTTGAAGCGGTGGCCATGGCAAAAGAACTCAAGCCGGATGTGATCTTGATGGATATTTCGATGCCCAGATTAAACGGCATCCAAGCGACTCGGATGATCAAAAAGGTATCATCTCAAATCAGTATTGTTGCCCTCACCATGCATGATGATGATGCCACGATATTAGAACTGATAGAAGCGGGGATTGACGGGTATTTACTAAAAGACACGGACTCTGCTGAAATTGTAAAAGCCATTCTCACGGTCCATAATGGAGAATCGGTCATTGATCCTCATATCACCAAGAAGATCTTGGACGAACTCAGGCGGAAAAACCCATTTAAAAAAGAAGAGAAGCGGGAAAATAAGTATCACTTAAGTCCGAGGGAAGTGGAGGTATTGCAAGAAGTGGCAGGAGGAAATTCAAACAAAGAAATTGCCAATTCCCTAGACCTGAGTGAGAAAACGATCAAAAATCACCTCAGGAATATCTTTTCAAAAATGAAGGTCGATGACCGCACAAAAGCAGCCATTAAGGGCATTCAAGAGGGGTTTATCGACCTCAATTAGAAGCCGAACAGGAATAACAATTACTGCAAAGCGGCTTAAGAACCTATAAAACAGATTAAAGCAGGCCCTTTGCCGAAGTGTGGATCACAATCGCTTTCGCGAGCAAAAGTTGTTCTTTTTGTTCAAAAGTCACGACAACGGTATCGTTTACACTGACTTTATTGATGAGGTCTTTTTTCGCAACAAATTCAATGGACTTCTGGGTCTCCGCATCAATCAAAGAAAGTGTGCCTTTAATAGGGTTGATCAGTCTGACGACACCCATGTGTTTCTCAGGGCCGAGGTTGGAGCAGGCCGTCGCTATTATCGGCGTAAATACCAGGCCCATCATTGCGGCCACAACCAACATCATGTACTTTATTCTTGAGAGCTTTTTCATTGTTCTTCCCTCCATTTATAGCACTGATCGTAGGCCATTCTTTTCTAGAAGTCAACGGCCATTTTACGTTTGAAATGGGATGGCTTCGTCAATCAGCATGATTGGAATATCATCTCGAATCGGATAGGTCAGCTGGCAAGTGCCGCAAGTTAAACCTTCTTTTTTATCATTTAATTGGATTTCCCCTTTGCATTTTGGACAAGCCAAAATTTCCAATAAATCTTTACTGATGCTCATGCTTTCCTCCTTATGTTAGCTCTGCTTTAGATTTTCATGGGTTTTTTGTTCTAAGATCCAATCAACGGCCTCGGGTAAATCCTTCGAGACATGGTCGGGTTTCTTTCCTGAATTGTTGAACGTCTTCAAGGTTTTTAGGCCCTCTCCCGTCTGTACCAAAATCGATGTGGCTTGCGCTTGAGGCAGAAAGGCATCGGCAAGCAATATATCGGCAGGTTTATCCCCAACTATATAGGATAAGGAATAATCGACGGGGAAATCTAACAGGGCTTTTTTTATCATGCCTCCTGCAGGTTTTCGGCAGTCGCATGCCACCCAATCGGGGTGATGCGGACAATAATAAATGCCATCAAGATAAGCCCCCTCCCTGGCAAGTAGGCCTTGCAGATAAAGATGGAGTTCTCCCACAAATATTTCAGGAAACAAGGAACGAGCCACCCCGGACTGGTTTGTCACCAGGATGACAGGAATATTTTTTTGATTCAGTTTTTTTATGGCTCTTGCCGTACCCGGAAACAAGGAAAAACCTTGAATCGAATCAATATAACCCGAATCAGGATTCATGGTGCCGTCCCGGTCTAAAAAAACCGCTCCTTTTTTTTGGAGGGGGAGATTGAGTTGAATCGCCGCAGCTTTAAAAACGCTTTCTACAGAAAGCCCCTCCATGCAACGGTGATCAATCGGGCAAATGCGATGTCGACAGGGGGCACAATCGACCTTGTTTTGCACCATGATATCGTATTCCCCCTGAGAGAAAGAAGCCTGGGGATTTGTCGGGCCGAACACCGCAACTTGCGGGACATTTAACGCTGAGGCGACATGCATCGGACCTGAATCATTTGAAATAAAAAGACCGCAGGTTTTAATGCAAGCCATCATTTGTCGCAGGGATGTTTTGCCAGCCAACACCACTGCAGGCGACTTCATTTGTTGTTGAATTTTTTTTGCAATCTCAATCTCAAATTTCCCGCCAAAAATAAGAATCTCAGCTTCGTACCGTTCTCCCAATTGATCAGCCACTTCGGCAAAGCGATCCGGCAACCACCGTTTTGCTGTCCCATACGCGGCGCCCGGATTGATGCCAATGACTAAGCGAGAAGTCAATACCCCGAGCGACTTTAAAAAAATACGGGCTTCAGCCCGTTCATTGGAAGTGAGCACGAGGTAAGGGTCTCTTTTTTTTATTTCTTCATGTCCTGATGAAACATTCGCGATGAGCTGTAACAAAGAAAAATAGGCATCAGAACGATGGATTGGCGCCTCTTTTTTATTGAGAGACTGTGTTAAAAAAAGACGCCTGCCGTCTGTGGCATATCCCAGGCGTTGGGGGATGCCTGCAAAAAAAGCGAGTAATGCGGCTTCGAACGCATTTTGAAGTAGTAAAGCCATATTGAATTGTTCAGTTTTTAACAATCGGCTCAAGCGCCAAAGTCCGAAGATGCCATGATGTTTCCCAGGATCTTCATATAAGATGATTCGGTCAATATCGGGGTGCTGTTCAAAAACAGCGGCGATCACAGGTTTTGCCAACAGTACAATTTCAGCCTCATGAAATCGACGTCGAAGGGCCGATAGGCTTGGGGTTGCCATGACGGCATCGCCAATCCAGTTCGGGGCGCGCACAAGAATTTTTTGTATTTTGATCACTTATTTTTCCGTTTCAGGCTGGGTCTTCCATCGGCGATGTAACCATAACCAATGATCGGGATATTGGCGGACATAGGATTCTATTTTTTGGGTAAAGAGGGTGGTGGCTTCAACCATGTCTTTCTTCAAACTTCCGGTTTTGGGCAATATGATGGGTTTTTCAATCACGAGTTTATGCCCGCCTTTTTTCCGGAGGATGAACATGGGGATCACAGGTGCCCTTGTTCTCAGCGCGATGGTGGCCAAGGCCTTATTGGTTGCTGCAGGTCTTCCAAAATAATTGACAAAAATCGCTTTATGTCGACCCACATCCTGATCCAGCAAAAATCCTATGGATTTTCCTTGTCGGAGTAATTTAATGATTTCTCCTGTTTCCGTGCGTTTATTCATCACAAAATTACCAAAGCGTTCTCTCATGGATTGAATCATTTGATCGAGATAGGGGTTGTCAATCGGACGGACAATCACATGCAGAGGGGTGTTCTCTACGCCCAAAGCGAGCGGAATCCATTCCCAACTTCCGAAGTGTGCTCCTAATAAAATCACTCCTTTGTTGGCCTTTCTTGCAGCGGCATAATGTTCAAATCCTTCGATCTCGGTTCTTGCTTTGATTTCCTCAGGGGACATGATGCCGAGGCGCAGCGCTTCAAACGCTGAACGGCCAATATTTTGATAAACCCCTCGAAGGATTTGCGCCAACTCCGCTTCACTTTTTTCAGTTTTAAATGCAGCACGAAGATTTTCGAGTGCGATCAAACGATGCCGCCGATCAATACGGTGTACCACAGTGCCAAGATATGCGCCCAATTTTACCGCGAGGTTAAAAGGAAGCAGTCGAACAATGGTACTTAAGATCTGCAGAATGAGATATTCTAATTTCTCCTTCATTTTTGAAACAACTTCGAGACAAATTCAGAGGAAATGTTATTAAAAACAAGATCGATACGAAGTGCAAAGATCTTCATATTGGAAGGAATGAACTGTTTTATTTTGACCGCATCCTTTTCAGTGGTCACAATATGTATGACTCCCCTTTTTTTTGCGGCCTCCGAGATTTCAATCAAATCTTTTTCTTGATAAGGATGGTGGTCTTCAAAAATGAATGGCGCTTCGATTCTTGCGCCAAGTTTCTTCAGTTGTGTAATAAAGGCATTCGGGTTTCCGATACCGCAAAAGGGCAACACGCGTGCATTTGCCAATACCGCAGGCTGCAACTCTTCGTGAGTGGATAGATCAATCAGGGCACTGGCTTCAAAGCGGCTTTGAAGCATGCTTTCTTGATAGGGTTTGATCTTCTGAATCATTGCATCCATGGGCAATTGCTCATCTGTTCTTGTCATAATGACATGGTCGGCCCGTTTTATTGCTGAAGGGCTTTCTCTGAGTGAGCCACGCGGCAAGAGATGGCCATTGCCAAAGGGCTTCGTCGCATCGATCAGCAAAAGGTTTACATCACGATGCAGCTTCAAATGTTGAAATCCATCATCCAGCAAAATCACATCGACCCCGAATTGAGAGATTAATATTTGGCAACCAGAGAATCGGTCTGCCGCAACGACGATAGGGATCTTTTTTAAGCGTTCCGCCATTAAATAAGGTTCATCCCCGACGGTATCTGCAGAGACTAACGGTTGCGCCCCCTTTGAAACCAAGATAACCGTGTTTTGATTTTTTCTGCCATAACCCCGACTAACAATGCCAACTTTGTGTCCTTTTTTCTGCCACTGTTCTGCAAAATAGATCGTGATCGGGGTTTTTCCCGTGCCCCCTGTTGTGATATTCCCGATGCTCACGACATGGGCATTCACCCGTTTTTTCGGTAGGAGACCGGTTTTGTAGAAGAAAATCCGAAGGCGGGAAACAAAACCATAAACCCATGAAAGCACCGTAAAGGGGAAGCGAAGGAAGTCCTGTAGCAAGCCTGTATTACTTCGCCAAACCCATTCTAAGTAAGGGGTGATCCCTCTTGTTTGTCCTTGAGCCATTTAATGGGGTTCCATCTGTTCTGCGATGCGGTCTATATTTTTCTTTACCGCGCCTTGATGGCTCTGAACCACTTGAAGGGCGGATGTGGCCCGTTGTTGATATTCTTCAGGGTGCTGTGACAAGTGAAGGATTTTTTCTCCTAATGTCCTGCCATTCTTCACTTCGATGCCGCCTCCCGATGTGAGCAATTGATGGGAAATCTCTTGAAAATTTTCCATGTGAGGTCCAAAAAAAACAGGTTTTTCCCAAGCCGCCGCTTCCAAAGGGTTGTGTCCTCCAAAAGAAGCAAGGCTGCCACCGACAAAAATAAACTGACCCAAGGCATAAAGTCGTGATAACTCTCCAAGGGTATCCAGCAAGACGACCGGAGAGGATTTCGAGGCATCCGTTCGAAGCGGTCCTTTAATTTTTCTTTTTCGAATCGCGGGATGCCCTCGCTCTTCCAATAATATTTCTACCTCTACGAGTCGCTCTAGGTGTCGTGGAGCGATGACCAGGGTCAAGCAGGGGATCGGGATCAGAAGTTGTTCATAGGCATCAAGCACCTGTTTTTCTTCTCCCGGTCGGGTGCTGCCGGCAATCATGAGCAAATCTCCTTCAGACAAGCCCAAGTTTTCCTTTCCCTTTAGATCTGAAACGATAGTGTCATCACCCGAGCCTGCTTGATCATACTTCATATTTCCTGTTTCTTCCACACGATGGGGAGGGGCCCCAAGCGCAATGATCCGTTGGGCATCTTGAGCGGATTGCATTAAAAAGAGAGAAACATGGTTCAGTACACATGACCAAAATGGCAGAAACTTTTTATATTGGGATAAACTTTTAACTGAAATTCGACCATTGACCATGATTGTCGGGATGTTTCGTGCAGAAAGGGATTTCAAACAATTGGGCCAGATTTCTGTCTCTAGAAAAATAAAGAGTGTGGGCGAAATTTTTTTCACAAGAGACGGCGCGATCCAAAAAAAATCGAAAGGGAAATAAATAAACAGATCAATGTCTTGCTGGAGATGTTCTACTGCGGCGGCCTGTCCGGTCGGGGTGATCGTCGATAGGATGAGCCGGGCTTCTGGATAGCGGTTTTTTAAGGTTCGGATAAACAGACGGGACATCATGACTTCCCCGACAGAGGCGGCGTGAACCCAAAAAACTGTTTTGTTTTGGAAGGATCGGAAAAAATCTGAAGGGTAGCGGCCAAAGCGCTGCGCCATATTATTTCGATAGACAGGTTTTGAAAGCCATGTCCCAGCGATGAAGATTGTAAAAAAAGGGAGCAATAAAAGTGTCAATAGGTTGTAGAGACTAAAAAGGATCAATTGTTTCATGGCTTGATTTAAGATCTAAAGGTGAGCGTTCATTCTCTGAGCATTTCCGCTTCTTCCGCAAGTCCTTCGATATCTTTAAATTGCATCTGATAGACTTTTTTGTAGAGGCCATTTTGTTGAATCAAGTTCTGATGTTTTCCCTGTTCAACAATTTCCCCATGATCAATCACAAAAATACAAGTGGCTTGTTGAATAGTTGAAAGTCGATGGGCAATCACGAAGGTGGTTCGATTTTTCATTAAGCGGGCCAAGGCTTTTCGGATAATAAATTCAGATTCAGTATCGAGTGCAGAGGTGGCTTCATCCAATATCAGGATGGGCGGATTTTTTAGAAGCGCCCGTGCAATGGCGATGCGCTGGCGTTCACCGCCTGAAAAATTGGCGCCCCCTTTTTCAATCCGTGTGTCGTAGCCCTCTGGTAACTTCTTGATAAATTGATCTGCAAAGGCCGCTTCCGATGCTGCAATAATTTGATCCTCTGTGGCGCCTTCAGTTCCATAGGCGATATTCCAGCGAAGTGTTTCATCGAAAAGTACAATTTCCTGACTGACAATCCCGATCTGTGCCCGCAATGAGCCCAGTGTGACATTTTGTATGGGCAGGCCATCCATCAAAATTTGTCCGGTGGAGACTTCATAAAATCTTGGGATCAGGTTGATCAAGGATGTTTTCCCTGCGCCGCTGCTTCCGACCAGAGCAATGATGTCCCCCGGTGCCGCTTCAAGGGTAATTTGGGAGAGTGCTGCTGCTCCATTAGTGTAAGAAAAAGAAACGTTATTGAAAGATACCGCTCCTTTGAGTTTTGGCATGGGCTGTTTCCCTGAATCCATCGCCCTTTCATTTTGAAGGTCCATCACTGTAAAAACACGCTCTGCTGCGGACATGGCTTGTTGGAGTTGGTTGTTGGATCGGCTCAAGCTTTTGATTGGGGCATACATCATCGATGCAGCCGTCATGAACGAGAAAAAGGTTCCTGGGGTCATTTGATCTGAAATCACGCGTGAACCGCCGTACCAAATCACCGCGCCAATGGCAAAACTGAGGATGGTTTCAATGAGCGGTGAGGTGATTTCTCCGATTGCGATGGCCCGGACAATTGTTTTGTAATAGTCATCATTCTTTTTTGAAAACCGTTCTGTTTCAAAATCTTCACGGCCAAAAGCCTTCACGATGCGAATACCTGAAAGGCTTTCTTGGAGGATGCTGGTCAGATCCCCGGCGCGTTCTTGACCTTTTCGTGCGATGTCGCGCAGCCGCTTTCCGATGAGGACGATTGGATAAGTGATCGCGGGCATGCCGAGCATCACAAAACATGCCAAGCGCCAATCATGATAAATGACTACCCCAAGCAGGGCAAACAAAGTCAATGTTTGCTGGAAGAGGTCTTTGATGACGGTGGAAACGGCGCCCTGCATGACCTGAACATCGTGAATGATTCGAGAAATCAATTGGCCGGTGGACTGCTCTGTATGGTAGCCCACAGGTAAAAGTAACATATGAGAATAAAGAGCCTTTCTCAAATCGGAGATGATCCAACTTCCGGCAGATCGCATGAAATAGGCCTGGCCATAGGTTGCAAGCCCCTTAAGTAAAGAGACGCCGAGGATAGCCAAAGGCACATAAAATAGCATCTCTAGATCTTTTCGGATAAAGATATCGTCAATGATGGGTTTGATGAGCCAGGCATAGGCCGCTGTCATGGAGGAGACCACGACTGCGCACAACATCGAAGCGAAGAGCCAGCGGCGGTAGGGTTTGACGTAGAGGAGTAAACGTTTATAAAGCGTCATGACATGACCTGATTCATCACAGAACCTTGTTCCAAAAGAGGGTTTTTGTTCTGATCTGTTTTGTCCAATAGGCGAAGAATTGCAGATGCTGCCCGAGAGGAAGCGCCGGGTGCACCCAATTTTTGGGCCACCTTCAATAGCTTTTCCTGCATTTTCTTGTGTTCAGTCTCATTTCTTAATAAGTGCTTGAGTTCTTTTGCGATATTTTCTGCAGAGCAGCTTCCCTGGATCAATTCAGGAACAAAGCGTTCATTAGCGATAATATTCACAATACAGGCGTATTTTACATGGGCCAGAAGCCTTGCCAGGGTGTAGCTAATCCATGAAACTTTGTAGATGACCACCATGGCTGTGCCAGAGAGTGCACTCTGTAGTGTGGCTGTCCCTGAGGCCACAACAGCCAGATCCGATTGATGTAGGACATCATAGACGGTTCCATTGGTCAATGTGATTGCGAGCGAAGAGGATGAGATTATATCGGGAATGAGTTGCTTGGGAAGAGAGGACGCGACTGGAATCTTGACCTGAAGCCACGGGAAGGTCTCTTGGAGTGCTTCAAGGCCCGCCAACATCAGTGGCAATAATGAAGTCACTTCGCGGAGTCTGCTGCCGGGAAGCAGGGCAATGGTGGGAGATCTCTCCACATTTTTCCGGGGAACAGCTTCAGAAATCGAGGTGCCCCTGCGCTTATACTCATCCAATAAAGGGTGCCCCACGAATTCACAAGGGACATTTGCTTTGTCATAAATCTCTTTTTCAAACGGCAAAATAACCAGCATGAGATCCACATAGCGCGCAATGGTTTTGATCCTGCCGGAACGCCAGGCCCAGACCTGTGGACTCACATAATAAACCACCGGAATACCCAAACGGTGTGCCGCTTTTGCCACGCGTAAATTAAAACCGGAAAAATCAATCAACACCAAGAGCTGGATCTGATTTTCTAAAATCTTTACCGCCCTGCGGTAAGCTTCAAGGATGACTGGAAAATGAAAAAAAACTTCAATAATGCCCACAATGCCGAGTTTTTTAATGTCAAACCGGATGTCAACACCAGCTTCCCGCATCTTTTCTCCACCGAAACCCACAATATAGACAGAAGGATTTTTAGAAAATAAGGCCTCAGCCAAAGCCCCTCCGTGTAAATCACCTGAGGCTTCGCCTGCAATGATCATGATGCGGTGGTTTTTTTCATTCAGATTATTATGCCGATGTTGTTTGGACATTTTTGACGAGATCGACAATCTGAAGGGCCACATCAAGCGCTCTTCGTCCATCTTCCCCGGAAACCTTGGGAATGGTGCCTTGTTGGATGGAAGAAATAAAAGACTGGAGTTCTCCCTTTAATGACTCTTCTTTTTTTGTCGTGATTTTTTCGGTTGTAATTTTGAGTTCGCCGTCAGGCTGAACCAGTCGACGAAAAACTTGCATTTCTTGATTGGCATAATCGAGGGAAAAGTAAGCATCTGCTTGAAAAATTCTAATTTTCCGGAGTCTATCGACGGAAATCCGACTGGCCGTGATATTTGCGACGCAGCCATTTGAAAAAGCGAGCCGTGCATTGGCAATGTCAATCATTTCAGTCAATACCGAAGTGCCGGAGGCACGGATTTCGACCAGTTCTGAAGGCACAAGAGAAAGGATAATATCAATGTCGTGGATCATGAGATCTAAAATCACATGGACGTCGGTGCCTCGCCCGACAAAGGACGCGACTCGGTGACATTCAATAAATTGTGGATTGAGCAGATATTCTTTTAGCTTAATGACGCCAGTGTTAAACTGTTCGATGTGCCCGACCTGAAGCATCGCCCCAGTCTTCTTAGAAAGGGTGATCAAGTCGTCCGCCTCGGCAAGCGTTTTTGTGATGGGTTTCTCTAATAAAAGATGTACGCCGCGCTCAAGCAAAACCTTGGAGACGGTATAGTGTTCCGAAGTTGGAACAACAACGCTTGCCGCATCAACGGACTCATCCAGTTCTGAAAGATCTGCATAGTGACGGCAGCCAAATTTTAAGGCGATTTTTTTTGCCCGACCCAAGTCGGCATCAACCACCGCGACCAATGTCACATGATCCATCTCGGCATAAATTCTGGCGTGGTGCTGACCCAGCGAACCCACTCCAATGACTGCGACTTTCGTTTTATTCTTATTCTTCATTTCCTTAATTTTCTGGGGGATTCCCCTTATGTCCCACAAGTGCGATCCCCGCTTCTTTGGCTTCTTTCAAAAACCGTTCTTTTTCAAGCACAAGGGTTTTGCCCGCTTCAACGACTAGAACGGCAATTTTAGCCTCTTTCATTGTTTGGACTGTTCCGGGGCCAATGGTTGGTAAATCAAATCTTAAATCCTGTTGAGGTTTGCAGATTTTAATCACTACGGCATTTTCTTTACCTAAACTGCCCCCCCTCCGAATGGCTTCATCAGTGCCTTCAATGGCTTCTATGGCTAGAATCACGCCTCTTTTGACCACAACACATTGTCCGATATCGAGTGCGCCCACATTTTTTGCGAGTTGCCAGCCCCATTCAATATCCGCCCTTTCTTCTTTTTTCAGCGGACGTGTCCATTCCCCCTCTTCCGCCAATAAGGGCCCGAGGTAACGGGTTGATTCGACGACTTTAATCCCTTCATTCTCTAGTGCCTCTGCAAAAGCTCTTAAGAGCGCATCATCTTTTTTTTCTTTAATTTTGCTTAAGATGGATAGTGTTTTGAAGTCTGGACGCATATCGAAAATCTGAGTCTTTTTGATGCCGCCGGCCATCACGGCTTCGGAAACCCCATTTTTTTTAAAAAATGAAATAATTTTTCCGATCTGACCGAGTCGAATCCAGAGGATTTTATCTACCTGATCGGAAAGTTCGGGTAATGCTTCTCCATGATGGGCAGCAGCAAAAATAGAAATCCCCATCTCTCTCGCACGCGTTGAAAAAATCATCGGGAATTGGCCATTTCCGGCAATCAGACCCATTTTATTTGAGCTCACCTGCAAATGCCTCGCTCTGATTTTTCAACAAAAGAGAGGAATTTTTCAACATGGACATTATCAGGCCATTTTTTTCGTCCTGTTTGAATCGCTTCACGCATGATCTTGCCTGAACGAAATAAGAGCTTGTAGGTCGATTTAAGTGTGCTAATTTGATCCTGAGAAAACCCATGTCGCTTTAAGCCGAGACTATTCAACCCATACATTTTTGCATGATTTCCAGCCACGCTGACAAATGGCGGCACATCCTGCACGACACAGGAGCAGCCCCCGATCATTGAATAGGACCCAATTTTTACAAATTGATGGACAGCGCACAATCCTCCAAGAATCGCATGATCCCCCACAACGATTGATCCTGCCAAAGTCGCGGCATTTGACATAATGATATGGTCTCCCAGCAGACAGTCATGGGCGACATGAATATAGGCCATCATGACATTGTGGCTGCCAATCCGTGTGATGCCGCCACCGGATTCCGTGCCGCGATGCAGGGTGGCATACTCTCGAATGGTATTGTGATTCCCCACTTCCAGAGTGGTTTTCTCCCCTTTAAACTTCAAATCTTGTGGTTCCAGGCCGATTGCTGCAAAAGGGTAAATGGTATTCGACTCCCCGATGGTCGTCCAGCCATCAATGACCACGTGAGATCTAATCTTTGTGTCTTTTCCGATCCGAACATGTTCTCCAATAATGGCGTAGGGCCCCACCTCGACGCTTGAGTCCAGTTCTGCATTTTTATGAATGATTGCGGTTGGATGAATACTCACTCTGCGGCATCCTTTTTATCCCCTTGATCGATCATGGCTTTTAATTCCGCCTCTGAAACCAACTTATCTTCCACGTATGCCATGCCTTTTAATTTCCAAAAAGGGAAGCGTTCATGAATGACTTCAATTTCGATTCTCAGCTGGTCTCCTGGAAGAACGGGTTTCCGAAACTTGGCTTTATCAATGCCCAGAAAGTAAATGATTTGTCCTTCTTTTGCTTTTGATGATTTATTGGCCAAGACCCCGGCCATTTGTGCCATGGCTTCAATGATCAGGACGCCCGGCATAATTGGCCGTCCTGGGAAATGCCCTTGAAAAAAAGGTTCATTGATGGAGACGTTTTTTAATCCAACAATTTTTTTTCCGGGTTCAAAAGAGAGAATCCGGTCGACGAGTAAGAAAGGATACCGATGCGGCAAAATCGCCATCACCTCTTGGATATCCATCATGATGTGTTCTCCTTTTCATCTTTTAAGGTCTTGATTTCTTTTTCCATTTCCGAGATCTGTGTATTCAATGACCGGACTTGGTGTTGCAAGTTGGGCAGGTGTCGGAGTACTGCCTGTGATTTCAGCCACTCTTTATGAGAAAAATGTGGAAATCCTGAGATGTGCTCACCGGAAGGCACGTCTTTTGAAACGCCGGTTTTTGCTGCAGCCACGACATGATCGCCTATCGTAAGATGCCCGACCACGCCTGCTTGTCCTGCGAGTGTGACATGGTGCCCAATTGTCACACTGCCCGAAATGCCGACCTGTGCAACAAGAATGGTATCATTTCCAATTTTAACGTTGTGACCGACATGCACCAAATTGTCCAACTTTGTTCCCCGGCCAATAATGGTCTGTCCCAGTGCGCCGCGATCAATGGTCACATTGGCCCCCAGCTCCACATCATCTTCTATGATGACGCCGCCGACTTGTGGAATTTTATGGTATTTCCCCTTATGAAAGGCGAAGCCGAAACCATCGCTCCCGATCACGGTGCCACTGTGAATGATCACCTCTCGTCCGATTTTCACCCCTTCTCGAATGGTGACATTGGGATAAACCTGAGTCCCTGGGCCAACCTGGCTGCCTGCGCCAATAAAACTCCCTGCACCAATCTGTACATGGTCTCCAATCACAGCCCCGTCTTCAATCGTAACAGTGGGCCCGATACTGACATCTTCCCCGAGTGATACCCTTTCTCCGATATGGGCACTGGGGTCTATTCCAGTGGGCATTCTTTTGGGAGGGTTAAAAAAAGCGAGCAACTTCGCAAAACAAAAATAGGGGTCTTCGACAATTAAAAATGTTTTGGAAATCCCCTCAAATACTTTCTGTGTCATCAAGGCTGATGCTAAGGTGGACGCCGCTTTTTTTTCATATTTCGGGTGCGTCACAAAAGAGATTTCTCCCGCCTGGGCATCTTCAATCGCGGCGACCCCGTGAATCAAAAGGGTCTCATCACCAATGATTTTTCCATTGAGTCGTTTTGCAATTGTTTTGAGGGAGCATCCCATTTGCTGCGCCACACGCATAGAAAATTATTTTTTAGTCATGATGTTGAGCTGATCAATCACTTTGTCTGTGATATCAGAGGCGTCATCGGAGTAAAGGACCGGGCCGCCTTCTTTGTTTTTATCCAGCACAAAAGTATAACCTTCTTTGTTTGCTGTAGCCTTAATTGCAGACTCTAATGTTTTAAAGAAGGCTTTGTTGCTCTCCACTTTTTTTTCTTGTACTTCTTTGTTCATTGCCCGGGCTTTTTGCTGATACGCCGCAAATTTTTTCTGCATTTCGTCTTGCTTCATTTTTGTTGCCTCAGGAGAAAGCAGCGAGGCTTGTTTTCTGAGGTCTTCTTCCATGGTGCGTAATTCTTTTTCTTCGATATCAATAATTTTCTGACGGCTCATGACGTATTCCTCAACCTTGGCCTGAACGCGTTTTCCTTCATCAGAGGTTTCAAAGACCTTCTGAGCATCTACAAAACCGACTTTGAGTCCGTCTGCAAAAGAGCTTGAAACAAATGGCACAATGGCCATCATGATTGCATAAAAGATCACTTTTTTCATTTTTTCTCCTTCTCCATTTCTATTTTTATTGATTAAAAAATTGATCCAATTGAAAACTCGTTTCTAAAATCAGGCTCACCCGCTAGAGGATGCAGATTATAACCCCATTCAATCCGAAGCGGCCCCACAGGAGAGATCCATCGGATACCGAAACCCGCAGAGTCACGCATGAGGTCAGGATCGAAATCATCTCCGTCATTAAAGGCTGCGCCGTAATCATAAAAAAGAAGAAATTTTACTTTGGCTTCCTCTGAGAGGGGAATGAGGTATTCTGCATTAAAATAGGCCTCTTTGTTTCCGCCAATCACTTCTCCAGGGATCGTCGGATCACTTGTCGGGTTTCTGGGACCGGCTTCTCCAAAATCAAAACCTCTCACGGTATTGATACCGCCGACATAAAAGCGTTCTCCCACAGGGAGTGTCTTGCCATCGATTCCTTTTGCCACACCAATCCGCCCATGTAATGAAAAAATATGATTCCACCAAAGCGGAAAAAAACGGCTCGAATCTTCAATGATTTTATAGTAGGCATTGTCTCCTCCCAGGAATGTTCCGGCGTATTCAAACGAAATGGAATTTCGCCCGCCCTCCTTCGGGTCAAAGAAAAAATCCCGGGTATCCCGTGAAAGAGAAAATCCGAGGGCGCTGGTTAAGGTTTGTCCCAAGTCTGACTGGTCAACGACTTGTTGGGGGACACTGGGGTGAGTTTCAGATGCTGAGAATCCATTTGCGACACGCTCGGGGACTGGATTACCATCCTTATCAAAGAACACAGGCACTTGATCTAGATCCGTGACCTCTAGGGTTTCAATGGTGTAACTGACACTGCTCTTGACATATTCACCAAAGGATTGTCCTAAGATAATATCTCCCCCTGTCCTTTTTTCTTCATAGACGCCGAAGTCTCTCGTTTGGTTAAAGGCATCAAATGTACCTGAAAGGTTTTTATCGAAGAGGTAAGGTTCGCGAAAAGTCAGGGTGTAGGTATCGCGACGCCCACCCGATTCGACTTTGAATTTCAGCAATTGTCCTTTACCTAGAAAATTACCCAAGGTGACATCGATTGTTGCAATGAATTTATCTTGCGAACTGTAACCCCCGCCGACACTGAATTGTCCTGTGGGTTTTTCTTTCACTTCGACATCAAGATCAACCCAGTTGGGCGATAAGCGTCTCGGCGTCAAGTTAATATCTTCAAAAAAATTCAGGTTGTTCAGGCGCTGAAAACTTCGTCGCAAGGCCTTTGTGTTGACCAACTCCTGCTCGTTAATGCGAATCTCTCGGCGAATGACTTTATCTCGTGTTTTGTTGTTCCCTGAGATATATATCTCACGTACTTTGACTGGCTCTCCTTCAATGATATGAAGACTAAGATCCACGGTGCGATTTCCGGGATTGGGGCGGAGGTCTGGGACCACATTGGTATAGATATATCCCTTTTCTCCATAATGTTCTGTAATCGAACCAATATCTCTACGTAGTTTGGATCGATCAAAAGTTTCTCCTGTTTGACTTTCTGTAATTGCAGACAATGCGCTTGTGTCGAAAAGTGTCCCGCCTTGGTAATCAATATTCCCAACGCGAAACTGTTCTCCTTCAGTGACTGAAAATGAGAGATCAAACCACTTTTTGTCTTCACTCAAGATAATATCGGGTTCGGCGACTTCAATATTCAGATATCCATTGTTAAAATAGAGATCCTTAATTCGCTCTCGGTCAAAAGACAACTGTTCTTTTTGATATCTTCCGGATTCGGTAATCCATGATGACAGCCAAAAATAGCTATCTGTTTCCATCTGTTTTCTTAGGGTTTTATCTTTAAAGACCTGATTTCCTTTGATCTCAATTTTTCGGATGTAGACCTGGTCTCCTTCTTCAATTAAAAAAGTCAGTACGGCCTGATTTTCGGGTAAGCGCTGAATGACCGGAGTCACGGATGTATTGTAATAGGCATCTCCTTCATAGACCGTAATGATTTCCTTCACATATCGTGTGATCAACTTCGGATCGAAAAAGGTGTTTTTTTTGATTTGCAAAGCGTCCTCTAGCTGATCTTTTTCAATCTCCTCATTGCCTTCGTAGATGACATCGACAAGGAAAGGTTTTTCTTGAACGATAAAACTTAGGGCAATTCCTCCCTCAAGTCCTTCCGATTCGACATCTACGTGGTCAAAAAATCCCATCCGGTACAAATTTTTGATATCTGTCTGTACCTGATCGGGTGAAAAAAACTGTCCCTCTGAAACCGTCAGGTTTGAAAAGATCGTCTTCTGATCAATCTTTTGATTCCCTTTGATCTCAATCAATTTGATTTCGATTCCTTTTTCTTCAGCCTGAGTCAGAGAGGTGAAGAGGAATAGGGTAATCAAAACAACAAAAAGCAATGGCCAAAGTTTTGTCAACAAAACGCTCACTCATCCAAATTCAAAAATCCGTCCATGCTATCATAAGTGCCCTAAACTGTAAATATAAGACGATGGTTCTAGAATAGCTCAAAGAATAGCGCAGGCTGAGAGTCGTTAAGACTTAAGGCGTGACCGTGAGTGCGGAGGGAGAGACAATGCCTGTGTTATTTCCTGAAAGGGTTTTGAGTTTGTGGGGTCCCGGGCCATCGGCGGTACTGGCATCCGAAAAGATATGAACTGCATTTCCATCCCGGTCGGCGAGATAAAGTAAGTCTTTTGCCGCATCGACAAAAATGGCAGAAGGCGCGACCAAGAAGTTATTACTATCCACATCACTTCCCGAGATGGTGCGCGTCGGAGCTTCACCCCCTATTAAGGTTGAGGCTCCCGCAAAAACAAGGACTTCTGTCTTTCCTTGGTTCAGGACGTAGAGTAAATCACGTGTCGTATCAATCGCAATGCCGATTGGCTTATTCAAGCCGCTTTGAGATCCACTTAAAATCGTATTAATGGTTGCGGTGCCTTGTACCGAGAAAACCAGTACCGAACTACCCCCCTTACTCGCCACGTAAAGACGGTTTAGTGTGGTATCCACTGCAAGGCCTTGAGGACTGTCCAATTGTGCATGAGAAATCGTTTGATCCGGGGCCTCGTTCTCTCCTAGTCCGCTGGCATCATTAAAGACTAAAATAGAACCACAGGGGGATGGCGGGGTGCAATTCGTTGACTTACTGTTTGAAACATAAAGACGATCTTGCGTTGGATCAATAAAAATCCCGGCGGGGCTGTTGAGTTGAATATTACTCAAATCTCTTTTCCCAGAAGTGGTCGCCGGAACCACGTCAACCTGGTCTGCGGAGGGGAGGATCGAAAGCGTATCGTTCCCTTGGTTTGCAACATAAAGCACATTTTTAAGGGGATCAATCGCGACTGCTTCCGGTGAAGAAAAAACACCGCCCCCGCCGGCCCATATTTTAGCCGGAGTCATTTTCCCATTAAGACCAAAAGCAAGCAGGCTTCCCGACCCTGTTTCCGATTGCGCAACGTACAGCGTGTCTTTGCTTAAATGGTTTGCTAAGAGGACGGCCCCGGTAAAAGCCCCATTTGTATTTGAAAAATCAAGTTGAGTTGTTGCACCGATGAGTACTTTAGCTGGAAGGGTATCTGTGCAAGTGACGGAACCATTGATGCAGCCCGCACTGCTATCCCCTAAGGTGCTTGCAGCATTGTAGCGAAAGACTGCATTTTGGTCTGTAGCGGAGTTAATCAGAAAAAAGCTGTCGGTCACCATATCGACAAAAGGGGCAATCGGTGCTTTAAGTTTGTTTTGCAGCCCTGTGGTTAAGCCCACAGTGGAGATGATACGATCTGGTGGACAAGGAGTTGGGCAGGAATTTACCCCATCCCCTCTTGCACTCGCATTATCAAAAACAAAGACCGTATTTGCTTTGAAATCCGAAGTTGCGCTTGGCGCTTCCCCATTATTGGTGACATAAAGAATGTTACGTTGTGTATCCACAAAAACACCGGAGGGTTTGTTCAAGCCAGTAATGGTTCGCACCTTGATGATGGCACTTGGATTTGAGTAGTCATAGACCACAAGACTATTATTGTTATCTGTCACGTAGATTTCTTCTTTACCTTCATCGACCGACATTCCCGTTGGGCCACCGGTGCTCAGCCCATCGGTTACCTTTGTGGGATCAGGTGCCTCAAAGTTGCGTGTCGTCGATCCTGAAGAACCCGTCGCAGTGCTGATCGGGAAGGAACTTGCAGCATAGACTTTAAGCCCAAATTGAGCGAGAGAACCGTCAAGCGTAATGAGCAGCGAATTGGTTTTATCTATGTAGACCCCACGAGGGAGGTCAAGGCTATCTCCAGTGTTTGTTTTTATCGCCCAGTTTGGGTTGCTGCCATCGAAGTCTTTGTTGCTGACCTGGTCATACACTGTAATTGGATTTGTAGAGGGCGTGGTACCATCTCCGGCATTTGCAATGTAGAGTCGGTCTAGGGCTTCATCATAAAATAGGCCGCTCGGGATGTTTAAAAGTGTGCTTCCCCCGACATTGACATCTAAAGGTGCGGTGTTCCCATCGACAGAATAGACAAAGATGTTGTTTCCCCCGGTATTCGCAACATAAGTTACCCCCCGCCTGGGGTCGAAGGCGACACCGACCGGACTGGAAAGTGTTAAGCCGTTTGCAGCATTGACATCCTGCGCAAGCGCTTGATCGGGGTCAACGTCTCCCCCAATCCGTCGATCAGGCTTCAGATTGCAAAGATGCATGGTCAGCGTACAGTTTGTATCAACATCACCAAAAACAAGGAGCGAAGGACTCTCGACATTGTTTCCTGTATTTTCGTTGACGTTATTGGGGCTGTTGTTATTGACAATGAAAATACGCGCTCTACTGACATCCACATCAATGCCTGAGGGCAAGGTCAGTTGAGGACCCGTGCAGTCTGAAGTGACTGTAGAGCACGATGGGGAGAGCTGTGGAATATTTCCGGTAATAACTCGCCCTGGGATGACCGGGGCATCCAAAGTACTGGCATTTTCATAGATAAAAATACCGGGGCTGTTCAAGCCCGTATTGGCGACGTAAAGCCGGTCATTCGTGATATCGATGAAAACCCCGAAAGGGAGCTCCAGTTTGCTGACATGTTCTGTTTCCGTGTGGGGTGCAATCACCCGGGAGGGGGCGATATTGCAAGCGGTGAAATCAAGAGTGTGGGTGTCACATAAATCCGGAGATGCGCCGATTGTGGTGGCATTATCGTAAACCAATATCGAATCATTTCCGGTATTGGATATGTAGAGAATATTCTTGTTGGTATCAATGGCAAGCGATTTGGGGAAGTCTATCAGGGTATTTTCCCCGACTAAAAGATTACAAGGGGCAATATTTCCGGTGAGTGATGCACTTGGCGCACAAAAGGCAATGATGGTATTTCCGTCTTTGTTCGCCACAAATAGGCGATCGTTTACGGCATCAAAGGTTAGCGCAAAAGGCTGATCGAGTAAGGTCAAAGCCCCTGAAATAACGCGGGTGGCAGCCAAAGGGGCCGAGAGGGTACTCGCATTCTCATAGATTTGAATGGCGTTTTGAGCCGTATTTGCAAGATAAAGGGTGTCGTTTATACGATCTAAAAAGATGCCCGTGGGGCCGCTCAGGGCATCAGGGTATTGGCGATCAGGCACAAGATTGACGCCATCAACGACGAGTGTCGACTCTAAAAAGCTTAGATCAAAGCTGAGCAGTTTTCCTGTATTGCCATTGGTGACATAAAGTGTACTTTTGGAAGAACTCGGATTTGTTGGAGAATCGCCTGCGGTGCCGCTGGTCTCCGCGCATCCTGAAAATACGATTAGAAACAGGATGCTTAAGCAAGACAGAAAGGTGAGCGAGTGCCTCTGTATGGCATGATGAATTGTTCTGATTCTAATACTCATCGAACCCTATCGAAATAGGCAGCCAAAGAACAAAGCGTGGGCCGATAGACATTTTATGAAGGGATGATGCCCCGTCATATTTCAGGTTAAGCTTCGCCCTCGCCGAGTTGATAGCGAACAAAACGTTTGATTAGGATATTCTCTCCCACTTTGGCAATCGATTGGGCGAGTAATTCCCTAATCGTTATCTGTGGATCTTTTACATAAGACTGCTCTAAAAGGCAAATCGATTGAACAAATTTATCTACTTTTCCTTCGACAATTTTCTCGATGATTGCTTCAGGTTTTTTTGATTCTATAGCCTGTGCTCTAAATATCGCGCGCTCTTTTTGGATGAGTTCTTCAGGGACATCTTCTTTCTGGACATAACGTGGAGCCGGGTTTGCTCCGGCCACCTGCATCCCTAAATCCTTGACCAAAGCTTGAAACTCTGGATTTCGCGCAACGAAATCGGTTTCGCAATTCACCTCAAGTAAGACTCCCATTTTCCCGCCAGCGTGGATATAGGAGGCAATGCTTCCCTCCTGAGTGGCACGACCGGATTTTTTAGCTGCGGTTGCGAGCCCTTTTGTTCGAAGAAAATCCATGGCCTTCGTGACATCTCCCCCGGACTCTTGGAGCGCAGACTTACAATCCATAATGCCTGCACCCGTTTTCTCACGGAGTGACTTTATTGCACTGACTCCCAAAACTGCCTCCTTAATGATGTTTCTTTAAAGCTAAGGTGAATTTCTTTGGTTGGTTAAATTACGCGGTTGCAGGCTTTTCGCTGGGTTCTGGTTGTGGCGATGCAACCTTAACTTCTTCAACTTTAGCTTCTTCGGCCGTATCGGATTCGCCTTCAGCTGCTTTATCTACTGTGGCTTTTTTTGCCTCAACGGGAGCTGCGGGTTTCGGCGCTGATTTTTCTTGAATCCGTAAGCCTTCTATCGCGGCATCCGCGAGCCGACTCGAAATGAGGCGAATGGCACGCACGGCATCATCATTGCCGGGAATCGGGTAATCGATGTCATCCGGGTTACAATTTGTGTCCACAATCGCAATCACTGGAATACCAAGTCGCTTGGCTTCGAGCACAGAGGTGTTTTCTTTAATGGTATCCACGACAAAGAGCGCCGATGGGAGCTTTTTCATGTTTTTAATGCCCCCGAGTGTTCTGTCAAGTTGAACCCGAGATTTTTCAAGTTGGATGACCTCTCTTTTTGGCAAACGGTCATAGGTGCCGTCTTTATCGGCCTCTTCGAGGTTCTTTAGCTTTTTGATGCTTTGTTTGATCGTGGCAAAATTTGTGAGCATCCCTCCGAGCCAGCGATGGTTCACATAGTACATATTGGATCGTTTCGCTTCCTCCAGAACGATCTCTTGAGCCTGGCGTTTTGTCCCGACAAAAAGAATCGATTCCCCGTGTTCTGCAAGAGTACGGACAAATTCATATGCTGTCGTAAAGGCCTTAATCGTCTTTTGAAGATCGATAATGTAAACATTATTCCGTTCGCCAAAGATAAACTTCTCCATCTTCGGATTCCAGCGTTTTGTCTGGTGTCCAAAATGAACACCCGCTTCTAATAGCTCTCCCATTTCAATTACAGGCATCTTTCTAATTCCTCCTTTATGGTCTTATCCTCCGTTCCGTTTTAAGGGGATAAACGTATTTATCAACACCAGCTTACCCGTCATCCAGACAAAAAAGGACGGGGACCAAGGCCAGCTCCCGGAACGTGTGTATTTTAGCCTACGCAAAGCGTACGAAGGCGGAACAATAACATACGTATTCATCGAATTACAATAGAGAAGGGGCGCTTTTCAATGGAGATGAAGTGGTCTTTTTATTGCGGTGGAGGGAATTTGTTAAGCGTTATTTAAGCAAGGGGGGAGGCACCCTCATTTGATTTGCTTCAAATTCTTTTATTTTATCCTCATGGGCGACAGTGAGGCTGATATCGTCTAGTCCTTTGAGAAGGCATGTTCGTTGAAAGGGTGTGACCTTGACTTCAAAGCACAGGCCGTCATCAGATGTTATTTTTTCCTGTTCTAAGTCTACCCTTAAGGTATAGCCAGAGGTTTCACGGACACGATTAAAAAGCGTCTCTATTTCTGTTTCGCTCAGCTGGACTGGAAGGATGCCATTTTTAAAGCAGTTGTTGTAGAAAATGTCTGCAAAAGAGGGGGCAATGATGCACCGAAACCCGTAATCCAACAAGGACCAAGGGGCATGCTCTCGCGATGATCCACAGCCAAAATTAGCGCGGGTGACCAAAATAGAGGCCCCCTGGTAACGTTCGGCATTCATCTCAAAATCGGGATTTAGAGTACCTTCTTTGGTAAAACGCCAGTCAAAAAACAAAAATGGACCAAAGCCCGAGCGCTCAATGCGTTTTAAAAATTGTTTCGGAATGATTTGATCTGTATCGACATTTGGAAGATCTAGCAGGGTAACAATCCCCTCTTCAACTTTAAATGGTTTCACAATGCTTCTCCTCCGTTACTGCACTTGATCATACTGACGAATATCCACAAAATGGCCTTCTACTGCGGCTGCCGCGGCCATGACCGGACTCACGAGGTGGGTTCGTGCACCTGCACCCTGTCGTCCTTCAAAATTTCGATTTGAGGTCGATGCACAGCGTTCGCCGGGTTTCAACACATCCGGGTTCATTGCAAGGCACATGGAGCAACCCGATTCGCGCCAATCAAATCCGGCTTCCTTTAAGATGCGATCAATTCCTTCCTCCTCTGCAAGCTTCTTCACAGCTTGAGAGCCGGGAACGACCATTGCGTGCACTTTGGACGAAACCTTTTTTCCCTTCGCAAATTTTGCGACGCGACGGAGATCTTCAATTCGTGCATTGGTGCAGGAGCCGATAAAAACGTGGTCGATCTTGATCGATTCAACCGGGTCTCCCGAATGCAGTCCCATGTAAGACAAGGCGCGCTCAGCAGATTTTCGGTCATTTTCGTCGGAAAATGCCTCGAGACTTGGCACCTTTGCATCCACAGAAACAACCTGTGCTGGATTGGTTCCCCATGTGACTTGGGGTGCAAGAAACGTTGCGTCGATTTGAGTCGTTTGATCGAAGTTTGCCCCGGGATCGGATGGCAGTGTTCGCCATTCTTCCGCCGCACGATCAAAGTCAATCGGGGCATACAAACGGTTTTTTAGAAAGGTAATTGTGGTCTCATCCGGTGCGATCATGCCGGCCCGTGCCCCGGCTTCAATCGACATATTGCACACTGTCATGCGCTCTTCCATACTGAGCGATCGAATGGGTTCTCCGGCAAATTCGATGACGGTACCGGCGCCACCCCCGGTTCCAATTTGGCCGATGATGGAAAGGATTAAATCTTTGGCCTCAACTCCTGGGGGCCGCTTTCCATTTATGTCGATTAAAAAAGTTTTCGGTTTTTCTTGAATGAGGGATTGTGTTGCCAAGACATGTTCGACCTCACTTGTGCCGATACCAAAGGCCAGTGCGCCAAAAGCGCCGTGTGTTGAGGTGTGGCTGTCTCCGCAGACCACAGTCAATCCCGGAAGTGTCAAACCCAGATCAGGACTGATGACGTGGATGATACCCTGATGCGGACTTGAAAGGTCAAAGAGCGTTACCCCAAAGGCCCGGCAATTTTCAGAGAGCGCTTCCATCTGGCGTGCAGAGGTTTTATCTAAAATAGGCAAAGATCGGTCTGAGGTCGGCACGTTGTGATCCATCGTCGCAAAGGTGAGCTCAGGACGACGGACAGAGCGCCCTGCAAGCCGAAGTCCTTCAAAGGCTTGAGGAGAGGTCACCTCATGAATGAGGTGGCGATCGATATAAATGAGAGAGGGTTTCCCGGGTTCTTCATGAACCACATGGGCTGCCCAGATTTTTTCAAACATTGTTTTTGGATTTTTTATCATCGCGTTATCTATTTCAGGTCAAGCAGTTCAACATCAAAAATAAGTGTGGCATTTGGTGGAATGACACTGCCTGCACCTCTGGCCCCATATCCCAACTTTGGCGGAATGGTGAACTTTCTTTTTTCACCGACCTTCATTGAAAGAACCCCTTCATCCCATCCGCGAATCACTTGTCCCACCCCAACACGAAAAGAAAAGGGCTGCCCGCGATCTACCGAGCTGTCGAACTTTGTGCCATCTTTCAGCCAGCCGGTATAGTGAACCAGAACGTTCTGTCCTTTTTTTGGACTTGAGCCTGTGCCTTCCTTTAAAACGGTATATCGCAAGCCAGAAACCGTTTTTGTCTCTGCGGCTTCTGCCGTGTTGGAAAAATACAATGTGCTTGCCATCATCAAAAAAAAACTTAGGAAAACTTTTAATTTCACCTTACTTCTCCCTTAGGTCGAAAAATAATATCGGTTCATCTGAAAAATTTAGCCAGTATAGGTTGAACTCAGAATGATAATCAAGCGCAGGACTTTCAATAAATGATGTATATTATTTTGAATATATTCCTGATCAGTGCGTCCTCAATATGTATTGACATTTTTTATGAGGAATGATACTTAATCGATGCTGAATTCTCTAAATAATCAAGCCCGTATGTAAACCGTCCCTGCTTGCTGGAGAGACTTTTTTTAAGAGATGGGAACACGATTGTCCCGTAAGAAAACCATACGCATCCCTGCTGTGCTCTTGACCTGCCTCATCTTCTCTGGGTGTATTACCGAAGAAAAATCAGCCCCCAGTTCTGATATCAGCCCTGAACCTGTCTCTATTTCCGTGGCGCCGACAACAATAACGCTGCCTTTGGGCGGGACGGAAAATTTTAGTGCATCCGTTACCGGAAGCGGCAATACCGCCGTCAATTGGAGTATCAAAGAAGGGGCTTCCGGCGGAAGCATGACAAGTAAAGGGGAGTATACTGCACCTTCTTCGGCGGGCACCTTCCAAGTGACCGCGACAAGCCAAGTTGACGCCAGTAAAAGCGCGACAGCCACGGTCACGGTGTCTTCAATGCTTGATGTCACCTTTGGTTCCAGTGGAAAAGTGTCCACAGCCATTGGCGCCATCGACACGATTAATGCCGTGGTGATCCAGTCTGACGGTAAAATCGTCGTGGCGGGTTCTTCATTAAACGGCAGAACCACCGACTTTTCTTTGGCCCGCTACCTGACAGACGGTAGTCTGGATCGCAGCTTTGGCAGCGATGGACTTGTTGTGACCGATTTAGGCAGCAGTGCTGAAATTAACGATATCAAAATCCAATCTGATGGTAAAATTATTGCTGGAGGAAATACCTCCAACACGAGTATTAGCGATTTTGTCTTGGCGCGATATTTAATCGATGGTAGCCTGGATAAGACTTTTGGCACCAATGCCTCAGGTAAAGTGGTGACAGCGGTCGGAATTGGGGATGATAAGCTGAATGCTTTAGCCCTTCAGTCCGACGGGAAAATCATCGCGGGAGGATATTCAGTTGTTGTTCCTGCCAGTATTGCTTCGGCGGGAAGGAATAAATTTGCGCTTGCACGATACACCACCAGTGGCGTTCTCGATACGACTTTTGATACAGACGGCATTGTCACAACGGCCATTGGCAACAAAAATGAAGCGATTTCCACCTTGGCCATTCAGAGTACAGGTGAAATTGTTGCGGGCGGTTTTTCCTCTAATGGAAGCAATAATGATTTCGCCCTTACGCGCTATACAAGCACCGGAGCGCTTGACACGACTTTTGACAGCGATGGGAAAGTGACAACTGCTCTTGGCAGTGGCAATGAAGAAATTACCGCGCTGGCCCTTCAGAGTGGGGGTGAAATTGTCGTCGCCGGCTTCTCTTCCAATGGCAGCGATAATGATTTTGCCCTAGTACGCTATACAAGTGTCGGTGCCTTGGACACTTCTTTCGACAGCGATGGAAAAGTCATCACCACAATTGGTAGTGGCAATGAGGCGATTAAAGCCTTAGCCCTCTCTGGCACGAATATCATCGTCGGTGGGTTTTCTTCCAATGGCACAAATAACGATTTCGCAGTGGCCCAATATACAAGCGCTGGTGTACTCGACACTTCTTTTGACACAGATGGAATTGTGACGACTGCAATGGGAACAGGCGTGAATGAAATCAATGGATTGGCGCTTCAATCTGGTGGTGAAATTGTTGTGGGTGGTTTTTCATCGAATGGAACACGGGTTGATTTTGCGCTCACACGATATCTCGCAACGGGGAGTTTAGACACCACGTTTGATACCGACGGAAAAGTCACAACGCTTGTCGGAGGAGGTAGCGGTGAAATAAATGCCCTTGGCATTCAATTGGATGGGAAAATTGTCTCTGCAGGATTTTCTTTTGGCATAAACAATATTAAAAACGATGATTTTTCTCTAGTCCGATACGAATCTGATGGCACAATTGATCCCACATTTAACACAGATGGCCGGGTCACCACTTCATTGGGCGGCACAACAAGTACGGATCATAATAGAATCCATGCCTTGGCCATTCAACCTGCGGATCAAAAAATTATTGTGGCTGGGGTCTACAACAACAGTGGAAACGATGATTTTACGCTTGCAAGATATAATACGGACGGGGCACTGGACACCAGTTTCGATACCGACGGTATTGTCCAGACACAAATTAACACCAATGCCGAAGAGATTAATGCCTTAGCCCTGCAATCCGATGGAAAGATTGTGGTCGCGGGCAGATCTTTTACAAACGATTCCATCCACTCCAGTACTCTCCACAATCCCAATGATTCCAACGATCTGCACCACGATGACAACCTCCCAAATCATCATGATATTACGCTTGCGCGCTACCTGGCTGATGGCAGCCTCGATACTGCTTTTATCTCAGATCCCCCATTTGATCAATTTGACCCGGTTGACACTCCCGGTATTGTCACAACTCCAATAGGGAAAGGCAGCTTTGCCGAGGCGATGGTCATCCAAAGTGATGGGAAAATTGTTGTTGCGGGTCACTCTAATAGCGGAACAACCTTTGATTTTGCCCTTGTGCGGTACAATGTCAATGGCAGTCTCGATACTACTTTTGATACCGACGGCATTGTGACGACGGCGGTCGGGCCTGGACATGATTTTGCAAAAGCCCTTGCGATTCAGACAGATGGTAAAATCCTTGTTGCAGGCATGGCTTTTTTAGATTCTACCGCAGAGCAGTTTGCCCTGGTTCGATATAACTCAGACGGTAGTCTGGATACCGCGTTTGACACTGATGGAATTGTGACCACTGTCATCGGAATCGGCAGCCAGGCCTTTTCAATTGCGCTTCAAACCGACGGGAAAATTCTGCTGGGTGGATTTTCAATCAGTGCCACAAATAACCGCGATTTTACAATCGCGCGATATCTCACGGATGGGAGTCTCGATACGACCTTCGGTGTCAATGGGGTTGATATCTCTCCCTTCAGTAGCGCAATGGATGAAGTGCATGATCTCGCCATTTTGTCAGACGGCAAGATTCTCGCGGTCGGATTTTCCATCAATGGCTTTGGTGAAGATAGCGATTTTCATATTGCCCGTTTCAATCCATAAGACCTTCCCTCATCTTAGACGGTGAGACGTCTTCAATTCCGAGGATCTATTCTATGGAGAAAGATTATGCCTGAAAAAAAGAACCAGGGGGCTAAAAAGAGGAGCAGTCCGCTTATTGGCATTATCGGAGGGAGTAAGAGCGATTTCCCCATACTAGAAAACGCGGTAAAAATGCTGAAAGCCCTAAAAATTAGAAGTGAGTTGCAAGTGGTTTCTGCCCATCGGACCCCGGATCATCTTTTTAAATATGCCGAGTCCGCAGAAGAACGAGGCATCGAAGTCATTATTGCGGGAGCCGGCGGCGCGGCCCATCTTCCTGGCATGGTTGCGGCGAAAACCCATCTGCCGGTCATTGGTGTGCCCGTTCCGAGCGAACACCTTAAAGGGATGGACTCCCTCCTTTCCATTGTGCAGATGCCACGGGGGATTCCCGTCGCCACAATGGCCATTGGCGGGGCTCAAAATGCAGCGCTTTTTGCAGCGGCGATTCTTGCGCTCAAATATGATGCGATCCGTGAGCAGCTTATCGCCTATCGTACAAAACAGACCCATACTGTGCTCTCGGGAAAGTAAACTTGATTTGTCCCGGAAATATGATCGGGGTTCTGGGAGGCGGGCAACTCGGCACATTTTTTACCATTGCCGCAAAGCAACTGGGTTATCGTGTCTCTGTGTGGGATCCCGATCCGGAAGCCCCGGCCCATGCCTGGGCCGATCTCAGTATTCCATCCGATTTTAAAGATACGCAATCCCTTCAAGTCTTTATTAAAGAAAATAAAGCCGCAACTTATGAATGGGAAAATATTCCGCTTGAATTAGTCAAAGCGATTGAAAGTGAATGTCCAGTTCATCCGGGCAGTGCGGTGCTCTCTCGTTTGCAAAACAGGCTGAGCGAAAAAGAGTTTCTTTCAAAGCATCGCTTTCCCCACACATCCTATCTTCCCATATTAAAAAAAGAAGCCCTTGCGTCAGCAGGGATGGAACTGGGTTTTCCTTTTATTTGTAAAACGTCGACTGCGGGTTACGACGGCATTGGACAATGGTTTCTAAAAAATGAGGAGGACGTCGGGGAACTGATTGCAGGACTTAAGCCTCGTAAAACAGGCTGGATTGCCGAAAAAGTGGTTCCTTTCATAAAAGAACTTTCAATCCTCGTTGCACGGAATGAACAGGGTGATGTGGTTACTTATCCCATCACAGAAAATAAACACGAAGCGGGGATTCTCCGTTATTGCAATGTCCCTGCAAATGTTCCCCTCAGCGTTTCACAAAGAGCATCGGCGCTTGCGAGCGCGGTTTTAAAAGCGCTGGATGGGATCGGTCTTTTTTGCATTGAACTTTTTTTATTGGAAGACGAGTGCTTTCTCATCAATGAAATTGCTCCCCGCCCTCACAACTCTGGCCACCTTACACTGGATGTCGCCAGCACGTCCCAATATGAACAACAGGTGAGGGCTGTCTGTGGACTGCCTCTTGAAAATCCCGCATTGTTGTCCCCTGCCCTCATGGTGAACCTGCTCGGTGATGATATCAAGGTTTTGAAAAAAGAGGGCTTGCTCAAGAAACTTTTGTCCCTTCCGGGAATCAAGATCTACGATTACCGAAAGCAAGAGATTACACCACGCAGGAAAATGGGGCATATCACGGTGACGGGTTCAGACCCGCAACAGCTCTCTGAGCGGGCAAAAGCCGTTCGCTTGATTCTCAATCAGGCCAAGAAGTAGACTGCTCTTTCGATATTTGGCCGGTTTTATGGAAGGAGATTGGATATCGTAATCACCGGAAAGACCACAAAGACGGTCACGCTTGTTTGCGGTGGGTTTGGGATGGGATAATATCGACGGCCTGTTGCCCTCAAGGTTAATGGGCCGTAATAATCTTTAGGGATTTCAATAGACCATCTAAAGGGAGATAAAGAATCCAGACTTGCTTTGACGATACCGCGTGATGTGGTCAAGAGCACACCAAAAAGTGTGGGAATATCTCCCGGATCAATGGTGACGGTGATCGTGCTGCCGGCGGTGATCATGGTGCCATTGACCAATGTCTTGAATTGAAAGGCCTGCGCAGCTGAGGCCACCATGCAAAAGGAAAAGATAAAAATGGCACCTACAATTTTTTTCATGTGTTGATCCACGTAAAACGTTCTTTGTTAGGCATCAAAACTTACGATGCTTTATTCTCTATCACAAGGCTCAATATGTCAATTCAAGTCTTTCTTAAAGACAGCAGATTGATATCAATTCGAGGGGCGCTCACTCACAAGCGGAACCCTTTAATATAATTTCTTCATTTGTTCAATCTTACATACCCGCTTCGATCCCTTCCAAAGCATGGCTCATCGCAATCTCAAAACATAGAGCCTTGCCATTTCTTAAAATTAGACAGACATCACTGGGAAAATATAGAGTTCACTGAATACTTCTCGAGCCAATTCAGTGATTCATCTCTCAAAAGGATCAACACGATTTGTATCAGTGGGTGTGTATTGACGGATCTCAGCTGTGAACTCTCTCCCAGAGGTCCAGGCCTTCATCTGACCTAAGTTGAACATTCTCATGAGTAAATCCTTTCATCGTGGCATAAGCGGTCTTCATTGATTTGAAGCCGCGCACGGGCTTATCGAAGCGTTTCAATTTACCGTGATCCGCTTCGATAATATTGTTGAGATATTTGACTTGTCGGTGACAATAAGTTCTTAGGATACACACTTTCCTCTGTCAATTCAGGAATGGCTTGTCCATAAGGTGGGGCCTTATCTGTATTGATGGTGCGCGGTTTAGCCCGGTCTTTTAGCCCACGCAAGGCTTTTCCCAAAACTTTTTGGCGGCTTTCGTATTCCGGGTGGATGAAAGATAGAAATCGATTGTGTCTCCTTGTTTATCGACAACACGATACAAATAGATCCAATGGCCTTTGACGGGGTCTAGTAAAAATGGAGCTTATTGTTAGGCTAATTCTGTCAAAAGTCATGTTTCCCCAAAAGTTCTTGAACTTAAATATCCAAGGTAAGAGTAACGTCATTTGATCTTATAAAACATCTAAATAGTCAACGATGTCTCCTCTTGCCTCTTCTCTTGTTTTGTAATTTTCAAAAAATACCGGTTCTGTCTTCAGGCTATCGAAAAAACTCTCCACCACCGCGTTGTACCCCAAGGGCAGGTTTCGAGCTCCCGACTATTCCCTTTTCAGCTCATCCCCGGAATCATTTTATAGATCTGTCTTTTGTCTGACTGTCATAGAAAGGGATTAACGTAGGCTAAAGGATAAGCCGGATCGGGCGAAGACTTTTTTTCTGAGGTTTTTTGTGGTCTTCGTTTTTTTTCGGGTGTTTTCTCGCTCTGCTTCACCGAGGTAAAATTCGTAAAAACGGAGGACTTTTTTCAAATAGTGCTCTGTTTTTTCAATTGGAGGCACCCCGCCATGCCGAGAAACCGTGCCGGGACCGGCATGATAGGCTGCAATGGCCAGTCTGAGGTCTTGATCAAAACGATCAAGTAGATAGCGTAGATAACGTGTCCCGCCGTGGATGTTTTCTTCTGGATCGAAGGGATTTCCCAAACGCAAGTCTTCTGCTGTGCCTGGCATGAGCTGCATTAAACCCTGAGCACCCGCAGAGGAGACAGCTCTTGAATTAAAGTTGGACTCGGCCCGAATCACGGCCTTAATTAAAGCGGGTGAAAGTCCCTGTGTTTTTGAGGCTTCATTGATCAAAACCTCAATTTCTTCACGATTGATTTTATCAGAAGCAATGGGCCCCGTTTCTTCCGGGTTCATCGGTTTAAAACGCGGATCAGTCGGAACATTGGTGAAATGGATGGTGCCAGAAGAATCAATAAATTGGTAGATCTCCGAAGAAAGTACATTTATCGGGAGAATCAATAAGCCGAAAAAAACAAAATAACTGGGTGAACGCATCTCTACCTCTCTTAAGGAAGATATCATCGGGTCGAAAACCTGTCAATTCCTTAACAAGGGATCCCTTCTCTTGAAACATCGCCTTATCAGGGTTATATACATAGCAGGTTCATCAAGATAAGGAGGTGGTTTTATGCAGGCAGAGCGATTTACACTCATGGCTCAGGAAGCCTTGGAAGATGCGCAAAAAAAGGCGATTTCATCCCATCAGCCACAAGTCGATGAGGGACACCTTGCACTCGCTTTGTTAGATCAACAAGGCGGTGTTGTGCCTTCCTTGATTAAAAAAACGGGCGTATCGCTGGAGGCCGTGCGTGCAAAAGTGATTGACCATTTAAAGAAGATGCCGACTGTTTCGGGCCCTGGGGCATCCGATATGACTCAGATCACGCCCCAAGTTGCAGCACTAATCCAAAAAACCGAAAAAGAAGCCAGCGCACTGAAGGACGAATACATCAGCACGGAACATATTTTTTTGGTGCTTGTAGATACTAAAAGTGCGGTTTCTGAAATCCTGCGTGGAGAAGGATTAAATCGCAAAAAAGTACTGGCGGCATTAAAAGAAATTCGAGGGAGCAGTCGGGTCACGGATCAATCCCCTGAGGATAAATATCAAGCTCTGGAACGTTATTCACGAAATTTGAATGACCTGGCGCGAAAAGGAAAACTTGATCCCGTAATTGGACGCGATGAAGAGATTCGTCGCGTGATTCAAGTGCTTTCCCGAAGGACGAAGAACAACCCCGTTTTAATTGGAGAGGCCGGAGTTGGCAAAACAGCCATTGCCGAAGGTTTAGCACAGCGCATTGTTTCAGGGGATGTTCCTGAAGGGCTTAAAAACAAGCGCGTTCACTCCCTCGACATGGGGGCCTTGATTGCAGGTGCGAAATTTCGAGGAGAATTTGAAGATCGCTTGAAAGCAGTCGTTAAAGAAGTGGTTGCCGAAGAAGGCGAGGTGATTCTATTTATTGATGAGTTGCACACCCTGGTCGGTACGGGTGCGGCAGAGGGCGCGATCGATGCATCGAATCTTTTGAAACCGGCGCTGGCCCGAGGCGAGCTACGTACGGTTGGTGCGACCACCATTGATGAATATAGAAAACATATTGAAAAAGACCCCGCTTTAGCCCGACGTTTTCAACCGGTGATGGTTCAAGAACCCACGGTGGATCAGAGTATCTCCATCCTTAGAGGACTTAAAGAGCGTTATGAGGTGCACCATGGCGTTCGTATTCATGATGCCGCCTTGGTCGCTGCCGCAGTGCTTTCTCATCGTTACATCGCAGACCGTTTTTTGCCCGATAAAGCGATTGACCTGATTGATGAAGCGGCTTCGGGTCTTCGCATGGAGATTGATTCCATGCCCGTAGAACTGGATGAAAGTGAACGGAAAATTCGACAACTCGAAATTGAACGCCAGGCTGTAAAGAAAGAGAAAGATGAGGCTTCCCAGGCCCGCCTTAAAGAGATTGAAGAAAAGTTAAGGGATTTGAAAACCACTTCAGGGGCTTTATCCCAACAGTGGAAAGATGAAAAAGCGGTCATCCAAAACATTCGAGCTTTAAAGGAAGAGATCGATGCCACGCGCCAGGAAGCGGAACAGGCCGAACAGCAAGGCGATCTGGGACGGGCGGCTGAGCTGCGTTATGGGAAAGATCCCTCTCTTGATAAACGACTTGCGGAAGAAAATGAATGCTTACACTCTTTGCCCACTGAGCACCACCTCCTAAAAGAAGAAGTGGATGAGGAAGATATCGCAACGATCGTTTCCAAGTGGACCGGCATCCCGGTCACGCGGATGATTGAAGGGGAGATTGAAAAATTAATTCAGATGGAAACCCGTCTTCATCAAAGGGTCATCGGCCAGGATGAAGCCATTACTGCTGTTTCGAATGCAATTCGAAGGGCCAGAGCGGGCATTTCGGATCCGAACCGCCCCTTGGGTTCTTTTGTTTTACTGGGCCCGACGGGTGTCGGGAAAACCGAAACGGCACGGGCCTTGGCTGAGTTTCTCTTTGATGATGAACAGGCCATGATACGCATCGATATGTCTGAATACATGGAGAAACACAGTGTCTCGCGTTTGGTGGGGGCCCCTCCCGGCTATGTGGGTCACGAAGAAGGCGGACAACTCACCGAAGCCATCAGAAGAAAGCCCTATGCTGTGATTCTTTTTGATGAGATTGAGAAAGCCCATCCCGATGTGTTTAATATCTTACTGCAGGTTTTGGACGACGGGCGTTTGACGGATTCAAAGGGGCGGACGATTGATTTTAAAAACACCGTACTCATGATGACCTCCAACATCGGTAGCCAGGAAATTCAGGAACTCGGCGACGATGAAAAAGAGATGCGACATGTGGCCTTAGAGGCCCTACGCGCCCATTTCAAACCGGAGTTTTTGAATCGCATTGATGAGATTGTGGCTTATCATCCACTCCAATTGGCTCAGTTGGAAAAGATCGTTGAGATTCAGATTGAATTGTTACAGAAACGCTTAAGCGATAAGCAGGTCACGCTTTCACTGACCGCGGAGGCCAAGCAATATCTTGCGCGAGAGGGTTACGATCCTGTCTACGGCGCGCGCCCCTTGAAGCGGATCATCCAAAGAGATTTGCTCAATCCACTTTCAATAAAACTCATTGAGGGCAGTGTTGCTTCAGGCGCGCATATCGAAGTCGATTTTGGAGAAGAAAACCTTATTTTTCGTTGACAAAAATACAGGAGATCTGTATAGATAATCGGGTTGATCAATCCCTTCAATTTTCGGAGAAATGAATGACCCGCAATATCGTTCTTGTCCACGAAGACCCCGAGTTTATAGCAAGCTTCCAAGAAAAATTCACCAAAAATGGGACGCGTATTATCTCTGCAGAGTCGACACAGGCTTTGCCAGACCCGACAGATTTAGAAGAATCTGTCGTCGTCATTGATGCAAAAAAGGATTGGCAACAAACGCTCGAAGTCTTGAAAAAAACAGGTCGGCCTTTTTACGCCATTGTGTCAGAAACCGCCTTACTCAAAAAGACAATGGTTCAGATTGATTCAACCTCGGAACAACTCGGACGCAACGGGGCGCTCCTTTCTCAGAAGAGAAGAAAAACAGATCGACCCGGTGGTGAGCCCAACTTTTCTGAAATCCTTGAAGACCGCTTGGAAGGCTTTGTAAAAAAAATTAAAGCCTCAGAAGGGAAAAATTTGTACGATCTCTTAATTCAAGAGGTTGAGAAGCCTTTGCTTAAACTTGCCCTGGATGAGACGCGCGGCAACCAAGTGAAAGCCTCAGAATTGCTGGGCATGCACCGCAACACCCTTCGTAAAAAAATGAGAGAATTGAAAATCCCCTCGGTCAAAAAAACCAACCGTTAAGCCTCGAATCAAGGTAATCTCTTTGCCTGCCCTGCTTGTCCTTATTGAGCTGGGTTCTTCCAAGCAGAATTCCATATTTATACAATAGCTTGTTCATCACTTTCAATTTGGCCATCTTTCAATCGGATGAGACGCGCAGCATGTTCAGCAATGTATCGCTCATGTGTCACCATGATCACGGTGTTGCCTTGCTGATGAAGTTCTTGGATTAATGCCATAATTTCTTCCCCGGTTTTACTGTCGAGATTTCCCGTGGGTTCATCGGCCAAGATCAAGGCCGGTTGGGTAACCAGTGCGCGAGCGATGGCAATACGTTGCCGTTGTCCCCCTGACAACTCGCTGGGTTTGTGGTGTAAGCGGTTGCCCAAACCGACATGCTTCAGGGCTTCGGTGGCGCGTTTCAGGCGCTCTGAGGGGGAAATACCCGTATAGACCAGGGGGAGTTCCGTGTTTTTGAGCGCAGAGACACGGGGCAGCAGATTGAAAGATTGAAACACAAATCCAATTTTTTGATTCCGGATTTCTGACAACTGGTTGTCATTTAATTTCTGGATGTCTTTTCCTCCAAATAAATAACGGCCTGTCGTCGGGGTATCCAGACAACCGAAGATATTCATGAGTGTGGATTTTCCAGAACCGGAGCGTCCCATAATGGCGACATATTCATTTTTCTTAATCTGAAGGTTGATATGAGACAAGGCCTTCACCTCTACCCCGCCCGTTGTGTAGGTTTTGGCGATATCTTGCATTTCGATCAAGGTTTCCAAAGGCTGTCCAGGTTAGAGCGAGGTTGGTTTATTCATAGCGGAGTGATTCAATTACATTCCGGTTCGCCGCCTTAAATGCCGGGTAGATGCCGGCCACGATGCCAATACCGGCACAAATCAAAAAGCTATAAGAGATCCATTGCAAAGGTAGGCTTAAGTCTTCCCCGATGTAAAAATGATTAAAAATAAGTCCACCAGTGATGCCAAAAAGACCCCCTAGGAATCCGAGGATCATGGATTCTGTGATAAATTGGATCAGGATATGTATTTTTTTTGCACCGATGGCCCGGCGAATACCGATTTCGCGGATGCGCTCTGTCACTGAAATGAGCATGACATTGGCGATGCCGATACCGCCGACCACCAGGGAAACCAGTGCAATAACGATAATAAACTGCGCCAGTTCTTTGTTGGTTTCTTGAATGGTGGCTAGAAAGAAATCTTGCCGTCGTACCCGAAAGTCATTGGCGAGCTCATCAGTAAGCCGATGGTTTCGACGCAGTGTGGATTCGATATCAAAAAGGGCCTCATTGTAATCTTGCGCAGTGCGCATTTGTGCCAAAATCCCCGAAAGATGATCAACGCCAAAGATCCGTCCCTGTGCCGTGGTGAGGGGAATAAAGACTTGATCATCTGGATTAGACCAGCTTTCTCCTTTGGCTTCTAAAAGACCAATTACCTGAAAGGGTTTTGATTTAATCATAATGGTTTTGCCTATGGGGGATCCATTTTTAAAAAGTTTTTCATAAACGGTCGCACCCAATACACAGACGCGTGCCCGTTGATCTAACTCTCCCTGATTAAAAAACCGTCCTTCGATCAAGTGATCGTTATTAATGACCTTATAGTTCGGGGTCGTGCCCGTTACTTGTGTTGACCATGTTTTATCGAGGAACGCAACATCTCCTCCGCCGGAATAGAGGGGGACGGTTCCGGTAATCACATTGGACTGCGTCATGAGATCATTGGCTTCATCCCAGGTGAGATTGACTGTTTTAGTACTCGACCGTTGGCCATGTCGCCAGGAAAAACCCGGACTGATGCTAAGGACATTCGAGCCTAACTTTTCTAGCCGTTCCTTGATATTTTTTTGTGTCATTTCCCCGAGGACAACCACGTGAAGTACTGCCCCAATGCCGACGGCCATCCCGATGAGGATAAGGCTGGATCGCAGCGGGTTTGCTTTTAGGTTTTGAAATGCCAGAGTCATATTCTCAAATAGGTTCATGGTCAGATCTCAAATGACAATGGCCCCTTTTGACGAGGAGATGAGGAGAAGTGAGAGGGTCAACAGTGCTCATTTTTTTTTCGCGCCGCCGAAGCTCCTGCTCTTTTTAATCCTTTTTTCTAGGCGGTCGTTGGCTTTTTTTAAGCGTGAAGTCATTTCAACCCCGAGAATATCTCCCTCTTTTAAGCCGGAGAGTATCTCCACTTGTTTGAAATTGGAAAGGCCGATGATTACATCGTGTGTGGAAAATGTTTCTCCTGTTTTTAATAAAACGGAGCGTTGATCCCGAGTGGCTTTGTCCTGTGTGGAGGGTTGCATGGTGATGACGGGGGCCAAGAGAAGATTTTCTTTGTTCAAGGAGGTGATCTTTATCGTCGTATTCATCCCTGATTTGAGCTTTTGTCCCTTATTGGCCACTTCAATGATGACGTCAAATAGGGTGACATTTTCTTCCTCTTTTGCTTCAGGAGAGATTCGGATAACCTTGCCCTGAAATTTAAGCGCGGGGTAGGCCTTGGCCTCAATAGTGGCGCCTTGTCCGACATTGACTTTGCCGATATCAATTTCATCAATACCCGCTTCGATGTACACTGTTTGCATGTTGGCAATATCAAAAATCGGCGTACCCCCACTCACATTGCTGACCCCGGAAGAAATGATCTGGCCTTTTTCAACAAATTTTTGGAGAATGATCCCATCAATGGGTGCACGAACGACTGAATCACTCAGCCGATCCTTAGCGCGATCCAGCTCCGTGTTTGCTTGAATGACTTTTCCCTCTGCAACGGCCAATTGCAGCGATGTTTGTTCCCGTTCTTCTTCAGAGATAATCTTTTTCCGGAAGAGCGTATTTCGCCGTTTAAACATCAAGGCGGCCTGTTTCTGTTCTGCACGGGCAATCACCACTTCCGCTTTTGCCAATGCAAGTGCCGATTGTTCATCTTTCTGATCAAGCTTTGCAATGATATCTCCCTGATGCACCGTATCCCCTTCCTTTACAGGGAGGGCCACAATTTCGCCAGAAGCTTTTGATTTAATCTCAATCCGATGAATAGGTCTGACGAGGCCGCTGGCGGTGATCTCAATTTTAAAGTTTCCACGTGTAAGCGGATATTCCTTATACCGAATGGAACCCTTTTCCTGGCCGTTACTCTGATTTTGGCTGAGCCAAAAGAGTCCTCCGGCAATCGCAGCGATTATGATGATGAAGGAAATCGTTTTTTTAATGAGAGCCGCCCTTTTTCTTCATGTGTGCTTGTTCTTTACGATGCAATATTACCTACGAATAAAATCAATGGGACGGATCAAATGCCCTCAGTGCATTTAAGAGTAAATGATCCAGGTAGAAAGGGTCAAGTTGAGAGGTGCCTTGGCCTAGTCATTTAGGGGACATTGGAGGTGTTCTTGGCCTTACTTGCTCCAGATTGATCTGCCTGGTATGATTCTTTCAGTCGAGAGCGTACAGATCGCCTTGTTTTGTGAGCCATTCAGAAAAAATCGATATGTGTTATTTTCCCCCGGGTCTTGCGTCATTACATATAAAGTGCGCACACATGCAGAAAGGGTTGTTGTATGGCCTTAGATAAAAAGGCATTTAAGATTGGCATCATTGGCTTGGGCTATGTCGGCCTTCCTTTGGCTGTTGCCTTCGGACGACAATTTGAAACAAAGGGTTTTGATATTGACAAAGAACGTGTTGAAGCACTGAAACGAGGCATCGATACGACCTTGGAGGTTTCAGAAGAAGGACTCCAATCCGTAGAACACCTTTCATACACGACTGATCTCGATGAGATCAAAGCCTGTAATTTTTTTATTGTGACCGTGCCAACACCCATCGATGTTTACAAACGGCCGGATCTGAGGGCGATTGAACAATCTTCAGAAGCGGTCGGCAGTATTTTGAAAAAAGGGGATATTGTTGTTTATGAGTCCACGGTCTACCCCGGGGTGACAGAAGAGGTTTGCGTCCCGATCTTAGAAAAAGAATCAGGCCTCGTTTTTAACCAAGAATTTTTTGTGGGATATTCCCCTGAACGGATCAACCCCGGTGATAAAAAACATACGGTGACCGATATTCTAAAAGTGGTTTCGGGTTCAAACGCAGAAACCCTAGAAACGGTTGATGCATTATACGGGACAGTCATTACCGCCGGAACGCACCGTGCCGAATCCATCCGTGTGGCAGAAGCAGCCAAGGTGATTGAAAACACGCAGCGCGATGTCAACATTGCCCTGGTCAATGAATTGTCGCTGATCTTTAATCGTCTTGGCATTGATACCCAAGCGGTTCTGAGAGCGGCGGGGACCAAATGGAATTTTTTGCCTTTTACGCCAGGACTCGTGGGGGGACATTGTATCGGAGTCGACCCCTATTATTTGACGCATAAAGCCCAGGAAGTCGGTTATCACCCCGAAGTGATTCTTGCGGGAAGACGAATTAACGACAATATGGGGGGATACGTTGCCGGAGAAGTGGTCAAGCTGATGACCAAAAAAAAGGTTCAGGTGGGGGGAAGTCATATCCTCGTCCTCGGCATTACCTTTAAAGAAAATTGCCCTGATATCCGAAATACGCGCGTGATTGATATTGTTGAAGAATTTAAGGGATACGGGGTGGATGTGGATGTGTATGACCCCTGGGCAAATACAGAAGAGGTCAGGCGAGAGTACGGCATCACATTGGTCCAACCGCCGAAGGAACACTATTATGATGCCATTGTTCTGGCCGTGGCTCACAATGAGTTTAAGGCTTGGACGCAAGCAGATTTAACAAAATATACCAAACCTGCCCACGTCATTTATGATGTCAAAAATTTATTTGATCCACGCTGGGTCGACGGTAGACTGTAAAGATTAGGAGTGAATGAATGAAATACTTGGTGACCGGCGCTGCGGGTTTTATTGGTTTTCATGTGGCGCAACGACTTTTGGCCGCGGGTGAAACCGTGGTCGGCTTAGATAGCCTAAGTGATTATTACGATGTGACACTCAAATTAAGCCGATTGAAACAACTGGAGGAAAGTCCTCAGTTCCATTTTGTAAAACGTGATCTCGCAGATCGTGAGGGCATCGACCACCTATTCCGAGAAAATGAATTTGACCGCGTCATCCACTTGGCGGCACAGGCAGGCGTACGTTACAGCATCGAAAATCCCCATGTTTACATCGACAGCAACTTGGTCGGCACCTGCCATATCCTTGAAGGCTGCCGTGCGACGCATGTGCCTCATCTCGTTTATGCCTCTTCCAGTTCAGTCTATGGTTCAAATACGCGCATGCCGTTTTCTGTGCATCACAATGTAGATCACCCTGTTTCGCTTTATGCGGCCACGAAAAAAGCCAATGAATTGATGGCCCACACCTATTCCCATCTTTACCGGATTCCAACGACCGGTCTGCGTTTTTTTACGGTCTACGGCCCTTGGGGACGACCCGATATGGCCCTTTTTCTTTTCACGAAGGCTATCCTCGCCGGAGAGCCGATCAATGTGTTTAATTATGGGAAAATGCGCCGAGACTTTACCTACATTGATGACATTGTTGAAGGCATCCTTCGTGTCACAAAAAACATCCCCAATCCCAACCCAGACTGGACAGGAGATGAACCCGATCCGGCCACCAGTGCAGCACCCTACAAAATTTACAATATCGGGAACAACAACCCTGTGGAGTTGATGGCGATGATCGATGCGCTGGAAAATGCGCTCGGGAAAAAAGCAGAAAGAAATCTCCAGCCGATTCAGCCGGGGGATGTGCCCGCAACCTATGCTGATGTCGATGATCTTATTAAAGATGTGGGTTTTAAACCCGACACCCCGATCGAAGTGGGCATTGAAAAGTTTGTCGCCTGGTACCGCGCGTATTATAAAGTCGACTGAGCTATTTTATAACGCGGATCTCTTCCTCATTTATCTTTTCTTTTACGATTCGGAAGCCCCGGATATGGGGCTTGGTTCTATCTTCCAATGAAATAATTAAATAAAGCACGTCTGGGTAAAAGGCGAGGCGGACATCTGTGGGCGAAGGATAAGCCTCAGAATGGGTATGGGAATGGTAAATTGCCATCAGTTCTGTCCCCGTTTCCCGCATTTGTTTAAAGGCAGCGATTTGTTCCTTCGGCGCCATAACGTAGCGTAACGCCCTGTTCTCCGGAACCTTCAGATCAATGATGGAAGGGTCATCCGAGGGGAGATTCATAATTTTGTAAATTTCAGAGGCGACGCCGTCTTTTCCCGCAAGTAATCCACAGCATTCATCGGGGGCATCCGCTTTTGCGTGTGTCATCATGGCATCTGAGACCATTCGGGTGATTTGAAACGCGATGATTGAGTCCTTCGTTTAGAGAATGCGGTTTAGTTCATCAATCCTGAAAATAAAACCCAAATTATTTTTGGCCTTAGGGTGAAAATATATCACACTCTTGCCTCAGGCCTAAAGGTTCATCGCATTGACGAAATCGAGCTCTTCCAGATAAGCTAAATATAATGCAAGAGCGAGAAAAACCAAAGGTCATTGATTATTCCATCATCGTCCCGGCATACAATGAAGAAAAGTGGTTGCCACGCTCGCTCCAAGCCATCCAATCTGCGATGAACAACATTGACCTTTGTGGCGAAATTATTGTCACAGACAACAACTCGACCGACCAAAGTGCCGATGTGGCGAAGCAATTTGGGGCGAGGGTTGTGTTCGAAGCCAAAAATCAAATTTCACGTGCACGCAATGCAGGGGCTCGGCAGTCTAAGGGGATCTACCTTGTTTTTGTCGATGCAGACACACTCATTTCTGAAAGCTTGCTGAAGTCTGCGCTTTCCAACCTCCAAGCAGGAAAAATCTGTGGTGGCGGTGCACTTGTTTCCTTCTATAAAAATACAGGCAACACGGCAAATAAAATCATTCAGATTTGGGTTTGGCTCTCCTCTCGCTTGCAGATCGCCTCAGGAAGTTTTGTCTATTGTTTGCGTGAAGCTTTTGAAGAAGTGGGCGGTTTTAGCGAATCACTTTATGCCGGGGAAGAAGTACGACTTTCCTGGTCTCTCAAAAAATGGGGGGAAAAACACCGCCAATCATTCAAAATAATCCCTGATGATCCTGTCTTCACTTCTGCACGGAAACTAGCGCATCCGATGCGCATGGTATTGACACTCCTGGTTTGTACGGTCTTTCCATTTTCAATCTATTTTAAATCACTGTGTGGATATTGGTACAAGCGGGATTAAGTCGTCATTGTCTTGTGTCAATACGCTGCTGTGATCATGATCCCGAAGATATTCCGATCATAATCGTAAATCGGAATATTGGAGCTATTCTTTTGAAAAAGGTATTGGCTTGAGATCGTCATCTGTTCTGTCAGGTTTCTTGAGAGTACTGCGATCAAAAGGAAATCATCGTCTTCCCGGTTTGTGCTGGCTGTGCTTTGTGAATTTAAATGATCATAATCACGAAGAAGCATCTCCAGCTCAAGTGAGCCGGTTAAATTTTCTAAAAAAGGATGTTGAAGCCCCAGCTTAAATCCATGGCTGTCGTAACTCCAGTCATCTTCTGAAATACTGGAACCGGCCTCCTCTATTTTATAATGGTATCCTGCGTAGGCATTCCCTTTTCCTCGCAATAATACGATATGGGTCAAACCCACTTGATGGGTATCGACATCTCGATCAGAATTACTTGGAAACAGGGCTTGAATATTCTCAAAATCTTTTTCCCCAAAAACATAAGCCAACTCGGTAAAATTATCGACTGAATGTTTTAACAGTAATTTGGGACCAAGCTGCTGGCCCATTAAATATCCATCCCCACCCAGCGTGACATATTGAAATTCATAAACAAGGTTCAATTCATTTTGACCCATTGGGTGGCGACCGCTCAAAACAAGGTGATGATCTTGAATATTGAAATCATTCAGACTGTTCTGTGAATGAAGGTTTTGATAAAAACGATATTCCAGATTTCCCTTCCAGTTATCATGTTTAAGCCATTGGACATCTGTTTTTATATAGACGATCCCGAGGGTATCTTCCTTTTTTGTCATCCCGGATGTCGATAAGAAAGTTCCACCTGGATCAAGTACCACGTTATCGTCATATTGAACACCAAAGGATGCGCTTAAGTGCCACCGTTTATTGACATCTGAATGTTGTTCAATTTTTTTGATAAATTCACGCGCAGATTCGGCCAGATCTCCTTGAGGTGAAAGATCAAGTACACGCTGAAACTTGGTTTTAGCCGAATCAGTGGCTCCCTCTTGAAAGAAGGAAATCCCGGCCTGAAAATGAATCGGCGCCGCAAGCTGAGGATCAAGTTGTGCTGCTTTTTTAAGTTTTGCTTCGCTCACTTGAAGGTTTCCATTCCGTCGCCAGATTAAACCCTGATAGTAATGGACACGTGCGCGCTCAGGATCAATTTTCTCGACAATTGAAAAAGCTTTGAGCGCTTTCTGATCTTCCCGAACCTGAAAATAGAGGATCCCTAAGTCAAAACGGGCTGGCATAAAAGTGCGGTCAAGAGAAAGCGCTTTTAATAAATATTTTTCGGCTTCTTCATCGCGATTCGCACGTGCATGAGTGACCCCAAGATAATAATGGGCCTCTACTCCCTTTGGATCAAGCGACAAAGCGTCTTTAAAACGTTTCAGTGCCACGCCAAGATCGTTCTGATTCAAGCGAGCAATGCCCGCAGAAAGAGAGTCATGGTAGTCTTGATTACTTTCCCCCATTGATGATGAAGGCACACTGAAAATAGAGAGCATGATGAGGATTAATATTTGTGTCAGACGGACTTTCTGTAACATTTTTACTCCTAAGTGAATACGATCCAAAAAGCAATTGAATTATTGAAGGCCGACTGCTGAAGCGCAATAAACAAAGGCCATTTCGTTATGATTTTTCTCCGGAACATCGCTATTCCTGAAAATAAAATTAAGGTGCGGCACGGATATTAATGCGATCTAAGGCGTAACTCTGGGCGGAGCTTCCTCCGAGTTCAAGAGAAAAACGGGCCAAATCTGAAGCCGCCGTATTTTTGAATGGAAGTGGAAATGTCGCATCAATCGATTGCCCGTCAATCAATATCTGTTCAATTTCCTTCCTGTCCATATTCACAGTGACTTCAAAAGACTGAAAAAGACCGAAGCCCCAGGGAGGAAGGCCAGGGGCACCACTGTCATTCAAATCAAGCATATTGTTGTTGGGGCGATAGGAGATATTCATCAAAATCAGGCCCGAACTGTCTCGGATCACCGGGCTCGAAAAAAAGATGCTGCGCGACATCACCGCCGAATCCCATCGCACTACATAGCGACCGGTTTTCGGCGGGGTGCCAGCGACCTGGGCACGCAGAGCAAGCCCCCCGCTACCCGGAACTTGATCCAGGGCAAGATATTGTTGTCCTGTTGTTTGGTTTAACTGGACACGAATCGTGCCCGAGGCTTCATTCAGGATCAAAAGATCGCCGACGGGGTCACCCGGCGGATCCAGGTTCGGCGGTTTTAGAACATCATCCGAATTGAAATCAACATTTAAGAACAGGGTTCGCACCAGGTTTGCTGTACAGCTTTTGTCCCTATCCATCACCACCGTGGTGAGTGAGGATGTGCCGGAGCAATCCCCTGTCCAATTCACAAAAGCCCAACCCGCCGAGATGGCGGTGCGCAAAGTAACCGATGTGCCATTCGGATACACTTCAACACAATCTGTCCCGCAAGAAATTCCACTGGGAACAGAAATAACTGTGCCACCACCTGCAAGGCCCACAGTCAGAGTGGAATTATTCGAAATAAAGGTTGCTGTACAGGCTTTATCCGCATTCATTAACACAGAACCTGTCGCACATTCCCTCGCGTCGGGCCCGGTCCAAGCACTGAAACTCGCACCGATATTCGGTGTTGCACTGACAGTCGCGGTCTCTCCGAAATTGTAAATGCCAAAACCGGTCACGAAACCCGGCCCCACCGGGCTCAAGGTTAGGGTATGTTGATTCAAAGTAAAGTTAGCGGTACAGCTTTTGTCATTATCCATCAAGACGGAACTGGTCGTACATTCTCTTGCATCCGGGCCTGTCCAGCCCGAAAAGCTTGATCCGCTTGCAGGGGTGGCGGTGATGGTCACGGTTGTTCCGAAGTTGTAGGTTCCCGCACCACTGACTGAACCACTCCCGTTCCCTGCGGTGCCTAAGCTTAAGGTTTGTCTGTTTAGGGTAAAGTTAGCGGTACAGCTTTTGTCATTATTCATCAAGACGGAACTGGTCGTACATTCTCTTGCATCCGGGCCTGTCCAGCCCGAAAAGCTTGATCCGCTTGCAGGGGTGGCGGTGATGGTCACGGTTGTTCCGAAGTTGTAGGTTCCCGCACCACTGACTGAACCGCTACCGTTCCCTGCGGTGCCTAAGCTCAAGGTATGGCTGTTTAGGGTAAAGTTGGCGGTACAGCTTTTGTCGTTATTCATCAAGACGGAATTTCCCGCACATTCTCTTGCATCGGGGCCTGTCCAAGATGTAAAGCTTGATCCGCTTGCAGGAGTGGCGGTGATGGTCACGGTCGTTCCGAAGTTGTATGTTCCCGCACCACTGACTGAACCGCTCCCGTTCCCTGCGGTGCCTAAGCTCAAGGTTTGACTATTCAGTCTAAAGTTTGCGGTACAGCTTTTGTCATTATTCATCAAGACGGAAGCGGAATTGGAATCGGAATTTCCCGCACATTCGCTTGCATCCGGGCCTGTCCAGCCTGTGAAGGTTGATCCACTTGCAGGGCTGGCGGAAACATTCACCTGTGTCCCTGGATTGAAACAATCTCCGCCTAGGGCTGTACCTGACCCGTTACCGGCTGTATCCAGTGTTAGTGTGAGACAAGACTCGTCATCTTCATTCGTAAGATTAATATCTATAGGTTGTGCCTCATTGTAGTTGGGGTCTTCGCTTAATGCTGGATCGAATTTCACTGAATAAGCCTGATCTCCGTCATCATCAAAATCATCTTCGCCGGTAATGGTCACTGTCTGTGCTGTATTCCAATTTAATGGGGTAAAGGTCAGACTGTTTGTTGAAAGCTTGCCTTCTGTGGTATCGCTGGAGAAAAAGCTGATCGTGACATCAGAACTCGGTTGTGTGCCAAGTACGACGGTAAAAGTCGTTGTTCCTCCCGCTTCACTTGTGTTTAGGTTCAAAGACGGCGTCACTTGAACCCCGGTATTACATTGAGCGAAGGGATACAGAGAGGCATTGGTGTTATTAACGGATGCCCCTGTCTCACCAAAAGCGATATCAGTCCCATTACCCAGAGAAGCAACCTCAGGCGGGTCATGATCCCATTGGTTGTTCTGAGCAAAAATTGACTCGGAAGTGCCCATAAAAAGATCAACGTCGAAATTACAACTTAAGATATTATTGCCTTCACTGCGAAGCGCGCCTCCACCAAGGTCGGGCAATGCAGATTCAATCGCTGAAATACCCATGCGATTTCCCTCGATAAGATTGCCCTGAATTAATGGTGTGGCATTGCCCAATATTTGAATGCCGGTATCATTGTCCCTAAAGATATTGTCAATAATGAGGGGTGTGGCCGTGCCTTGGACTTGGATCGCGGTCTCAAAACCGACAAGTTCAAAATCGCCGAATTTGTTTCCAGAAATCACCGGAGTGCTGTCTCCATCGACTAAAATGGCTGGATTGATGCAGGCTTGCGTAAAACAAAAGATTTGATGAAAAGTGTTGTCACTGATTAGAAAAGAAGCCTCATTACTGTGAATAATCCTGTTAAATGTGCCATGATCTTGAATCATAAACCCGTTGAGTGAAGCCCCTTCAGCACCCAGTATCCCCGTTCCGGAGTCTGTTCCCTCAGATGATCTCGGGTTGATAAAATCTAAAATAGTTGAAGCCCCATTAATACTTTGACCTTGCAGCGTGACCCCTGCTTTCAAAACAAGCGGGCTTGTTTCGCTCCCTTCAATGAGATCAAAAGGGTAAGTCCCGGGTGCAACCAGTATGGTATCCCCTGATTGTGCTAAGGCGATTCCTCGCGCCAAGGTTTTGCAGGGCGCATCCGTTGTGCCGCAGTTGTCGGCATCTATTCCAATTTCGCGATTGACAAAACGAAGGTTCGCGATGCTGAGGTCGGCGATATCAAAATAGAGATCAGGGCTGGAAAGACTGGTCACTTTCACCTCTACTGATTCTGATAATGGAATAAGCTTCGGTGATTTATATTCTGCAGTGCTTGGTCCTGTCGGCGTAATGGTTCCGTTTGTCAAATCACCGCCAGGAATGTCATTGACAAACCATTCAATATTGGAATCACGCAAGCCTGGATACACCGTGGCTGTAAAAATTTCGACGATGTTTGTTGGAAGAGTGGCATTATTGGGATTAATTGTGATGGGTTTTGCAAGCGTGATCTGAAGATTCACTGGCTCAATATTTTCTAGATCGGTTAGGGCGCTTCCAAAGAGAACAACCTTGCCTTTTTCATCAAAGATATCCACTCGAAAGAGGCGATCCGATCCAAGAGGGACATTGAGCAGGAGGTTTACTGATGATTCTCCCGGAGGAACACTCACTGTTTCTGTGGCCAATTCGATGTTATTGACACTGGTGACGGTCACTTGGATTGACTGCACTGTATTCAAGGCTTCTGTTGCAAAGACTTTTTGCTTTTGATTCAGGTCATTTTTCTGCGGAGATAAGAGCGTGATCCCAACGGGAGTTGTCCTCTCCGCTCCGGCATTTCCTTGTGGAGTCTCAGGCCCTTGGCCACATGCGCTCAAAAAAAGAAGCAGCAAAAGAGAAATCGGACGAATTATGAGGTAAGGCACTAACTTTTTCATGATGTTCCTTATAATCAAATAAATAGAATTTACGAACTAAAAAGTCTTTTCTCTGTTCATTCTACTCCGGTAGGTCGATATTAATTGTGACCGGAACAGTTGTCGTTCCACCTGCTGCGGGGGCGGAGATGGGGGGCTGGGAAATATTCGGTTTTATGACCGAAGCCGAAATCTGAAAAACAGGCAAGCCTGGCGTCATGGGCCGTATTCCGAAGGCATAGTCTGGCCCATGAGCCATCATTTCTGCAGCAGAAATAATCTCATCGATGGACTGCGATAAAAGAGGGGTTTCTAAAAGTGCTGTTCTTGCTAATTCAAAATGAGGATCTTCTTCAAGCGCAAGAATAAATTCCCGAGAAGCTTCGCGATAATCTCCTTGGTCGAAATGCGTGAGTCCTTCCGAAAAATGTTGGAATGCTTTTAGATTTTTTGTGTGGATTTTCTCCACCTCAGTCCGGGTTTGACTATCCAGATTCTCCGGGCAATATCCCATTCCGCACAGGAGTTTAAAAACAAGAGTTTTTTCCAAGGTATAAAAATGGGACAGTGCTCCAGAGGCCTCAGCGACCGAGAGCTCTTTCGCATCTTCCGTTTTGGTGACTAAAGCATTGAGACGCATCGTTTCGTGATCGACATCCACCAGGCTTCCTGTCGTAATTTTTGCTGCGCCCACGAGTCTCCCGATTCGAGGAGCGTTCTTGGCGTCCACAATCCCGGATCTTGTTAAGCTGAGTTCATTTAATATGGCTTGGATTTGGATGCGTTCGACCACCGTGAAGCCTTTGATCTTTGAGAGATCCGTGATGATCATTGCGGCAAGTCCCTTTGAAAGTGGGGCATAAGATATCGATCCTTTATTGAGAAAGGGATAAACAGCGATTGCTTTTGGATCCACTCTCTCTGATAGATTTTTTTCCCGTTTAATTTGATCTTGTGCGACCCGTTTTGCTTCTTTTTGCAAAAGCAGGGTGAGATATCTTGTTATTTTTCGGGCGCCTTCACTCCCTTTTTCAAGACGAACATAAGACTGCCAGGCCTGAATAGCCTGTAGGGATTCGCCCAAACGAAGATGACTCAAGCCAAGATAAAGCGACTGCAGAGAACTGCTTTCTTCTGGGTTTCCTCGTAATGATGAAATAAGGCCTTTGTATCGGCCTGAATGGTAGAGTGCTTTGATCTCTTTGTCGTTCACTTCCTGAGAGGCCCATCCCATCGGGGGGGCAAGGAAGAAAACCAGGACAAATGCCGTGACCAGAGAAAGAAGACATCCCCGATGAGACGGATGGTTCTTGAGCAATTGTTTAGAAAATAATTTTTGATGAAGCATGTGGATCCGAGCTCCTCTTCAACTGAAGTATTTTAGCGTTGGTCCCCTTATAAGATGGGCCTTAATTGAGTGACTTTATTAATAAAATATCCATTCGGTCTTGCGCCTCATAATTTTCTGGATTCATAGAGAGTGCTTTTTGATACGCCTTCAAGGCTTCTTCATTACGGTTTTCTTTTTCTAGTTTTTGGCCCAAGCGGAAAAAGCCTCGACTGCTCATCGGTTTACGGGGCTCAGAACCCCCTACCTTTTTTAGAAAGTGTTTTGTGATGTCTTTTGAAAAAGACTGCTCCAATTGACGCCTTTCAGAGGCTAAGCCGAGAATAGAACTCGAAGTCGTAACGGTTCCCGTTTGGACTTCAACAACCCGCCCGTCGATGCGAAGGTTTCCGACAATTTCGGTGAATTCTCCCATGAGTAAATAACGGGCTCCCAACAATTTCCCCAGTTGAAGGCGGTTTTCTTTCCCGGTCAAGCCTTGGCTTGAAAGAGAGAGTTCCTGCAAAAAGAGTTCGATTGATTCCCGGTCGATGAGTGAAATTTGGGGAGAATCGGCCAATTGTCCCGAGATGTGATCTGTGACGCTTCTTGCCAGTCCAGCTGTTTCAAGTGAGGGATTGATGCTGTTATTCTCAAAAGGCAGAACGGCAACAGTCAAGAGTTGAGGTCTTTCGGAATGAGATCCCTTCAGGGTGGGTTTAGAGGAGCAAGCCATTAGGAAAAAAGACATCATCAGATAAATGGAGAATAAGTGAAGCCGTTCAGTCTGTTTTTTTAACATCTTCAAACACCTTGTAGTCTTTATGCACTGTGGCGGTTTTTTCAGCGAGTTTTCCGTATGAGAGCCCGTCTTCAACGGAGATAATTTCCAGAAGTCCCACTTTTTGTTTACGATGACCAATCACTTTTCCGTCCATGACAATGGCACCCCCTTCAGAGATAATTTTCATCTGAACCCCTTTGTGAATACCATGTTTTCTTCCGAGATTGATGATGACTTGCTTGTCGGCTTCAACTAGTGCAATCTTTCCTTTCAGCGGATAGAGCAATTTGATGCGTTGAATGAGGACTTTTCCCGTCATGCGGGCTAAATCGCTCAGGGTTTTATTTGAGCCCATTTCATCGGAATAGATGATTTTAACCGAGGAGGTTTCGGGATCAATCACTCGCAGACTTAAACGGATGCCGTCGCTTGTCTCAATCAAGTTGCCTGTAATTATCAGGCGTGCCGCCAGTATTTTCCCCAGATTTAATGCTGTTTCAGGGTCGGCCAAGTCGGAAGACCCTAACTGAAGCTCTGTCAAAAGTTTTTCCATGACCTCACGCTCGACCAAAGAAACACGCTGAGAAGACATCATCTGCGAAGAGATTTCTTGCTGGAGTAAGGCGTCCATCCCTTCGCGGAGCAACCCGCCTCCAATCGATTTCAATCCCATAAAGGCGATGGTCATGGGGCGAGAAGACCAGCGGTCTGAACGATCGACTGGCAAGACCTTCTCTGCCTTAAATCGCTCTGACAACTCAGACACAAGGCCATCGATGCGTTCTTGTCTTGCTATATCTTCCTTAAAATCAAGGTGCTGGGCGATTCGTTTTGATAGGAGCAGTGCAATTTCATCCTTTGGATCAACTGTGAGCGCTTCTCGATACAAGGCGAGCGCTTTCTGAGGTCGCCCTTGTTTTTCATAAAGCGCACCTCTATTGGTTAAAATTTCTGTAGAATAGGGATTTTCATTAAGGGCTTGTTGATACATGGATTCGGCAAGCTGATACTCTCCGCGTTCCGAATGGATTCGACCTGCTTGGTTGTAGGCCTCTGCCCGTTGCCAATCGGTATTGAGTTTTCCTTCAATGGCATGTTTGTATTCCGACAAGGCCCCCTCTTGATCCCCTCGTATTGACAGGACATTCGCCTTGATCAAATGAACCAGGCTATTTTGAGGATCCGTTTTTTGAATTTCTTTGCTGAGGGCAATTGCTTTTTGTGTCTCCCCCTTTTTAAGGTGTACTGCCGCGAGTCCTTCTTTTCCAAGAATCACCTCTGGAGGACTCAGTAAAACCAAAGTTGAAAAAGCCGCTTCTGCCCCATCTAATTTTCCCTCTGTTAATAAGACCTGTCCAAGTCCGGCCTGAGCCGCTGCATTTTTTGGATCTTTTTTTAATACTTGTGCGTAAAGTGTTTTAGCCAGCTTATTTTTTTTGAGTTGTAGGCTTCTATTGGCGACCGTCGTCATAAAATGATGGGATGTGGCGCCGCCCCCTTCCAAGGTATCGCTGACGCGGCCGCCCGGGCCCAGAATATAAGTGGTTGGAAAAATAAACTGTACCCCATAGGCTTTAAAAATGCTTCCATTGTCTTTCACAATCGGAAAGGGGGCGTGAAAGTTTTTGAAAAAACCATCCAGGTCTTTTGACTTATTTTTGCTAATGGCGATCACACGAATCCCTGCTTTTTGGTATGAAGCGTAGTCGGCTTTCATCCGTTCCAAGCCCTTGATCGAAGGTTTAGAGGTCTGTTTAAAAAAATACAGGATGGTCATCGGCTTTTTTTTGCCAGAAGTGAGTTCAGCAAAAGAGGGCGCAAGTACTCCTTTTTCCAAAGCCGCTTGACTCAAGGAGGGACTTAAAAAGAATAAAAGCATGATGCCAATGAAGATGCTTTGTTGTAAGGGTTTCATTGTTTTCCCTCCTTTAATAATTTAAGGTGGATTGGAATTTTTTCTCCTGAAGACACGTCTATCGTGGCCTCCAAGTCATGGTATCCTTCTTTTGTCACAAGGATCTCATGAGATCCAGCAGGAAGATCAATGGATAGAGGGCTCCTCCCTTTCCCCTGCCCATCGACTGAAACATCCGCAGCTTCGGGCGTGGTTTCAAACACGACCTGTCCCAATAAAATGGGTGGAGAAGCTTGTTCAGGCTTCGTCAGATGTCTTTCAGGAGCAGACGATTCATTTGCTCCCATCCCGAAGTAAAAAAATATCCCGATTATCCCCAATAGGATGAAGGAGAGCCATAAGATGGCATTGGGCCATTGAGTTACTTTCGGTGGGTCATCTGCTGTCGTTTCTATCTTGTCTTCGCTCGGCAATGAAGGCGCAGTGTCGAGAAAATCAATCTTTTTCAAAGCAGGTTCTGTCAGAGAACCTGTAATAGAATAGGTCGCGGTGGTTTCATCAATGGCGGTGACCAAGGCATCCGCCATCTCTAGACCCGATGAAAAACGCCGTTCCGGGTCTTTTTCCAAGGCCTCCATCACCACAGCACTGAAGCCTTCGGATACCTCATCAGAAATGAGGTAAGGGGCATAGGGCGTGGAATTCAAGACTTGGTGCATGATACTTGTGGCTGAATCTCCCTGAAAGGCTTTCTGTCGCGTCAGCAATTCATAAAGCAGGGTTCCAACTGCAAAAAGGTCTGAGCGCCCATCAAGCGTTTCTCCTCGACATTGTTCTGGTGACATATAAAGGGGTGTTCCTGTTAAATGGTTTGTTTGTGTGAAAGCCGTGTTATCCAAACGGGCAATGCCAAAATCTGCGATTTTGGTCACATATAAATCATCGGTTAAAAGAATATTTCCGGGTTTGATATCACGATGAACCACCCCTTTTGAATGCGCGAAATCCAAGCCATTGCAAATTTGCACGCCAATACGAACAATCTGATCAATGGAGAGGGGCACATTGTTTTTTAGGATTTGGGCCAAAGAGATGCCTTGGATATATTCCATTACAATGTAGGTGCTGCCGGAATCAGGATCTTCCCAAACATCAAATATGGTCACAATATTGGGGTGAATCAGGCGTCCGAGGGCAAGGATTTCTTGCTGGAATCGCCGCACCGCTCCCTCATTGGATTCTGATAGATGAGGCCGGAGACACTTTAAAGCGACGGTTCGGTTAATTTTTGGATCTTTCCCGAGATAAACCATGCCCATCGCCCCTCTGCCCAGTTCTTCAAGTATTTGATAACGACCCAATGATGTCATCTTTAAACCTATTCTTTTGATTCCGCCAGGGCCAACCACTGCCCGACTAAGGCCGCATCGCGTGATGCGGGGTTTAGAGCGAGATATCTTTTGTAGTGAATGACGGCTTGTTTTTTATTCTTTAAATGGTTGTCGTACAAGATGCCCAGATTGTAATGGGCATCTGCATAACTCGGCTGACTGAGTATTGCCCTCAAATAAACGGTTTCTGCTGTTTCATACTGCTTGAGTCTGCGATACACTTCACCCAAATTATTTAATGTTTGTGCGGAATCAGGCCGAAATTCGCTGCTCATGCGCAATGCCTCAGCGGCTTCATCATATCGCTTTGCTTCAGCATAAAGCGTCCCAATTTGTAAAAAAGTCTCTCCAAGAAAGTGGCGTGCATCTCGTGCCGGAAGCGCAAAAGAAATGCCTTGCGCTTTTGGAAGGACCCCGATAATCACGCCCAACACAGCCCCTTCCCGATTGAGTAGCGGGCCTCCACTACTTCCTGGGTTAACGGCAACATCGGTCTGGAGTAAAGGTTTCTGATCAAAAATCCGTTCTGGCGCACTGATAATCCCTTTAGATGCGGAGTGATTCAAACCAAAAGGACAACCGATAGCCAGGACAGAATCCCCTACACTGGGGGATTGTTGTAAATCGAATAAAAGAGGCGTCATCCCTTGGAAAGGAATTTGTAAGAGTGCGAGATCAAGCGTTTCACTGATGGACAGTAAGGTGGCAGGGTATGCCGTTCCATCTTGAAATCGTGCCATCAAGTGGGTTGCCCGATCCACTTGATGGCGACTTGCGAGGATATAACCCTTGTCGCCGACAATAAACCCGCTCCCTTCAACTTTTTTCTGCCCCTGCATTCCGGAAATACAAACGACTTGAGGGAAAACACCACGGTTCAGGGGTTTAATTGAAGGAGAGGCAATAGAGGGTGGTAGAGGTGAAATCGGGGGCTGAACAAGCTGTCCCGCTAAGGGGGCTGTTTCCTCTACAAGCTCAGAAAATGTGGCGACATGCTGTGAGTTTCGATGTTCCCCAGGGATCTTCGTCAGCTGCTTGAGTTTATTTTGCGCTTTTCGTGCAAGGGGATGGTTGGGTGAGATTGAAAGAAATCGTCGATAATGGAACACCGCTTGAACGGTATCCGCTTTTTCGTAAGAATAGAGGTTTGCAAGATTATAATGTGCTTTAAAGTGGTTTTTGTCGATCCGAACCACCTCCCGGTAACTTGAAATTGCGTCATCGATTTTTTCCAAACGCTGAGAAATATTCCCGCGTTTAAAAAGGGCTTCTGTATTTTCAGGGTAATTTTTAATGGCTTGATCTAAATGCTGAATGGCTTTTTCCCAGCGACCTTGATCGTAGGCGATCAATCCCTCTTCCAGGTCTGTGGGGCCGATACCTTCAGGAGCGATATGTCGGAAACATCCATTTAAAACGCTCAAACTGAGTATTAAAATGCTTAGGGATAATCTACTTTTTTTCCTTTTAATCATTTTTTGAGATCTTCCTTGTGAACTTTATTAAAGGGTGATTGTCTTAGGCCTTGTGAGCGCTTGTATTCTAAGACAGCGCTTTTTAAGCGTCAAGCTCATCCCTACTCAAGCACAGGATAGGCCTTCCCTCCATAACTTAATTTTTCAATTTCATGCAGCGTTCGATAATCCTCAGCTGTTCCCGATTTTGGAAAGGGCTGAGCAAATCGGACAATGTCTCCTTTTTTTGGCAGAATACTTCCCCGAACCATACGCGCCTCTGATAATTTGTCTCGTGCGGCGACCACACCCAGTTCACCCACAGGATTTTCTATTAATCCGATGACTTGGTTTGTTTCAGGATCGGTCAATACTTTTTTAATTGAAAAAACAGAGAGACGGTCGCCCACTTGGATTTGGGCATTGGTTCCGACATTGAGATAAATGATTTGATTTTCCACATGGATGACCTTGCCGATCCAATTTGAATACGTTTGCAAGCGTTCCTGAACTGAGGCCAGCACAAAACCTAGACTGTCGTGGATGACCTTGCGTGTTGCCTTTCCCAGTGGGGTTTTATGAAAAGCGTCTCCCCCAAAGGTTAATGTGGGAAAACTCAGATCGACTGCAAGTGCTTTTTCCCAGGCTCGGCCTTCAGCGCGCTGAGATCGCAAGATTTCTCCAGTGGATGTGTCGATAATTCTCAGGTCAATCGCGACATGCGCCGCGGTGAACTCTCCTGAAATCTTGGGGAAAATTCCACTCAACCAACCTGCACGACCGCCACCTCCAACCGCCTTTTGTTCAAACTCAGTGACTTGACCGACAATCAGGTAGTCCACACCCAATAATTGCCCTACCTGTGCGGCGGTTTCTTTTGTCACCAGTTTGGAATCAGAAAGTTCTTGCTCCCTTAAGATTTGAGACAGGATCGCCCGTTCCACGACAATCACCTGTCCGGTATCGATCAGCTCGGTCACGAGTTGTGCTGAAAGTCCTCCACCAATATCCCAGCCACCATACATTTGAGCAAATCGGTCTGTCGCGCCAAATCGTGCAACGGCGACCCTGACCTTTGTTCCACCCCCTAAAGAAGTGGATGCTGCTTCAAGGATTGGCTGGGAAGTGATGAGCAATGAATAGATGAATACAACTAAACCTGCGATCGTTACTCTCATTTTTTGCTTCATGGCGCACTCTCCGTTTGTCACCTTGTTTAGCAACGCTTTTCTGTTTGATTGATAATATTTACATTCACTTCGTTGTTGATGCTGCCATCATTATTTTCAACATCGGCGTCATTGCTCGAATCGATCACAACATCACCTAAAATCACAACGCCCCCTTCACCCGTCACCTTTTCCAAGCGGGATCTAGCACGATCCGCACTGGTGCACTCTGCCCCAGGCGGGGATGAAGGGAAGATATTTGCCCGAACGCGAATATTTTTTTCAGTTCTTTCTTGGCGTTTTCTAAGGCCACGAAGCTCTTTTTTAAATGCTTTTTCTTCTTTTGCTTTTTCTTTTTCTTCGATTGTCTTTTCCCCTGCATCATCTTTTTCAGATTCAGCGGCCTCCTGGATTGCGTCTTCACTTAAAAGAGGGGGTGCTGCCAGAGCTTCACGCACAAGCCCCCCGAAGCATAAAGACAAAAGGAGAAGGATTGTACTCGAGCTGATCTGTGTTTTTTTCATGACCTTTCTCCTTTTCATTTAATCGTGTTTTAAAGATCCCATTGATAAATTATCGGTTGCTCGACGTTGTGGTGTTGTTTGTATTGTTATGGCTTTTATTCACACCCATGATGATGGTACTTGAAGTGGTATTGATATCCCCCGAATTTGAGCCGACTTCCACATGATTTGATGTATTCATTTCAACCCCACTGACTACGATACTGTCTCTTAAGTTGCCGAAGTGTTGTGTCCGCTCCTCGTTCTGTGCTTCTTCATTGGGAAGTTCTTCATCATCCTCTTCGTAGGCCTCGGATGTATCGCCCTCGCAGGACATTAGACATCCTGCATCAATTGAGGCGATATCCCCCCAAAAAAACAGCATGCCCAGTATGATTGCCATGGTGATATTTTTGTTCATTGTCCCAGTCTCCTTTGGTTCAGATGCATCCATATAAAAGACTTTGCCGGGAAGGGGGAGGCTTTCCATCCTTCCCGGCTCTTGTTTTGAATCGACTACTGGTTTACGTTGAACTCGGTGTTTGTGCGAGAAAAATTGTCGTGACTTTTGTCGACGCCCTGCATTAAGGCTGTGGAGTTGGCTTGGACTTGGCTGCCGACCACATCTCCGCGAACATGGGCATTGGTGTTCCCGGCTTCCACGGTCACGTCCTTGACAACGACACTGTCGGTGGCAAATTGCCCCATGTTATCAACCTGATTTCCGCCGATGTTGTCGCTGTCGTTACGGCTGGTGTCAATATTGGTCGATTCATCGTCTCCGCCGCAGCCAAAGAAACATCCGGCTTCACTCTGCACTGCTGATCCAAAAACCATGGCTAATCCTAAAAACGCTGCAATTACTGTCATTTTCTTCATTTTTATTTCTCCTTTTTATTTGAATTTATTTTGAGCTGGGATAGCTGAAGTCTCTCCCCTATCCCAGCATGGTTTCTTGCACTCGATTACTGATTGACGTTAAAAGTGGTCGTGTTGGTTGAGATGTTGTCATGACTTTTATCCACACCCTGCATCAGCGCCGTGGAGTTTGCTTGTACTTGGCTGCCAATGACATCCCCGCTAATGTGGGCATGGGTGTTGCCTGATTCAATCGTGACATCCTTGGCCACAACACTGTCGACTGCGAACTGACCCATGTTGTCAATTTGATCGCCGCCGATATTATCGCTGTCTTCCCGGCTTGCATCGACATTGACGGATTCATCGTCTCCGCCGCAGCCAATGAAACATCCCGCTTCGCTCTGCGCCACTGATCCGAACACCAAAGCCATTCCCATAAACGCTGCAAAAATTGTCATTTTTTTCATTTTGAATTCTCCTTATTTTTATTATTTGTATTGAATTGAAAATGAAAGTGCCTCATGCCCCCTCATTGCTCGCCATCGCGTTACGGGATAGGCATAGAGCAAGCAGTGTGCCAAACTTAAAAAGGAGAAAAGACCTCGATAAATGGCTTGTTTTATGGGGTTTTAATTTAAAAGGATGTGTTTTTCTTGTTCTCGGAAATTTTTTTTATAGAATTCAGAAAAATGGGATTCCATTTCTCAAATAGGACTTTATTTCAGGAGTGGATATAGAAGAAACGAATGACTGCAGTGGAGAGAATGATTCCCTCAGGGAAAATCCCTACTCCCACTCAATCGTGCTGGGCGGTTTTGAGGAGACGTCGTAGACGACACGGTTGATGCCTTGCACTTCATTAATGATACGGTTTGCAATGACTTTGAGGACATCATGTGGAAATTCATACCAGTCTGCCGTCATGCCATCCTGGCTGGTCACGGCTCGAAGGGCGATCGCATTTTCGTAGGTCCGTTCATCACCCATGACGCCGACAGATTGTATGGGAAGATAAACGGCAAAGGCCTGCCAGATTTCATCGTAAAGATCCGCTGAACGAATTTCTTCGTCGAAAATCGCGTCGGCCTCGCGCAAACGCGTAAGTCGTTCAGGCGTCACCCTGCCGACCACACGGACAGCCAGCCCCGGTCCGGGGAAAGGGTGTCGATAAAGTAGTTCTCCCGGAATCCCCAATTCAACACCGAGTTTCCTCACCTCGTCTTTAAAAAGGCTTCTGAGGGGTTCGACCACTTTCATCCGCATGCGCTTGGGCAACCCGCCGACATTGTGATGCGTTTTAATGGTGGCAGAAGGTCCTTTGACCGATATACTTTCGATGACATCGGGATAAAGCGTTCCCTGTACTAAAAAATCAACCTTACCTACTTTTTTGGCCGCTTCATCAAAAACCGAGATAAAGGTTCGTCCGATAATCTTTCGCTTTTTTTCCGGGTTGATTGTCTTCGCCAATTTTGACAAAAACTGCTCGGAAGCATCCACTTTTTTAATATTGAGCTTAAGCTGTTTTTTAAAAGTACTCATGACCGTCTTCGCTTCGTTCTTTCTTAAAAGGCCATTGTCCACAAAAATACAGGTAAGTCTTTTTTTTATGACCCGCTGAACCAATACGGCAGCGACAGAAGAATCGACCCCCCCGCTCAATGCGCAAAGGGCCTTGCTCTTTCCAATGGCAGTTCCAATTTCTTCTTCGGCCAGGTGAATAAACGAACCCATATCCCAATTCGCTTTGCATCCACAAATTTGATAAAGAAAATTTTGGAGGATAGACATGCCCTCGGGGGTGTGCACGACTTCTGGATGAAATTGCAGCGCATAAAAATGCCGTTTTTGATTTTCGATGGCAGCGGTTGGCGCGTTTCCTGTTTTGGCGATGGCTCTAAATCCAGTGGGAACTTTTTCGATCCGATCCCCATGACTCATCCAGACAGGCGTTTGTTTGGGCAAGTCTTTAAAGAGCGGTGAGCGATGATCCAATTTGAGTTCGGCACGCCCATATTCTCTTTTTTGGGATTTTGCAACCACACCGCCAAGCAAATGAGTCATTAACTGCATCCCATAACAAATCCCCAATACAGGAATAGAGAGATCAAAGATGCCGGGGTCACACAAAGGGGCCGCCTTCTCAAAAACAGAAGAGGGGCCACCTGACAGAATCAGACCCGTGGGGCGATATTTTTTTATTTCTGAAAGTGAAACATGGTAAGGCAAGATTTCAGAATAGACTTTGCTTTCACGAACACGCCGTGCAATTAACTGTGTATATTGCGATCCAAAATCAAGGATAAGTATCTTTTGCATATCTGTGGAGAACTTTCTTCTTTATCTAAATCGAAATATAAGGTGTGGCTATTTCAGTTCATCATGTCGTGGTTGCAAGGCAAAAAGCCATGAGGATCGGGAACTGACTTTAAGTCCGGTGAGGATCCGAAGCGATTGACAACACAGCAAGCGCGGCGTGAGGGGCTGAAATAGACACACCTTTAGGAGGTGCGGCCCATTTCATAATTGGGCGCTTCTTTTGTGATAATCACATCGTGGGGATGACTTTCGCGAATTCCGGAGGAAGTGATACGGACAAACTGATCATAATCTCGAAGGGCATCTATTGAAGCAGTCCCGCAATACCCCATGCCTGCCCGGAGTCCGCCAAGAAGCTGATAGACAACCCCGGAAAGGCTCCCTTTACTGGGAACCCGTCCTTCAATGCCTTCCGGCACCAGTTTCGAGACAGGTTCAAATTCTTGGAAATAACGGTCTTTCCCTCCTTTTTCCATCGCACCTATCGATCCCATGCCCCGATAGACTTTGTAAGACCTACCCTGAAGCAACACGGTTTCACCGGGGCTTTCTTCCGTACCGGCGAAAAGTCCCCCCAACATCACTGTATGAGCGCCGGCTGCAATGGCCTTAGTGATATCGCCCGAAAACTTAATGCCTCCGTCTCCAATCACGGGCACCCTGTAGCGCTTCGCGGCTTTTGCGCAATCCGAAATCGCAGTCAACTGAGGAACGCCTGTTCCGGCAATAACACGTGTTGTGCAGATGGATCCCGGCCCTACCCCGACTTTGATGCCATCCACACCACTCTTAATGAGATCGATTGCAGCCTCTGCGGTCGCAATGTTCCCCCCCACCAAATCAAGATCAGGGTGTTTTTTCCGGATGGATTTAATCGTGTCTAACACACCGACCGAATGACCATGTGCGGTATCCACAATAATCAAATCAACACCGGCGGCAACCAAGCGCTCGGCCCGCTCTTCCGAATCCGCACCAATCCCGACGGCCGCACCCACACGCAAACGCCCTAAACTATCTTTACAGGCGTTCGGGAACTTGATCTTTTTTTCGATATCCTTAATCGTAATCAAACCTTTCAGTTCACGTTTGCGATTGACGACCAGGAGTTTTTCAATCCGGTTTTTATGAAGCACCTTCTGCGCCTCTTTCAGGGTTGTTCCTTCAGGTGCGGTAATGAGGTTTTCTTTGGTCATTACTTTTGAAACTTTGAGGTTCATCCGTGTTTCAAAACGAAGATCCCGGTTGGTGAGAATACCGACCAGCTTTTTCCCTTCCGTAACGGGAATGCCCGAAATATGATATTTATTCATTAAAGCCAGGGCATCGGCCAGTCGTTTATCGGGAGAGATCGTAATGGGATCCACAATCATGCCGCTTTCAGACTTTTTGACCAAGTCGACTTGAGTCGCTTGGTCTTCTGGAAGCAGGGCACGGTGAATAATACCTAGTCCTCCTTCACGCGCCAAGGCGATGGCGAGCTTCGATCCTGTGACGGTATCCATTGCAGCGCTGATAATTGGAATTTGAAGCGTAATGTTTCGGGTAAGCTTAGTACTGAGATCGACATCTCTCGGCATGACCGATGAACGCGAAGGGGCGAGCAAGACATCGTCAAAGGTGAGTCCTTCTTTTAATTTTAGTGGAATCATTGGATTATGAATCTGAATGAATAAATTGTTGTAGGTTCTATCATATGCCCTGTCGGGTGGTCAACAATAGTCCAAAAATTCGATCAGGTGAACTACCCCGACTCACTTTGCCCCCACCCTTCCTGGTCTCCTGCATACTGTAGCATTTTTTTAACCCAAGGCAAAAGCAGGTAGGCGGGAAAAGCCAGGAGAAAAGTTAAAAAGAAGTATGGGGCATAACCGAGTGTTTCCGCACCAAAACCCCCGGCCCAGCCCGCAACGGATCGGCTGAGCGCAAAGACAGATGACAAGAGCGCATACTCCGTAGCCGAATGCCGCTTGTTCACAATCGCCATCAAAAAAGCCAGAAAGGCCGCTGTGCCCAATCCACCTGTAAAGGATTCAATCGCGCTTGCAGAATAAATCATGGCTTTATACTGAAATGTCAGGACAGGATGCTCAAGCCCGGTCGGAATAATGGCGGCGGACAGTGCATAACCCAAGTTTGAGATGGCTTGAAAAAGCCCCAAAACCCAAAGGGCTTTAAAAATACTGGTGCGATCAGTAATCCAACCTCCGATAATCCCTCCTAAAATAGAAAGTACGAGACCGATATTCACAGAAACCAAGCCGATCTCCGTTGCGCTAAACCCGGCATCGACCCAAAAAGGTTTAATCATAAAACCCATCGAACTGTCGGCCAGCTTGAAGGTGAGGATGAAAATAATAACGGGTATAAAATGAGGTCTTTTCACCATGGCCATCAGGGTGCCGAACATGGGGCCTTCGGTAATGGAGGGAAGGATCTCAATGTTCGTGTCGTTCTTTGAGATATTTTCAATCACGAAACTGATTACAAATAAAATCGCTGCAAGGCCAAAAGCTGTGGGCCAAAACAATGTGAAGGTCTTTGACCACTTCGTGGCATTATTGATGAGCCAAAGTGTCCCCAATAAAAAAAGAAGTACCGTGCCAAAGGCAGAAGGGTGAAGGAAAATCGCTTTCAGCTCTTTCAAGAGGGTGTTTGTTTTTTTTGTCTGAACAACACCCTCTTTCGGGGCACATAGACAAGCATAACCCACGAGACAGAGCATCACAGCTGCGCTTAAATAAGCGCCAGACCAAGTGATGTAGTCACTTAAAATAAGGACAAAACCAGATGCGAGCATCCCGACCCGGTAAAAACCAATCCGAAGGCCGTTTGCCAAACCGAGCTCACCTTTATCCAGCAACTCAATGGTGTAGCCATCGATGGCAATATCATTGGTCGCAGAAAGCAGTGTAAAGGCCCCGATCGCGATCCACACCCAAGGACCAAAACCCGACTTCGCAGCAAAGATAAGGATCACTCCCCCCATTAACACATCTACAAAGAACATCCATCGCCGATGATGCCGGTAATGATCAATCGCGGGGGCCCAAAGAAACTTCAATGTCCAGGACAGACCCAACAAAGACATAAAGCCAATCTTCCAAAGCGCCACCCCCTGTTGCCGGAAATGAACAGGGAAAAGGTCATAAAAAATGCCAAGTGGAAATCCTTCAGCAAAATATAGGATGCCCACCCAAAACAATTTATTTTTTAGAAGATTTTGCGGGACCTTCAAGAGAGCCTGTCGTTAAGATAAGGTGGCCAATGTGGGATCATTTCACAATGAAACGATAACGGCTCGGGGGTAAGCTGTCAACTTTGCGCTTCATTGTTGATGGTTTGGTTCTTACTCATCAGGAGTCTGAATGCCTTTACAGAACCATTTTGATTTCTGAGTGCGTTTTCAAAGCGGTATAGATTGTGTTTCGTTCAATTTCACTTTCTACCGTGAGCTCTAGATTGAGAGAAACATATTTCCCTTTTTTGCTTTTGTTTGAAAGCGCCACACGGTAGGGTTTCTTTGGAATGGCCTCAGAAATGGCCGATTGTACATCGTCTTGACTGAAGCCGATGACTTTATAGGTCCATTCGCAGGGATATTCGAGTTGCAGTTTTTCTCCGTAATCGTCGAAATTCATCTAATCCTTTAATCCGCTATGATGTAATAGAGCGTCAATTTTGGGTTCACGGCCTCTAAAAGCCACGAAGAGTTCCATGGGTTCGCGAGAACCGCCTTGCTCCAAAATTGTGGTGAGAAAGCGCTGTCCTGTTTCCGGGTCAAAGATGCCGTTTTCTTCAAATTGTGAAAAAGCATCGGCGGAAAGGACTTCGGCCCACTTGTAACTGTAATAGCCTGCCGCATATCCTCCGGCAAAAATATGGGAAAATCCATGCGGGAAGCGATTAAAGCCGGGGGGTTTGACCACCGAAACCTGCTGACGGACTTCGTCAAGAATCTCGTAAATGCGTTCCCCTTTTTCTTGGGTATATTCCAAATGGATTCTGAAATCAAAAAGTGAAAACTCCAATTGTCGCACCATCTGCATTGCAGATTGAAAGTTTTTCGCGGCCAAGATGCGTTGAAATTTTTCCTCTGGGAGAGGCTCATCAGTTTTGTAATGGCTGGCAATCATATCCAGCGCTTCTCTTTGCCAGCACCAATTCTCCATAAATTGGCTCGGCAGCTCTACCGCATCCCATGGGACGCCGGAAATACCGGAAACCCCGAGGTAGTCGACTTGGGTCAACATGTGATGGAGGCCGTGGCCGAATTCATGAAAAAGTGTCAGCACTTCATCATGTGTGAAAAGGGCGGGGTCATCCCCCACAGGTGGAGAGAAGTTACAGGTCAAAAAAGCGACGGGGGTTTGAATCCCGTCAGCTGTGCGTTTCCGGGTGACGCAGTCCCCCATCCACGCCCCGCCCCGTTTATGTGGTCGTGCATAAAGATCGAGATAAAATTGGCCACGGACTTGGGCTTGCCCATCCCGGATTTCATAAAAATGCACATCTTCATGCCAAACATCGATCCCTTCAAGAGGTGTAATGACAAGACCGTAAAGTTTTTTTACGACTGAAAACATGCCCTTCAGTGCATTATCCACCGAGAAATAGGGTTTCAGTTCTTCCTGAGAGATGTCATATTTATGTTGACGCAATTTCTCAGAATAATAGGCGATATCCCATGCCTCCAATTCAACAAGGCCTTCTTCCTCTTTTGCAAAGGCTTCAAGTTCTCCGAGGTCATTTTTTGCGATGGGCAAAGATTTTTCTGCCAAGTCATTTAGAAAGCGAAGGACTTGATCTGTCGAAGTGGCCATCTTGGTTGCGAGGGAATAGGCACAATAATTGGGAAAACCCAGAAGTTGGGCTGTTTCGTGACGCAGGGCAAGAATTTCCGACATCATCTTTGTGTTGTCCCACTTACCCGCGTGTGGGCCTTGATCCGAGGCACGCGTGATATAGGCGGTATAGACCTCCTCCCGAAGGGCTCGGTTTTTCGCATAGGTTATGACAGGAAGGTAAGAAGGAAATTCCAAATTAACCACCCAGCCTTCTAATTCTTCCCGTTCTGCAACTTGTTTTGCCATCGCGATGGCGGACTCTGGTAGACCTTCGAGGAATGCTTTGTCGGTGATTTGTTTTTTCCAGGCATGGGTCGCATCCAGGAGGTTGTCTGAAAAGGTACTGCTGAGAGATGAAAGTTTTTGCATGATGGTCTTATACCGTGCTTTGTCTTTTTCGTTCAGCTCGATTCCGGAAAGTCTAAAATCACGGAGAGCGTTGTCGATAATTTTTTGCTGCGCCTGACTAAAGCTTGCATATTCCGATCCTTCAGCAATGTGTTTGTATGCGCGAAATAGGCCCTCATTTTGTCCCATCTCCGTCGCATACGCACTTAATTTGGGCAAGCAGGTATTATAAGCATCGCGAAGTGCTTCGGTGTTAACCACGGCATTCATGTGCGACACCGGCGACCAGGCCCGATCAAGCTTTTCATCCAAAGTCTCTATGGGTTGAATCAAGTTATCCCAAGTGTATTGATCTGTCGCAGCCAAAAGTGCTTCAACTTGACGGCGATTTTTATCTAGCAATTGCTCAATGGCCGGCACAACATGCTCTGGTTTAATTTGGCTGAAAAGGGGTAAACGGGTATTTTTCAATAATGGGTTCATCATCAAGTCCTTATTTTCTTTCGGTCAGGGTGTTCTCAAAGTGGTTCTCGATTTTACGATAGTGCGAGCCTTTCCAGTAAATCTGTCGGCAGTGCTCGCAACGATAAAAATCATTGTAGTATAAAATTGGTTTCGGTTCTAATTGATTGATGATTTTTTCTTTTTCGATGGCTGACCTTGGGCTCAGCTTGAAGTCCGAAAAAAGGTTAAGGACTTCTTTCAATTGATCATCAGGGATGATTCGCCCGAATGCAGTAGGCATACTGGATCTCTTTTCTAAATAAAAGCCGTCGGTCTCGCGTTAAAATGCTTCGATTTTCATCAAGGGAAATGCGGACAATTTCTGGATAAACAGAAACATCGTCACCATCCCGTAAGCGATGGTAACAACCGACTGATTTTCCATTTATAAGGATCAAGTCCACTTCTGTATGTGGAATGCCAATGGCTTCTATGAGATCTTTGACCGCAGGCATTTCATGGAAGCAATACATAAATCGCTGTTACTTTTTTTGGGTCGGGAGGAAATCATTCAGCCTTCCATAAAAACGAAATTGCACCTTCACCTATGCTTCCCTTTCTTTAAAAGTACGTAAGATATCACCTGAACCAATTTTACACCAATGGTGCGCATCACAGAAAGATCCATCGGTTTTCATTCATATGGATGGATTCAAGAGAAAGGTCATAGGCGCTAGCCAGGAGAGGCGAAAGGTGGTAAATTTCTGATACTCAAATATAGAGTGATGGAGAATAAAGCAATGTCAATTGATAAATTCCGATTCAAGTCTTGTGTTGTGATGTTTTGTCTCTATTCATTGCTCTTGTTTTTCAGTGCCTGTGCATCTCTTCCGGTGCCGCTTCCCCTCGAAAACGTCACAGCAATTTCAACTGAAGACCCCATCCACAATGAAACTGTCTCCTGGTGGACTTGCCGCTTCAAAATCACCTGGCCCCCAAATACCCTTCCGGATAGCGCGGTCGATCTTCTGCTTGCACATGCTGTTGTGAAACCGGTCTTGGAAGAGCAAATTGCCAAAATTTCATTATGGCGTTTCCACCGAAGGGCCGGCCCTGATGCTTCAGGCCACCAATTCAGTTTTTTATTTTATACTGATCCCGCTGTGTCCGAAATAGTCATTGCAGACATTCAAAAAAGCAATGTCTTGCAGCAAACACTGGAAGCCGCTTTCGTCGAAAGCGTGATTTGTGATGATCCGAGTAACCCACATTCGCCAGAAGTTGAAGCCACAAGTGATCCCAATTGGTCTGTCTCCCTGCAAAAACATTGGCCTTCATTCATCATGGGGGTCAGTACAATCTGGCTTGGTCTACTTGATGATGCCGTCTCTGATGTGCCTTTGAATCTTAAGGATGCCTCAATACTCCTTGAACAGTATCGGGAAGCAGAGGCCAAGGTAACCTCAACTTGGTACAAAGAAGGGCAACACGCTTTTTTACACCACTTGAGTGCGGTATTTGGTTACGAACCCTTGCTCATTAGAAAAGATATTCAGTTTTAAAATACTGATAAGCAGATAAAATCTACGCTTGTAAAAGCGATATCAGGTACTTGTGTTAATTGAATTACCCCGTGCTGAATGCGGTCTCATATGCTCGCAAGAAGGGTGTGCTCGTGGGTATAATTTATCTTACAAAACCTTTTAATGGATTCTGTTTATTCTAATTGATGGGTTTTTTAGATTTGGAAATGTAATGGACAGGCAATGATGTAAACAAGGCGACGCTTACCTTACAATGTTCTCTGGAGTTTCATTTTCTTGGTGACGAAGGGGGAAGTCATGGCGCGAACCAGTGCGCTGTAGTTGAGCTGGAACGTCATTTCCGAACCGACAGATCGGTCATCGCTGCCCGTCTCCAATATAAGGTGGTCACTGCTGGCCCCCAGGATCTCTGTCCCGACAGGTGATTTCAGGCCACGTGGGTCGGTATCCTGCTGCCCGATGGCGAGGATGGTTTGCATAATAGAGCCTCGATCTGTGACGGGCGGTGCTTCTCCAAATGCGGTTTGTGCGATATTGCCGGTGGGTTTCGATGGCTTGACCTTCGATTCGATCACTTCGGCAATGAGCGTGATGGCATCGGTGTGCAATCCCTCAATCGCTTGGCGATGGACTGTCTCTCGCCCGAGAAGGATTGATTCACCCAGGCGGAGATCGTTGATCCGGCCGGTGTCTTCTCCGCTGAGTGCCCATTGCAGGTTGGCGGAGTTCCCACCCGACACGATGTCGAGTGTCAAGCTGAATGTTCTCTCGATAGAAGCTGCAAGCTGGGATAGCACTGCCATGTTCCTAGCGTCAGGTGATACTCCGCTACGGCACGCGAGATTGGTTCCGATGCCTTTGAACTCGATGTTCGGCAGGCTTAGCGTCTCACCTATGATGTTTACCAGGTCATTGGGCATGATGCCTTCACGCAGGTCGCCCAGCTCGATCATGAGTATGACCCCGTGTGTACGATGTAATTTCTGCGCTTCAAGCGAAAGTTTTCTGATAATCGCGATTTCGGTGTTAAAGCTCACATCGGCATGCATTACAACTCGCTTCACCTGGCTAAGCATCGGGGAACGAATCAGCTTCATCACTGCGGGAACCTGCGCAAGACGCATTGCTTCGATATTCTCGATACGAGAGTCACCCAGGGCATTCACACCCGCTCGCAGCAACACAGCTGCAATCTCAGCTGAGCCGAGTGTTGCCTTTGTAACGCCTGTCACCAAGATGCCACGACTGGCCAGTCGTTCAACCAGTGTGCGGGCGTTGTGGTAGATCTTGTCGAGGTCAACCTCCAACCGTGGTGCGGGCATCATGCGGCGGCGGGCAGCTTTTTCTTGAGTACCGGGAAGGCAGAAAAAACCATCTCCACCAGTCGTTCGGGGGGCCGGCTCAGCGCATCCGTGGTCGGGAGACCGAGTTTGCACTCATAATGTGTGATGGCCTCACTCACCTCGTTGTCGCTCATGTTTTCGTGGTTGATCGTCAGACCGATGACCTTCGTATCAGAAAAGGTCTGGATAAGATTGATTTCAGTCGCGGGTGTTGGCATCGTCATCTGTTTGAAGTCACAGCGATTGACGCGTCTCGGTGCATGCTGCAACACAACGCCATTGGGGCAGCTGCCACGGAGAATGAAGGACGAGGATGAAAAGGCAGGATGACTCAGTGACCCTTGACCTTCGACAATGATTACGTCGGGGTTTTCAATTTGGAACGCTTCGACAATAGTCGCTTCCAGCTCGCCGGCGCAAAATTGTGACGGAATGGCATCTAGCGCAATGCCATAGCGAGCACCCTGAATTATCCCGGTCTGGCCGGTACCCACCATCACCGCCTTCACTCCACGATCATTGAGGGCGCGGGTCAGAATGGTGGCAGTCGTGCGTTTGCCAATGGCACAGTCGGTACCGAGTACAGCGATACGCGGGCAGGTAACCCTGGTGATATCACCGCTGAACATGCGCAAGTCCTTCTTGGACGGGGGTTTTCGCACGTCTAGGATCTCTACCTTGCTCGCTGCACACGCGACTTTAAATACCGGATCGTCGTTCAGAAATTCATGGAGCCCGTTTATGATATTCATCCCGTAACTTATGGCCTCAAGTATGAGGCTACGCTCGTGTATCGATAACATGCCACTGGACGGGGCCATCCCAAAGATGAAGTAATCGGGAATGATGTCGGCCTGTGCCAGTGAGTCAGCGAGGTCGCGACAAATGGGAATGGCGTTGGGCTCATCGTCGAGCACCATGCCGGTATCAAGGCCCGCTTTTTCACTATCGATAACCGAAAGGATCCTGTATTTCTCCGAATGCCGGATGAGCCCGTTGGCGGTTTTGCCGTCGATAGCACCAAAATTGGATTCACAATAGACGATTGCGGTGGCGACTCGTTTCTTATCTTCATTGAATTGAGACGGCAGAGGCATCGAGATGCCATTCCTGGCAACTGGTTTATGTTTGGCTACAGACGCGTTTGATGATGGGGAATTCGGGTTTGTGAACATTGTCACTCCTAGAGTCTAAGACCCAGAGGAGGCGACAGGATCGTGTCGACCAGAATTGGCCGAATGTCAACGAGTAGTCCCCGCTAAGTTGAATTGCTGTGGGAGGGAGTTCCCACTAGATAATAGCTATCTCGATCAATATAACACAAAGCATCACCAACTTGATAAGGAAGAACATAGGACAAAACTATTTGACTGTACAGTAGATCATAGAAACGGGTGGGTTCCCCTTGTTTTTTTACAGGCAGGGTTAAGACCAGTGTGATGAGTTATTTCAGAAACCGAAGTTGTTTGGAACTGAATCTGTCTGATTTTTTTCACCGTAATGATGCGCCAAACTGTGAAAAAGGAACCAAGCCTTGCTTCACTCACTGGGCTTTCAGGCATTCTTCTGTGATCACACTGTTTACAAGATTTCGGATATATTCGGAATAAGGTTTCGCCAAAGATTAAAAGTGTGAGGCGAAGGAGAATTTTAAACCTCCAATCGTCTCATTTTTTGATGAGAAGGGAGTCCGTCAATGCTTGCATTAAAATAGCTTTACCCGTTTGAATCGTGGGCCTTTGTAAGTCTCTTTCTTAATCTCTTCCAGAAACAGGGTTTTTGGACGAATGCAAAGGGTGTAGTTTCCGTAAAGGGCACGGTAGACGACATGTTCTTCTTCTGTTTCGGTATGAATGGCGACCCCGATGACTTCGTAATCCTTCCCCTTGTAATGTCGATAGATCCCCGGTTTGATTGGGTCCATTCTACAAATCTTTCAATAAGGATTTTTTCTTTTCGCTATATTCTTCTTCCGTAATGAGGCCTTTTTCCTTCAAGTGCTTCAAGGTACGAAGCCGATCTTCCAAATTCATGGCCGATTCTATCGTTGTTGCGCTTTCTAAGACGGGTTCTGGAAAATCAGCATAATCAATGACAAGCCATTGTGGATCAGAGCCTTCAAGCCCGATCACATTTTTAAAGCGACGATGCTTCATCTGCTTCCCCTCAAGCAGATCAAAAGCATACTTGCCTTTTTCAGTGGGTTTTAGACCGAGGCCGGAGTTTGAAGGATGCCGGCCTTTCCGAAGCGGTACTTTGTAATGGTTCAGCCGGAAATGAAGTCGCCCCCCTTTCACAATCAAAAATCCAGTGGTTGCGGAGACCTTGGATGAACTCAGGGGTAAAGTCTGATAAAAGTTAATGCGTTCTTCTGGATCGGCTTTTGCGAGGGCCTCAGAAAATTTTAAGGCCACAAAGGAGAGTGTTTCGGGTTTAAAAAGGGCTTCCACTTCCTTCCCCTTATCTGAAAACAAAGACATTAACATGCCTTTTGAGGGTTGGATCTTTATGGACTTTAAGATCTTTTCTAGTTCGGATTGTGAGAGTTGTGCAGGATGATGATAGGGAGGTTCAAAAGGTGGATGGGCAGAGACTTCTTTTTTATCCAACTCGATAAGGATATCTTCCCCTTGATGAACGATGCGTTTTAAATTCGGATCTGTGGCACAAGCCGTGATCGAAACGAAAAAAAATATTAATACAAGATGCCTCATGCTTATCCTCCAAATAAATCAAAACAGATGATAAAAAACCAAGGGGAACTATTCTATAGACAAAAGGGTTTTTCATCAACCTTCATCAAACTGTTCAAGCCACATCACCGTCGCACCAGAAACGGCAATAGGCATGGCGAAGAAATTAAGGACGGGAATCATAAGCAGAAAGAGTGCCGCACCGCCAAAACCTAAAACCATGAAGCGTTTTTCTCGGAGGCGTTTTTGCTGTTCTGCAAATAAGATATCGTGATTCGCCATGGGATAATCGGCGTATTCTAATGCGAGCATCCATGCGCTAAAGACAATCCACACAAATGAAGCAATAATATTGACCCAGGGAATCAGAAAAAGCACGAGGAGTGGGACGCTGCGGATAAGGAAATAGGCGATCTTTCTAAATTCGGAACAAAGTGATGGCCAAAGAGTGGATAAAAAGTGCCTCAATTGAAAGGGTTCTTTTCCCAGTTTTCCTTTCAATTCCTTTTCGATCCGTTCAGCGAGCAGGGCATTAAAAGGGGCGCCAATGAAATTGGCAATATGGATGAAGGTAAAAAAAACGAAAATGGAGACCGTCACGGCAAAAAGTGGCCAAAGCAGCCATTCTAACCAATCGAGCCAGCTGGGGAGCATGGCTGAAATTAATGCGTTAAATTGGTCTGCCCCAAACCAAATTAAGAGGGAAAAAAGCAGCGTGTTAATCAGGAGGGGAATAATGACAAATTGCCGGATGCCGGGTTTTGTGACCAGGCGAAAGCCCCGAAACAAATATCCGACCCCTAGAAATGGATTCCCTTTCATGTTCTGACCTTTTTTAAAAAAGCACTCATTTCACCTCAAGAACTTCTGCTAGGAGGCTAGTCCCCAGGGGAGAGTATAGCCTGAAGTTTCCTTGATAATCCTTATAAATTGAAGTAAAAAGTGCTTTCTGCTAGGCTCGAAACACTTTTTAGGGAGATTGAATTTGGCAAAACAATTCCTGCTCCGTCGCTCAGTTTTCATTCTGGCTTTTTTTATCTTGGCCGGACTCATTTATGCTTTAGGGCAAGACCTGAGCTTTCCGACGGACATCATTCATCTGGATACGGCTGTATCTCAACTCCCTCGTTATGCGGTTTATTCTCTCATGCGCATGTTTCTTGCGTATCTTTTGTCCTTCTTTTTTTCAATTGCTTACGGTTATATTGCTGCGACATCACCCAAGGCTGAAGGGCCGATGGTGGCTTTTCTCGATGTACTCCAATCCATCCCCATCCTTGGTTTTTTTCCTGTGGCCGTCATATTTTTTGTGAGTTTGTTTAATGGGAGCCGCATTGGGGTGGAGGTTGCTTCTATTTTTCTGATTTTTACCTCGATGTCGTGGAACATGGCCTTTAGTGTTTATGAGTCTTTCAAGACCGTTCCTTCAGATCTAGTAGATGCAGCGGGAGCTTTGGGACTCTCGGGTTGGCATTGTTTTTCTAAGGCCTTATTCCCGATCTGCATCCCACGACTTATTTATAGCAGCATGATTTCATGGGCTGGAGGCTGGTATTTTTTAATCGCAGCAGAAATTATTGCCATTGGGCCTGTCAAACATGAACTCCCGGGACTCGGAAGCTTTTTAATTCATTCGACTGAAAATGGACAAGTTGACCGAACGATCTTGGCCTTACTTCTGCTGGTGGGGATGATTATCCTGTTCAACCTTTTTGTCTGGCAACCCCTTGGGGTTTGGTCTGAGAAGTTTCGTTATGAATTTTCTGTTTCAGGACCACCGCGTCACTCTTTTTCACTCTTGTGGTATCGCAAAATTTTGGCCACCACTCAGTTTCGCGCGTTACGAAAGCTTTCATTTTTTACCTTATCTCCACTTAAAAAAACAATCACCTTGTTTCAAAGGTTTGGGGGTAAAATGACAATTATTGTTATTAAGGGGATGGGGGTGTTGTGTCTTGTGGCCATTTTTTATGCTGTTTCAAGCCACCTGATTGTTTTTGTTGAGGGATTTTCTAAACCCTTCCCCATTGAGATTCGAAATATTCCCATCGCTATCGGGGCTTCTTTTCTTCGACTTGTTGTCGCCTACATTCTTGCCCTCTCCTGGACATTGCCGGTAGCCTACTGGGTTGGGCAATCTCCCCCTGCCTTAAAAGTCGTGACGCCCATCGCTGAGATTGGTGCGGCGATTCCTGCACCAGCGCTTTTTCCCTTTATCATTCTCTTTGGCATTCATGTCATGGGTGGGATGAATGCTGCGGCCATCCTATTGATATTAACGGGGATGCAGTGGTATCTTCTTTTTAATTTGCTCGGCGGCGTTCAAAATATTCCAGCAGATTTGAAGGAAGTGGCACGTTCGCTCGGACTTTCGAGATGGCATGCCTTTCGGCGTCTTTTTCTCCCAGCCGTTTTTCCTGCCTTGATTACCGGCAGCATCACTGCCTGGGGAGGCGGTTGGAATGCGCTCATTGTATCGGAATACCTCATCTATCGCCATGAGATCCATTCCGTGACTGGAATCGGGGCAATGTTGGATCAGGCCATTTACGAATCTGGTGATGCACAGATGATTTTAATTACCCTCCTCTCGATGATCTTAACGATTACACTCCTCAACCGATTTTTCTGGAGAAAACTCTACGTCTATGCCCTCGGTCATTTTAAAATCGAATATTAGATCTCTTGATGTTTTCGGTTTCATCGCATGAATTTTATCGAAGTCCAAAAAGTGTTTAAGTTCTTTCAACAAGACCGCGTGCTCATGCCAGTGCTGAAAGAGATTTCCTTCAAAGTCCATGAGGGAGAGTTCATTGCCCTGGTGGGTCCCTCTGGCTGTGGCAAGAGCACCTTGCTTCGTTTATTAACAGGCTTAGTACTTCCCACTGAAGGGAGTGTTCTTTACAAAGGAAAGTCACTTACCTCAGTTAATTTGGATTCGGCCATGGTTTTTCAATCCTTTGCACTTTTCCCCTGGTTAACGGTCATGGGCAATGTGGAAGTGGGTCTGGAAGCCCGTGGGCTTTCTGAAGAAATGCGGCACAAACGTGCGGCAGAATTTATCGATAAAGTGGGCTTGGACGGATTTGAAGAAGCTTATCCACGAGAGCTTTCAGGAGGAATGAAACAACGGGTGGGTCTGGCACGTGCGCTTGCTGTTGAGCCAAAGCTCCTCTGCATGGATGAGCCTTTTTCCGCATTGGATCCCCTCACGTCTTTGGCCCTTCGGGAAGAGGTGCTAATGATGTGGGAAGACCATACGATGGCAGTCAATACCATCATTATGGTCACGCATATGATTGAGGAGGCCGTTTTAATGGCAGACCGGGTACTCGTGCTTTCGCCCAGGCCCGGCACTTTTCTGGCTGACATAAAAATTGATTTACCCAGACCCAGGGATAAAAAAGATGTTCGGGTCAATGAAATTAGCGACCAGATTTTTTCATTGATGGCGAGATAAATAACCAAGTACTTTAAGAACAGCCATAAAGGAGATGATCAATACATGAAGATAGAGCCCCTACCGCAAGTGACTGCGAGTAAGGTGATTGGATTGCTGGAGTTTTTAAATGATCAAGAAGGAAAAGAAGATATCTACAAATTGGCTGAGTTGGTTCGTTATGAAGTGGGCGAACTTCTCTCGGTCATTAAAATGGGGGAGATGCTCGGTTTTGCAGAAACCCCCAATGGGGATGTTGTTCTACTTGATCTCGGAAAAAAATTCCTGAAGTGTAAAATGGGAAAAAGAAAGTTATTGATCCGTGAGCGATTATCGAAATTGAATCTTTTCCAATCCTTGATCAATTTCTTGAAAACCTCGGAAAACGGCCACTTGAACCGGGAAGCCATTTTAGATGAGCTTTCACGTTATCTGCCACATGAGGATGTTGAATGCCTCTTTAAAACGGTGGTCAGCTGGGGGCGTTTTGCAGAGCTTTTGGGGTATAATCCTGACACAGAAGTGCTTTACCTTGATGAAGAGGCATTCCCTCAGGAAAAATGAGGATGGATACTTTAACATCACTTAACAAATCAACAATGTGAAGGAGAGATAAACATGAAAAGAATAGGGGTAGTCCTTTCAGGTTGTGGATATTTAGATGGGGCTGAAATAAGAGAATCAGTATTGACATTACTTGCTATTGATCGCGCGGGAGCAGAGGCGATTGCGATGGCCCCAGATATTGACCAGACGCATGTCGTCAATCATCTTACCCAAGAAGAAATGCCAGAGAAGAGAAATGTGCTCGTGGAATCTGCCAGAATTGCGCGTGGAGATATCCAAGATCTGAAAACAGTTTCAGCCTCAGATTTGGATGCTTTGATTCTTCCCGGCGGTTTTGGTGCGGCAAAAAACCTCTCTGATTTTGCAACAAAAGGAGCGGATTGCAAGATTCAGCCCGACCTAGAACGGCTGCTCCGAGACGTTTACAAACTCAATAAACCCATCGGGTCAATCTGTATTGCCCCGGCAGTTATCGCCAAAATGGCTGAAGAAGCCGGAGACGAAGTGACCTTGACCATCGGAGAGGATGAAGATACGGCCTCCGTCCTGATCAAGATGGGGGTTAACCATGTTAAAACGACTGTTGATGAGGTTGTGATCGACCATGAAAAGAAGCTTGTTTCGACCTCGGCTTATATGCTGCCGGATCGGCTCTCAAAGATTGAACGTGGGATCTCACGACTTGTCGATGCGGTCGTCGAAATGACTTAGGATCTCCTAATCCACATCAGGCTTTTAAGTCATCGAACGCAACAGGTCATTTTCTTGTAACTTTTTGTTATTGCTGTGTTTGTTTAATTTGCTTCTAAATCGCCTTGCCAACCTTTAGATCTCGGGCTACACTATTAAAGGGCACAGAATGAACCTTTTAAAAGGTGTTGGGATGGATTCTATTTCTTGAATATATATTATATTTAAGGAATTTATCAGGGATGATGGCTGTGGTTAGATTTTGTATGGAGTAAGCGATGAATAGGGAACTGACAGAGGCCGTGAGCAAAGGAAAATTACTGGTCGCCATGCCCAAATTAAATGATCCCAATTTTCGTCAAACGGTAATTCTCCTTTGTGAGTATGGCCCAGATGGCGCGCTGGGTGTCGTTTTAAATCGTCCCACAGAAATGGCCGTTTCGATGCTCATGGAGGGTTTTCAGCATGTCGTTGGCGAAAAAAAGGTATACGCTGGCGGTCCGGTTGCCCGAAATGGCATGTTGATTCTTTGCCGGAGTACGGAAACGCCCTACGACAGTCACTGCGTTTTTGATGGTGTATTTGTCCCAAAAGATCTTGAGAAGATCAAGGTAGATGGTGCACTTGGAGAAAGCGGGGAGGTGCGTTGTTACCTCGGATATGCGGGTTGGTCACCTGGTCAATTGGAGGATGAGCTGGCTGACGGCGCTTGGAGTATTATGCCTTCTGATGCCACATTGGTTTTTGATGCGGATCCGACCTTTCTCTGGGGTCAGATGATGCGAAAACTAGGTGACCGTTGGGCCTTTTATGCGACAATGCCCGTAGATTTAAGCCTAAATTGAGTAAGTTTATTTAAATACAGTCCTTATTTCCTTCCTTTTTTTATCCATTTATATTATATATTCCTTTATATTTTACGATTAAACTAGAGGTTTTATATGAAATTGTTTTCTGGAACAATTTTTTTTCTTTTTAGTTCTCTCCTTGTTCTCCCCGCCTTCTCCGCAGATTTTTATAAATGGGTTGATGAAAATGGTTCAATTCATTTTACAGGATCCTATGACGATGTTCCTGAGTCTTACCGCAAAAGAGCGCTCGGCGGAGCATTTAAAACAGACGTCATTCTTAAAGAATTGGATCAGACCTTCCAAACAAAAGGTATCTCTTCTAAATCAAGAGGTCTCAGAAAATACATCCTCCCCTACAAAGGGCTTGAAGGGATCTCAAATCGAGTGATAGTCGATGTCACTTTTTATGATCGAATCACTGTCCCGATGGTGCTTGATACCCTGTCTAGTGAAGTCACAATCTCAGAACGGCTTCACCATAAGTTGGTTTTTTTTGATCGTGACCCGGTGAAACTGAATACTTCTGTCTATGGCGAGCGCGGAACACCTCCGACTATTCGTACTATCCTCAGTGAAATGGAAGTCGGAGGGATAAAAAACCGTTTTATCCCGGCTAAGGTGATTCCTCATCTCTCAAATGTGTATGAGGGAGTTATCGTGTCCAAATTGATTCCTTAAAAAAAATATTAATTTTCGAGGAAATTGACACAGACATGCCACGATTCGCTGGCCATGGAGAAAGATGGTGGAGATATTATTTCGCAGAGTTTCGATCTTATCGCAATCAATCAAAAAAACGCGTCAAAGCACTTGAGCAATTTCTACTCAAAAACAACCTTATCTTCAAATCTTTGAGGGGGGCACTCGAAAATGAGGTGAATTACTCAAATCATCAGTATCGTGAGGCCGGAAAAATGTTGGAAGCATTGACCCTTCATGCCGGCCTAAACGGGGTTCCCATCGAATGGCGTCGTATAAAAAATTGATTCATCCACATCTGTGAGGGTTCCTGTAAAGACAAAATTTAATGGAAAAGCTTCTACTGAAACATCACTTGTTTATCTCTTGCAAGAGAATGGCGCCACTCTTTCAGTTTTCTTTCAATAAGGGGAGAGGTGTGTATTTGCGGTTCAGAATGCAAATAATCGCTTTCGTCTTCCCATTTCGTGACAATGCCCTTGGCTTTCACAAAAGAATCTGAAAATGGCGTGTTCCGATCTAGGGAATACTGAAAAAATGCACGTCCAAAGTAAGTCATTTCCGAATCGTCACTACAACCGAAAGAAGTACGATCTTCACGAGCGGAGGCAATCACCATCGTATGGTCATCTTTAAGATGTTCGATAAACCCCCCGGAATAACAGGCAGAAATGGCGATGACTTTCCACTTGATCCCCGATTCTTTAATGACTTCCGCAAGCACATTTGCAGGTAAATTCACTAAGGGAACCCCGCCCAGGCGAATAGAGAGGGTGTGGTCTTTTGAGCCATGACTGGTGAGGTACAAAAATAGAATGTCTTCCTCAACATTCATCTGGCTTGCAATGTATTGCAGCGCCACTCTGAGGTTGATCACACTTGCAATGGGAACTTCGTGAACAATTGAAGGATGATTGATTAGATAGAGTGTGCGATTCTGCATATCAAATGTGGATTCAAAGAGTGCTGTTGTGTATAGGGCTTCATTCATAAAAACATCTTGATGGCTGTCACTGCCAAAAGAAAGAAAATAGAGATCCGTCACCCCGCTCCGTGAGGGTTCAATGTGACTCATCGATTGCGTCAGCAATTGATATTGATAAAATAAGACCACTTCAGGGTTTAAGATATCACCGTCTTGATGTGTTAGAACAGATTGCTTCTCATCAAATGCCCCGTGATCCCATACCCCAGTGAGCGTTTTTTGCCGACCTTGTTGATCCAAAAAAGAAAGGATGCCTTTCCCGTGAAATTGATTGTCCTCAAACTCTCCAACATATTTATCTCCGTTGTCCCTTGTCAGAACACCGAAACCGTAAAAAGCCCCTCTTTTGAAATCTCCTCGATATTTCGACCCATTGGCAAAAATATAAACCCCTTCGCCGTGGATCACCCCGTTTGAAAAACCACCGACATAACGATCCCCATTGATGGTTATCAATGAACCTTCTCCATGGGGAATCCCCTCTTTGAAACTGCCTTCATAGACAGAACCATCTAAAAGGGTGATCTTACAAGGTTTTCCACAAAGACCATCGTTATTGATCTTATTTAAATTAAGAGAAGCACAGGCTGTAAATAATTGAAATATCAGGAGATAGAGCGCTAATTTTTTCAGTCTTAAGTGTTTCATATAGGAACATATCCTTTTTAAATCAACTCATTCAAGTATACCAGGAGATTCAGATAATGGGACTTTGTTGGAGCGAAAATAGGATGTTCACACTTCGAGGTTTAAAGCGTTTTAGGCGGTTGAGGCGATGTTCCCATCAACGATCTTGATCCTGCGATCCACCCGAGAGGAGAGTTTTTCATTATGGGTCACCAGCACAAAGGTTGTACCTCTTTTTTGATTCAGCGTTTTCAAGAGGTTAAAAATCTCATCACTGGTATGGGTATCGAGGTTTCCAGTGGGTTCATCGGCCAGAATTAAATCGGGCGATAAAACCAAGGCCCTTGCAATGGCGACCCGCTGCTGTTCTCCTCCTGAAAGTTCGCCCGGTTTATGATGAAGCCTGTCAGACAAGCCGACCGAATCGAGTAATTCAAGAGCGGCAGCTTTTAATTTTTTTGCATTCATCCGACGGATCAGTCCGGGCATCATCACATTTTCCAATGCACTAAAGTCATTAAGCAGATGATGAAACTGAAAGACAAAGCCCACGTGGTCGTTCCGAAATTGATCCAATTGAATGTCGGATTTGGAAAAAAGATCCATCCCATCAAACATGATTTTTCCAGAGCTGGGACGGTCCAGTCCTCCCAATAGGGTTAAAAGGGTGCTTTTCCCAACTCCTGAAGCCCCCACGATGGCAAGCATCTCTCCTTTTTGGATTTCAAAAGAAACTCCTTTGAGAATGTCCAAATCTTTCCCTGCCATTTGGAAAGATCTATGTAAATCAATGACTTGAATCATATATTTCGACTATTCGTAGCGCAGTCCTTCAACGGGGGCCAATTTTGCCGCTTGCCAAGAGGGATAAAGGGTCGCAAGCAATGTAATAAAAAAAGCAGAGCCCGTAACCAGCATGACATCAAGGAGATGTAACTGTACAGGGAGATGGCTGATGTAATACACGTCGCCTGGCAGCTCATAAAACGTTTGAAGCAAAAAACTAATCCCCAAGCCCAAGGGCAAACCCACGACGACCCCGATGCTCCCGATGATTAAACCTTCATAGATGAAAATGCGCGTAATGGATTTTCGTGTTGCCCCCATCGCCCTTAATATCGAAATCTCTCTCGTTTTTTCAGAGACGGTCATTGTTAAAGTTCCGACAATATTAAAAGAGGCGACCAATATAATTAATACGAGGATGACAAACATCATGTCCTTTTCCAGTTCCAATGCCGAAAAGAGGTTCCGATTCAGTTCTTTCCAATCACGCGCCTGATAAGGAAATCCCAGCTTTTCTTCGATCTCTAAAGAAACGGTATCGGCTAAAAAAATATCATCCACTTTTACTTCGATCCCTGTGACCACATCGGACAAATTAAAAAACTCCTGCGCTTCTGAAATAGAAATATAAGCCAAAGAGGAATCATATTCATACATGCCTGAGTCAAATAAGCCCACAATCCGGAATTTTCGGATTTTTGGCGTAAATCCCCCCGGCCCACCGAGGGATTGTGTCACGGAGGTACCTTCCTTCCCAACCGGAGAAACAACATGAATCTCATCTCCCCAAAAAACACCCAGACGATTCGCCAATTCCTTTCCGATGACTATCCCGGGGAGGTGCTTTTGTGTTCGTTTTTGCTCATTGAGCGTTTCTCCGGTTTTCGAGGCAGGCGGTGGATTTGAGAGAAAGGTGAGATCCCCTTCAACGATGTTTTCTGCGAGTTTTGTCACGGTTCCCTCTTTTTCAGGATTGATTCCGCGTAAGACCACACCAAAAGCATTTGAAGGCGCGGAAAGAAGCACCTGCTTAAAAATAAAAGGGGTCGATGCCACAATGTGCGGGATTGTCCCGATGGATTCAAGCAATGCGCCGTAGTCTTCGATATGACCACGGGTTTGATCTGTGATGACAATGTGGGATGTGGTGCCTAAGATTTTATCTCGGAGGTCTTCTTTAAAACCCGTCATGACCGCGAGCGTTGCAATCAGGGCCGCGACCCCGATCCCGACCCCTCCGATTGAAATTACGGTATTGAGGGAAATGATCTTTTTGCGATGTTTTGATTTAAGATAACGTACAGCGATGTACAACTCATAAGGAAGGGCCATCACTCCTCGGTTTGTTCTGAGGGAGGAGAAGGTGGGGTGGCCATTGGCCTCATCTGCGGGAAAAGAATCACGTCTCGAATCGAGTTTTGGTTGGTCAGTAACATCACAAGCCGGTCAATCCCGATCCCCTCACCTGCCGTTGGGGGTAAACCATATTCTAAGGCCAATAGGTAATCTTCATCCATCTGATGCGCCTCTTCGTCACCACTATCCCGCTGTTGGCTTTGTGCTTCAAACCGACCGCGCTGGTCTTGAGGGTCATTCAACTCCGAGAAGGCGTTTGCGATTTCGCGCCCGGCAATAAAAAGCTCAAATCGTTCGGTGAGATGGGGTGCATCCGGTCGCCTTTTGGCCAATGGGGAGAGCTCCGTGGGAAAATCCGTAATAAAAACAGGGCCATTGAGCCCGGGTTCCACCCCGGTATCAAAAAGCAATTCGAGCATTTTTCCCAGAGAATGAATGCCATCCAGCTTTAATCCGCTTCTCTTGATTAAATCACCCACCTTTTTTTCATCCGAACAATCATCCATGCTTATATTGAAATGTTCCGAGATCGCCTCAACATAAGACAGGCGTTTCCAGGGTGGGGTGAAATCAATCTTCAGATCTTGATACTCAAATTGAAGACTGCCTAAGGTCTCCTCTGCAATCTTTGAAAAAAGTTCCTCTGTAAAAGACATTAGAATATTGTAATCTGCATAGGCCATGTAGAATTCGAGCATCGTGAACTCAGGGTTGTGAATGGTTGAAATCCCTTCATTCCGAAAATTTCGGTTGATTTCAAAAACCCGTTCAAAACCGCCCACAATCAGCCTTTTCAAATAAAGTTCGGGGGCAATTCTGAGATAAAGATCCATTCCGAGGGTATTGTGGTGGGTAATGAAAGGCCGTGCTGCGGCGCCTCCGGGAATGGGGTGCATCATCGGGGTTTCAACCTCTAAAAACCCTCGTTCTGTCAGAAAAAGTCGAATGGCATTGATGATTTTACTCCGTACCTCGAATACTTTTTTGACATCAGGGTTTGCAATGAGGTCGAGATAACGCATGCGATAACGCAAGGCGACATCTGTGAGACCATGCCATTTTTCAGGAAGAGGGTGCAGTGATTTTGAAAGAAAGGTGAGTTGAACCGCTTCAAGGGTCAATTCGTCTGTTTTTGTCCGGAAAAGCTTGCCTGAAATACCGAGTGTATCCCCGATATCGAGTTTATCAAAAATCGCGAGCCCCTCTTCATCCAATAAATTCTTTTTAAAGTAAACCTGAAGTTTCCCGGACGCATCGCGAATATGAGCAAATGCGGCCTTACCAAAACGGCGGAGCGAGATGACGCGACCCGCAATGCGATAGGATATTTCGTTTAAGGCCAGCTCATCCTTTGTCGTTTTGCCATATTGTGTCGTAATTTCGACTAGATTGATTTTGCCATCAAAGCGGCCCCCATAAGGCTCAATGCCCATTTCTCGTAGGGCTTCAAGCTTTTGAATCCGCTGTGCAACTTGGCTATTGTTTTCGCTCAAAAACGTCCTCCTTAAAATACAGCTCAGTCCAAAATTTTAGATTATATGGAAATCATGAAGGCCGGTCAAGGATCGGTCGAAGCAATGCAGCAGCCTCCCTCATCTAAATAAAGTATGCTTATTAAAAATGAATGTGTTTCCCTGTTGAGAGAAACCGTGTTTCGGGATATACTGTAGTTTGAGTTTCTGGCAAACAAAAAATGGACCTGTGATTAAGAGTCGAAAAAGGGAGATGATGATGAACTTAAAAAAGATTTTTCTAAACGAAGGGCTATTTTATGCGATGGCGAGTCTACTTGTTTTGGGTGCCATCCCCACGACTTCAAACGCTACTGTTCTTGCGGAGGGTAAGGCTGAAGCCATACAAGTATCCGAAAGTCATTCAGATAAAAGTGGTGAAAAAGAAAACCCTCATGCCCGTTTCAGAGATGGATCAATGGGTGGCATGATGGAGTCTTTCATGGGTTCAAAAGGGGAAAGTCCGCATGGTCGTGTTTCCAAAAAAGCATCCCCGCATTCAAAAGGAGGCGGTCATTCCCTTTTCTCTGCTGATGGATTAAAAAAATTACTGGAACTCAATGAAGCCCAGACCCAAAAAATAAAGAAGGTTTTCTCAAATTATCGTAAAGACAGCATTATGAAAAATGCCTCGCTCCGTGTGGCCCAGATCGAGTTTGACGAATCTGTTTCCTCAGTCGATTTCAAGGTTTCCGACGTTGAAATGAAAGCAAAAGCACGGGAATCAGCGGCAACAGCACTCACAATGGTTCGTGTGAACGCGCTTGTTGAAACACGCGGGATTTTATCTAAAGAACAATTTGAAAAATTTATGGCTATGGTCAAACGTCGCATGGGCAGTCAAGGGAAGCACGGCAAATCGGGTATGCACGGTAAAAAAGGGCGTAGCCATGGGGGCGATGGTTTTGGTGGACACGGATCGAATCGCGGTCACAGCGGCGGCATGACGGGCGGCCATGGTGGCTTTGGCAGCGTACACGGTTCAAGTGGCCATCCTTTTGGGAGTAAAAGCCCCATGATGGATGGCCATGGTCAAAAAGGGAGTGGAGATTCCGAAGAGGATTATTGATCGATCGCCTGGGGATCACAGAATATATTTCTGTTGAAGTGCCTCGTTATTTGGAGGAATGTGCAAATATTGGAGCATAAATACTCTTTTAAAAATAAGTTCTGATTTCGGCATTTAGGGTATAAGGTGCTACTCCGAACTCACTTTCGATAACTGAAGTCGTGGGTTTTTCTCCAATGGGGAGCCCTGCATTTAACACAAACTCGGACTCATCAGAAAGGGAATACACGCCATTCAGTGAGATAAACAAAGAATGGTCGACCAGATTAATCAGGGTCAAGAGTCCGCCATTGAACAGAGGGGTGAATTCATAACTTCCACCCAAGGCCGCGTAACGGCGGGCAATGTATGGACTGCTCATTGATGCCGCCCTTGTCAACTAATCTGAAACAGTCCTCGCGCCATTACCATGATAAAATAGCTCAATTCTGGCATCAAAACTGTTTTTCCAACGGTGCTCAAAACCAATAGCCAACTCGGTATGATTATTGGTTTTATTCTCTTCCGGGTTTGCAAAATGTCCTTCGATCCGAAGGCCAAGCCAATCGAATATCTCAGCCTGGATTGAACCGCCGACCATATTTTCTTCACGTACCTGCCCCACCAACAATCTCCATTCGCTCTCTCGAAAAACAGTTGAGAGTTGCGCAAGGTGCGCATTGCGGCTGTTATGATGTGCATCACGCCATCCGGTATCACTTGTTGTATCGGAGCCGTAGCCCAAGACACTTACCATCGTGAGTTGAGACAATGGCCCCAATCGTATTTCAGCGCGGGCTGCATCGACCCCGGGTTTATACACACGATAAAAAGCTTGTGCGGAAAAAGGAGCAAAAAAGTCATTGGGTGTGAAATAAAAAGTGGTCGCAAGGTTAATGGCCTGTCGTCCGACCCTGAAATCCAAGCGGTCGAATGAGGCCCGGACATTCAATCGATCAAGGGCAAGGTGAATATATTCGTTTTGACTAAAGCTCTGCTCCAATACAGCGCTTCTTTCGACATCCAGCGACGTGCCGAAATTCGTTTGATTTCCGATAAGATCCGCAGGAATGTAGGTTTGGTAAGCATTAATTTCAAAACCAAAAGATTCACCCCAGGTCCCCTGTGTGATGATTCGTGCAATGCCTGCCAGGCCGGCATCGGTTTTATCCTCATAAAAAAACGCATCCTCAGGGTATCGCAATACCGACCCGAAACCCCGAATCACCCCGCGAATATCACCCGCGTTTTTTTCGTGGTCCCATTCATAAAAGGCTAAGCTTTGTTTCGGCACAATGATCAGTAAGAACAATATTACAGTTGAGATGAAGCCTGTTTGCCGTCTGTTCACAGGATCCTTTTTTAATCAAAATATTAAGATGAAAAGAGAAAAGAGTTTTACATGTTCTGTTTAGTATTTCAACGTGTCATGTAAAAGTGCTGATGGATGTGAGAGAGGTCTATATTTCCAGGACTTCCTTAAAAAATAAATCCATGAGGGAAGTTGTCATTTTCTTCTACTCCAGCGGATCTCTTTGGCTTGGATAATACACTTCCAGTGAGAATTTTTTTGAGCAAGATCTTAAACCGATGTTCAATTTCGAGATCCGAGGGATCTGATTGCGGTAAAACGAAAAAGACTCCATGAAAATAAAGGGAAATGATTTCAGCTGGCTCAAGCGCTTTTCCAATTATAATAAAGGAAAGCTTCTTTTTTTGGGGGATGCTGAGTCCTCTAATAAAGCGATCCCACAACTCATACGATTTTCCTGAAGAAAGCTCACAGAGTATAATACGTTTAGATACTGCTTTTTTATCCGCGAACACATAATTTTGAAATTCATCAAAAGAGGCGGGTTTCTCTACCGAAATGGATTGAAGAGGAAAGTCAGGAATTTCTTTGATCAATGGGTCGAAATCGAATGCGTCATTCAACATTACGATGAACTCAATGAGCTGTCCATTTTGATCCTGAAATTCACGATGAGTAGAACGTTTTATTCCTGACCTTGCTTCATCAAACTTACGGATGGCTTCCATCAGTAAGAATTCAGTATTCATTTCTTCAGGAAGCGCTAAATCGCTGAGGGAAACGACAATATTATCCGGATGAAACAAGTCCATCACCGTAAAAGAAAAATCCCCGACCTCCCATTTGACAAGATCATCTATGACCTGTGTGATTTGTTGAATCAGTGCTTCTTTAATATCTTCTCGGGTTGCAAAACCCATCTCTTGCAAAATGACACCCACAGCCTTCTCTTCTCGAGCACTTTCTTGAAGGTGTGCCACCTGTTTCATCGCATCAAAGGTGATACGACCCTGTTCGCATAAGATATTTCCTATATTCTTTAAGTCTGGTTTTATAACACGGATAATTTCTCCATTTCGATAATGGACTTCAGCGCTGTTTTCTCCATTCTTAAGCGAAAGAATCCCTGATTTTCTAGAGGAGTGGATATATTGAATGGTATCGACAATAGAAAAATCTTCTATTTTTCCAGAAAGAGCCATTTTTATAATTCTAAGCCTTATTGTTTGTGTGAGGGTTCACTAAAACTAAACCAGAATATTTAAGCCTTGTCAAATGAACCTCTTACCCAGATAAAGTAGAAAAAACAGTATCTTGTCTTTAAAAAGTGACCGTTTTTTGAGGCGCGTTCCTTTCTCTAATTTATAGACTCTTCTTCAAGATCGGATATCCTTATGTCGTGCGTCTATTCACGAGAGAAAGAAAACAAAAAACATGACTTTCTTAGAACTCCTGCTTCTCCCAAATAAAACACAAAAAGATCAGGTGCTTTCTGTGCTTTATTTTCATCAGCATTATCAGGGTGCGTTGTCTCTGACAACAAAAGAAATCAAACAAAGCCTCAAAGAAGCCGAAGTGAAGCGATGGGGCAGAATCAATGTTTCCAAAATCGCATCACGCAGCCCAAGCTTTATTGAGAGTCTTGAAGGGGATGATGGGAAAAAATACTGGAAACTGACCTCAGAAGGGAACCAATACATCAAGGGTCAACTGGGCCGTTCAAAAGATACACCGCGACCCGATCCGGATAAAGGTGTTGATCGAAGCTCCAGTCTTTCAAAAAAATTGAAATTTGCGATTGCCAAAATCCTCCTCTTTTTACTCGCTATCACAACGCTTCCAACGATGGCCTTTCGATGGATCAATCCGCCGACAACTTCTTTTATCATTCAAAATGCGCTGAAGGCCCCTTCAGAAAATCGGGCTTGTCAGCACATTCTTTATCCGTGGACAGATTGGAACTACATTTCACTGCATGCAGCGATTGCGGTCGTCGCCTCAGAAGATCAGCTCTTTCCAGTCCATTCTGGATTTGATCTCAAGTCAATCGAGGCAGCGGTGCGGGAGCGCTTTGAAAATGGGCGGACACGCGGAGCAAGCACGATATCGCAGCAACTGGCTAAAAATCTTTTTCTCTGGTCGGGAAGGAGCTGGCTCCGCAAAGGACTGGAGGTCTACTTTACAACACTGATCGAATCCACATGGCCCAAACGTCGGATTCTTGAAACCTATCTCAATGTTGTGGAATTCAGCCCCTGCACCTACGGCATTACCGCTGCGAGTAAAATATTTTTCGGGAAACCGCCGGCTAAAATAAGACAGATGCAAGCAGCACTACTTGCATCTGTCTTACCAAACCCTAAGAAACTCAATGCGGGAAAACCTTCTGAGCATCTGTTGAAGCGCTCGGCCTGGGTTCAAAAGCAAGTCAAAAGTTTGGGTGGTATACGTTATTTACGCGGGATTTAAAAGCGAAGATCCTCATTGGGCTGATACTTGATAAACGTGCCTCCAATATTTATGTGTTAGAAAAGGTGGAGTTTGACAGTATTATAAAGGTTGTTGAAACCCAACAGACTGATCTGCCTTTGCTTGGGATCTTTGAATTGCTCTTGCCTATGCCACATCTCCATTAATGTCCGAATCACCCGTTCTGCTTTGCCCTTGGTCTGAGGCCGTGCAGCGGGTGAACTTCTGGCCGATACCTTCCAGTGCCCTGTTTGCCAAAAAGGCCATATCTCCTGTCGATCAAGTCGCGTTAACCTGATCTCTTGTGCATCACCATTTCAAAAACAAAAAAAACAAATACCTAATCAGGAAAATTCCTAATCTTCTTTCATGATAATCGTCACAAAAGAATGAACTAAAGAACAAGAATACGAAAGGGAAAAACTACCGGGGAACCTGGAAGCGCACGTCACCGTAATGAGGAGGACACGACACCATAAAACGAGAAAAAATTCAACGAGTAAGCCCTTAGACCGGTTGAAAAGCCATTGCGGTAAAAAAGAGAAGTACGATGCCGACCAACAAGACCAGCATATTCAAGACCATCGAAATCCCATGTATCCGGCTAAAGGCTTTTGACTTCAGCTCAAAGTCAGGGGAAGACTTTGAGCCTCTTAAGTCGTCCTTCAGGACTCTTACTTTTGGCCCCATCACAAAGCAGGAATAAAAGGTGATAAGGGTCATAATGCTTAAAGAAATGACGCGCGCCATATGCCAATCTGTTACGGCGGGTGAAAATAGAGCGAGCGTCCCCAAGGCCAAAATGCTGCACACACATCCCAACTGGTGATAGATGGGAAATATTTTTGCTACGACATCTCCCGCCGTTTCACGCGGCAGGCTTTTAAAAATCGCGGGAGCCGCAATAAAGGAAAAGAAAATGATGGCCCCGATCCAAACCACCAAAGACACAAGGTGGATAAACTGTAAAAAAATCATCTGTCCCCTTCAATGGAAAAGACTTTGGTCTTAAGCGACTTCTGATCCATCTGATGACAGGCCTGACTCAGGCTAGGATTTACCACAATAGACCCAGGGAGGATAAGCAGTTTTGGGTGGGGATAAAAATAGAACGGCTTACAGGAAATAAATCAGCAGCTCCAAATCCCGAGATTGCAGAATTCGGAATAAGGTGAAAAACCCTATCGTCCTCCGCCTCTTTCAAGCATACGATCTGAAAATTGAGCATCGGTAAGACCGATATCATTTTTGACATCGCTGATCTCAAAAATTGTTTTGTGCTTTGATTGCACATTGACAATATCAACCCGTTTCCAGGCAAAGACTTCTCCGACTTTTTGCCATGAAATCAGTTGAAGTTTTAAAGGCTTCATGTTCCGGTCATAAAATTCGATTTTGCGCGCATTCCAGTTTTTCTTAGAAATAAAATACCTTTTTTTCCCATAGGGGCTGTCCTTGTCTTTGGGGATGCTATCAATAATGTAACAGGGTTCGCTTAAGCCTCGACAGTTCCCGTCTTTATCCCAGATGATGACATGGTCATCTTCATCCAATCGCCGGGCACCCATATCTGAAAAGGTCAAATCCGAACCCATGAAGGAATCATTTTTGTCTCGTGTTGTCATACGCCGAACACTTCGGAGGCTGGGCAGATAGAGCCAGATGTCATCGGGTTTTCCCTTAACGGCATAATCCCAAATCAAAAACCCCGTCCCTTTTTGGTCCGGCGGAAATTCGGTGTAAAACACACTCTTACTATCCAGACCCTCTTGACCCGCATAGTGTTTGTGGAAGCGAGAGGTCACAATTTTTCGCTCATTTTTCTGTGCATCAATCAAGAACATGGTTACAGTCGATGTCTGATCCATTGTCATATTTGCGTGACGCCTTTTTTTCATGATCTCTTCCCCAGTCATCTGACCTTCTTGCGCAAGACTGGTTTCGGCAAAGCCAAAAAAAATCACAAACATCCCCATGAATCCTAAAATTATATTTTTAATCATTTTCAATGTCACCTCTACACCCTAAATGTGAATATAATCACATCAAATTAATTCGTAACTTCTGTAGATTCTACTTTTGAGTATATTAAATCAGACCTGAAAGCGCAAGGTTGCGCCAAGGCAAGAGCTCACATTGACTGGACCTCTTCTCTTTTTTGAGGAAGCCCTGATGAAGTCTCGAATCTATTTTTCAAGAGATAAAATTTTCAGATTCAAGGCGCAGATTACAGAAAATAGCCCGCTATCTTCAAAACATGGACCAAAGAAGCTATAAATTTTACCACGAATAATAATGCACGACTTGATCAGATCTTCCTTATAGTGGTATAAGGCTCCCCTTTCAAAGACATTACTCATAAAACAAGGCACAACATTGGATTCAAATGCTTACCATCTCTTTGCCTGCACTGGAACCACTTGCGAACATCAAGGGGCAGAAGAGATCCTGCAGACTTTACAAGCAGAGCTTCAGCATCACGGGCTTTCAAAAAAAGTGCGTGTCACGCTCTGCCGCTGCTTGGGACAATGTGGCAATGGGCCGAATATGGTGATTTACCCCGAAGGGATCTGGTATGGCGGCCTGGGCGAAAAGGAAATGAAACAGATCGTCTTAGAACACTTGGTCGGCGGAAAAGCCGTTCAACACCTCATCCAGATTCCGGTCGATTGAGGGACCTGAAGTTTTCAAACCGCTTTCTTTTTAAAATGGGCTTCAATCTTGAGACGGACTTGGTCTTTAATCTTCTGAATCGCCTCGGGTTCCGTTATTTTCTTTTGATCGGAACCCAAGACATAAAAAACATCGACGACCTGTTCTAAGCGCGTCGCGATTTTAGCGGCGTGAATCACAAGTCCCAGCGCCAATATAGATTGTGCAATGATGTACAGAATCCCTTTTTTATCCGCTGAAGAAATATCAATGACGGTAAAGGTCTTGGAGCTGACATTATCCACTTCGATTCGGATGGCTTGATTTGAGACTGAAGGCTTTTTTTTCGACGAAAAACGCCGACTCTTTTCAAAAAGGGTCTCAACAGGCACCTCGCCCGTGAGCACCGACTCGACCTCTTTTTTGATCTCTGTAACACGCTCTTTTGAAGTCCCTTTTTCGTGATCTGGATCAACAACTTTAAAGGCATCAATCACCATGCCATTGGGATGCGTGAACACTTGGGCAGATAAAATCTGAAGTCCTTTCGCAGACAGAACCCCCACCATTGATGAAAAAATCCCTTCTGTCAGCCAATCGTAGGTGTAAAGTGTGTATTCCGTCACCCCTTGTTTCGGCTGATAACGGACACCCACTTGAATGGGATTCGTATGGAGTTGTGAAAGGGGATCTAAATCAAACAGAACCTGTTTAAATGGGGTAATCAAGTAATATCGTGGAATTAAGGTACGCAGAATCTCTTTCAACCACGACTCCGGGTATTTCCCATGGGCCGCTTTGTAAAGTTTTTCTGTAATCGCTTCCACTTTTTTATGTTCTGGATCAGAGACTTCCCCCACCAGGACCTTTGAAGCTTCTTCAAAAAAACTGAGTAAAAGTTCTTTTTTCCAACTGGTCCACATGCCGGGGGCTGTGGCTTTAATGTCCGCACTGGTCAAGATAAAGAGCTTTCGCAGTATTTTCATGCTGCCCACCTGTTTCGTAAATTGCAGCAAAACGGGTTCATTCATAAAATCGCGATACAGCGCCACCTCTGAAAGCATTAAATGGGAGCGCACTAAAAAAACAAGCGCCTCCTGCTCACTTTGAAGGTAACCCAGCCCCTGAGCAATAGATTCCGAAATCCGTGCGCCGACTTCACTGTGATCTTCCACCCCACCTTTTCCGATATCATGTAAAAGAAGCGCCAGATGAAGTAAGTCTTTTTTTTGTATTGCGGCATAAATCTCTTGATAAGGCCCTTCCTCGTTGAGAAACTGCTCAGCAATCTCAATGGCCCGAAAACTGTGTTCGTCCACCGTGTAGGCATGCGACCGACTTTTCTGCACCAAACAATCGACCTCGGCAAATGCAGGGATAATCCGCCACAAAAAATGCGTGCGATGCATAATACGGAGTGTTTTTGCAATGCCTCCCGGCTCAGACATCAATGTTTTAAACAATGAAAGTGCACTTGGAGATAGAGGAAGATCACGCTTTTTTTCAGAAATCTGATAAATGGTTTCTAAAGCAGCGTCTGCAATCCGCACCGAACGTGTTTTCGATAAAAGAAAGAGTCTCAGAATATTCTGATCGTCATCAAAAAACTGAAAGGGTTTAGGAGACTGTATCGAGAGTTCGTCTGCAAAAATCTGAAACCCCGGCGCAACCTGGCGTGTCCGCCATGAACGCCGCCACCGTTGCCCCCGGCTTATGGGATAAGCCTCCCGGATAAAGCGATTCGAAATTTCCAAGACGCTTCCCGTGTGTTGATAATAAGCGCGCATGAGTCCACGCCGATCTTCAAATTGAAAGAAGGGCCCGATCTCCTCCTGAAGCTCTATGGTCAAGTGATCTGAGGCTTTGCCTGCCAAAAAATGAAGGTGGTTCCTCAACTTCCAAAAAAAAGTTTGCGCCTGAACCAGGCTCGTATACTCAATATTTGAAAGATAGCCCCATTGGTGAATTTGAGGCAGGTGATGCGTGTGATAGCGGGCAGCTGACACCCATTTCAGGTAGTGAATATCGCGTAATCCACCGGGACTCTGTTTTATATTGGGTTCGAGCACATAGGGTGTTCCGCCATACTCCCGTCGGCCCTCATCTCTTCCTTCGCTCAAACCCGAAAGCAGGATCTTGATGCGCTTATCGACAATCTTGGCATAATAAGTCTCATGAAAGGTTTTAAAAAGGGTTCGATCTCCGTAAAGAAAGCGAGACTCCAACAGGGATGTTGCGATCAAAATGTCTTTACGGGCAAGCGAAAGGGTCTCTTCAATCGTTCTGGTGCTGTGCCCCACTTTGTAGCCCAAATCCCAAAGTAAACAGAGCAGCGCGGATGTGGCGCGATCTGTTTGTTCGCGCTCCATTTCTGGATATAGAAACATTAGGTCAATATCTGAACTGGGAGAAAGTTCCTGACGACCGTAACCCCCCAGGGCAATTAAGGCTCCCCCCCATTGCTCGGCTTGTCTTGGATCAAGGGATTGAAACCCTTTCAGCAAGAGGGTATCAGCCAAATTAGAAATAGCTTTGACGACCTCAGCGCCCCCTCCGCCTTTTTGATGAAATACTTTGATTTCTTCCTGTTTTTCATCAAAAAGGAATTGCAGGTTTCCAAGAATCTCTGTCGATGATTTCATTGTTCGTTCATAAAATGCTTTAAAAAGTGAGAAAGACGGAGGATGAGCAATCGCGCTTAGAAGAATATCATATCACGCTTTTATTATCAGAACTCGTTTAGAAATAGGAAGGGCCTACGGCAAAATCGACCGAAGAAAGTCGTGAATTAAAACATCAATCGCCATCCGGATGAGATTCTGAAAGTGCGGACTCAGGATATTGCTCTTTCAACTCATCTGAAATCGAACGCTCATGCATTTTAACGCCGCGCTGATAGGCTGCTCTCGAAATAAGATGGGCCCCGACAGGGGCCGTCAGAAAGGCAAAAACAATGGCCAGAATCGCTTTAAGCCCGACGGCACTGAAACCAAGATGAACAAAGGAGGCCATCAGGATAAACACGAGGCCCAAAGTGGTGGCCTTGCTCGTGGCATGCATGCGGCAAAAAACATCCGGCATACGATAAAGGCCCACACAACCCGCAAAAATAAAAAACAGACCCAGGATTAAAAAAACCAAGGTCAGGACGTCACTCCCCAAAGATCCGACCTCCTTTTCCTAAAAACTTAGCCATTGAGACCGTACCGACAAAACCCAGGATGGATAAAACTAAAATCGCATCGTAAAAGATAGCGCTCTTTACTTTCATGCAATAGACGGCAATCATGGCAATAATGACCGTTGTGATGGTATCCATCGCGACAACACGATCCGGCAAACTCGGCCCGACCAACAAGCGATAAAAACACAAACACAAGGAGAGCACCAAAACGATAAAGGCAATATTTGCATAAAGATCCATCATCCCAAGATCTCCTTTGTATACTTTTCAAGTGAATCCCGAATCGATTGTTCCAGTTCTCTGGCATCTTCGATATGAAGTGCATGAATATATAAAGTTTTTTTATCCTCTGAAATATCCACACTGAGTGTGCCGGGTGTAAGGGTGATGGAATTGGCGAGCAGGGTAATCCCTGCATCTGTTTCGACATCCATTTTGTAGGCAATAATTCCCGGTGTCATATTGAGTTTTGGTGAGAGCACAATCTTAACGACTTCGAAATTGGCCTTGATCACCTCGATCATAAAAATAATGATGTAGCGAAGCGACTTCGCTAAAAAACCCAAATAATCTTTTGCCGATAGAACACGGCGCTGCGTGTTTTGATCATCCAAGATGCTTTTGTGTAGATAGATCACCAAGTAGCCCAAGACTGCGCCGATGACAAACTCCGGAAGGTCAAACTTTTCCTGAAGCAAACACCAAATCACCGCTAAAATAATATTGAGGGAAATATGTTTCGGCATCACATTGAACCCATCACGGCTTGAATATAAAGTTCCGGTGAAAAGAGCTGTTGAGAGGCGGCATTCGTTAGGGTAATAATCGGTTCCGCCGCAAAACCCAGTGCCAGGCAAAGGATCGCCAAGATACCCACAGGGGCCAGAAGATTAAAGGTGGGAAGCATTTTGGGCGCTTCCTTTTGATCCAATAAACACACCTTTTGCCAAGCCTTCACGAGATAAAAAAGTGTGAAGAGACTGACCACGAGCGCTACGGCCACCGGCACATAAAATCCCCCGTCGAGACCCGCCTTGATCAGTTGAAATTTCATAAAAAACCCGCTGGATGGCGGGATGCCACCGAGGCCTGCCACACTAATCAGAAAAAAGAGGGTAAAAAGCGGCGAGATATTAATCATGTTCCCATGTTCAGACATCTCTGCCGTCCCTTTCATTTTTTTCAAAATACCCGCAGCAAGAAAGAGCGAGGCCTTAATAATCCCGTGGCTGATGGTGTAAAATATTGCAGCACCCATTCCAGCCACTGTAAAAAACCCAACGCCCATTAGGACATACCCGATTTGACTCACACTACTGTAAGCCAAGAGCCGTTTCAGATCAGTTTGTGCCAGTGCGCCCATCGCCCCGACAAACATCGTGATGCAGGCCAAGGTCAAAATAAAGACCTGAAATGTTCCCTGAAGATCGACAAATATCAAACAAAACACCCGTATGATCGCGTAAATCCCCACCTTAATCAAAATACCGGATAACATGGCGCTGATCGGGGTCGGGGCAGAAGAGTGCACATCTGGAAGCCAAAAATGGAGTGGCATGATGGCCGCCTTTAAACCAAAGACCCCAAGAAACAACATTGCGGCTGCGCTGACCAGGGGATGATCCACGTTAGGCTTAATCTTAAGGGCAAGATCAGCCATATTCAATGTGCCGGCAAAAGCATAAACGCCCCCCACAGCGGCTAAAAACAAGGTGGAAGACAACAAGCCCATGCTAATGAGTTTGATGCCGGCCTCGATTTGTTTCTTTTCTCCGAGCAGGGTGAGCAGACTATAGATCGACATCAACATGATCTCAAACATGACAAAAAGATTAAAAATATCGCCGGTTAAAAAAGCGCCGTTCGTTCCTGTCCACAAAAAGAAAAAGAGGGGTTGAAAAATGGCATGCTGATCATCGTTCTTCAAATAGCCAAAGGAGTAAAATAGAGCGCAAATCGCGATAATAGAACCCAAGACCAACATAATGCCACTGAGTAAATCACCCACCATGACAATGCCGAAAGGCGGTGCCCAGCCGCCGATCCGGTAGATTTGAATACCCTGACCCTGTATTTTTGAGAGCAATGAGATATTCACCCCAATGATTGCAAGGGCGGATATTGCGACAAGAATTCCCCGCGCCACGGGAACAAAGCGAAGCAACAAGAGTAAAATCGCTGTTCCCAGAGGGATAAGGATGGGAAGGATTAAGAGGTGGCTCATCCCCGCTGACCTCTGATTTCTTCGATATTGGCGGTTTTTAAGTCTTTGTAAACGCGAAGCGCAAGTACCAGCATAAAGGCCATGGCGGCAAAACCGATCACGATTGCAGTGAGCACCAATGCCTGGGGAATGGGATCCACAAAGGGCTTTGTTTCGTCTCGTCCCAATATCGGGACTTGTCCCGGACCAATCCAGCCTGAACTGATCAGGATAAGATTTGCCGCGTGTGAAATAAGGCCGATCCCCAACACCAGTTTGAGCATGTTTTTTTGCAGGATCAGGTAGGTTCCGGAGGCGAACAATACGCCGATGACCAAGGGCAATAACATTTTCATCGTTCTTCTCCCAAAAGAGTCATGAGCGACACACACACGCCGCAGACCACAAAATAGACCCCGAGATCAAAAATAGCGGCGGAGGCAAACTCCCACTCTTCATTAATGAGCGGCATATGGACATGGGCGACCCCGCTTTTTAGAAAAAAGCCTCCGACAAATAATCCGGCAAGCCCTGTGAGAAAAGAAAGCGCCAAGCCTCCCGAAAAAAGGTAGTAGAAAAATCGGCTTCGATTGCGCCAATCAAAGCGTTCACAGCCATAGGCCAGGTAAATCAGCACCAGTCCGGCAGAGGTCATGAGTCCTGCAATAAAACCCCCTCCCGGTAATTGATGCCCTCTGAATAAGAGATAAAGAGAAAAGATCATTAAAATTGGAGAGACCAAGCGTGTGATCGTCTGAAAAATCAGTGAGGTCATTTCGAAGGGGCTCCCTCTTGAACAGGCTTCGCTTTCTTTTTAAGTCGCAACATGGCATAGATTCCTAGGATCGCAATGGAAAAAACGGCGATTTCAAACATGGTGTCAAAACCCCGGAAATCAACGATGACCACATTGACCACATTTCGACCCCCCGCCAGTTTTTCGCTGGCTTCCAGATAATAATGGGCAATCGACTCGGTCAGATGGCTGTCCATCACCATCAACATATAAAACGTCATGACGACACCCACCACGGCAGAGAGTGTGATGTCGGCCATTTTTGTGCTTTGGGAGGGCTTTTCGTCAAAATAGGTGGGAACAAAATGGAAGACCAGCAAGATCAAAATCACCGAAACAGCTTCAACCAAGAATTGCGTCAAAGCCAGATCCGGCGCACCCATCAGGACATAGAAAAACGCCACCAGAAAGCCCGTCATCCCGAGTGATAGAATGGCTGAAATACGATTTTCAAATAGGCTCGTGGCGATAGCGGCTCCCATCAAGAGCACACAGGTCAGGCCCTGCGCCAAGGTCATCTCTGTCTTTAGGAGGGTATCGAGATTCAATACCCATCCTTTTGACAAAGAGACCCACAAGGTCGAAAGCATCCAAAAAGACATGATCACAAAAAGATAATGTTTTAAATTTCCACTTTGAATGCGTCGCAAAAAACGCTGGGTCAATGGTGGAATCCCCTCTAAAAATCCTTTGTTGTAAACGAAGTTCGGACTCAGCCAGGGCAGAACAGCAGAGATGCGATTTTGAACGGCGTTGACTTGTTTCAATCTTTTAAAAAGAAGCACCCCCAAAACCACGGTAAAAAAGCTCATGATCAGCGGGGCATTCACGCCATGCCACAAAGCCAGATGAAGTGTTGCAGGCTGTCCTGTGATCGCGGTCGCTGCAGGCTCAAGAATGCTGTGGCTGAATAATCCAGGGACAAGACCTAAGAGTATCACCACAGTCGCTAAAACTACTGGGGAAAGTAATCCCAATACAGGCGCTTCATGGGGATGATGCGGCGGATGTTCTGGCGCATCAGTAAAAAATCCCCAGATTAAAAATTTAAAGGAATAGGCAAAGGTGAACAGGCTCGCAAAAACAGCAATGAGAGGAATCAAGTAAGGAATACCGACAAAAGGAATATGCAGGGTCGATTCATAAAACATCTCTTTGCTGATAAAACCCCCGAAAATCGGCAAACCCGCCATCGAGAGACAAGCCACAAAGGCCACCTTAAACGAATGCGGCATCTCCTTTTTAAGGTTTCCCACATAAGTGAGATCACGCGTCCCGCAGCCATGATCAATAATGCCAACGATCATAAAGAGTGCCGCTTTAAAAGCCGCATGATTCATGATGTGGACGACAGCTGCTTCAGAACTGTACTGCGTCCCGAAGCCCAGCATCGCCATAATCATGCCCAGTTGACTGATGGTCGAATAGGCCAGCAAGGCTTTTAAATCGGTCTGTCGGATTGCCATAAGTCCACCGATCAGCATGGTCGTCATTCCGATACCACCCACAAGACAGACCCAGAAAGCCGTCCCCGAGAATGCAGGAGAAAGTCTTGCGGTCAAAAAGATCCCGGCCTTGACCATTGTTGCGGAGTGAAGGTAGGCGCTCACCGGCGTCGGCGCTTCCATGGCATTGGGTAACCAGATGTGAAAGGGAAACTGTGCGGATTTTGTCGCACATCCTAAGAAAATGAGAAAGAGTGCGGGCATATATAAACTGCTGCTTCGAATCACATCACCCATGGTTAGGATCTTTGAGACATCGAAGGTGCCTGTGATGGAATAGAGCAGAATAAAACCCGCCAGCATGGCAATGCCTCCCACGCCTGTAATCACAAGTGCTTTCATGGCACCGTAGCGTGAGGTCTCTTTGTTGTGCCAAAACCCGATAAGGAGAAAAGAACTGATACTGGTGAGTTCCCAGAATGTGAACATCCCGAATAGATTGTTTGAAAAAACGACCCCGAGCATCGCCCCCATAAACATCAATAGGTAGAGATAAAACTTCACCTTGTCTTCCTTGTCCGAGAGATACCAAATGGAATAAATCACCACCAATAGGCCAATCCCTGAAATAAGAATCCCGAACAGGATGCTCAATCCGTCAATCAGGAAGGAAAGTTCAATGCCATAGGTCTCTACCCATGGGATGTGAAAGGTTAAAGCCCCCTCTATGTTGATCTGATGAATGAATGAAAGGATTGACGAGAGACAGATGAGGGGGACAAGAGCCGTGACCCACCCTAATTTTTTACCAAGTTCTATTTTTTGAAGCCAGGGGGACAAAAATAGGATCAGTAAAGATGCTGCAAAAGGAAGAAAAATTATGATTAGTGTTGTCAGCATACCTATGAATGAAACTGCTTCATCCCCAATATGAATAAAAATGTCAATTAGGTATCATAACTATAGCATCAAGACCTATTTTGTCAATAAACCCGAGGCTTTAGGCAGAATGATGGATATTTTTGGATTAAAACAAGACTGTAAAAATACAAGATTTATGCGAAAAAAATGAGCGAGACACCATCGCTTTAATTGAAAGCGGGAAGGGTTAAAATCTTGAAACTCCAGCTTTAAGTATGATTGTGTAAAGAGATAAAAATAGGAGGATGGTCCCTAGATTGTTGGGGAGATTCCAAAAAATAATCATGGAATCTCCCCAACAGGGTAACATCAATTATGAAGGGCTGAGTAAATTACAGGGCATTGTCGCCCATCTCGCCCGTACGAATTCGTACCACTTCGCTCAGGGATGTGACAAAGATTTTTCCATCCCCGATCGAGCCCGTCTTGGCCGACGACAACAAGGCTTGAACCACCTTCTCTTCATCCGCATCCGAAACGGCAATTTCCAACTTAATTTTAGGTACAAATTCGATCGCATACTCCGCGCCGCGGTAATGTTCTTTATGACCTTTCTGACGACCAAATCCCTTGACTTCACTAATAGTCATACCCACAATTCCAACCTCTGAGAGGGCTTTTTTGGCTTCTTCCAGTTTAAAAGGTTTAATAATTGCCTCTATTTTTTTCATCATTGTCTCCTTTTGCAACAATCGGTTTTCAAATCAACTGATAAGAAGCTTATTGATTCGTTGTCTGAAAACCATTGTAGGCGGCTACGCCATGTTCATGCATATCCAGGCCTTCCATTTCTTCCTGCTCGGTCACACGCACACCCATCATGCCTTTGAGCGCGAAGAAAATACCAAAGGCGGCAGCAAAACAGGTAACACCATATGCAATCACACCCACGAGTTGAACCCAAAGTTTATGATCAGGATTCGTGCTAAAAATACCCACGGCAAGAGTACCCCATATACCACAAACAAGATGAACAGAAAGGGCCCCGACGGGGTCATCAATTTTGATTTTGTCAAAAAACATGACAGAAAAGACCACGATCACACCTGCAATCAAACCAATGATAATAGAGGCGGACACTGAAACCGTATCCGCACCCGCTGTAATCCCAACCAGTCCGGCAAGGCTACCATTCAAAATCATTGAAAGATCGGGCTTTTTTTGCACCATCCAAGACGTCAGCATTGAACTAATGACGCCGGCTGCAGCCGCAAGGCTGGTGGTCACAAAAACAAGGGATACTGCACCAGGATCGGCAGAAAGAACAGATCCGCCATTAAACCCGAACCATCCGAGCCAGAGGAGAAAAACCCCAACTGTGGCCAAAGGCATGCTATGTCCCAGAATAGGTTTGATTTGACCATTGACATATTTCCCAAGGCGCGGCCCGAGGACAAAGACACAAGCCAATGCGCCCCAGCCGCCAACACCGTGCACTAAGGTTGAACCCGCAAAATCATAAAAACCCATAGCGTCCAACCAGCCGCCGCCCCATTTCCAGGAACCCACAATGGGGTAGACAATCGCAACATAAATCGTCGAAAAAATCAGAAAAGAGCTTAACTTGACCCGTTCCGCTACCGCGCCGGAAATAATCGTTGCGGCTGTCGCAGCAAACATGGCCTGAAAGATAAAGTCGGTGTAATAGGTATAATTGCCATCGGCATAACCAATAAGACCGGCATCTCCGGCAGGGAGGCTGATGCCGATACCGGCAAAACCGATCCACCCGTTAAAATCGCCTGGATACATCAGATTAAAACCGCAGAGTGCATAGGTCAAGAGACCAATGGCGACTATTGCGGTATTTTTAAATAGGATGTTAGTGGTATTTTTGGCCCGTGTCAGGCCGGATTCAAGTGTCGCAAAACCGAGATGCATGATAAAGACCAGGAAGGTCGCAACCAGCATCCAGGTATTGTTGGCAGTAAACATTTCATGAGAGACCCCACCCGCAAATACAGTTGTTGGCGCGATCAAAGCAAGCACCAAGGCTAGGGAGGGGGCAATATAATTGAAAAGTCTTTTCTCTTTCATTTATTGCTCCTTTAATATGGTTGTTAAAATTCATATACATACTCCCCATTGAGCCTATTTGTTGCTCTTCATTGAGCTTACCGTCGTGGACTGTTGATTTCCCTTTAATTAAATGGAGGAACTAGAAATTCCTCCATTTAATTAAAGAGATTCACGATAAACCATTGTTATTACTCCGCATCCCCTTTTTGGGGATGCGGAGTAATAACACAGAAAAATCTAAGGCTTAGAACAATGCAACAAACTGCAGTGTAATTGCATCAGTCGAGCTGGTTCCAGCGACATCTGTATCAGTATCTTTCCACTCAAGTTTTAATTTGAGATTTTCTTCCAGGCTGCACATAGCTGCAACCGTAAGGGTTGTTGGTTCTTGGCCGTTTGATGTTGAAAGACAGTTGTTCTGATTCGAAGTATTATCGCAATCAACTTGGTCGTAACGGACAGTCAATCCATGTTTGCCATGTTTCGCATGGAGAGTAAGGCCAACGCCATCATTCTTTTCATTTGAAACAAACTCTAGTGCATAAAGAAGAGAAAGATCCATAGACGGCATCACGGTTCCTGAAACAACCACATCAACAAGGGCTTCGTGCTGAGTGGCTGACTTTGCCGCTGAATCAAGGTAGCCAATGGATAATCCCGCCTCAGGCATGGGGTTAATCGCAAAAGTTGCACCAAAGGTATTCTCTTCCCCAAGGGTTCCTGGGTTTGGACCCGCACCGCCGGAGTCTTGCCAGTCGTTTGCAAAGATGACACTTCCGCTCACCATATCGGCTCCACCCGAAAGCTGCAACCCGACCAAGTTTGAAGGCACCAGACCAAAAAGCTGGCCGTTAGAGATCTGGAGTTTGTCAGGTGAATCTTGTGATTCAAAGCCTACAGGGGAATTGAAAATACCACCGGTTAAGTTCAGTCCAAACTCCGAAGCGATTGGAAGCGCCCAATCAAATTTCATTTGCTCAACGTCATCGCCCCCAGCGTTGTTTGCCGCACCATTAAAATCAAGATCCAAGCGCACGGTCACCGCACCCGCCTTTTTCTCAAAATCAACTTCGACGGATGAGGCGCTAAACTGCAGCTCGTCACAATTCGTCGAATTTGCCGTACCTGCGGGATTCGAGCACTGATTATCTTGAGCTTCGTCTGTTAAATCAAAATCAATCGAACCAAAACCACTTACCATCAGGTCGCCTGCATGGCCAATTCCAGCCGCGCTGACAACCAGCAAACCTGTCATCAATACACGCAGAACACTATTGTTCTTTTTCATTCAAATTTCTCCTTAGTCTCTAAATCTTTCTTGAGTTGAAATCGTGTCGTAATTGATATCCATTAAAGATGGTTCATCACTTAACTTCTGTCCCTACCATCTAGATTTTAAAATGCTCTTCAGACAGCAGACGCGCGCATCGTAACAAAAAACCCTCTTCAAAACAAGCAGAAATTCCATCTTTATTTTTGATCAAAAAAATCCCTTACGTCGATTTCATCACTCACTCGAAAAACATTCTATTCTGTCATACCGTCTCCATAGGAGAAAGATGGTATTTTTTAATCTTATAAGCAACCTGCCGGGGCGTTAATCCCAGGAGTCGTCCCGCTTTGGCCTGCACCCATGCACAGCGCTCTAAAGCCTCTAATAGTGCGTCTTTTTCAATGTCTTGTATTGAATCCGATAAAGTCCCCTCATTATTTTTTCGGACAGACTTCAAACTCACTTCTTGAATATCATTAAAATAGGCTTCCATCCCTTTCGGGATATTTTTCAGTGTGACCCTTCCTTCGCGCGCAAGCACTACGAGGCGCTCCATACAGTTTTCTAACTCTCGCACATTACCCGGCCAGTGATACCGGAGCAGCAGGTCTTTCATTTCATCTGAAAGCACCACTTCTTTTTGATTTTCTCGATTAAATTTTCCGATAAAATGTTCGGCCAAGGGCAGCATATCTTCCACTCTGTCTCGAAGGGGCGGCACAAGAATGGGGATCACACTCAAGCGGTAGTATAAATCCTGTCGATAGGTTCCATCGACGATTGCTTTTTCGAGGTCACGGTGCGTCGCCGCAATCACACGCACATCCACAGACAAGCTCTGCATCCCGCCGACGCGTTCGAAAGTCATCTCCTGTAACACACGTAACAACTTGACCTGAACCGACAAAGGAAGATCCCCGACTTCATCGAGAAAAATCGTCCCGCCATCCGCCAATTCAAAACGTCCCTTCCGCATTTGTATTGCGCCGGTAAACGCACCTTTTTCATGGCCAAACAGTTCACTTTCAATGAGCGTCTCCGATAGCGCAGCACAGTTCACTTTAATAAAGGGCTGATTCACCCGCGGGCTACGTTCATGAATCAATTTCGCCATCAGTTCCTTGCCGGTCCCACTTTCCCCTCGAATCAAAACAGTGGCCTTGCTTCGTCCAACCAGCGTCAGGTCATTGACAATCTCATTCATGACGGGACTTGCACCAATCAATGGATTGGACTTTAGGTCACCTGACATATGGAGCACTTCCTACAAAAACAATCAAAAATATGTTGAAAAAAAACGGTTTAGGTGAGGGCAAAAAAAAACGCCCCATTCCAAAAACAATAAATTTTGGAGCAGGACGCCATCGTCCAGCTGTTCAATTCCGATGAACAGCAATTGGGAAATCATACGCTTTCACCCCTGCCAATGTCAATCACAAACCCCCATTTCGGAATAAAATAGCCCTTTCTTCCAATTTTATGGCCTGCTCGATTTACTCCGATAAAAAAGAAATCAATGCCTCTGCCACAACAGCGGGTTGATCCATCTGCGGAAGGTGCCCACAGTTAGAGAGCTTAATCAATGTTGAATTGGGTAAGCGTCCGTGTAGATACAAACCATGACGCTCTGAAAGCCAACGGTCATTTTCTCCCCATAAAATCAGGATAGACTGCTGTAGCTTGGGAAGCAAGACATCAATATTTTTGATTTGATCAATCGAAATGCCTCTCAAAAATCGAAAGAGGTTTTTACGTTGTTGAAGCGTCGAAAAGGGCCGAACAACCCGATTGATAAGCGATTCAGTTAAAATACCTTGGTTATACAAGGATCGGGAAAAGATCGACTTGGCACATTTTTGGATGGCCTGCTTGTTTAATAAATAAGGTAGCAAGCGACCCAAGACCGGGCGACTCGCATTCCGTGCGGCAAAAGGCAGATCGGGGAGTCCATAAGGATTTAAAAGAACAATTTTCTCGATTCGCGCCAGCTCATGCCCTGCAAGCATGAGCGACAAACTGCCCCCCATTGAGCTCCCGACCAAAGAAATGCGATTGATCGCTTTATCCTCTAAAAAATGAAGCACCGCCATAACCATGCCAGACAAACTCTCCTGCCAATCTTCGGGAAGCGGGGTTAAACCAAAACCGGGCAAATCGAACGCGTAGACTGTAAATTGCTCAGAAAGGTAGGGGATCAGACGCTCCCAGGTTTCGAGTGAATCAAAAAGGCCATGTAATAAAAGTAAGGGCGGCCCCGATCCACATTCGATATAATGCAGTTTAGAATTTACTTTCATCAGAAATGAACTAACAAACACATAAGGCAATGTCAACGCTTCTTCTTGCTTGTTTTTTTAATGAGATCCTTTTATATATGGTCTCGTTCCTTCGGAGAATCTCATTATGGACGAAATTGTCGTATTCATCACCACCGCATCAAAAGAAGAAGCCGAAAAAATTGGGACTGCTCTCGTGGAACAAAAATTAGCCGCCTGCGCCAATATCCTCCCGCAAATCACCTCCATTTTTTCTTGGAAAGGGAGAACATGCAAAGAAACGGAATGTCTGATAATTCTAAAAAGCCGTTCGTCCCTTTTCGAAAAATTATCGGCCACCGTCAAAAAAGGCCACAGTAATGAAATCCCCGAGATCATCGCCCTACCCATCGTCTCCGGGTCAGAAGCGTACCTAAAATGGCTTCATGAAAACACAAAGCCGATATAAGGCTTCTAAGCCCTCCATTGTAGAAGAGATCTACCAAAAGCTTTACGCCCATTTTGGCCCACAACATTGGTGGCCCGCTGAAAGTCCTTTCGAGGTCATCATCGGCGCAATCCTCACGCAAAACACCGCATGGACCAATGTTGAAACGGCCATCACAGAACTCCGGAAAAACAATTGCCTCACGCTGGAGGCAATTTTGAATATTCCCCAAGAAAAGCTGGGCACACTCATCCGTTCCAGTGGTTTTTTTAATCAAAAAGTACGACGCTTAAAAACAATCACCTCATTCATTTTTACCAATTATGAAGGATCACTCGATCAAATGTTTTCAGAACCTGTTGAAGTTTTGAGGGAAAACCTACTTACCCTCAATGGGCTTGGCCCTGAAACGGTTGATTCTATTCTCCTTTATGCCGGGAAACATCCTGTTTTCGTCATCGACGCATACACCAAACGCATTTTTTCGAGACATTGCCTCATTGATGACAAGGCCTCATATGAAAATATACAAGATTACTTTACGTCACAACAAAATCATCACACGCAAACCTTCAATGAATACCATGCCCTCATCGTTAAAACGGCCAAAATCTATTGCAAGAAAACAGCAAGTTGCTCCGACTGTCCACTCCGGTCTATTCCAAGCATTTATCAATAAGTACAATTGACTTTGTTTCTCAAATTAAGTATCGTCCGAAAATTCAGAAAATAGATATTGCAAACCCGCCAAATAAAGACCATTTTAAAAATCCAATTCCCAACATCAAAATAAACACATGAAAGTGAGGCAAGACATGAAAAAAGGAATCACCCTAAGTCTTTTAATATTACTCTTCCTCCTTCCGAGACAAAACGTTGCGGAAGGAGCCACGATGTTCCTTGAAAAAGATGGCATCAAAGTAGGCTATGACAACGGGTTTTTAATCAATGCAAAAGACCAATTTGAAATGAAGTTTGGCGCATGGATTCAATTCCAGCATGAATATATCGATAATGAAAATGCACCCAACACCTCTTCCTTTAAGGTCGCCAAGGGGCGGCTGCGCTGGTCTGGCTTTATGTATAGCCCGAAGTTTGCTTACGTCATCCAGTTGGAACTTGCTGACCCCAATAATACGGCTGGAACCAAAGAGGTCTCACTAAAAGATTTCGCGATTGACATTAAACATTATAAAAACGTCAAGGTGCGCCTCGGACAATTTAAAGTTCCATTCAACCGTCAGCAAATGGCTTTTTTTGGCGACCTTCAGTTTGTGGATGCCTCACGGGCGTCCAAGGCATTCAACGCGAATCAGGCCAATGCCAGAGATATCGGGATTATGATGAACGGCTCACGGGACGACCATCATCTACAATATTTTGTGGGTTTCTTTAATGGAAACGGCATTAATCAACCCGGCAACAATGACAACACACAATACCTCTCCGTGGCACGAATTGTATTCAACCCTTTCGGGCCGATGTCAATCTCTGAGTCAGACGTCGCAAATACCCAACAAAAGCTTCTTTCTGTCGGGGGTGGTTTTGCATATGATGCAGGTAATACGGATGGCACAACACCCGGCTCTGCACGCACCCTCGCACTAGAGGCAGCCTTTAAACACCAGGGACGATCACTCCAAGGAGAATATTATTCGCGTAGCGTCAAAGGAAATACTGATGCACGTGGCTTCTACCTTCAAGGCGGGATTTTCATCGTGCCAGAAAAAACGGAAGTGGCCGCACGTTATGCAGTCGTCAATCCAGAAGGGGGCGACAATAACCTTGAAGAACTAACCCTCGGGCTGAACATCTTCTTTGCCGGACATCGACGCAAGCTTCAGATTGATCTATCCAATATTTCATCAGATGTGAACAATACCGACGATCAACGCATTAGAACACAGTATCAAATTGCATTCTAAATACTTTTTCCGCCAAGTGTTTAAACACTTGGCGGAAAATTTAGATCCATTTTTCAAAGCTTATCCGGAACAATTCTTTCATTTCCCATCACCAAAAAACACCGAATCAAACTTGCAGACCCACTTTTTCCAGTGCTATATTGACCCACATGACCTATATCGAGAACGGAAACCTTGGCCGCTAACAGTACCCTCTCTCTCAGTATATTGGCGCAGCAGCGGATCAACGACTGCACCGCGATCAGAGCCGACCTGCAGGAAGGGGGAATCTATCGAACCTTTCAAAATTCGGCATCTGATGGCACTGACCCAAATCAAAGTAACGATCTTTGGCGTATCGCGACAAGCCCTTATCCTCTTTCGAAAGAGGAGACGCTTTTCCTTAAATCACTCGGCAAACACCTTCTCACTTTTTATGAAGCCAGTAATCGCCTCTATTACGAAAGTCTTAATGGACTAGCGCCCCCTTGGGTTGCCGCCTATCTGAACATTGGGAAACCGGAGTCGGTGACTGAATACGCCCGAATGAACCGTTTTAAACGAGATCTCCCGCAGATCATTCGCCCAGATCTCATTCCCACAGAAACAGGGATGATCGCGACAGAACTGGATGCTGTGCCCGGCGGGATGGGCCAAACGGCAGCACTCTCGGCGGCTTATCATGCCACCTTAAAAGACGGAGCTTCTTTGGTCGGCGGGCAGGATGGGATGGTCATCGGCTTTGAGCGGATGATCCGGGCAATGAGCGACAATCCCAATCCCTTTTTAGTGATTGTGGTCTCCGAAGAATCTAAAAGTTATCGCCCCGAGATGCTCTGGCTCACAAAAGCCCTCAAAAAACGGGGCCTTTTGACCGTCGTTGTTATCCCCAAATCCGTTATTTTTACGGAAGAAGGTCTCTGGGTTGAAGTAGATGGAGAAAAAAGACAGGTTGATGTACTTTATCGATTTTTTGAACTTTTTGACCTCAAAAACATTCCAAAATCAGAACTCATGCTCTATGCCGCAAAAAAGAAACAAGTCATCCTTACCCCGCCAGCAAAGGCTCATCTTGAAGAAAAGAGCCTCTTTGCCCTTTTTCATCATCCAGAGCTCCAAACTTTTTGGCATCGCCATTTAGGAGCAGAATGTCATGAGGTGCTTCAGGAAATTTTCCCGAAAACCTGGATTATGGATCCCACTGAAGTCCCGCCCCACGCCCTGATTCCAGATTTGATGCTTTCGGGTCATCCCCTGTCTGATTTTCGCCAATTGGGGAAGGCTTCCAAGAAAGAGCGAGAATTTGCCATCAAGCCGTCCGGTTTTTCAGAATTGGCCTGGGGCAGCCGAGGCGTTTCTGTGGGACACGATCTTTCAGAAAAAGATTGGCAAGTGTCGATTGATCATGCATTAGCCCGATTTAAGACCACACCTTACATTCTCCAAGAATTTCACAAAGGGAAAAAGCTGCGATTAGAATACTATCATTTTGAAAAAGACCAACTCATTGAGATGGAAGGGCGAGCCCGTCTCTCACCCTATTACTTTATTGAAGGAAAAGAAGCGCATTTGGCAGGGGTATTGGCCACAGTCTGCTCTTTGGAGAAAAAACTAATCCACGGCATGGTGGATGCCATCATGGCGCCATGTAGCGTTTCTTTATTTTAATTTTGGAGGAGTTTTGAAGCTATACAACATGGAATACTGCCCCTACTGCGTGATGGTTCGAGAAAAACTTGACAGCCTTGGACTGACCTATGACAAAATAGAAGTTCCACCGATGCAGCATATGCGTCAGGAAGTTTTTGAGGTTTCGGGACAATATACCGTCCCCGTCCTGGTAGACGAAGACCAGGTATTCGATGATGAAAACAAGATCATTTCTTATCTGGATGACAAATATGGCAAATAAAAAAAGATGGACACCTGAAAGGACGCATTCACTCATGGGAGATTATTCGTAGTGGATCAATGGCAAAAGGATCTTAAAGAAAGCATTCATGATGTAGACAGCCTTGAAAAGGTATTGGGCGTCCCTGCCGATCCGATCCGTGATATTGTGAAAGAATATCCGATGCGGATCACCCCTTATCTCCTAAAGCAAATCAAGGACAAAGGCGATGCCATTGCCTTACAGGTGATCCCTACTGTTGATGAAGCCTACCCAGAAACGGGTTGTGAGGCAGAAGATCCCCTTCACGAAGAAAAAGACAGTCCCGTCCCCGGTTTGGTGCACCGTTATCCAGATCGTGTGCTTCTTTTTGTGACCAATCAATGCCCGATCTACTGCCGATTTTGCACACGAAAACGCTTCGTCGGATCTCCCGGGACACTCACTCCCGAAAACCTGGATAAAGTCGTGGCCTACATTTCAGCCCATACTGAAATTCGTGACATCATCTTTTCCGGGGGCGATCCGTTAATGGTGGTGGATAAGCTCCTTGAACGCATTCTTTCTGCCCTGAGAGGTATTCCACATTTGGAAATTATTCGCCTGGGCACCCGTGTTCCGGGCACCTTGCCGTCTCGGATCACACAAGCATTTTGCGACATGGTCAAAAAATATCACCCACTTTACATGAACCTGCACTTTAACCATCCAGACGAAATCACTCCAGAAGTCACGCAAGCCTGTGGCATGCTGGCTGATGCAGGGATTCCCCTGGGCAGCCAAACGGTGTTAATGGAAGGAATTAATGACGACCCCCAGGTGATGAAGTCGCTGATGCAAAAGCTTCTGGCGATCCGCGTAAAGCCCTATTATATTTATCAGGCAGACCTGGTTCGCGGCACGAAGCATTTTAGAACCCGCGTTGAAAAAGGCTTGGAGATTATTTCCGCGCTTCGAGGGCATACCTCCGGGATGGCTGTTCCCCATTTTGTCATTGATGCGCCGCAAGGCGGCGGAAAAGTCGCAATTTTGCCGGAAGGCACCTTGCTCCACATTGACGATGACGAAGTCATCGTCAAAAACTACGAAGAAAAAATATTCAAATATCCTCAACCGAAACCAACGAAATCCGATAAAATCGAAAATGGACTCCCCCTCATGACTTCGCAGGATCGGGAAGGCTGACTTTAATTCATCAGTATAATTTCAGGAAAGACTGAATCTGATTGGAAAGAAATACGGCAATTTCCGAGACTGGAAAAGGCCATGCATAAAGTATCTCGGCTGAGGGATATTCTTTTTGCACACGTGCAATGGCTTCCGGGATATCTCCTTTTGAGTGTCCCCCCCCCCGTGTCATCATCGGGGTCGTCACCACGACCTTTTCTTCCGTCAAACCCACCGCTTCGCTGATCGCTTGATCAAGATCCGGCGCACAAAATTCATTAAACCCCACAATCACCGGACACCCCGACTGAGACGCAAGATCATGCCCAAGCGTCATCGATCCAAAATGGAAAGGATCATTTTCTTTTGTGCGCGGCCACTGACGCATTTTCAAATCCAAGAGATCATGTTGCTGCAATATCTCTTTTTCGCTCACTTCTCCATGCTTGATCAAAGTGCGTAAATCAAACAAGGCTTTGCGTTCACTCTTCGGGAAATCCTTTGGAGGGGTGCCGTGCATGGCCAGGACAATCACAAGCTTTGATTTTTCTTTTTCATGATTCATCGGTCTATTTTTATCGACAGACAAGACCTCATGTCAAGAAAAGAGTGCGTCTTTTCACAACCAAGATCATTCCTCACTGAGGCTTGACAGCTCTCCGAGGGATACGTACTATATGCCCTGTGAAAATACATTTTCTTAAAATAATCCTCTTCTCTTTGGTGATTTTGATTCCGAATATTGCGCTGGCCGAACGCCCGTTTTTAAGGCTTGAAACCGCTATCCCGACACAAAGAGGCACCTATCGGCTCGAAAGCGGCTTGACACTGAACCGCCTATCGACAAACCATAAAAGAACAGAATTGAACGTTGGACTTCGCTATGGCCTTATTCAAAATTTAGAGTTGGATCTTGAAGCCCCTTTACTTTTTGTCAGTAACAATGGGCAAAATAAAAACAGGCTGGGCGATCTGCTCCTCAAAACAAAAATTAGATTTATCAAAGGCAGGGTGGCAAACCCGCTTTCCATTGCAGGTCAAATGATTATTAAGTTTCCAACAGCAGGAAAAGAGTCCCTCCTTGGAACAACCGGAGTCGTTGATATCGGATTTTTAGCCATTGCCAGCAAAACGTTCTCTCCTGCAACCGCCCATATCAATTTCGGATATTATTTTATCGGGAATCCTGAGAGCGGCAACAAATCTGACCAGGTTCGCTACGCCCTCGGTTTAAATTTTAATGTGACAGACAGCCCCTTACAACTCATTGCTGAGATTTTTGGGCAATCCGATACCAGCAGCTCTTCCCCGACGACACCCGATACCTCGGTTGCCATGGGCGGGTTTTCGCTGCGAGCACGAGAGGATATCAAGATCGACACCACCGTCGGCTTCGGCTTAAATCAAGAGTCACCTGATTATATTATTAATTTAGGAGGGACTTATATTTTTGAGTAAGACCGAAGGTTCAGACTTGTGCCTGATACGCTTCTTCTACCGCTTCAACAATCTTATGCACTGATAAACCATAAATATTTCTCAAGTATTCCTGATCCCCCACAATACTCGAAAAACCTGAACCTAAGCCTAGCCTTTTGAGTCTCGTTTTTTTCCCTGAAAGCTCTGCAAGTACTTCTGAAACGGCACTACCCAAACCCCCTGTAATACTGTGCTCTTCAATCGTCACAATAAGCGGTACTCGTTGCGCGGCTTCCTCTACAGCAACGCGATCAAAAGGCTTCAGGGTATGCATACTATAAAGCGCCACACTAAACCCTTTTTGACAGAGCAGCTTCCTCGCCTCGACCACATTTTTTAAAATCCCTCCAGTCGAAATCAACAAGATATCATTCCCTTCAAAAAGTCGAATCGCCTTTCCAATCTCAAAAGAAATTCCTTTCTCATGCACCTTTGGCTCTCCACCGCGCCCTAAACGAAGGTAAGAGGGGCCGGGTTTCTCGTAAACCGCATAAGTCGCCGCCGCTGCTTCGACCGTATCTCCTGGAGCAACGACCGTCATCTCAGGCAATGATCGCATGATCGCCATATCTTCCGTTGCATGATGACTGATACCGAGAGCACCATAACTCAATCCACATCCGATGGCCACGATTTTAACATTGGCTTTGTGGTAACAAATATCATTTCGAATTTGCTCTAAACAACGTAGGGTCGGAAAATTGGCAATAGAATAGATAAAAACTGTTTTTCCCTCAAGCGCCATCCCTGTCGCCAATCCTGCCATATTTTGCTCTGCAATGCCCACATTCAAATATTGGCTGGAAAATTTCTTTGAAAACTTCGACAGCACCCCAAATCCAAGATCACCTGTCATTAACAAGACGTTCTGATCTAAGTTTGCAACTTTGTATAATGCTTCGACAAAATGGTCTCTCATATTAAGACTGATTCAACTCATTCATCGCGTTTTCATACTCTTCGCCCTGAGGGCTTCTGTAATGCCAAAGCACACTGTTCTCCATAAAAGAAACGCCTTTGCCTTTTGTGGTATGGGCGATGATACAGCTCGGCTGAATATTCTTTACTGGATCAATTTCTAAACCCTGAACCAATGCCTCATGATCATGTCCATCTACTTCTGTCGTATTCCAACCAAAGGCACGCCATTTGTCGACAAATGGTTCTAAGTTAAGGGTTTTACCCACCGTGTCCAAGCTTTGAATTTTGTTGTAATCAATAATTGCAATCAGGTTTGATAGCTTATGGTGCGATGCAAAAAGGATCGCTTCCCAATTGGAGCCTTCGTCACATTCCCCATCGCTCATTAAAACAAAATGACGGTGTTTTTTTGAATCAAGCCTTGCAGCAAAAGCCATGCCCGCACCAACGGAAAGACCATGCCCTAATGATCCAGTCGATAACTCAACACCTGGAATCCCAATATGGGAGATATGTCCGGAAAATTTGCTTCCATTTGAATAATAGTTTTTGAGGTCTTCAGGCGGGAAATAACCTGTTTCGGCCAAAGCCGCATAGACACCCGCACCGGCATGACCTTTACTCAAAATAAAACGATCCCGCTTCGGCCATTTTGGTTCTTTCGGCCTTTTCTCAAGAACTTGTCCGTAGAGTACTGCAAGGATATCCGCCATAGAGAGGATGGAGGCGACATGGGAACTCTGCCCCAGATGCGTCATCTCTAGCGCATGTTTACGGATTTTCAGGGCCAATTCAGATGACGTCATAAAGCATTCAGACCTAATCGATTAAGTGCTTCAGCGCCTTTTCAACAGCATACAAGGTCTCCCATTTTTTGCAAAAACAAAAACGGACTTCTCTTCGTCCACCTTCAGGAAAGGAGTAAAAAGAAGAACCAGGGACCGTTGCCACCCCGACGGCTTCAATCAGTTTCTGAGCGAAGGCCACATCATTGTCAACTCCTAAGTGAGACATCAACTCGGTTGTATCTGCCATGATGTAATATGACCCTTGCGGAAACCTGCATTTAAAACCCACTTTTTGCAAAACATCGACAAGAAATTGCCTCGCTTCTTCATAATGTTTTCTTAAATCGATGTAATATTTCTCTGGAGAGGCTAAGGCAGCCACTGCTGCATGTTGAAAGGGCGTCGGAGCCCCCACGGTGAGAAAATCATGCACTTTTCTGATCCGCTGGCTAATCGATGCCTCTGCAATGGCCCAACCGACCCGCCAACCTGTCACAGAATAAGTTTTTGAAATCGAATTAATGGTAATGGTACGATCTGCCATCCCTGGAATTGACGCGAGTGAAACATGCTCAGCACCGTCATAGACAATGTGTTCGTAAATCTCGTCCGTAATGGCGTAAACGTCCCACTTGTTACAAAGACCCGCAATAAACGCCAATTCTCCCCGGTTAAAAACTTTTCCGGTGGGGTTATTGGGCGTATTAATAATAATTGCCTTGGTTTTTTCGTTAAAAACCGCTGAAAGAGCTTCCCTTGAAAAAGACCAATGAGGTGGAGTTAATCTCACGTAACGAGGACTCGCGCCCGAGAGAATCCCTCCCGGACCATAATTTTCATAATAGGGTTCGAAGAGGATCAATTCATCACCCGGGTTCATGATCGCCTTTAGGGTGGCAATCATTGCCTCGGTTGAACCGCATGTCACGGTAATATCGGTTTCAGTATGACATTGAATCTTGTTATACGATGCCGCTTTCATGCGAATTGCTTCACGTAATTCAGGCTCCCCAAAGGTAACCGAGTATTGATTATAGCCTTTTTTAATTGCTGAGATTGCGGCATCTTTTAATGCCTGTGGGCTTTCAAAATCTGGGAAACCTTGGGAAAGGTTGTATCCTCCTGCCGCATCACAAATCCTTGTCATCTCTCGGATCGCCGATTCGGAAAATAATTCGGTTGCTTTTGATAGAGGCTTCACTTCCTAGACTTTAAATCGTTCTGATTCATTATTTTTTGTAAAACGATCGTACGATTTCAATAACATACACCACTTGATCATCATCCATTTCGACATTTATGGGGAGAGAGCAGACCTCACGGCTAAGGTCTTCGGTTTCAGTAAATCCCCTATCATTCAACTTCAGCGCTTTATGTTTGTAATAGGGTTTCCTAAATTGCGTGAGTACTTCAACGCCATTCTTTTTGAGATATTCAGAAAAGTCGTTCCCTTGTTTAGAGCGAACCGTATAGTTTTGAAAAATATCGTCGTAACGCGGGTCATCGTAATGAGGAAGGACGAGATCAGAGATATCTGAAAGGGTATTACGATATTCTTGAGCAATCTCTTTTCTACGGGTAATCCATCCAGGGAGATGACGTAGTTTTACATCAAGGAATGCAGCCTGAAGATTATCTAAAAGACAGGTAAAACCATGACCATGATATTCTCCCGTCTCACGATCTTCACCGTTATAACGCATTCTTCGTGCAAATAGGGCGACATCCGGGTCGTTGGTGGTGATTGCACCGCCATCACCGTACCCCCCTAAAATTTTGAAGGGATAAAAACTCCAACACCCGCTTAAACCCCATGAACCTGCACTCTTCCCATTTAGAGTTGCGCCCAAACTTTGACACGCATCTTCCACAATGACGAGGTGATACTTCTCCGCAATTTCCATGATTCGAACCATATCAGCCATATGACCACTTAAATGCACTGGGATGATAGCTTTCGTTTTTTCAGTCAATACCGCTTCAATCTTTTCAATATCGATATTAAAATCCTTGGCAACATCAACCAATACTGGAGTGGCTCCAACATTCACAACAGCGGAAGTTGTGGCTACAAAGGTGTGTGCCGGAACAATCACTTCATCACCCGAACCGATTCCTGAAGCACGCAGTGACATGTGCAGAGCGTCGTAACCACTGTTGAGTCCAACCGCGTATCTTGTTCCAACAAACTGAGCGAGGTTACGTTCGAAAGACTTGAGGTGGGTACGATCTACCAGATCGCCCTTAGACATGACATCGAAATAGGCTTGATCGATCTCCGACCTAATCATCTGATAATTTTTTTTGGGATCAACAAAAGGAACTTTGTAGATCAAGAGAATGGCTCCCTGACAACAACACAGTAAAGTAAGCCTCTCTGATGCATATTTTTACTCAAGGATTGCATAAGCCATGTAAGGATCCCATTCTAATCTTTGGATTTTTAGCTTATTGATCCCCAGTACATCCAATAACGCCGCCGTCTCGCCAGGCCAGATCGGATTATCGAGTTCATCGAAAACGATAACAGCACCTTTGGGCATCCTCGGTAAAAAATATTCTATTGCACTTTTCGTCGGTTCGTATAGGTCGCAATCAATAAAAAGTAAACTGACGACAAGGTGCTGATGTGTTTTAACAAATTCTGGAATCGTCTTGACCATATCCCCACGAACCAACTCGACTTTCTCAATATGGCCCAGGAAGCGATCCCTGTCATATTCCTTGATCAATTGAGTCAGCTCCTCGTAAGAATCAGAGGCCAATTCCCCTTTTTCCGTTTTTTTGGATGTACTTTGATCTTTTTCCTGGGTAGAAGGAAAGCCTTCAAAAGTATCAAAACCATAAACACGTCGCGTCAGATTTTCGGGCTCTAACATCGCACTGAGTTTTGCCCACGACATCAGGCCGAATCCTCGAAAAACACCACACTCGATAATCGACCCCTTCACTGGAAGAACCAGCTTAAAGAGTTCATAGAGCGCGAGGAAGCGTTTTAGGTGTTGTCTTCGAACATATTTCGGAAAATTCTCGAGCTTTATTTCAACACGATCCGGGCAGCTTTCAAAGATTGCTTCAATATTTTTTCCAACGTGCCTTTCCGCATCTGTCCTTAAAGGTTTTTCCATTTTATACCGCTTCTCTCTTTCGTGTTTTTTCGACAGAACTGTCCGCATCGGGGACACCACCCAACATTGCCCAAATGGTCGCCACGATGATCTTCAAATCAACACAAAGAGAGGGGTTTTGAACATATTCAAGGCCAAGCCGAATCTTTTCTGGAGCGATCTTTTCTAAATAGTCCTGATCAGGATCAGTACTGGCACGAAGGATTTCACCCTCATTTCGAAAACGAATCGAAGCATAATCAGTCATTCCAGGAAGCACATTTAATAATTCTTGTTCTTTTTCAGAATAGAGCGCAACCGCCCAAGCGACTTGTGGACGCGGCCCCACCAAACTCATTTCTCCTCTCAGCACATTGATTAACTGAGGGAGCTCGTCCAGCTTATATTTTCTCAATAAAGAACCGCATTGAGTAATTCGGCTGTCCGAGTTACTCGTAGAAGAAACTCCCAATTGCTCAGCGTCAGTCACCATACTCCTAAACTTAAAAACCCAGAACCGTTTACCCTCTAAGCCAACGCGCTCTCCACGATAAAAAACAGATCCACCGTCCTCAATTTTGATTAAAACCGCAAACAACAAAAATAATGGGGAAAAAAGAATGAGCCCGATTATCGAAAATACGATGTCAAAAAGTCGTTTCGCCATTACACCCTATCGTACAAATGAACCTTGTCTTAAATCTTCTAAGCTAATTTCGCCGCACAGTAAATAACTTTGTATATCGAATCTGAACAACCGAGGGGCAATTGTACAGGATCTTGGTAGGGAATCATATGCGCTTCTATTTCAGCTGGCATCGTCACCAGTTGTCCAAAAACAATTTTTTTAAAAAACTTTTTCCCATGGGCTGTCTTCGGCATTAAGCCGGTTTTTACAGCCAGTTTTTTTAAAGGACGAGAGATGTGTTGACGCAGCGGCACATTACGATCTATTGGAGTATTACCAAAACATTCTACTGAAACCCCTTTTTTAGAAAAAAGTGCTTCTAATTCAACAACACCATAATATTGATGGCTGTATGGGCTTGGATTAAAATCATAAAGATCTTTGTTAGCAGTTGCGATGAGAACAATGCCGTCCTTCCTTAAAACTCGCCTGCATTCAGAAACAAATCGTTCTGCCGAAGGGAGATAGTAAATCGCTTCAAAAAGGATCACGACATCAAAAAGATTGTCCCGATAAGGTAAAAATTGTGCATCAAACCGGCTGAATGACATTCTATTTTTATAATGTGCTTTTGCGATCTTGAGGATATCGGAGGAATAATCACCGGAAGACAAACGATTGGAGAATTTTGATAGATATCCTAAGCCCTGTCCTGTTCCACACGCGACTTCAAGCACCTGCTTTCTGACGCAGTATTTTTCAGCCCAATAATAACGATGGCAAATTCGTTCATACTGCTCTTGAGAAACGTCATCACCTGCCGTTTCTGTAATTGGGAAATAATCTACTTCTACCATGCGACTTTGATCTGACATTGAAACTGGTGAGAAAAAAATAACGATTTTGATATTTTTTTATTACTATATGGAATCTGTTTCGAGTTGGTTCTCAAATTTAAAGATTCGCTTCCACAATCTTGGGCTAACCAGTACTTTCATAACTCCACAGAAAGATCCCAAGCCATATCCAATATGGAGCATCCCGAAAACCAATGGCATTATAGGAAAATATCTCAAGTCTCGCTTCCTGATCGTTACATGCATTGATGCTGTCAGACAAGCGAATAAATAAATTCCACAAATACTTGTTAGAAACAATAATCCAAGTGACAACACTGCAGCCAATAAAACTGAGAAAATAAGCCCCGAGACAAATACCAGCGGAATCAAATGCCGCCAGGATACAGGGAAAATTGAACTGTGAATAAAAGGCAGGATCACCCAGAGTCCATTCCGAAAATTGTGTTTACAAAATGATTTTATGTCAGAGCGGACAAAATAATGAATGATTGCCGATGGAACGAGAAGAATCTTTCCTCCAGCCTTTCTAAGGCGTAGGTTGAATTCATAATCCTGGCTATGGATGAGTCTTTCGTTGAAGTACCCTATACGATCGAAGACATCCCGACGATAACAGCCGGATGATACTGTATCCACCCAAGTGGGATTTTTAACGCCAGCCTTGTAGAGGATATTTGCTCCAGCACCAAATGGGTGAGCCAAGACAATGGCAATGGCTTTACTAATGAGGTCGTTTTCTCGAGGAATGTATTGTGCGACAGCACCGACATCATCTGCACCGTATTCATATAAATTTTTAACACATTCGGAAAGGTAATGCTCACCGTAGGTTGCATGTGACCCAACAATAGCAATGACCTCCCCATTGGAACTTTGAATACCAATATTCATGGCAACAGGAGTGATGCATTTCGGATTATCCAACAATTTTATAAATGGATAACGACGCGAGTAGCTTTCGACGATATTTCTTGTTCCATCATGACTCATTCCATCTATTACGAGAATCTCCATTTTGTCTTTTGGGTAATCGTTAGCCAATAATGAATCAAGACAAACGCCGATATAATCGAGTTCATTTCGGCAAGGGATAACCACAGAGGCCAGAGGATAATCTGTCATCCGCTTCATTTTTTAATCCCAGGCCACATAGCGGCCATTCTCTTCACTATAGTTAAAACGGATGCCGTAACGTCGGAGTTGAACAATCAATCGTTCACTGATCGGAGTTGCATTTCCAATAATCCGTTTAGCAAGCAAGCCGATAAGGGTCACATGAGGAGAAACATCCTTAGCCGCGCCCGGAAGAATACCCGTTAAAACAACCACATGTTTTTTAGACAACCATTCAGAGAATTGCTCAGATGACAACTCAGAACAGTAGCATACGAGTGTCTCCCCGACCATCACCTCGATAGAAGATTGATTCGGTTTATAGTTGACCTTCCATTTGTCTGAACAGATTTCAGAAAACGTGCGCATAAAATCCAGAAAAAAACCAAATCGCTCGGGTTTTGTGAACGGAGACGGGTAAGCATTTTCTTTAATAACTCGAGCTGGAATACCCGTAGCCAGGCTCCCTTTTGCAATATTGCTCGTTACAACCGATCCCACTCCTATTACACAATCTTCACCGATCATCACAGATGGGTTCACAATCGCACCTGGGATCCATGTGCGATTGCCGATACTGATAGAACCAAACTTAAACGGCTTTCCATCCAAAGCGGAAGCATACACACCATGCGTGTATAAACGGGTTGATGTCCCTAATCCAACTTCATCGCCAATAGTGATAGGGCGAGCCGTATTAAGTAAACTACGGACCCCGAGATGGCACCAATCTCCAATTTCTAACTTAGAGTGGGTTTCAAATGCACTTCCTCCCCCGATCTTCGCATGAGGCATCATCCATAATCGGCGTCCAATCACAATCTCAACCCCAGAAACCTCACAGTGCTCGTGAACCGTCCCCTCTGCCCCGATCACGAGTTGCTTCGCAACGCGTATCGTTGTGTCAGGTTTAATTTTTACTCGACAAGCGGCATCAACATTTCCACCCTGAATCATTACATGACGGTCAATCTGAACATCATCGCCTAATACAAGGTCATCTACTCGAATACGGACGCCACCCGGATAGCGAAAACTTTTATCTTCCTCCAAAATACCGACCTTTACATTATTTCCCATAGAAAGACGACGGCAGAAAATTTTTACATCCGAGCCGATACTAACATTCTCTCCCCACGCGACTTCTTCATCAGAAACGATAAGGCTTCCACCTGAAAATTCTCTAGTTGGCATTCATGATTCTCACTCGTATGGTTATAATTTCATACGAAGCACTTCAAAAGCTTCAGCGTATTCGACTCCAGCCTGAACACCGCGAACCTTTGCAAGGCTTTCAATAAACTCATCCCTTGAGTAAGACCGAAAACGTTGAGATTCATAGCACCTCAATGCCTCTATCTTCCTCTTGACGTGATCGGACATCAACTCAATGAAACAGGTGTGCTGAAACGCGATGGTATTCATTGGAAGTTCGTAGCCTAAAATGGAAGCAAATTTAAAGGCCCGTAATCCTTCTATTGAAATAACATGATGATCCTGGTGCATATCTGAATATGCCGGCAACAAGACAAGATCTGGTTTTAGCCTATTTCGGAGCTTCACCAATTCTTCGAGAATTTCCTGTCGAAAGGTTGGAAAATGTCTAACTCTAAAGTCATACACAATTAGGTGATCATTCGCCAAGCCTATAAGCTGGGCAGCCTTACGAACCTCGTGCAGCAGAACGTCTTTGGGGAAACCCTCAGGAACCGATTCTTCACAACTCGAAAAAACCGCGTAGTAAACTTCGACACCTGATTCCAGAAGCCGAAGTATGGTACCCGTACACCCGAATTCATCGTCGGTGTGAGCTCCCAGCACAAGCGCCCGCTTAAAATTCAGCTTTTCCATATCGGTCTCCAAGGCTCTGCTAGAACTACTGATGAAAAAAGAACCCTCCAATGTTTAGTTATCATAAAACCTCTAGTTCTACCTGTAAAACATGAACTCGAAAATGATGATAAATAGTTTTGACTAACAATTCTATTATTCATTTCGCCGTATTAATTTCCATAAGAACACAAGGTGATTTTATTAAAGCTCGTATACATGTGACTTTTTCTTAACAGATGCGCTTATGGAGTTCAAAAGTAAAGATCCAAGCCATGCGCTGAACATAGGGTATTTTCTCTAATACTCGATCAATTGCATCTAGGAGAGGAAACAAGCTTGGGAGTTTTCCACCTATATATCCAGCAATATGCCAATATTTGATTTCTCTCACATCTAGAAATCGAGAGGCAAACTCGACATCGGCAAGGTTCAAAATATGCGCCCTTTCCCATTCAGTACGCATGGCGGGGGTTAGCCAGCGATATAGTTTGATCGCCGGATTGTAGTCTAATGCTTCACCAACAAGGATCTTCCCTCCAGGCTTTAAAATGCGCCTGAGTTCTGGAAGGGCATAAGAAAGGTTCAGGTGATGTAGCATACCGGAACAAATGACCACATCAATTGAGTTACTCGGAAGTTTAGTATTTTCTGCATCCGCTTGAAAGAATCGGGTATTTTTAGCAACCCCACATTCCTCTGCTATTTTCCGTGCGTTTTGAACAGAAACACCGGAGATGTCAAAACCCAGACTTAAAGCTGCACCGGACTTCGCCGCCAAAGTAGCATTCCCGCCATTGCCGCAGGCATAATCCAAAAAAATCTTATCCTTGCTTTCACGGGCAATCCAATCTTTCACAAAATCGCTTGATCGCTTAACTGTCGTATAATATTTCTTGTTGCCGTAGAATTTTTCGTAGGTATCGGAGACCTTTATTTCCTCAACCTTCCTTTGGTTGCGGTTGCGGTCATGAAATTCCAACTCTTTCAGTTTTCTTTCGTTTAGGGATAATTTCCACTCGTCGTCCAAAATCCTGTCAACAGATTGAATATGTTTTAATAAATTTACAATTTCAATCTCTTGCGTCATGGGACATCCCTCGTTCAGGGCAAGAATCTTAAGTAAAATTGAGGAAATACAAAAACCAAGGCATCTTACTAGATTGACGCTTGCAGTACCTGCCTGCGACGAGTTTCACCGCTAATAAGATTCTCTTCGTTCCTGCACTGCCTCTACTGGGATACTCGACCGCTTTTCCGCAAGTGCTTGGTAAAGCCCGGACGGCATAAGAGCTAAGTAAAGAAACATCACATCAAAAATATTGATAACAAATAAATGCAGAATAAAAACTGTAGGACCAAATAGCATAAATAAATTTAATTTTCTAACTTTAGAATATATTTGGGTTAAACAGGTCCCCCAGAGTGCCAAAATTAACAAAAGACCCACCACACCCGTATCAACCGCCAGTGCCGCGAATGCGGGAGTTGCGACATCATCATTGTAGGATGCAAATCCGCGCGCTTCCAAAAACAACTCATAGACATAGGGTGCGACCACATAGCCACTCGTACGTAATCCATGTCCAAAAAGCATATTTAACGGATTATCTGACAATGCAAGGACAGCACTATAATTCCAAATTTTCCGGTCAATGTCTTGGAGGTCAACGTTGAAACGTGAAGCATCTCCGAGGTGTAGTGTATTTTTCAAATCTTCGAAGATCACAGCAAAAGGAATTTCGTTGAAGAAATCCTGAATAACAACCGCAGAAAAAACAAGTATCGAAAAAACCACAAGACCATGAAGAACACGACGACTTCGCCAATTCTGAAAAAAGAATAAGACTAAAAAAATCGTAATCGCTAGCATACCACTCCTCGAAAGAAATAGAACCTGTGTCGCCAGTGCCAGCGCCAAAACCAGCCAAGCGAATTTGGCCGACCTCAAGGTGTCATTTTTGATTGAGATAAGCGCAGCGGGAACGATGACAAACAAAACGCTTGCGGTATATGCCGTTGAACCAAAAATAGCAAGAAGCGGACTTGTGTCAAGGCGATAAACATCCGAAATCATTGCATTCTGAGTGAATCCGGTCGAACCGCTAACGTACAAAGAAACGGCTCCAAACATGAGATATATGACGTTGAATACCAAACCAGCAATCGTTACTTTATAAGGAAGGTTACGATCGTAATAGGCCTCAACTTTTTCGGAAGTAATTTTTAAAAATAAGAAAAATACCAGTGTAAAAAAGGCAACCCAACGCACTTTTTTAATGGCATCTCCAAAACCCACCTCGGAGAAAAACACAATACCTCGGAAGGCCTGCAGTATCATATAACATAGAAATATTATAAATAGTATGTGAGATGCTTTGTTTTTTATCCGCATCTTTCCAGGAAGGTTTGCCAGCAAGTAGCCACCAGCAAAAAATTCGTCATACCAAGTATAACCGCCAATGGCAAGAGGTACAGTGAACACAAGTCCTATGATCAAATAGGTCCAGTAAAACTCGGGCCTACGCCTAGTCCGATACCCGAAATAAATACCGACAACTAAACTTAGCACTGACGCAGTGAGGATCAAAAAAGCGGTCATTTTTCAATCTTTCGCTTCATCACCTTGGACAACTTTCTTATAAACATCTAGAACAGCTGTGCTTGATGACTTATCACTAAATTGGAAAGACACCGTTTCAGCTGAAAGTCGTCTGTTGGCCCTAATGATTTCGGCCAAAGCCTTCCCAATTTCTGCAGGGTCACGCGGAACGATTCGCACACCTTCTAGATTCGCCAACCAGCGATGGACGTCACCCACTTCTACACTAACGATTGGCGTATTACACGCAATGGCCTCACGGATGATATTCGGGGAGCCCTCGAAGTCACTGGTCATGAGTAGACAATCAGAAGCATTCAGGAAAAGTGGAACTCGATCATGTGGAACCTCGGAACCCATCACTTCAAGCCGACATTGTCCTAGAATGTTTTGTGTCTCCATCACACTTGCATCCGCTAAGTCCCTACGCTTTACTTCCGGCTGCCCCCCTTCGTAAAAAAATACGATTGGCAGATTCAAGGGCCATCGGAGTTCACGGCGGGCATCCAGTTTATTGATTGGCCTAAAAAGGGACAAATCCGTGCCATCCGGAATCACCATTGCGCGCTCGCGCCCCGCCCAGAGACGCTCACGGAGTTCGTCGCTCACGCAAATAATCCCCGCTGACCCTAGAACAGCCAATTGTGAGCAGGCGATGCGGATGACACTCCGAAAATGCGGTTCTGATGGTACCGGGTTAATATCACTACCTCGGTACGATATCACCATTGGCGGCCCGCTAATCGTAGCGACTGCGGTCGCAAAAGCGAGTAAGGATCCCCAATGGGCATGGACGATGTCGGGCCGAAATGCTCGGATCTCTCGGCAGATTTCCGCAATCCCGCTGAATAGTCGATGCGGCCTCGTCAGCATCTGAGATCCGCCAAAAAAAACCATTCTCCCTTCAACACCAGACTCAGTGAGGCGATCAATTTGACGCTGAGTAAACCCTGAAGTACCGCCGTCGGGTGCAACCGGGACCACATGGAGAACCCGCAAACTCACTGACCTCCGTCCGACTCACGGGCCAATCGCTCGTATTCCGCTTCGATCCGAGCCAGTTCAATATCCATGTTGTACTCTTTCTTAACCCTCTGTCGGTTACACTCTCCCATCTGTCGGCACAATGCACTGTCGCCCAAGAGTTGACAGACGGCTACAGCCAGACCTTTGGGATCGCCTGTCTCGAACAGAAATCCACCCTGTCCCTCCGGCGTCCAGTATGCATTATCGCTATTGTCCGTCTGTATTACAGGTAATGATGTCGCCATTGCTTCGGCTGTGCTTCCGGCAAGCCCCGCGTCCATGGTCGAAGTCGAAACATAAATATTAGAGGCACGAAGGAGACGTCTCATTCTCTCTTCATCCACCATCCCCGTGAAGCGTGTCACATCACTGACCCCGAGTTCTTCTGCCAGTGCCTCCAAGCGCAGCCGATCAATCCCATCGCCTACAACCACGAAACGCGCGGAGGAAAATGCCATGTGGATTTCCGGAATAGCCTGAATAAAGGTCTCGACGTCATGGACTGGATTAGGCGTCCGTGTGCTGATGACAATCGGGCTATCACCGACATCGAGTGCAAGCCGTTCACCCTCGTCCGGACCTGGGGAAAAATGATGCACATCCGTACCAAAAGTATGGACGAGTGTTCTCTCAACAGCGACACCCAATCCACCCAGGATCTCAACAAAGTGAAAAGCATCCGTGGTCACCAAGGCTGCGCGACGGAGCGCAGAACCAGTCAACAAGCGGTTAATACGAGACTGCTCTACATCGACCAATAAATCAGTCCCCCAGGGGGTCACCACATAGGGACGGAATCCGCTGAGCATGGCCGCCCAGGCATAACCACCCGCCGAATGTGCGTGAACCAGATCTGGCGGAAAATCACGAAAAAGCCCACGCAAGCGTGCAAGGATAATAGGGACTTTCAGTATGCGCCGGGGAAGCGCGTTGCCCAGTGCCGACTTCCATATTGAATATACAATCGCAGGCGCGTACCCTGGTAAACTACCAGGATTGAAGGACACAACGTGCACATCGTGCCCGCGCTTCGCAAACCACCGTGCCCATCGGCGTGTATGTGGCGCTGCTGTGTCAGAAAGAATATAAAGCCTCATTCATGCACCATTTAAAAAGTGACCATGATAGACATGTTCAATAACCACCTGACAAAATAATGTCTTTTTATGTAAAGGAGTTTTTGTCATCGACTTTTATCGATCCAGCACGACGGATACGCACTACCCGCTGAAAACACTTGGACGACTCGTTTTTCAACAATGTTCCACCCCGAATGTGAATACCACCACAAGCTGGCCCCACGTTCACTCCAGCCTGGATGTGACAAAATCCACCATTCGAAACGCGCGCGCTCATAACATAAACGTAACCACCAAGGATATCCTCTGCGCTCCCAAGCCTTCTTGAGCATGGTCATCCGAGCCCATCGGTAATGATTTAGCGGTCGCCGTCGTGTGCGTGACAAGTTATCTTTATGCACTCGATATTGGATGAGTGGAGTGGAGATTAAGCCTAACCGACAGATTTCACTAATCCGAACCCATAGATCCCAATCATGATTAAGGTAAGATGCATCAAAAGTCCCAACGCGATCCAAAACCTTCCGCCTATGCATCACCGAGGAATGCGGGATATCATTGAGGTAAAGCAATTTTAGTGGATCTGGAGATTTTACGGGCTTCACTTCCAAACTTCGTCCACACTGATCTATGTACTCGCTAGGGCTGTATACGAGATCTATCTCTGGATGCTCATCAAAAAAACGGACCTGAGTACTGAACCGCCCAGGGAGACACACATCATCAGCATCAAGGTAGGCAATGTAATCCCCAGTCGCATATCCGAGCGCTTCGTTCAGCGCTGAAGCCTGACCTGAGTTAGATTGGCGATGAGAAATAATTCTACCCTCATACTCAGCCAAAATAGATGGGGACGCATCAGACGAACCGTCGTCTATTACAATGACTTCTGTTTTCACGCCCTTCTGCGCAAGAATGCTGTCAAGCGCTTCCCGGAGATAGTGTTCCGCATTGAAGACGGCCATCACAACACTTACGAGGGGCATGACAAGATCCTTCACTTTTCAGAAAGTTTTCCAGGGTCGCAGCTACGTTTCTTCAGACCCTGACCATCCAGCCTTATTTCGACGAGCGTTCCGAAAACAGGCCACCGCCCGGCGGGCCTCGCTTCGGATGGCATCGGTCTGATATGAACGTCAGCACTTAGTACTTTACGACATAGCACCCCATAATCCCTCACCCAACCATCCCGAGTATAGCGACCACCAATACATATGCCTTCCTGATGCATCTCGAGAAACACTACCGCCTTTCTGGCAACACGTTTCATCTCTCGAATACAACCCTCGATCTGATCTGGCCCAATATAGAGTAGCACTGCATCAGTGAATACAACATCAATGGAACCATCTTTAAACTTCTCTAGGTTATTTGCTCTCCCTTCGAAAAGTTTAATATTCTCCAACCCAAGCGACATAAAGCGTACCTGCCCTTTTTTTATGGATGGCAGATTGATGTCGACCCCGGCTAGCTTTAATGAGCGATCACGCTTAGCCAGCACCTCCAAGTTGGCACCCCAACCGCAGCCAATCTCAAGTATTTGTTTCATATCTGGGATAGCAAGCAGGTGCTGCGCAAGCCATTGTCTGTGTGGGAGTAAACCATTTGTCAGCGTAGCCCGGATCTCCGACGACTCCCGGCGGCGAAAGCGACGTTCATCAATAGAGGTTCCAACAATACGTCGCAACACGCCGCCAGTCCACCAATAAACGGGTGAGAGGAGTCGCCGTAGAAAGATTAGGATTGAGAGACCTTTGATCAATTTTAAAATAGAATTTCTCATGACTAACATTAATCAATGGGTTCAAAAAAAGAGCCAGCGCACTAGCACATAATATCAACTTCCAAACCAAGCCCATAGAGACCGAGCCACAGATGGCAGCACAGAAATTCCAGGTGAATATGCAGGAGAGAGAGATGCCTCAGCGTACAAATCCTTCACTCTGCTGTAGTCATGTGCCCAACCCCAGTGCGCGAGACCAATTTCTGCAGAGCGGCAGCCCATTTTATATCGCTCATTTTCATCTTTACATAACCTACTCAGAGCCTTGGCAAGACAATCAGCATTTTCAACCTCACAAATAAACCCATTCTCGCCAGGAATGACAATCTCGGGAGCGAGCCCAACCCGCGTCGTGACAATCGGAAGCCCAGATACAGCCCCTTCCACAAGCGCTAAGGGCCCCCCATCAAAGCGCGATGTTACAAGAACAATATCTATCGAATTATAAAAGAGGCGAGTGTCGCTAACGAAGCCCATATTGTCAACATCAATGCCCTTGCTACGCAAATCCTCACACAGCGTTTTCCACCCTTCTCCGCATAACAGCAACTTAAAGGGTACGTGGTCCGCGGCGAGACGCGTGACGGTGGCTACTAAGATATCGAGCCCCTTCGATCCAAAAGAGTCGCTCGATTTCTTTCCAATATAACCAATCACCGGAACTGGGGGTTTTCCCCCTCTTATATCGGCGAGACGCTCTCTTCCCACATCCATTAACTTCCTTGCTCCCCCATGACGGCATACGTGATTTACCTTGAGTCCACGCTGTCGCGCTTGTCTCGCCGTTATCTCAGATATGGCGACAAATATTTCGAATCTAAGCTGTATTAATTGTTTATAAAAAGTGGTCGCATTCGTAAGGCTAACCACGGCTCGTCTTCCTAGAGCAAGCCATGGGTAAGCAAGTGCCATATATGGTGCTAAAAAATGGACAACATCACTGCTTCGTGAACGGCGCCATGCTCGGAGAGGAGCGGCATTAATTTCGGAAACCGACACAGCATCTCCTCGCCAACCTTCAGGAAGGGAGTCGACTAGTTCCCGAGCCACAATCCCTAGTGCCCAGTCGTGCCGATCAATAATATATAAAACCTGGTGACCATCTTCCGCCTCCTTTCTAGGATTCATCGCACTGTTCCTATTTCCTTGACAGTAAGTAAAACCTGAAGTTCTTATCTCTATTTCTTAGTGATTAGTTATTTCTGATATTATTTGCAATTCTAATTAAGCTCCTGAGGGGTATTTTTAACCAATCAGGCAAACTCTTTTTTAGCCACCTTGAAATTGTATCGATTTGCACTGATCTTCTGTTTTTCCGTCTGTAAAATTTGAGGTCTCGGCGAAAAACACCGAGCCCATCACTAGGTGGAATACACACGATGTCAGAGATATCCTGTAAAATCATTTTTTCCCATAAATACTCAATGTCATTTGCAACTTTTCTCCGCTGATTTATGTCTCTGACATCGCAAAAACTATAGCCGAATGACTTCAGTAGATATACTGGGGCAAATGAATCAATATCTCTTCGCTCGAAATTTGATGTGTTAAATTCCAAAATAAATACAGGCTTCTCTGATTGTATTGTCTCTAATGCACCAAGAAGAAATTCATACTCATGACCCTCGATATCAACTTTGACAACCTTAGGTAAAGGAAGTTTTTTTTCAGCTATGACATCATCCAGATTGAAGAGATTTATGGTTTCTTTTAGAAGGTTTTTGGCCCCTCCTTTCATCCCGTGAAGTGATGCCGCACCATAATTAATAGAGCCATCAGGCCAAGTTGCTGTATTGAATAACGTCCCAATGTTTTTTGCCTTAGAAAGTCCAAAATTAAATGTGGTAACATTCTGGATCTCATTGAGCGCAAGGTTTTGCCTTAAGCGTGCAAACATTTCTGCTTGTGGTTCAAAGGCATAGACCCTTGCATTAGGAAGTCTCTTTGCCACTGTCATTGCATATGTCCCGACACATGCGCCCACATCATAAATCACTGTTGTATCAGACACATCGAGAAATTGTTCCGTCGCTTGCTGTAAGTCTTCGATTCCATTTGCAACAAATTGCATCTCAACGTGACTATTGGGCTCTTGCGAGCATAAAACCAAACCATCGCGTTCAAATTTAAAGTCTTTATCCTTTCTCATTAATAAAAAATACTCCAAAAGCAATCTAATATTAACAAATCGATATGCATCTTTCTTTTCTGAATTTCCACGGCATCGATTCCATAGTACATCGGTATTCGGAGAGCTCTGTATCGAAAAATAACGAACTTGGCACCAATTTCGGTAGTGCATAGAGCCGATCGATGTTATAAATAGCTTTTCGGATTTTAATCTCTTGGCTAAATTCAGCACGCACTCCAACTCTTCAGTGAGCTTCTGAGTGTGGATGAACTCCGCTAACCAGAGGTCGCGAATAACCCCGGGGAGCCGTCACGGTCATCTTGGTAAATCCTGCTTCACGGAGAAGGTTGACCGCAAACTCCAAGGATGCGCGGCGATATTGGTCTGGGTCTTCTCGGTCAATGACCTGTCGGACATTACACTGCAAAACAAACTGCGGGGTCATCCGCGCAATCGCAGCCGCCAAACGTCGCATATCACCTTCAGGCAAATAATAAAGCGCGCAAAGCGAGAGTGCACAGTCAAACCTACCCTCAAGATTCACGACCTCTCGCATGTCCTCCTGGACATAACGCAGGTGGTACTCCCGGTTATCAGCCCATTCGCATGCAATTTTTAAAAAACGACCCTGCGATGCATATTCGGCATCTTGTTCAAAGGCGACAACCTCTGCGACCCCTTCGCGTAGAAGAAGGAGTTCTACCGACGCATTATTAGATCCCAACGAAAGGACTCGAGCACCTTTAAGAGGACAGAAGACGCGTTTTAAAATAAAATGCCATCGCCCAAACCCTGTATTGCGATCCCAAAGTGGCCCAATTCGCAAACCGTGACCAATATAAGTTGAGGCATATACGTAGTCTGAAGCGGGGTATTTTTTTTGCCGTAGTCGTTCACGGAGACGTTGGTATGTGGGGTAACTTGTCGCAAGTAATTTGTTTAACCTCTCTATATCACGGTCGCGCTCTACGAGAAAAGCAAGCCCCTGTGGACGTGAATAAACTTGCGCACTGTCAAAGTCCACAAAGAAAGGGAGTCCAGTCTTATGATGAATAACGATGTTCCCGTACTTCAGATCATTTAACTGCACCCCACAGCGATGAGCAATTTGCATCTGTTCATAGATAGCATCTAGAAAGGATGACTCAAACAGCCCTGTAAAACGTGTGCCTTCACGGATGTAGTCATCAAAAATCATCTGAAAGGTGGGGTCACCACCCAGGCGTGCCCGACAGGCAGAACCGGTCAGCTTTGCACCCATTGTCCCTAGAACCTGCTCAAGGTCTGCTCCCGGAATGAATGTCTCGATCAACCTTGGAGTGTCAACATCAATAGATAATGTCTCCGGCACACGCATGCCAGTCCCGCGTAGCCGCTCTAATACACGCAATTCCCGCAAAAACCGTCCTACAGAATCTGGGCCAAAGTACTCTTTAAAAATAGCGATCCCCTGGGACATCGCTACAAGTACCACACGGGTACGAGTTCGGGGAAGGAAGGTTTCCTCTACCGTGCAAACTATACCTTCGATAGGGCCAAATCTTGAGACTAGCCTACCGTAATGGTCGAATTCCCCGAGCACAACCGGTTCACCATCACGGCCAGCAGCACGTATGGCATTAACCGTATTCCCTGACAGTTCGAGATCCTCAAGTTGTACTAGTTTTATGGCTGATTGGCGCGCAACCAGGTTCGACTGCAGTCGGCGTGCCCAGCATTGGTAGTAAGGTTTACTCAGCCAATCTAAGACGGTGAAAATCCGCCGACGTAAGGGAGCGACCAAATGGGCAAACCGTATTGCAAATCCATCCAGAAAATATGCCTGCGCAAGAACCCACCAAAAGCTCGGACCGAGTTGCACTGCATAGATGAAACCACGTACCAGACGCGCGACGAGTTCACGCTCTTTTGGGCTAGGAACAAATAAGCGTGTCGCACCCCACCCTTCTTCACTGTAACGTCCAAAAAGCAATACGCCGATAAGCAGGGACAAGCCCGTAGAGATGATCGCAGCACAGGCCGCACCCTCAAGCCCAATGCGAGGAAGGAGCATTACTGCAACCCCTAGACTCACTACCGTAGCTGAACTATTCACGATCGCGGTCATCCTTGAATAGCCTCGAGCATTAAAGTCCTGCGACAAAACCCGCCAAGCACTTGAGAATATGCTCGCAACAAGCAAAAGCTGTAGCACGGGAACCGCTCCGGCGAAGGCATCTGTGAAAAGTAATCGAACAAGCCAGTCTGCGGCAAACGCGAGGACGAGCGCCACAGGTAAAACCAGAACAAGCGTAATACGAAATACAACCGGAGTCACCCGACGACTATTTCGCTCCGGGTCTTCCGCAATCCTGGGCAATAGAATTGTTCCAACGGCATCTGCCAGGAGGTACACCCGTTCTGATGCAGTCTGTGCAATAGTAAAAAGGCCAACGCCAACAGCGCCAGTGAACCCGTTAATAAGGAGTAAGATGAGCCGCGTCCTCACGAAATTAGCAATACTTGAAGCGTGTACCCCCGCCCCAAAACGGCAGGCAACCCGAAGGTAGCTCATACTCGGTCTCCCGAACCCTCCAGTGGCTTGAATTGTTTTTATCCATATTGCCGCTGAGGTGACAAGCCCCGCAGCGACTTGAAGCAAGAGCGCCAAACGCACATCCAAGCCTGCGATCACCCACCCTGCGCCAAGCGCACTGAGCGAGAGTGCCGAACTGAGCACTAAGAGACGGCTGTAAGTTCCGCCTTTTCCAAGCCCCAGAAGAAGCGGGAGAACAAAACCAGCCACCGTAAGAAGCACAATCTGGATAAGGCCCAAAACCATAAACTCGATAGGCACACCAGAAAAAAGATCATCGCTCGCAAAAACAATCAACCCAAGACCAAACAAAACAGCAACGAGGATCCGGACTGCCCCGGCTAAGATTTGGCTCGAAAAGATAACTGGAGCCGACCAGCGGCGGGCTGCAGTGAACCGAGTTCCAGCGATTCCGATTCCAAAATCGGAAAACGTGGCGAGCATGGATGGAAGCAGTAAGGCTAAAGCGAACTGTCCGCGCCCCTCGGCGCCGAGCGCCCGGGCCATAACCACTGAAGTCGCCATTGCTATGATGGTGATGAGACCTTGCCCCGCAATCAACGATCCAACATCTCGGACAAATTTAGACCGTAATTTTAATCCCATAGAATTATTTTTTTGTGAAGGCTGATTCATTAGTTGTTGAGTAGACTTCCTAGATAAATTTTATAGGATGAACATCATATTGCTAGAACAATACAAACAATAAAATGACGTTTGTTATTGTTCAGTCAATGTGGGCCAGAAGTACTTCCAAGAAGGGATCTATGTCAGGATCATGCTATTTCATACAGATTTATAAATCAAGGAATCAGGGTAAAGCACCCGAAGCACACATGATATAAAAAGCACCTGCTCGAATATAAATACCTGCCCTCAAATAAAACGATCAGTTTTGAGACCAACGGCCTGTAAAACCCTTATCAGGCTTAGCAGAAAATGCTTTGCATTTCCTTGAAACATTCGTTCATGACCTTCAAAAAGACATATTGGCATGCCGGTTCAATTCCGCAAAAAAAATCTCTTCTTCCCTCGCTGAATTCCGGTAACATCAATGACAGTTGCATGCTCGACATTCCCCATAAATAAACCTTCTGAAGTTTTCTACAGAATACTCTCAAAGAGTTGTAAATGAACCATTTAGTGTAAAATGCTTCATTAGAGATTGGGCTTATTGACTGTGTTGCATCATGCTAAAATGGAGGCCATGGGATGAAGAGGGGTGTCTATCCGCTATGCCCTTTGGTCGTCCTATTCTTTATCTTTCTGTCTTTTAATGCCCTTTTTGCTCAATCTGACCCTGAAGCCTTGAGCATTCTCCGCCACGTCGATGACCTTTGGCGAGGAGATTCCTCCTATGCAGAAATTACGATGAAGGTTAAAACAAAACACTACACACGCACCATGGGCATGGAGGCCTGCTCGAAAGGGACGGAAGAGACCTTTGTCCGAATCACTTCTCCCCTCAAAGACAAAGGCACCGCCACCCTAAAATCCGGCAAACACATTTATACTTATCTCCCTCGAACAGATCGCACCATTCGCCTCACTTCGGGCATGATGATGGCTTCTTGGATGGGCAGTCATTTTACGAATGATGATCTGGTGAAAGAATCTCGTAGAGAAGATGACTATGGCGTAGAAATCACATTTAAAGGCAAGCGTGCCGGGGAGGAGATCATCGAATTTACCTTAAGACCAAAACCCGATGCCGCTGTGATTTGGGGGAAGGTCGTTTTAGTGATCCGCGCTGAAGATTTTATTCCGCTTAAAGAAGTTTCTTATGATGAAGATATGCTCGTCGCCCGAACTTTCACTTTTAACAAACTCAAAATCCTGGGCGGACAATTGAGACCCTCGGTGATGCGAATGATTCCAGAGGACAAGTCAGATGAATTCACCGAATTAACTTATGAAAAACTAGAGATTAATATTCCGGTCAAGGACGATCTTTTTTCAATCGCGCGTTTAAAACGGAGATAAATACTTCGTTTGAATGATTTAGAAATACTGAGAATCAAGGCATGAATATCACTAAAATCGCACTTCGAAATATCTGCAGAAACTGGCACCGCACTCTCGTAACCACATTGGCCATGGGCTTCGCTGGATTGATTATGATTTTATTTGCCTCATTGATGCAAGGCATGCTTCAAGCCAGTGAACGAAATGCGGTAACCATGGATCTCGGGGATATGCAGGTTCATGCGAAAGGATTTCGTGATGATCCTGATCTGTATAACCGCATCAAACAACCGGAAGCCTTGGTCGAAAAAATTGAACAGGCTGGGTTTCATGCCGCACCCCGGTTGTATAGTTTCGGCTTGGCCGCATCGGGATCGGCCTCTTCCGGCGTTCAAATGCGAGGCTTGGATATTCTTGCTGAACAAGAGGTCACACAAATTCACCGCCATTTGATGGCGGGCGCGTGGTTGGACAATATCGACCCAAATGGTGTGGTCATCGGGAAACGCTTGGCCAAAACCTTAGGGATTCAAGTGGGAGGTGAATTAATTTTTGTGGGGCAATCGGCAGATGGTTCGATCGCAAATGAGCTTTATCATGTGCGAGGCATCTTAAAATCGGTGGGCGATAACACCGACAGGGCGGGTCTTTTTATGGTGGAGTCTGCTTTTCGGGATTTATTTGTACTGCCGGAGGGAAGCCATGAAATTGCCGTCATGCGCACTGACCGGAGCAAAAATTTAGAAAAGGCAAAGGAGAAAATTGTCGCAATGGCAGAAGGCTATGAAGTCCTCGATTGGCGTCAACTCCGCCCGGTGGTTGCACGGATACTTGATTTGGCCGATACCCAGCTGATCATTATGATTGTCATTACCTATATCGCTGTTGCGATGCTTGTGTTAAACGCCATGCTGATGGGCGTATTTGAGCGGATCCGAGAATTCGGGATAATGAAGGCCATCGGCGTCAAGCCCTTCCAGCTGATCATCATGATTTATGTCGAAACACTGATACAGACAATGCTTGCATCGCTAATCGCATTGGCGTTTGGGGTGGGGGGTGCAACACATCTGCAACAAAATGGGATTGATTTAAGCGATATGATGAGTGGCGCCTCCTTTGGCGGTGTTGCCATTGATCCGATATGGAGAGCCCAGCTCACAGTGGAGAGTGTTCTCACCCCGATTCTATTTTTATTCATTATGTCCATGATCTCTGTGCTTTACCCCGCGATAAAAGCGGCAATGATTCAACCGATGAACGCCATCCATTTTCAGTAACGATTTAAAGAAAGTTATCCCTATTTTTTCTGGAGGAGATCTTGAAGATTAGGACCTTGGCATGGCGTAATTTATGGCGGAGAAAACGACGGACCTTTATTACCGCTTTTTCCATCGGCTTCGGTGTGATGTTGGCCGTGACCTTCACAGGTGCGGGAGATTACGGGGATAACAACATGATTAATGCGGGTGCTCGAATGGGCTGGGGGCATGTCACGATCGCACCACGAGGATACACGCAAACGCCCTCGCTCGATAAGCGGCTTTCTCATGCCAGTGAGATTCGCTTAGCCGTCTTGAACCTGCCGGAGGTTAGTGGGGCCATTGTCCGTATTATGGGACAGGCCATGTTTGTCAGCGCGAGAAAGACCGTGGGCGGGATGTTTTTAGCCATTGATCCCTCGCAGGAGTCTTCCGAACAAAACCTCTTTTTAAGTGCCATCATTGAAGGGGAGGTTTTTCCGAATACCAATGGTCGTGGAGTGGTGATTGGCTACAAAATGGCGGAAAAACTGGGACTGAAACTGCGGAAAAAACTGGTTTACACCACCACGGACGTTCACGGTGAAATCGTGAGCGAAATCGCACGGGTTTCTGGAATTTTCAAAACAGGCGTGGATGAAGTCGACGGGGCAATGGTTTTGTTTCCCATTGATACCATCCGTCAGACACTTAATTATCAAAGTGATGAAGCCACAATTGTCGCCATTACGATTGATGACCAACGGGATGCCTTACAACAACGGGATGCCATTGCCAAACAGATACAGAATAAATCCCGAGAGGTCTTGTCTTGGCAAAAAACCCAGCCCGATTTAGCCGGAATTATCGCAATTGACCGTGCCGGAAACGTCATCAGCCAAGCCTTGGTCGGTCTCCTGATTGCCGCAGGGATTTTCAATACTTTGCTCATGGGTGTGATAGAACGTACCAAAGAGTTTGGCGTCATGTTGGCCATCGGCATGTCTCCACTTACCCTATTTAAACTGGTTCTGGGCGAGTCCTTGTTCTTGGCCATCGTCGGCCTGATTGTCGGGGTAATCATCACGACACCCTGGTATATTTACCTGCATCATGTTGGCATCGATTTTACAGGCGCGATTGGAGACGATTACAATGCCGGGGGCGTTTTGATCGATCCCATTTTCAAGATCAAGCTCTATAAAGAAAGTCTGTCTGGGATTTTAATTGCTCTCTTTAGCTTAACGCTATTTTCAGGGCTTTATCCTGCATGGCGGGCGGCAGGAGTTCCACCGGTGGAGAGCCTAAAAACAGCTTGAGGTCTTGGAATGCCGAATCACACGATTGTTCAAATTGAACATGTCACCAAAACCTACTTGCAGGGAAAAGTGGAAGTCCATGCGGTAAAAGACCTGACATTAGAAATACCTAATGGCGATTTTTCTGCCTTGTGTGGCCCCTCCGGCTCGGGGAAAACAACGGTGTTGAATATGATCGGGGGATTGGATATTCCAACGCAAGGAAAAGTTGTTTTAGAAGGACATGACCTTTCCACTTTAAGCCGGGCTGCTCTTTCCACTCTAAGACGCGACCGTATTGGATTTGTTTTTCAAGCCTACAACCTCATTCCGGTGATGACGGCCTATGAAAATGCCGAGTTTGTCCTTAAGTTACAAGGGGTAAACAATCGTGAAATCCAGGATCGCGTCATGAAGATTTTAAAAGAAGTGGGTTTGGAAGCATTAGCACATCGTCGGCCAGACGAGATGTCCGGCGGTCAGCAGCAGCGGGTTGCCATTACCCGTGCCATTGCCACACATCCAGCCATTGTTTTGGCCGATGAGCCCACGGCAAATGTCGATTCTCAAACAGCAGAATCTTTGCTCGATCTCATGCAAGAGCTCAATGAAGAAGAAGGGGTCACATTTTTATTCTCAACACATGATCCCCGTGTGATGGATCGTGCCCGTCGTCTCATCCGACTGCACGACGGCCAACTGGAAAAAGATGAAGTCCGTGATTGAATTTTTCTAAACGACGCGAGTTTTTCCCATATCTGCACATGGATCAATGTTCATCGTTTTTATAAAGATATTTGTTATGGTGAATACAACACAGTCTCCTAGCTTTTCATCCTAGAAATTAATTGCTTCTATTTCAATGAATACATCTGGTTTACTGTAGTAAAGGTTTTTTATTTCAAATTTTCATTATCATGTTGCACGTCTTGCAATACATCTTAGGGGTTGCACCTTGCCCAACTCTGGTCATTTGAGAGTCTCAACAGAGACTCTCATCTTGCTTCATTCGGCTAAGGTGCAGGTGGAGAGTTATGGAAGCTTAAACTGAAGATCGCCTTTACGATGTATCGGGTAATCTCCCCACCGGCACACTAAAATAAATTCACAAGCCTAAGCCGCCTCCTTCAACACGTTTTTCCTCTTAGTATAACCATGGACGTATTCACTTTGATTTCTCACAAGGGCAAAGATAAGCCTGAGAAGTTTCCGGGTAATCGCAATCAAGGCTTTCTTTTTTATCATCCCGCGATCAAGGTGGCTCTGATAGGTCTGGCGCATGATCCCAACAGGACTCACCATATGGACAGCGGTACCATACAAAAGCTTTCTAAGCAGGGGACCTCCCCTTTTTGAGATACGACGATTCCCTTGATGTAAGCCGGAACTAATCTCAAAGAGGTCTAGGCCGGTGAGCTTCGTAATCTCCGATAGGGTTGTAAATTTCCTGAAGTCTCCGACTTCACCAATCAGCCCCGCAGCGGGGACATCGCCGATGCTTTTGATCGAAAGAATAGATCAGCTGTATGGAATCTGATGGAGGTGATCCGGCATCTTTTTTTCTAGAAGTCTGTCGAACTTTAAATAAACGGTAGAGGTTTCGGATAAACATCAGCCCATCTAAGCTGATGTTCTAAACGACTTACCCTTGTCTGTTTACATTTGTTGCGAAACGAAAGCACTCCACCCTATATTTATCCCTTCAAGGCATGCATTCTCTTGAAGTTCCACCCTATGCAGACCAATAACCATTCACCTCGAACGGAATTCAAACCACGAAGCAGAAATTGTCTGAACCCCAGAGCCTGTTTAATAATGCCAAATACGGTTTCAAGCGTCGATTTCTGTTTCGCGTAAAGTTTTTTCCCTTCCTTGGTGAGCATTCGATGTTTCATCGCTTCCAATGGACTGGGATGATCTGGCGCTTGAGGCTCTGCTTTAAATCGCTCTTTTTAAGGGCAATTTTTTCTCCCGCTTCTCTGGAATCAGCGCTTTAATCTCCGATTTCTGACACAAATTCACATTTGATTCACTGAAGTAGCCTGTATCAGCCAGAAGATTTTGTGCTTCGCCAAGGGCCTCGGGCAGTGCGGCGATTTTATCCAGGGCAGGTTTCATTTCTTGCTTGTCGTTACTGTCTTGTAGGAGAAGACTTTAATTTATTACATTGTCAAGGGAGACAAGAAAAAAAATTACTTATTTCCGTCAATCACATGAATTATTTTGAAATATTGTATTAATCATTTTAACGAATGCCACTAGAAACCTTCAATGCATGGAACAGATGACAATATGAAGGTTTCTGGAAGAATTCATTTCCTAGGAGCAGAAAGCCTCATAAAAAAGATTCACAATGATGGCAGTGGATCGAAACGGATTGTCAAAACTCATCACCTTCTTTTTTTATGAGGCTTGATCTAGTAGAGGGGCTAAATAATTAAAACCTTCTCCCTTGCTCATAAAAAAGACCAGTGCTATAATCCGTGCCTCAATTCATCCCTTTGGCTTTTGGATATCATTCATGCGTTTTGGCATCATTGTTTTTCCCGGTTCAAACTGTGACCATGATTGCCAATATGTCACTGAAACCCTTTTAGGGGAACCGACACACTTTATTTGGCATCAGGAAACGACCCTGCCTGAAATCGATGCGTTGATTGTTCCCGGTGGATTTTCTTATGGCGACTACCTTCGTGCCGGTGCGATTGCGCGTTTTTCACCCATTATGGATGCTGTTATCGATTTCGCGCAAAAGGGAGGTTATGTTCTGGGTATCTGCAACGGCTTTCAAATTTTGACCGAGGCAGGTCTGCTGTCCGGGGCGCTTTTGCAAAATCGTTCTACAAAATTTATCTGCAAGTGGACAGCCCTTCGTGTTGAATCCAATCAGACTGACTTTACCCGTGCTTATCAAGCGAAGCAGCGGATCTCCCTTCCGATTGCCCATGCCGATGGGAATTATTTTATTGATCGAGAACACCTTGCCGAGTTGGAAACAAATAATCAGATTGTTTTTCGTTATGTGGATGACTCAGGAGAGCCCTCAGAAAAGAGCAATCCCAATGGATCGGTGAATAACATTGCGGGGATTTGCAATGAAGCCGGCAACGTGCTCGGGATGATGCCGCATCCAGAACGGGCTGCAGATCCTGTTTTAGGCGGGATAGACGGCATCAAGCTTTTTCAATCTCTTCAAATTTCCTGGAAACAACATGTCCGAGCCTGAACAAGAAGCCATTCCCTATCACACCCTCACGGGCGAAGAGTACGAGAAAACAAAAACCTTATTGGGTCGATCTCCTAATGCGACGGAACTTGCCATTTTTTCGGCAATGTGGAGTGAGCATTGCAGTTACAAAAGCTCACGCCCTTACCTCAAACGCTTTCCTACCGAAGGAGAACATGTGATCCACGGGCCAGGAGAAAATGCAGGGGTAGTGGATATCGGGGACGGGTGGGTCGCTGTTTTTAAAATTGAAAGCCACAACCATCCCTCCTACATTGAACCCTTCCAGGGGGCAGCCACGGGTGTTGGTGGCATTCTCCGAGATGTCTTTACGATGGGTGCGCGTCCAGTGGCCTTGCTGAATTCTCTGCGCTTTGGCCCGTTAGAAATTCCTAAGAATCGATATTTGCTGGAACAAGTGGTTGCCGGTATTGCCGGATACGGCAACTGTATCGGCGTCCCGACGGTCGGGGGAGAGATTGTTTTTAACGAGACCTACTCAAAAAACCCCTTGGTCAATGTCTTTTGCTTAGGCATTGCCAAAAAAGAGGAGATCGTGACCGCCACGGCGAGTGGGGTCGGAAATCCTGTGATTTATGTGGGCTCAAAGACAGGGCGGGACGGCGTGCACGGCGCGACGATGGCGAGCGCCGAACTCGATGAATCCACACAAGACCGCCACACGGTTCAGGTCGGGGATCCCTTTACGGAAAAACGTCTGGTGGAGGCCTGTCTTGAACTGATTCATTCCGGCTGTCTGGTGGGCATTCAAGATATGGGTGCGGCGGGGCTGACCAGTTCTGCGACAGAAATGGCCGACCGGGGAAATTGTGGCATAGAGATTGATTTAGCAAAAGTCCCGCTCCGCGAAGAAAAAATCACTTATGAAGAAATCATGATTTCTGAATCGCAGGAACGCATGCTCTTGGTGGCTGAAAAAGGACGCGAAGCCGAGGTCGCGGCGATTTTTAATAAATGGGATCTTGATGTGGCACAAATCGGCTGGGTCACGGACGATAAGTATTTTCGCGTGAAAGATGGCGACCAAGTGGTTGCGGAAATCCCGGTGAATGCCCTCACCGCGGAAGCGCCGGTTTATGATCGCCCTGTCAAAGAACCTGCCTTTCAAGACATGCTGCTTGGTCTCAATATTGACGGAATCTCCACACCAAAATCGTTTTCAAAAACCTTACTGACCATACTCGGGTCTCCCAATTTTTCGAGCAAAGCCTGGGTGTATCAGCAATATGATCACATGATTCAAACGAATACCGTTATTCCTCCAGGTTCAGGGGTCGCGATGATTCGTTTGAAGGGCACTGAAAAAGCGCTGGCAATGACGACGGACGGAAACAGTGTCTATTCTTTACTCAACCCTTATTTTGGGGGTGCGATTGCGGTGGCCGAAGCATCTCGGAATTTGGCCTGCGTGGGGGCAAAACCGATCGGCTTGACCAATTGTCTGAATTTTGGAAATCCGGAACGACCTGAAACGATGTGGGCTTTTGGTTTGACGGTTGAGGGGATACGTGATGCCTGCACAAACTTTGAAATCCCTGTTGTCAGCGGAAACGTGAGTCTCTATAACGAAACCCTGGGTTTGGGCATCTATCCCACCCCTGTGATCGGCATGGTCGGTTTGGTTGATTTGATGGATTTGATTAAAAATCCGCTGACGCCAGGCTTTAAAAGACCGGGTGAAAAAATCGTCTTGATTGGGGATACCCGAGAAGAGCTTGGTGGCAGTGCCTATTTAAAAATCATCCATTCTCAAGAACGTGGTTACCCGCCCAATCTCGATTTTAAAAAGGAAATAGGGGTGCAAGCATTGGTGCGCGAGGCGGCACATGCCGGTCTCTTGAGTTCGGCCCACGATTGTTCTGAAGGTGGTCTTGCTGTAACGCTAGCCGAGTGTTGTCTCTTGTCTGAGAAGCATGTGGGTGCTAAGGTTGAAATAGCCCCCCCGTCGTTCCGGATGGATGGATATTTGTTTGGTGAATCACAGTCTCGTATCATCGTGACAGTGAAGGAATCGCATCTCTCAGCACTGAAAAACCGTATTGAAAAACAAGGACTTCCCTATTCCATTTTAGGAGATACTGGGGGCTCAGGTTTGGAGATTTCAGTGCAAAATAAGACGCATCCCATCATCCATCTTTCGATTGACGAAATGCATGCTTCTCAATCAAAGGGAATCTCTCATTATTTTACAGATTCTACCGATAAAGAATAAGGCAGGCAAAACGCATGGATAAAGACATTTTTGATAAAATGCACGAGGAATGCGGCATCTTTGGGATATTTGGTCATCCTGAGGCGGCCAACCTCACCTACCTCGGACTTTATGCCTTGCAGCATCGGGGGCAGGAGGCCAGCGGCATTGTGACCTACGATGGCAAAGATTTTTATCAAGAGAAAGAAATCGGTCTCGTGGCTGATATTTTCTCAGAGGACAGACTCAATCGTTTAAAAGGTCATGCGGCCATCGGGCATAACCGCTATTCGACCACGGGCGGAAATAAGCTCGAAAACGTCCAGCCGATTATGGTGAATTACGCCTTGGGCACGCTTTCGATGGTGCACAATGGCAACCTGATTAATGCAACTTTTCTTCGGGACGAACTGGAAGCCTACGGTGCGATTTTCCAATCTTCCATGGACAGTGAAGTCATTATTCACCTCATTGCCCATTCCCGAAAAAAAGAACTGACCGAACGCATTATTGAAAGCCTCTCCCGCGTTCGCGGTGCATATTCTCTGATCTTTTTATCTGAACAGGGGATGATCGGCGTACGTGATCCTCATGGGGTCCGTCCGCTATCACTGGGTCGATTGAAAGACGGGGGCCATGTTCTTTCTTCCGAGACCTGTACCTTTGATCTGATTGATGCGAAATTTGTCCGTGACATTGAGCCGGGCGAGGTGGTGCTAATCAATGATAAAGGCGTGACCTCATCCAGTCCTTTTTTGCCTGAAAATCCCGCCCACTGTGTTTTTGAATATGTTTATTTCTCCCGACCAGACAGTGATGTCTATGGAAGAAATGTGTATCAAATCCGAAAACGCATGGGAAAGGAACTCGCGAAAGAAGGAGACATCAAAGCAGATATTGTGATTCCTGTTCCTGATTCGGGTGTTCCTGCGGCGCTTGGATATTCAGAGGCTTCTGGCCTCCCCTACGATACGGGTTTAATTCGAAACCACTATGTCGGCCGGACTTTTATCGAACCTCAGCAGGCCATCCGCCATTTTGGGGTCAAGATTAAGTTGAATGCCATTAGTGGATTGTTAGAGGGGAAACGTGTGGTGGTGGTTGATGATTCACTGGTGCGGGGAACAACGAGCCGGAAAATTGTCAAGATGATCCGGGCAGCAGGGGCAAAAGAGGTGCATGTTCGCATTAGCTCTCCCCCGATTGTTTCGCCCTGTTTTTACGGTATTGATACGCCCACCCGTCAGGAATTGGTGGCTTCGAGCCATTCTGTGGAAGAAATTAGAAAATATATAACGGCGGATACACTGACCTATCTTTCAAATGAGGGCATGTTTCGCGCTGTTTACCAGTCTGAAACCTGTGAGAATCAGCATTTTTGCACGGCCTGTTTTTCAGAAGAATACCCCATCCCTTTCACCGGGGAAGAGATTAAGCAACTCGGCTTGTTTGAAATCGATCCGCCTTCTGCTCAATAACACGTCTCTTATTTCGTTGTATATTCACGATGCCAAATATTTAAAATTTTGGGCGCGTAATAGCTCTTGCCCTCACTCCCCCCCAGTTCTGTGATAATTTTAGCCAAAACGAATTTTTTTAAATAAGATTTCGCAATTCGGGGAGAGACCTTATATTCCCATATCAAGCTTGGAATGTTTATGGATGGAGAAATAAACAAGGCGTCTAAAATCAGGCAGAGCCGTGGATTGAGGTCGATCTCTCTCAGTTTTGTTTTAAAATTTTTAGAAAGTACGATGAGTTTTAGAGTGCGTTTTTCTGCATCCTTGGCCTGTTCAATCACACCCTTCAAACAAAATTCAATCCATTCTGTCCACTTCCCTTCAGAACTGAGATAAAAGAGACGATGAAAATATTCATCTTGGTTTCGCTCAAAATAGGGACTCATATGTAACCATTGTTTCGACAACCGACAGCCTTTTGTAATCATCGTTGCGAGTAAGAAACGGGAAACAGGCCCATTCCAACGCTTAAATGGATGTATCGCTGAAAATTGATAATGCACCAAAAACGCATTGACCAGTGGATCGTAGTTCGAATCCTGGCTTAGATATTTCTCAAAAGCATGAAGACATCGCGGTAGCATGGCAGGCGGGGTCGGTACATAGTGTGGGATCTGGGCGGTTTTGAAGAACGACTGCCTAAAAACGCCCGCATCTTCATCTTTGTTCTTGATGCCGCTCATTAAAACCCGGTGCAGCTTAAGGATCAGTGCTAAGGAGTCAGGCACACGTCCACGACCCTTTCCATAGATTTTTAAGGCTTGTTCATAGTTGAATACCGCTCTGTAGGCATTGCTCGGGTCTCTTTCATTTTCAGGGGTTTTGGGATTTTCTTGAAACAACAACTGTTTTTCAGGAATCGTGTAGATTTGTTCAAGGTTAAAAGATTTAATGGTCTCCCGATTTTGTAGGGTTTGAAGCAAGTGTTGCGGGTCGGGAAGCATCTGACCCACACCATCTAAGTGGGCGAGTGCGGTTTTGGCTTCCATTAGCAAGGACCAAAGTGCCGTGGGCCAAGGCCATTTTGGAGGAAATTTATTGGGCAAATAAGCCCATTTTATCCCAGGCGTCTCTTCAACTTCGATTAGTTTTCCAGGGGCCTTTGGCCCGAATTTAGAAACGTACATGGGGATCTCTGTCGCTGAGGGCTTCGCTTTTTATTGTATCAAATTATAAAAAGCATGAGCATATACGAAGAAGCACTCTAAGGAGGCGCTGCTTAAGTCCGACGGATCGAATCAAAAAATATGCCACCTGTCATCAGGGAGAAGCCGGCAATCACACCCGATTCTTGAATCGCTGCCAGATCGATGACCCAGAAAAAAAGACAGATCAACAAAAAGAGGGTACTACTGTAAATGAATTTTGTTTTTAGCCATGCGGGCGGATCGAGTACCCTTTTTTGAAACATGCGATGAAGTCCGCGAAAATGCATCATCGCAAAACCTCCCCCAATGAGAATGGAGAGACTCATTTCTTTAAACAGCAAAAACGCGAGTGCCCCAGAGACGCTCAGAATCAGTAAACTCATCCCTTCGATTCTTTTGAGAGAGGCATTGCTTTTTTTTAGAAAATCTTCCCGATCAAATGGGGCTGATTCTGCTTTTACTTGACTGTCAGTCGGGGAACAATCGGCCGGAGAGGTCATTTCGATTTTTTGAATGCCTGATAGACCGCTTCGACTGTTTTTTGGATATCATTCGGGGTATGCGCTGTAGAAAGAAAGACGGCTTCAAATTGAGAGGGTGGGAAATAGACGCCGTTTTCGAGGAGTACTTGGAAGAATTTCCCAAAGCGTTTCGTGTTGGACTTTAAGGCGTCCTGGTAATTATTGACGGGATATTGATTAAAAAATAGGGTCATTTGTGAGCCGACACGATTGAGTTGAATCTTTACTTTTGCCCGATTTGCGGCATCACGGATGCCTGCTTCCAGCGCTGAAGCGCGTGCCTCTAGTTTTTCATAGACACGCGGATCCTGAAGCAATTGCAATGTTTCAATGCCTGCTGCCATGGCCAGCGGGTTGCCCGAAAGCGTGCCTGCCTGATAAACGGGACCGACGGGTGAAAGAAAATCCATAATCTCTTTTGCACCGCCAAAAGCACCGACGGGCAGTCCACCTCCGATGACCTTTCCCAAACAGGTGAGATCAGGGCGAAGCCCGTAGCGTTCCTGTGCCCCACCCGGCGCCGCCCGAAAGCCGCTCATTACTTCATCAAAAATCAAAAGCGTCCCAAACGGTTTGGTTAACTCTCGAAGCCCAGGTAAAAATCCGTCCTTCGGAATAATGGTGCCCATGTTGCCCGGAACGGGCTCAATGATCACGCAGGCAATTTGGTTGCCGAGTGATTCAAGAATTTTTCGAACAGATTGTAAATCATTAAACGGCACTGTAATGGTGTCTCGTGCCAAATCTGGCGGGATACCGGGAGAATCGGGCACGCCCAGGGTTGTAGCACCCGAACCGGCTTTCACCAAGAGCGAGTCGGCATGGCCATGATAACAGCCTTCAATTTTGATGATTTTATTTCGATTGGTAAAACCGCGTGCGAGCCGAATCGCGCTCATGGTTGCTTCCGTACCGGAATTGACAAAACGAATGCGTTCCATCAGTGGGAAAAATTGTTGAACCAGTTCTGCAAGTTTGACTTCCAGTGAGGTGGGTGCGCCAAAGCTTGTGCCAGAGGCGGCTGTTTTTTGAATGGCCTCAATCACTTTCGGGTGTGCATGCCCTAGAACCATCGGCCCCCATGAAAGCACGTAATCGATGAAGCAGTTGCCATCAACATCGGTGACCTTGCTTCCTTTGGCCTTTTTGATAAAGAGCGGGTTGCCACCGACGGATTTAAATGCACGAACGGGTGAGTTGACCCCGCCGGGAATAAGGTTTTGCGCCACTTCAAAAAGGGCTTGTGATTTGTCGCGTTTCATAGGCCGCCATTTTAGGGAAGGGCGTAAAGCAAGTCAAGCCGCAGTCTCTTTTTGTCGCAGATGTGTTTTGAAAATGGAGCCCGGATTAAACAGGGCGGGAAGGTTTCTTCAAATCTTCAGTCAGTTGTTTGAGGGCATCGGGATCAAGACCTCTCCGAATCACCATTTCCTGTCCTATTGCTCCAATCTCGGATTGATCCAATAAAGTTTCTGCAAGCGGAAAAACATCCGTCTCTTCCATTAGAATATGCGCTTGATAAAAGTCCGAGAGACGATTTAAATATTCAGATAAACGCGGTACTTTTTCTTCAGACAAGGTTCCTTTGTTTAACCACTCTTGAATCCATTGATCGATTTTTTGATGATTGTCCTCGGCTTCGCGATGTCCATGCTTGAGTCCTTCAAGCTTGTCCAACATGGTCTTTATTTTGGGATTTTGAAATTTCAGCATTCGGGGAAAGAGGGATTCCTCTTCATCCAAGGTATGTAAAGGAGCAGCCTCGCGAAAATAGCGCAGCGCCGATTTCAGCGCATGCCGCTGTCCTTCACTCAACGTGCCCCCCTGCGCCGCTTGTGTGACCGTTACCATCACATTAAAAAAATGTTCCACACGCCGATGACAGCTATAAAGCAAACCTAGAGGGTTGTTGAGCAAGCTTTCAGCAGGTTTTTCTCCGATTTTGATCGCCATTGTTCAGTACTCTCAACAAAACATAGGATTCTACTAATACGATGTTATACATATTACCAGTATTCCATGGACTAACTCATTGCAGAAGTATTGCAGTATTTTACATTTGTAGGGATTATCTAGAAAATTTTTATCCCAGCTTGTTAAAGCAATTTAGAAATTCTTTAGGCTGAAAACTAAAATAAATCTTACATGGTTTAATATTAATTAAGGTGCTGTCCTAGATAACTAACCTAGATATTGTTTTAGTTGATGTAATTTCTCTAGTGGATTCGGGGGATTAAAACGCCACTCACACTCCTTTAAAAATAGATCAAAATGGTCTTTGGGTGCTCCATTAAATTTACGTAGATGTCGCTTTACTTGGTTCCAAACATTCTCAATCCCATTGATATGATTTTTCTTGTCTGCAAATCATTTACTGTGATTTATTCGAGAGTGCTTAAACTCTGAAACATCTAACGAATAGGGTTTTATCCGTAATGCGACAACAGGAGCTGCAATAGGGACAGCGTCATGACAAGCATTATGGACAAAACGCGGTTGGACTGAGCCGCGTACCCTAACGACTTGAGTCTACAATACGATTTTCTATGTGGATTGTATAGAGGCAGGTGATCAAAATTTTAAAAATATTTGGAAGGATCGTTGCCCT
>JAJDBX010000019.1 GCA_029261135.1 Nitrospirota bacterium
AAAAACATAAGGCTGCAAGAAGTATTGATCACGACGGATACTTACTTGGACGAGCTGTTTAAACTACTCTTTAGCATTTGTTATGGCTATAAATGGTACGGGAGAGAGGTCATCTTCGACAAACCCCATTTTCTTTTTATATGGCCGAATCGGAAAAAAGTGAGCGCATACATCATCGATGAATCCACACTGAATACCGTTTGGTGGTTTCGTAATCAGCTTATAAGGCTCTTCAAAGTTTGGACACTCATGGTTCCCCCTGCCCTCCTTCTTGGCTTATTCATCGTTTCAAAACTTCAGCTGAATAACATCATGGGCACTATTGTTTTATTCTTTCTCGTTCTTGTTTTTTCGATGATCCTGCCCATTAAAATAGGGGCTACAACGAGAAAAAAAATGAATCACACGCTCGCAAATTGTATTTCCGTGACCTTACCCGGAGAGATGTCCCGAGCGACCTACTTCAAAACAATGTACTTTCCTCTGCTTGAAGGGGGCTTAGACGCTTGCTCAGAAATAATGGGCACATTCGTCACTAAAGTCTTTAACCCCGTTTCGGGGAAACTGGCCTCAAAAAACATGAACAATTTTAAAGAACTGTTTACAAAAAAAGCACTAAATGATCTGAACAATTATTATTCGAGTGTCGTCCTGACAGAAACGGGTGAAGAACGAGGGATAAAATGCCAATAAAAATTGAGAAGCCAACAATTATAGAAGCCGCGGGCAATAAACCCAAAATCATCAAAGAATATATCGGACGTGTGAATTCCGATACCGATGAAGTGAGTATCGCCCGTATGAAAAGCCCTGGCGGATGGGTCGAACCCGGACAGAAACCCGAGTTTAATGAATACACCCTCGTCTTAAAAGGCATGTTACACATCGTAAGCCAAACTGAAACGATTGATGTACATGAAGGCGAAGCACTGATCACCCAAGCCGGAGAATGGATACAATACAGCTCACCCAACCCAGAAGGCGCAGAGTACATCGCCGTCTGCTGCCCCGCCTTTTCACTGGATGCCGTGCACAGAGACAATGAAGTATCATGAAACATAAGTTCCGCACTTCTCTTCACATAAATTCATACAAGAAAAAAAATTCAGGACATAAAATGATACGGGTTTTGCTCGTCGCCCTCATCTGCCTTTTACCAATCCCTGCGGGTGCTGCATTTTCTTTAAAACAATTTGCCTTGGATGTTGGCACTGAAATTTTAAAAAACAGCGCGGAATTGGGCCCGAAAAAGCTTTGCAAGGAAGTGGGCGGCGAGGTGGTATTACAACTCATCTGCGCGCCTCTCATTGACGCCATCGTGAATCAAGCCCCCGACCTGATTGTTTTGAAGGAAGGAAAAGAAAAACTGGACCATATTCAAGCCCATCTCGCCGCCCAATTGATTGCGGAAAATAAGGCGGTACAACAGGCATTTTATACCCATATCGAAGCCCTCAGCGCACAGCAACAATCGCAGCTTTATGGACAAATCAAAGATCTCAGGGAATCGATCGAAACCAGTATCGCCCAATTGCGCGCAGAGCTTCTGGCACAGCACAAAGAACTGATGGGGAAAGTGGAGGACATCGAAGAGCAAGTGAGCATCCGCACGGAACGCTCCAGGGTCATTATCGGGAAAGTCGATAACATTCAAAAACAAATGATCATCAATAACAACCGCTCTCGGATGATCAGCGATCTCAGAGAATTTAAAGACGTTTTTATCGACGGCAGTGAAGGCATTGTCATGCTTCCTGTCCCGGAAGGAGATTTCTTTTACGGCAATCAAAAACGCGATACCAAAGGCAATCATCGCGTTCGGCATAAAATTCACGTGGGCCATTTTGCGATTTCAAAACATGAAATCACCTTCAAACAATATAATTTATTCGCGCGCAGTACAGGGCGGGAAGAAAAATTTAAAGGCTGTTTGCCAACAGACCGACCCGCTTATAATTTCAGCTTTGGAAGCGACACCAATCCCTGCCCGACACCACGCAGCTATAAAGCGGGTTTGGTCATGCCGGTCTTTTGGATTTCTTTTGAAGATGCACAAGACTACGCACAGTGGATCTCTGAAGTCACCGGCGTGAATTACCGCCTGCCGAGCCACGCCGACTGGCAGTATACGGCCTTGGCCGGAAAAAACACAGTTGCTTTGTAGATGATTTGAGACCCATCGGTCAGTATCCTCCAAACCCCTGGGGATTGTATGACATGGTGGGCAACGTTTCAGAATGGACTTTGGATTGCCCTCCGAAAGATAAGAAGCGTTTTCAGGAACAAACAAAAAATGGTGGGGCGGTGACCGACTGCTGGGACTTTGAACTCTATCGCAGGATTCACGCAGGGGCTTCTGTTGCTCAAAGCATTACATGGCAAGGCGGATGGCAAGAGCGGGCAACCTTGGGCGGTTCTTTGTTTGAAGAGTTCAGTAATCACAATAAAATTTTACAGTTTGTGGGTATCCGCTTGCTAAGAGAAGTGAAATAACAAGTGCTTCATCTGGCCATAAGATCAGAACCCGATTCACCTCATTTTTTAAACTTTTGACTTTCAAAAAGAAACATATTATGCAAGAATCTCAACCGTAAAAAAACCGTCATTGGATCGTAAAATCTATATGAGACCATCGTTACTTTACTCATAATAGGATGAGATGATGGACTGAAATGAATTCCTTTTGCTAAAATAATTACTCTTCGTGAGGATATTTCCGAAGTGATCATAAATGACGGCATTGAAATGGATTTAAATGTGGTAGAACAATTCCACGGTTTTTTGATTTCCCATTTGAGCCATCCCTTTTCTTTGCTCATCAATAAAAAAATGCATAGGATCTTTTTATTATCACAGCGCGAAGCGAAGGAATCCTGATGGCACAAGCCCTTGAAGTGCAATGGCCGGCTCAATACGCACCAAGCAATAGCCCTGTTCATGTTCGAAACCAACTGGAGATGACGGCCTCGCAGGATCACGTCTGGGCCTGGCTCACCCGGCCCGGTCTATGGCCCACGTGGTATGAAAATGCTGAGAATATAAAAATTCTTGAAGGCCCAAATCCTGGGCTCCAAAAGGGTAGTCGTTTTCGCTGGAAAACCTTCGGGATTACCATCACATCGACGGTACTTGAATACCTTCCGAATGAACGAATCGCCTGGGATGGTCAGGCCTGTGGAACCGATGTGTATCATGCCTGGGTTTTGCAGCCATCCGCAAAAGGGTGCACCGTTTTGACAGAGGAAACCCAGCACGGTTGGCTTGCAAGACTCGGGAATCTCTTCATGCCCGATCGCATGTACAAGTTCCACCAGATATGGCTAGAAGGACTTGAAAAAAAGGGTCAAGCGGGCTTACCGCCAGAGACCTCTCAGTGAAATTGAAGACATTACAGGAAAGCGAACTGAACGGATTAAAAATATAAGGTGAGAAAATTATGATAAAAATTGAAGATATTGCTTTTACAGCTTATCCGGTGACGGATATTCAAGTTTCCCGTCATTTTTACGAGGATCTGCTGGGCCTGAAAGTGGCGGTCAATTTCGGAGACGCACATAAAGCTTGGATTGAATACAATCTCCCCTCAGGGACATTGGCCATTTCCAATATGGCAGAGGCTTGGTCACCCTCAAGCAGTGGGCCATCCATTGCTTTTGAGGTCGAAGATTTGAATGAAACAATGGCCTTTTTAAAAGAAAAAGACGTCTCAATAATAACCGAACCTTTTGAAAGCCCCATTTGCACCATCGCCATTATTTCAGATCCCGATGGCAACTTGATTACGATCCATAAGAAAAAAGCAAGCCATCCCGATCATCCACCGGCTTGACAGAGGATACGCAGAGCGATTGGCATGAATAGATTCCAAATATTCCCTTCAGTCTCAATAAAATGACAGAAGACAACGACAAGTCGGCTTTATTGCCGGATCATCAAATTCGCGCCCTGATTCAACTCCTCTCGGACGAAAACCTCGAAGTCGCCGAGCGCGTTCGCGAAGAGATTCTGGCACTCGGTCCGAGGGCAGAGAAATTCCTTCACGAGGTTTTAGATCAAAGGAATCCGCGTGTGCGTGAAGCAACAGACGAACTGCTTTCCTATCTGCGAGAGGAGGAAATCTGGAACCGTCTCAAAACCTACTCGCTCGGCAATGTGGATCTAGAGAAAGGCGCATTCCTTCTGGCCCAAACGGCCAGCCCTGACTTGGATGTCTCAAGCGATCAAGCGCGCTTCGACCGCATGGCTCAAGCACTCAAGCTTAAGCTCGGCCTTAACGACAGCCCCGATAAAGTGATTGAAAAGATGAATCATCTTCTCTTTATAGAGCATGGTTTTCGGGGAGATACCGCCGATTACAGTAACCCGGAAAACAGTTATTTGAACCGAGTCCTCGACCGGGGGCTGGGTATTCCCATATCGCTTTCTGCTATTTATCTTTTTATCTGCAGAAGGTTAGGCCTGCCATTCGATGGAATCGGGATGCCGAATCATTTCATCATCCGCTATCAGAAAGGGAAAGACACACGATTCCTGGATCCATTTCATGCCGGTTGCGTTCTAACACGCGAGGCCTGCGTCCAATTTCTTGAGGCGGCGGGGTTTGGCTGGCGTGAAGATTACTTAGCCATCACCCCAGACCGCGAGATTCTTGCCCGCATGATCCGAAACCTCATTACGAGTTATTCAAATCTCGGAAATCATGCGAAAGTGGAACGCCTGTCCAGCATTTTAAAGTGTCTTGCCAGCCCAAGCGGCGCAGAATAAGCGGGCGCGTCATCCCCTTTGAATCCTTGGCAGGAAAAAATCTGGTTTTGTATATTATTTGCTATTTCTGGAAAGATAAAAGAATGGCTTAGAAAAATAAGCTTCTATCAAAGAATCTAGAAAAGATAGTAGGCCCCCAGTCCAAGCATAAAAAAACCCATCATGATATCAATGGCCTGGAATTCCTTACCGTTTCGTTCCTTTTGATGATCTGGAAATCCGGCGTAATAATCATGAAAAATAAAAAGCAAACCCGCGACAATAAAAACAACGCCGATCACTGAATGATTCATTTCAGGTTCAAGCCTCCTTTTGATATCACCCACCCAATAAAGAACAGTTGAGGAGATTCTGTGCTCACAGGTTCCTTATGTCAAGAGGAGACAAGCTTGTATTATTATCCATTATATTTTTTTGAGCTTTAGCTTCTTAGAGACTCAGAACCTTCAAACGATGAAAAAACCAAAAAAAATTACATCCCGGGTTTCCAAGCAGACATCGTGCAGCGAAAGGCCAAGAGAGGCAGGAAGCTTTCGATGTCATTGGAGACCGCCCCCATCACTTCTTCAGCCAGACTTGAGTCTTCAAAGCATTCATAGGCATCTTCCAAAAATCCGCCGCGTAAGAGGGGATGATAGAGGAAGGCCGGGCCGGATCCTGTAAAAATCTCGATCGGGTCATCCTGAACCACAATGTTTTCCAATGACAGATTTTCGAGCCATTGTTTGACCGCTCGGGCGGAAGGGCGCTCAGCAATATATTCCGCAAGCGCTTGACGCTCATTAAGCAAATTTCGATCAGCCATCTCACGATCGATACGCTGCCAAAGCGAGTCAAAGGTTCCGAGTGATGGAAAGGTGAGTACGATCTGACCTCCTGGTTTGAGGTGAGTGAGCAAGCTTTGGAGTGCTTCAAATCGATTCGGCCTAAAAAACATAAAGCTTAGGTTTCCGGTAATGCGATCGAAGATCGGCAGCGTAGATGGTAGCGCACGGATATCCATACAGGCGAATTCAAGCCAAGGAAGCGCTTCACCTTTGCGGGCTTGGGCTCGTGCAATCTGCCCGGGATTCACATCAATAGCCAAAACACGACCTGTCGATCCTATTTGATCGGCCAGATAAAAAGAAGGAAGCCCCTCCCCGCCACAGGCAACATCCAATAGCTGCAATCCAGGTTGTAAGTGAAGTTGTTCCAAGAGGCATTCCGCAAAGGGGGTGGACCAGGGATCATTTTTTGGAAGTGTCCATGAGGATTGCATCAGACAATCGCCATAGGATGTTCACATTTTTCTGGGGTCAGCATTTTCGAGCAACACATTATTTTTTGTCCATTTTAGAATAAAGTTCAGAAGCACGAAATGTACTCAATGCGAAAATTCTTTTCAAGATATAGGGATGAGTCGACATCTTTTCCGAAAGTCTCGAAAAAATATCACCCTCTAAAGCCTCCTTTTGCGAAAGGAGCGCCTTGATATTCAGTTGTTTGAAAAGGTGTTCACCCACTGAAAGTTTAATAAGTGCCGTCGTCGATGCGTTTAAGTCGGCACTGGCAATAAGGCCGCCTCGGTCACAAGTATATTCGGCCTTTCTCGACCAGACCAAAAAAATAAAATGAAGCACCATGGAAACCAAGGGAATCCGAACAAACTGCGAAGAGCTGGTGAGGGCAATCCATTGGGTATGCCCACAAAGGATGTGTGAGAATTCGTGGCCCAAAATATAAGTCAACTCATCTTGATCCATGCTTTCAATCGTCTTTGAGTGCAGCACCACAGTTTTCTTCCCGAACACGCCCATGGCGTAGGCGTTAATCTCCTGATTTTGAATGACATACACATCAGGTTTTTCCATCCTCAAACGCCTTGCAGCGCATTCGACCGCCGCGTTGACTTCGGACAGTTGCGTTTCTGACACTTGAATCCCCTGGCCCAACAGCTGGCTTTGCTTGAGTTTAACCATCGCGATTGCGCCACCGACCCCCAAGAGAATAAGACCGAAGGTCACGTGTAATAGGACCAATAAGACAAAAAAGGAAACACCTGTCGAAAAAAGGAGATAGAATATTTCACCGGGCACACGAAAAAAATCGAGCGGCAGTCGATCCGGTTTTTCCGAACTCATCATCGTTTTGATGAGGTAGATCATCAGACCCACAATCAGGGCGATAAGAATTAAACGTGGCATATT
>JAJDBX010000020.1 GCA_029261135.1 Nitrospirota bacterium
CCTAGTTTACTTTTAATTTAGGTAGAGAATTTGTCGATCTGCGGTATACGCTTTCCGAAAAAATTCCAACCAAGTTCATTGATATATCCACAGCAGAAACTGTTCAACAACTAGTTGTCAAAAATATTGGCAATATCCCAGCAACAAAAATACAACTAAAAATTTATGGGGTGATCGAGGAATACAGCATACTCAAAAACGCTGTCAGTGATCAGGTAGAAGAACATAATTCAAATGGTCATTTTGAGGCAATCTATCCTTCTTTACCTCCAGATGCCCAGTTTTATATATTTTTAAAACGTCGGGGACAGGCATGACAAAAAATAATCTAAAGATCAAGCATAATAAAGGAAAAGCCAGAGAAGCATTCGCAAAAAACAGTCAAATTTCTAACATAGGAATGAGTGGGAGAGGGTTATTGAACTTGAAGGCAACATTTCCAATCCCGCAGTTACGATTGAAAAAGATAACTCGAAACTTAAATCCGAAAAAAGAAACCAATTTTTTAAAGACCAAAATACTCAAACAGCTAACAATTATTGACGACGTTCTAAATAACCCAGAATCAATCAACAAAATTGAAGACTACGACAACCCTTTTTCAGAAGGAAACTTTAGAAATCTACAAAAAGTTAGTAACCATGCAATTGAATTACAGAAATTACATAATAAAATCTAAGCACGTAACCCTTCTCTGAGGCAGAATTACTCATTCTCTCTCACTACTTGTCTCCCTCTCGATTATGGCGGTAATATCGGAAGGACGACCAAATCACAACCCCTTCTCTCCCATTGATGTAAAAAAAATAGGTATAGATTTTATCTATTTCCATTTAAAATCTTGCACAGGTTTGATCATATCAGAAACCAACAACTTAGGAAGTAGTTCTTTACCTCGTTTGATTGTCTTAATTAGATTGCTTCTCCAAATCTCCGGACTTGGGTTGAACATAGGCTGTTTTGTCGAACACCGCTTTTAATTTGATCTCTGCCGTGTCGGCGATTTGCTTTCGATCGGGCAGGCTATTTGACAGTTTGTCGATGACCTTTTGGGCGGTCTTTCGATAGGTTGTGAGTTTGCCGCCGTAAAGACTCAGCAGCCGTGGCTGTTTCGCATCATCAACCACAAAACGCGTTTCACGGGGCCTGCCGCCAAAACGCCCCTTTCCTTTCGGGAGAATCCGTAATCCCGCAAAGGCTGAATCGATATCCTTTAATTGAATTGACTGAAACCGGGGGAAATAGGTCGAAAGTACATCGAGCAAATAATTTTTTTCCGAATCAAGTGGCTTGACCTGAGCTGGGTCTCCTTGAAACAGGGTTTCTGTCGTCCCCACCATGATTTGATTTTTCCAGGGCATGACAAAAACAGGCCGTTGATCGACCGGGGCTTCTAAGTAATAAATCCCCTCTTGGATTGTCCCTTTGATGATGATATGGCTTCCTTGCACACATTCAGTTTCGATTTTTTGAACAGAAGGGGAACAGCGATCCAGTACCTGGTTCACCCACGGACCCGCTGCATTAACCAGCACAGTAGCCCTACACTGCCGATTTTCCCCTTGCTGAAAATAATCAATTTGGTAGTGATCTCCCTGTTTCTCAGCAGATTCAAGTGTTGCGGGCATCGCAAGTCTCGCTCCGAGCGCTTGGGCAGAATGCATCACGGCTTGAGTCAATGCTTGATCATCCGTCTGCGCATCCCAGTATTGAAAAACAGCGGAAAGCCTCTTTGGTTCCAATCCGTCCAATGAATCCCATTCCGATCGCGGCACCCGCCGAAACTGGACATTGTCCTCGCACCCACCCAGGAGGGCATAAAGGGACAGACCGAGCCGGATTTTTAAAGGCCCTCTTTTAGAATGGCGATAGACCGGGATAAAAAAGGGCGTCCGCTGAACAAGTTCCCGAGCGTTCTTCAGCAGCAATTCCCGCTCATGAAGGGATTCATACACGAGCGGGAGCTGAGCAGTTTCTAGATAACGCAAACCGCCATGAATGAGTTTGCTGGAGCGACTGGATGTCCCCCAGCCGATTTCTTTCTCTTCCAAAACGAGCACGGTGTAACCCTGGGCCGCTGCTGCTTGGGCCACACCCGCCCCATGAATCCCGCCACCCACAACGACCATGTCATAATGTAGCATTGTCAAAATAGCCTCCAGGACGAAGACGCGGATCGGCAAGCATGCCCCCGATATCCATGGTTTCGATCAAAGCCGCCCCTCGCGCATGAAGAGCAAGCGCCAACTCGGGTTCCACGACTTCGTAAAAGCACCAAAACCACGGCCCCTCCCAAAGGACTGTTGCATCCGAGGGAATTTTTTGATGGTTGCAAATGAGGAAATCCGGGGCCAAAGCTCTGGCTTCTTGATGGGCGACTTCAGCCCATGTTTTCAAAATCCATCCTGTTTGATGCACATCCCGTTCCTGTACTGCGCGGATCACCGAGGTGTCATAGGCAATGATGCAGCATTGCTGAAAAACGGGCTGGATAATTTGAAGCACAATATCGAGCACCTTCTCCACGCCGTGTCGTTGAAGGCTTTCATCCTTCAGTTCAACAAAAGCAGTGACCTGCGGGGCGCTTTTCAAAAGGTGAACAATATCTGCTAAACGGGGAATGGCAATCCCTTGGCCTACGAAGCGGTTACCGAATTTTTCCGCTTCGTCGGCTTCAATTTCTTTAATGGATGCGAATGAAGCATCAAGTAGATTTTTTTGGATGCCCGTCGTCCGTTCTAGAGAAGTATCGTGGAAAAGCACCGGTGTGCCATCGGCGCACAACTGCACATCAAATTCTATAAAACAGGCTCCGCAGTCTATAGCTTTAGAGAGCGCAAGCAGGGTGTTTTCTGGAAAACAGGCGGCATAGCCCCTGTGGGCGACAAGCTGTGGGATGTTCATACTGGGCGGCCTACTCTGCTGAATGCCTTTTGAGTGTATTCCATATTATCCTAGCGCTTCAATGGTTTCAGACATGATCCGCTGCCATGTCAAATATCTTTTTTGTAAAGCTCCGTCTTTTTGAGGTGAAAAGTGTAAGGGTGCAGTGGATGGCAGCCAGGGACGCTTGTTTTCCGAGAGCAAAAATGCGAGTCCGCGTGCTGTGGCTTCATGTTGTTCCGGGCGGACGACCTCAATACCTGAAAGATTGGCCAAACGCTGGCAGACCGTGTCCAGCCTCGCGATGCCTCCGCTGATCATTAGCGTATTTGGCGGGTCGGTGATTTTATTCATTTCTTCCAAATTGATTTGAATCAAAAAAAGAATACTTTCGATCACTGCAGTACATCGTTCGATTTTTCCACCCTCTCCGATGAAATGAGATTTGAGTTGAGGCATCCAGTAGGGTGAGGCAATGCCCCCCACGGCATTGATAAAAATAGGAGGACTTTTTGCTTTGTGGATCCAGGTTTCCGCTTCTTCAAACCAATCCTCAACAATCTGGTATTCTTCAGAAAACCAGGCCAGTGCGGCCCCTGCACCATTCACCGTACCTTCAATCGCATAATAGGAATGCTTTTCATCAGAAAAAACGACGCTCGACAGCAGACGATCTGTATCTCTGATCATGGACGCTTGTATCCGTTGAAGGAATGCGCCAGTTCCGATATTGATATAAACCGTATCATTTTGAGGAGGCCCCTGCTGAAAAAGAGCGGCGGACTGATCTCCGGTGACGATGTTTAAAGGGATGCGGAAATCAGCAATGGCGATATGACCGAAGGGGTGGCGTGAAAGGGACGTTTCCGGCAAACATTCTTTCGGGATACCGAATTTTTGAAGGAGGCCCTCATCCCAATCCCTTGTTTCCACATTCCAAAGGAGCGTTCTGGAGGCATTGGCCGGGTCGGCCCATGCCTTTCTTTCTTCGCAGAGGCGGGAAATTAGAAAGCTTGCGAGTGGGCCAAAGTCGAGTTCTCCAGCTTCCAGTGTGGTTTGGACTTTTGAAAGATGCTCGAGACACCAGCGCAGTTTGCTTGCCCCGTAGTGAGGCGAAGGGAAAAGCCCAGTGTATTTGTGGATATCGGCGGCATCCTGCTGAAAGTGGGTCATCCACTGGGCTACCCGGCGGTCTTGCCAGCTAATGACCTTTGACAGGGCTTGTTTTGTGGATCGATCCCAGCAGACAACACTGGAACGCTGTGTTGCCAAACCCGCAGAAAAAAGGCGAGCGCAATCTGAACCCAATTTTGAAACAGCCTCTGAAATGGCTTCTTGGACAGATGTGACCAGGGCCTCGGCATCATGTTCTACCCAGCCGGGTTGGGGCCTCTCTGTCTGAATACCGGAATGCCCTTGGGAATGGACATCACCATCCGCGCCAAACACCAGGGCGCGGCTGGTATGGCCGCCCTGGTCAATCGCAAGAAACAACCGATCTTTATGCTTGAGCATCAATTGAACACTTCCTGTTTGTATCAGTTTTTGTTTCTTGCGGAGGCAATTTCATTACTGAGATGATTCATTCTTCAGAGATCACGCCAAAGGCATTCCCTTGATCTCCACCCAGATGCGCTGCCTCAATCGTGTCATTGAGGGCCAGTAATTTGGCTTCCCCAGAAAGTTTGTCTAACGCTTCTCCCGACTTAGAGATATCATCGGAAAGTGACAGTGCATGCTTGACAATGCCGTCAATACAGCCCCCGATAGAGGTGATTTTCTCTGCGCTGATCTCTTTGGCGAATTGAACTCTTTCATTCCCGTCAGATGCTTCAATCACTTCAAAACCGGCCTGACCAAGTGCCATCCCCACTTGTTGTCTGACTGCGGCCGAATCATCTACGAGCAATATTTGCTTCCCCATTGACTTACTCCTCTTTTAATCATGTTCTTTCATTTGTGCAAACCTTACTAGGCCACCGAAATGCCCCCTTATTTAAACGGGATTGGCCACTGAACTACTCTCCGGTTGGTAAACAGAATTATCCAATGGATAAGCGGAACAGAGATCTTGTTCCTTTGCCGATTTGACTATCCAATTCAATCCTGCCCCCGCGTTTTTTTACATTCCGCTTGAACCGCACCCATACCCACACCTCGGCCTGAATATTCTGTAACGGATTGGTTTGTTGTAATGCCGTCACAAATAAGGCTTTAAAGAGATCTTCCTTATTTTCGTGGGGAGAATTGACGCCGTCGCTTCAATGGCTTCCCAGTTGATGCCTCTCCCGTCATCCTCAAGGGCAATCACAAATTCGTTGTTCTCGATATAGGTTTCAATCTGAATCGAACCGTGGCCTGTTTTGCCCGATCGGATCCGTTCCTCTTCTGTCTCTATTCCGTGATCAATCGCATTACGAAGGACGTGAACAAAACTGAACCAGAAAGCTGCCCAATGCTCATTCTCCAATCGTAGGTTGCTCGGTTTGGTTTTAATTTTAAGATCCCTTTTCCCCATCCGTTGTGCGAGGTTCTCTGTCTGTTGCTTGATAAAGTCCAATCGATGCTTAGTGGTTTCCAGTTTCCAGGACTGGATCATTTTGGTGATTTTATCAGGACTTTCTTTATTCAACAGCGCTCTCAGTACCGCTTCATAGTCATCATCGTTGATCTCGATACCTCTATCCATCTTGTCGCCCAAAAGATCGCCCAGATTACTGCGAACGCCATTCCACTCTTCTTGTAAGGTCGCGAGTTTATGATCATCGGGTGTGACACCTTCTTTGATAATTTTATTTTCCAGGCTGTGGTAAAGTGCTGACACACTGCTCATCCCAAACAAGCCTGCATTCCCCTTGATGGTGTGGAGAATACGTTTTAAATATGGCAGGTCTTCAGACTGATGTACCACCACGGCATCAACCATGTTGTCCGCTTAAGATAAAAATTCAAGGAAGCCGAGTTTATCCCGCATGATATGACCAAAAACGTCCATCAACTGTTTTTATTTTGCTTCTGCGTGTTCATGTTCGATTCGGCTTGTAATGTCTGTAATGATCGCCAATATTTTTTCGAGTTCACCCTCATCACTTTCTATGGGTTTCTAAGCCATTTCGAGGATGGATATACCCACAACAATCCTATTGGAGAGTTGGTTTAGGGCAACGTCCTGCGGTAAAATACCATCTTGAACCGACTCCAATCCCAGTTCAAAATAACCTGAAACCGTTTCATCCACGGATCGAATGTACTGATCAAAAGTACAGCCTTCCTCACTGTCCCCGAAGCACTCCGACACGACTGTCGAGCGTTCTTCAGACATCACACCCTTATGATCAACCGTTAAAAACTCTTGGCCGATGTTATTTAAAATCATATGGACTTCCTTGGTTCGTGCCTGAACGATTTTTTCTAATCCGATCACATCATCAAAAAATCGTCGTGAAATATAACAGGGTGCGATGGTTTCAAGGACAACAAAGGCCGCATGCACCGGCACAGACCATGGCCAAGCAACGCAAAAAAGTAGAAATGCATCTCGATTTGTACCAAGGTGCTCGTAGCAGCATGCACCAGTAATGCCCCTATACACATTGAAGTGAAACCGTAGACCATCGATTTCATGCATTCATTCTGTATCGCAAATTGGGCGATGGTGGGCCCGACCAATAAGATCGCGCCGACCATGGCGAAAACCCGAGACCCAGGCAACCAGCATAAAGACCGGGATGTGCACATAGAAAAAGTAAAGCGCAACCTTGTTCAAGTTTTCGAGGTAACTGGTTTCAAAATCAGTCACCTCATCCGGTAGTCCCATGTATTTTGTGATAGATATGCTTTTGCCTTTTTTCCAACTAAAGTGAACCTGCAAAAATGTTATAAAGTACGATTTTTAAAACATCACGGTACCGCCTTCAGGATGCGCGTGCTCGATCGTTTCAGCTTGGTAAACCTCCTGATCAATTTCCCAATTGCCACTGATCCACATACATATTCCGCCACCATCTGCCCTGTACGCTCTCTTAAAAGGAGTGCCATGATCGATTTAACCTGAATTTAAACCCCGTTTAAAACCATAGGTAATGCCATTTGAATTTCGATACCATAGGAAAGGAATGTGCTTTTTTCAATCGTCCCAGGTTGATTCGCGACTTCTCCGACCCAGCTGTCAGCAAGAAGCGTGTCGCATTCGCCATAAGCAGTCCTCACCAAGGATTTTTCGGCGGAAAAACCAAGGGCACCTTTATATTGTCTAGAAAATCCGATCACCGCAACAACATCATATCTTGCGTCATCTTGATCAACTCCATTCATATTGACAGAACTGCCTTCAAATATAGAGTTTATTGCGTTCGGAATTGTTTCTTTTAAAACATCTTCAATTGTTTTCAATGCACACCCCCTCTTTGTTCTTTGTCAAATTTAGAAATTAAGAGATGAAACGCCAAGCCTTGATGTCACACCCTGTTAAAAAGGTGCCCCATTCTTTTCGATGCTCGCAATCCAGTAGTGTCAACGGTTTGATCGATTCACTCTGGATGACGGTCTTGATGAGATGGATATCCTGAACCGATTCCCCCCTGTTCTGGGTTGAAATATCCCCCCGAATAACGAATCTCTCCTGTCGCATTCGCCACGACCATCATCGGTGATGCCGAAAATATTCTAGGTCGATTTGAGGGCTTCACCACTTAGGGTCTCTAGTGGAATATCCTTTCCCCGTGCTTTTTCCTCCCATTCCGAATGCGCTTCGACGAGTATGATTTTTTCTTTGACCCCCGAAATTTCATCGCGTGAGAAAATGTGACGAGCCACCTGGTTTGAGCATTTAGATTACGCCGAAAGGACATGTACTCCGTTCCATTCATTGACTTCATCTGAACGGCGGTTATCTTGAACAGATCCTGCTAGGATTGGGTCATCTTTTTTCGGAACCGTAGGAGACAGGATATCCCGAAATAGTGAATAGGTAATGAAAATTAATAAACTTGGTGACAAGAGAACCAATATAAGTTTTGCGAACTTTTCACGTCGTCTATTAATATCGTGTTGAGTCATCGGGCTCATCTTATTTTTAATAGTCTACCAGATTTTTTTGATGTGCACCTCAAACAGGCATTTGAATCCATCTGCTGTTTTTCCCTTTTTTACTCCCTTCAATCCGTCTTATCAGAAGAGGAAAATGAAACTTTAAAGATATAAAGAGAGGGATGGTCGCTTATGGAATTCGTCGCATTGAAGGGATTGTTTTTTTGATGTCGTTTAATACGGCAATCGGGGTTTTGGGGATAAAATTAAACGCGGTGGCTGTTGCACTAGTGTAGGCCCCCATCATGGTTGCAATAATGAGATCTCCAATTTCAAGTTGAGGGAGTTGAATACTTGAGGTGATAATATCGATGCTGTCACAAGTCGGGCCAGCAAGCACGGATTCGGTGCGCGCACCCTGTTTAAGGGCATAGATAGGGTAGCGGGCATGATCAAAAATTTGACCGCTGAAGGAACCGTAGACACCATCATCAAGGTAATACCAGGGTCGATGCTGTCTTTGTGTTTTTCCAATGACGGATGTCAGGCAGGTCATGGCGGGTGCGGCAATAAAACGACCGGGTTCAGCAATCACCTGCACATAATCAGGAAGAGTCTTGAGTGCACTGCGGATGGGCGCACAAAAGGGCTTGATATCAATCCCGAAGCCCGCGTAGGCGATTGGGAATCCTCCCCCGATGTCAAGTAGGCTTAAGGGTGCTCCGGCACCGTCCCGGATACTTTCTAAAAGTGCCGTGCACCTTTTGATGGCAAGAACATGGGCTTCAGGCTGGGTCGATTGAGAACCTACGTGAAAACTTAAACCTTTGATACGAATGCCGAGAGATTCGGCTTTTGTGATAAAAGCAGGGGCTTCGGCCACATCCAGGCCAAATTTTTTGGAGAGATCGACGACGGCATAACGATTAGAAAAAGCGAGACGGAGCAATAAGCCCACACGTTCCCGATAAGGTAAAAACTTTTTGAGTTCGCTCATGTTGTCTACAACAAAAGTGGTGCAGCCATAACGCAGCGAAGTGCGGATGTCGATGTCACGCTTGATGGGGTGGGTGTGAATCGTGCGTTGCGGAGGAATGGAGCATTGTTCCAAGAGATCAATCTCACCTTGGGTGGCAATATCAAAATCGCAGCCCTCCTCTTTTAAGGTGGTGAGACAGTGGGGTTGGGGAGTGCCTTGACCGCAAAATAGAGCCCCAGTCCAGGCAAAGCCGCCGCGAGTTGTCGGTACTGCTCTCGAAGCGCATTGCAATCCAGCACTAGTAAGGGAGAGCCATGGGTTCTGACCAAGGCTTCCCAATCCCTCTGGACGGCCCGTTTATTGGGCCCATTCATCTGTTCTTTTTGCATTTTTTCTCAATGATGTCGAGGACATACTGGGGCAGTGCGAAAGCGGCTTTGTGAATGGATGGCGTGTAGTAGCGGGTTGTTATCTGGGCCGATTTGTAACGGACCTCCAATGTCTCCAGCGACATATTGCGGAGCGCGGTGTTATCTGTCGCCCAGCCAAAGGCCATGATGCCGCCGATATAAGTGGGAATGGCTGCCGCGTAGAAATGCCAATCCTGAAAAATTCTCCGGAAGGATTCGGCCGAGTGTCTCAGTTCATCGGATTGAAAAAAAACAACCCCATTTTGTGTGACGAGAATGCCGCCTTCCTTCAGGCAGCGTTGACAGTTTTTATAATAAGCATGGCTAAACAAGACTTTGCCCGGCCCGATGGCATCCGTCGAATCCGTGATCACAATGTCGAATGTTTCCCTCGTCTCTTTTACAAATTGGGCGCCATCTGATATGACTAAGCGAAACCGGGGATCCTCAAAGGCCCCTTGTGCGTGATTCGGGAGGTACTTTTTTGAGATATCGATCACGGTCGCGTCAATTTCAACCATGACCACTTCAGAAATCGATCTGTGCCGCAAGACTTCCCGGAGCATACCGCCATCGCCCCCCCCAATGATGAGGACACGTTTAACGCTGCCGTGACTTAAAATAGGGACATGCGCCAACATTTCGTGATAGATAAACTCATCACGTTCTGTGGTTTGCACGATGCCATCCAGTATCATCACCCTGCCAAATTTTGCATTATGAAAGATGATCAGGTGTTGATGTTCGGTTTTGTTCTCGTAATAGATCTTATCGACATTAAAAATCTGGGTATAGTCGTCAAAGAGAGTTTCTCGAAATTGTTTCATGCGGCAGATTTCTAGTGTTTGCTTTGCGTTGATTGTGCCACTGAGCCTGTATTCAAGCCATCAATACTTACGCTCTGCGGGCGGAATTTTTGTGATGGTCACGGGTTTGTACTCAAATCTGGGGCCTTCTTCACTTTTATAGGCCAGAGTATGTTTCATCCAGTTTTCATCATCCCTATCGGGGAAATCTGATCGAGAATGGGCACCACGCGACTCTTCCCGAATCGTGGCCCCTTTGGCCAGAACCTCTGCCAAATCGATAATGGATAAAAGTTGTAAGGCATCCACCAACTCGAGGTTGAAGACTTTGCTCTGATCTTGGATGTAAACGTTGGGGATGCGTGCGCGAATCGCGGCCAATTTTTCTTCTCCGGCTTCCATCCGCGCTTTAGTACGGGAAATACCGAAATGCTCGGCCATCAATGTACCAATTTCATCCCGGATTGCACCGATGCGCTCACCATCTCTCCGATCCATAATCGCGACGATTTTTGCCTTTTCATCGGCCAGATGTTGATTTGATATGCCTTTAATTTCATGTTCTTCAGCATATTGAGCGGCAAACTCTCCAGCGCGGCGACCGTAAACAATGGTTTCCATCAAGGCGTTCCCACCCAGGCGATTCGCGCCATGAACAGAGGCACAGGCGCATTCCCCCGCCGCATAAAGCCCCGGCATCGGGGTTTCGCAATTCACGTTCGTGGGAATGCCCCCCATGGAATAATGCACCCCGGGTGTAATCGGAATGGGCGCTTCAATGGGATCAACGCCTGCATAAGTGAGAGAAAGTTCCCAAATCTGTGGTAGCTTTTCCATGATTTTTTCTTTGCCGAGATGCCGGAGATCCAACATCACGCAGCCTTCAATGTCTCGCCCCGCCATAATTTCTTGATATTCGGCACGTGAGACAACGTCGCGGCTGGCCAACTCCATCGCGTTGGGTGCATATTTTTCCATGAAACGTTCCCCACGGGAATTAAAGAGATAACCCCCTTCCCCTCGTGCCCCTTCCGTAATCAAAATACCAGTCGATTTCAGAGTTGTGGGATGAAATTGAACAAACTCCAAATCCTGAAGCGGCACACCCGCTTGGTAGGCCATGGCCATACCATCCCCTGTGTTGATGAGTCCGTTTGTTGAAATGAGATAGACGCGCCCATATCCGCCGGTTGCAAGAATCACCGATTTCGCACGAATGGTGGATAATTCACCCGTAAAAAGATTGAGCACCACAACACCGCAACAGATACCTTCTTCCACAATTAAAGAGGTGACATACCATTCTTCGTAAACCTTGGCATCGCGTTTAAGTAATTGCTCATAAAGCAGGTGCACCAGGGCATGGCCCGTTCGGTCAGCGACATAACAGGTTCTCGGAAACCCCAGTCCTCCAAAATTTCGCTGTGCGATTTGCCCGTCAGGATCGCGTGAAAAAAGCGCGCCCATGCATTCGAGGGTCATGATATCTTCTGGGGCCGACTTGCAGAGAATTTCAATCGCGTCTTGATCTCCGAGCCAGTCGCTGCCTTTCACGGTGTCGTACATGTGAGATTCCCAAGAATCTTCTTCACGGATGGCGGCATTGATCCCGCCTTCTGCCGCCACGGAGTGGCTTCTGACCGGGTGAACTTTTGAGATGATCCCGACATTAAGATGTTTCGGTACCGCAACGGCAGCCCGCATGCCAGCAAGTCCGGCTCCAACAATCAAGACATCATGTATGTACATTTCACCTCCTAATTTGGGTCGTAGCGAACATCCAACTGTCTTGCCGCCAATACTTCATTCATGCGACCGACTTTTTGGCTTTGCGGTGCGTTTTTGAGTTTTTCGGGTGCTGTGTCAATTTCCTTACGAATTTGAAGCAGTGCCTCTGCAAATTCATCCAGTGTTTCACGGGCTTCACTTTCAGGGGTTTCGATCATTAATGCTTCGGGAATGATTAAAGGAAAATTGACGGTGGGTGGATAGAATCCATAGTCAATGAGACGTTTTGCAATATCCCAGGCATAAATGCCTTTATCCTTAAACTTTTTGGCCGACAGAATAAATTCATGCATGCAAGGCCGGGACATTGGGATATCGTAGGCCTCCTCCAGCCGTTTTTTTAAATAGTTGGCATTGAGAATGGTGTTTCGGCTGATAGCCGAAAGTCCCTCGGCCCCGAGTCTTAAGATGTAGGTATAAGCCCTGACGAGAATCCCAAAATTACCATAAAAGCTATGGACACGGCCAATCGATAGAGGACAGCCCGCATCAAGACGATAATAATCCCCCTCTTTAAGAACAACCGGGCTGGGAAGAAAGGGGATGAGTTTTTCGACGACACCGATGGGGCCGGCTCCAGGTCCGCCCCCGCCGTGCGGCGTTGAAAAGGTTTTGTGAATATTGAAATGAACGAGATCAAAACCCATATCTCCCGAGCGGGTCAAACCCAACAATGCATTGAGATTAGCCCCATCCAAATAAACCAAAGCACCGACGTCATGGATGATTTTGGTAATTTCGCCAATGCCTCGCTCAAAAAGACCCAAAGTGTTGGGGTTGGTCAACATGAGTGCGGCGGTTTCTTCGTTGGCCACTTTTTTCAGATCTTCGAGATCAATAATGCCCTCAGCATTCGAGTGCACGGTCTTAATGGTATAACCCGCAAGGTGGGCGCTGGCGGGGTTTGTCCCGTGAGCAGAATCCGGGATAATGACATGTAAGCGTTGTCGCCCTTGATTTTGATGATAGGCGCGTGTTATCAGCATCCCGCACATCTCGGCTTGTGCCCCCGCGACGGGTTGGAGCGAGACCTGCGCCATCCCTGAAATCTCGGCCAACATACGCTCAAGACCGTAAAGAAGCGCCAAAGCACCCTGAACACTTTCTTCCGGCTGTAGCGGATGGATTTCGGAAAATCCGGGAAAACGCGCGACATCTTCATGAATTTTGGGGTTGTATTTCATCGTGCAGGAGCCTAAAGGATAAAATCCATTATCCACGCCGTAGGTTTCTTGAGAAAGCCGGGTGTAGTGGCGCATCAGTTCATTTTCACTCACTTCGGGTAAATGTAGCGGCGTTTCACGTTGATAGGCTTTTGGCAGCACCGCATCCACAGAGAACGCTTTCACTTGCTCTATCGGGAAGGTCACACCGCGCCGCCCCTGGACCGATTTTTCAAAAATTAGCTTCTCCGGCATACTTCTCCTCTAAATTATTCCTGCTTTTTTGGCTTCAGCATAAGCGAGTTGCAGGCCGACTATACTCTTTGCATCGCGGATGGTTTGATCTGTTATTTTATCCATCACTTCTTCAAAAGGGAGCGTGACAATTTCGATGATTTCATCCTCATCCAGGTTTTGCGGGCAAGGACTCAGATCGGTACCCAGATAGAGGTGAATCACCTCATCACAGAAACCGGGGACGGTAAAAATGGCAGTCAGTTTTTCAAGATGGCCAACATGGTATCCGACTTCTTCCTCAACCTCTCGGATCGCGCAGGCTTCAGGTGCTTCGCCCTTTGAAAGCTTTCCAGCAGGAATTTCATAGATATACCCTCCCGCAGCATGGCGAAATTGATGGATTAAAACCACACGGCCATCACCAAGCAGGGGAACGACCGCCGAAGCACCGGGGTGACGGACAATTTCAAGGGGGATAGTTTTCCCATTGGGTAATGTGACCTCTTCAATAAAGAGGTGTACGGGATCTCCCTTATAGATCTCTTTCATCATCGGTTCAGGATTGTTCCAATTCAGCCAAAAGTACGACGGTTGCCACAAGGGATTTTACCACCTTTGTGATAAAAGATAAGTCCAATGTTTCAATCGTGTCCGTCCTTTGGTGGTAGTGTGGATTCCTGAAGTTTGCGGTGTCGGTCAGCATAACAGCCCGGTGTCCTTTGTCCCAAAATGGCACATGATCTGATCGTCTTGAATCGGGGAGCATCTCTCCTTTTCCCGGAACCAGAAAAGCAATTTGGGGAAGACCCGGAACATAGGTTTCGACCGCAGTTTCGAATGCCGTTTTGATGGGTTCTGCAGACAGGTTTCCCAAAAGGCCGATAAAATCACCCACCTCAGGTAAGGCAAAGGGAAGTCCTGGAGGGGTTCGTTGTGATTGAGGTTTAGAATCCGTATAGCCGACACATTCCAAAATAATGGCGCCCCAAATCGCGTCTCCTTTTTCTTCAATCGTATTCAGATAAGCTGTGCTGCCGATAAAGCCGGACTCTTCAAGTGAAAAAGCAGCAAATTGTAGCTTGAGTTGACCCCCCATCGGGGCTAGCACTCGGGCCAGTTCCAGCAATACGGCGAGGCTACTGGCATTGTCATCTGCGCCAGGTGATCCAAGAACAGTATCATAATGCGCCCCAATTAGAAGGAGTTCTTTCCCGTCTTCTTCTGGCGTTTGTGCTATCACATTGAAGCAGGCCTGCCCGGTGGCATCGATTGAAGATGAAATCTCGGATGTACTGGTCTGAAGGCCATAGGATTTGAATTGATCCTCAATATAAACCCCCGCAACTTGAAGGGCTTTGGGTGAGGACACCGGCTCCCTCTCTCCTACTAAAGATTTCAGGTGTTTTAAAATATTTGCGGCCTTGACTGTTTCAATCAATGCCGCAATGTCTGGCTTTACTTCTTGTAAATTCACCTGGAGGAAATCTCGTAAAAAGTCGCGGGTGGAAAGCCCAGAGTAAAATACATGTTATTTCGAGGGAAAGGCTAAGTCAAGGAATAAGGTAAAACTACTTTGGAATAATCCAAGCGAGACTGCAACAAGCCCGCTCTAAGTCATTGCATTTACAATCAAACAGAGATCTCTGTATATTGGTGACGCGATGTTCAAACGATTAGACCGCTACATTTTAAAAGAACTCATCGGGCCATTTTTTTTAGGGATGTTTATCCTCTTATTTATCCTGGTGAGTCAACAAATTTTGAAACTGATGGAATTGGTCATCGATAAGGGGGTTGATTTACTGAGTGTCCTTGAGCTCTTTTTACGTCTTCTGCCTTCTTTTTTAGTGATCACCATTCCGATGGCCGTCATGATGGCGACGGTGACCACGTTTAATCGCTTATCCGCAGACAATGAAATTATTGCATTGCATGCTTCCGGAGTTAGTTTTTTTCGGATTTTTAGACCCGTTCTTATTTTTGCACTTGTTGTAGGCTTTTTGACTCTGTCCATGGGATTTATGGCCGGGCCAAATAAAGGCTCCTTAAGCACACTTGCGGTAAAGCTTCTCATCAATCAAGCCAGCCTGGGTTTGGAAGAAGGGCAATTTAACGGGATGTTTTCGAATATGATGATTTATGTCGAATCCATGCCTACTTTTTCTAAACTGAAAGGGGTATTTATTTATGATCAAAGGAAGCAAGATGCCCCCGTTGTCATTTCGGCAAAGGAAGCCGTGCTGGTGACGAACCAAAACACACAGACCATTTCGATGCACTTAATTGACGGGAGCCTGCACCAAAAGGCGGGCAGCAGTGATCGATACCAAAAAATGACCTTCGCCAATTATGACATCAGCCTTGATTTTTCCGAGATCGCACAAAAACAAGAAGAACAGAAAGGGCGATCATACGCACAGCTTCAGGCGCAGGTTACAGAAACCCAAGGGAAAGATCTTAAAGCGCTGCGTCGGCTTTCCAGATTTTACAGGCGTTATTTATTTTCTTTGGCAGCCTTCATTTTTTGTATCATGGGGGTACCTCTGGGCATTATTTCGGGGAGAATCACGCGCGTCGGTGGTTTTTCAGCAGGTATTTTTATGATCATTCTCTATTATATTTTACTAACTTTGGGCGACTCCCTGATTGCTGCCGGGGTCGCGACCCCTTTCTTTGCGGCTCTTTTCCCTCTTTTGGTTTTGACCCCACTGTGTTTTTATCTGGTTAAAAAAATTGCAAGCCATGTTTCACCAACGCTCTTCGGGATAGCAAGTAAGCGACCCTGATTGTAGGTACAATATGTCTTTGATGACGCGCTATATCTTAAAAGAGTTTCTTTCTGTTTTTTTTGTCACTGCGATGGCGCTTGCTGTGGTTGAATTGGCTGTGGATTTTCTTGAGAAATTTCGACTTTTGTATCAATACGGGCCTGAAATGGAATGGCTGGTCAAATACTTTTCCTTCCGCTTGCTGAGGGTATTTTTTGAAACACTCCCGCTGGCTTTGCTGCTGACGACACTGATTACCTTCGGAGGACTCGCTAAAAACAATGAAATCACTGCTTTTAAAAGTGCTGGCATTTCAATTTTCAGCTTGGTCGTCCCGCTGTTTTTTTTCGGGGCTGTCATCAGTTTTGTTTCTTATGAGTTGAGCGGGACGCTAATCCCCACCCTTGCAAAAAGGGCCAAGGTGATCCGGGCAGTTCATATCGAAAAAAGAACGCCTTCCAGTGCTTTCATCCAAAATAAGATATGGCTCCACTTAGACAGCCGTCGGCTCATGCATGTACAAGTTGTTTCTGCGGATAGAATGCGGATGAAAGGCGTTCATCTTTATGTGCTTGGAGATGACTTCAGAATAGTGGAAGAGGCAGAAGCGGCAGAATTGGTTTACGAAATGGGGAAATGGACCTTGTTGGAGGGGACGCACAGAAGGTTTCTTGCCGATAGCCAAATTCAATTTAAAATTTTTGAGCAAATGGAGATTAAAAGTAGCAAAGCACCAGAGGACTTTCAAGACGCGACATTTGAGTTAAGAGAGATGACCTATGATGATCTGAGATCCTATATCGTACAGCTCTCTGCCACCGGATTTAAGGCGACACGATACGAGGTCGACTTACATGGAAAACAGGCCATGCCTTTTATGAATTTTATGATGATTCTCCTTGCCGTCCCCTTTGCATTGAAGGGCAACCGGAGTTCGGGGATCGCCCGGGGGATTGCGCTGAGCCTGGCCATTGCACTTTCCTATTGGGTGGTTTTTTCGCTGGGTCTTTCACTTGGCCGGCTTGGGATTTTCACGCCTTGGCTGGCCGGTTGGAGCGCGAATATCCTCATTTTTTCAATCAGTATCTATCTTTTTTTGAATATGCGACAATAATTTAAACGGTCGGTTCAGAGAGCATCTGTACCTTGATGCGTTCTCCTGATTTGATCAGGTCTCCCTCTTCCGACAGAACCATGAATGCGTTGGCTTTGACCAAGGACATCAAAACGGCACTATCTTGCACACCGGTCGAACGCACCCGGTATTCTCCATTCTCTATAGAAACAATGGCCCTCATGAATTGCCTGCGCCCGGGCCGTTTTCTGAGATCTTCTTCTAAGGTTGCGGTGATCAGAGGTCTAAAGAGTTGATCACGCCCGGAGGCTTTTAAAATAGCAGGCCGAACAAACTGTTCAAAGGTGACCATCGAGGACACCGGGTTTCCTGGCAAACCAAAGACAGGGCGATCTGAGAGGGTTCCAAAGGCAAGCGGTTTTCCGGGTTTCATCGCCACTTTCCAAAGCCGCATTGTCACACCAAGCGCTTCTAAGACTTCAATGACAAAGTCATAATCGCCCATTGAAACGCCTCCTGAAATAAGGAGGAAGTCAGCTGAAAGTCCTGCAGCAATTTTTTCTTTGAGATCTTCTTTTGAATCTTTTGCAATACCCAATGTGATGGGGATTCCGCCTGATTCACGCACCTGCGCTTCAAGACCATAGCCATTGCTGTTTAATATTTTATCCGGCCCACGCACTTCATCAAGATCGGCCAGCTCATCTCCTGTTGAGAGTATCGCAACCCGGGGCTGTTGAAAAACAGGAACGACGGACTTCCCGATAGACGCCATCATCGCAATCTCAGCCGAACGGACTTTGACCCCCCTGCTCAATACAGTCGCCCCTTCTTGAATGGCTTCGCCTTTGAGTCGAATATAGTCGCCGTTTTCGGCAGGGACATAGATAAGGACCGTTTCCCCATCCTTGTCTGTGTCCTCGACTTTGATAATGGCATCGGCACCCTCTGGAACAGGGGCACCTGTCATGATTTTTGCCGCTTCTCCTGGGCCCACGGTTTTTTCGGGGAGTTTCCCTGCAGGGATCACTTCAATAATCTTGAGCGTTTGAGGAGACGCTTTTGATGCCGTGAGGGCGTCTGAAAAACGGATGGCGTACCCATCCATGGCAGAAGTATTCCAGGGAGGATGATTTAAAGGCGAGATGATCTCGCCTGAAAGGGTTCTGCCGAGGGCCTTTGAAAGTAGCACCTTTTCGGATGCCATCAAATCAATGGTGTCAAGAATGGTTTTTTGTGCTTCCTCTACAGAAATCATAAATTCCCCTCTAAATAAGTGAGTAGCGGAAAACAACGCGCCTCTAATCATTAAACCATCGCTCGGAAACGGCCTTACTCTAACCGATTGATTTTTGCGTTTCAAGTTTGCGTTCTTGAATGACCTGTAAGCTTAATGCCATCATTTCAATTATTTTGAAAATCGAATGAGTACGGATACCGCCCTTAGATCTAGTGATGAATATGAATTGAATCCATTTTAAGAACACCTTAGAATTTGAAGAGGCATTATGGTTCTGTCGCAAATTTGCATGGATGGGAATTGAGGGATAGATTGTTCTCTCTGAGCAAAGTCATTCATGAGGGAGTGAAAAAATGGCGATGAGTTTCAAAGGTGCACATTTTCCGTCAGAGGTCATTCTCATGGGGATCCGCTGGTATTTGGCGTATCCGCTGAGCACCCGCCATGTCGAAGAACTCATGGACGAGCGCGGGGTCAACGTGGATCATTCCACGATTAACCGGTGGGTGATCCGACCTATGCTGGGATTTAAAGCGTTTGATGCGGCCCACAAAACAAAGATCGTCTTCACTTGTCAGTGATTTGAAATGAAACCCGTAGGTGCCAGTAAGGTTTCCTCCTACCTTCAAGTCCACTACATTTCCAACTGGATTATTTACAATGGCTTCGGGGCTAGAGGCCTGCAGTAGTCTTTTCAATCGGCTTCCCTCGATCGCGGTTGACCCGATTTGGCCATTCGCCTCGAGTAAGAGCTCGAAATCTGCCGTTATCTCCGCCATAGCGAAGTAAAACTTCAGGATATTGCCCTGACCCGGGTCTACCGTATATGTGGCACTATGTGTAAACGTTTCCACTAGCGACAGGGTTTGAGTGTTCGTGCTCTGCAGATTAAATGATGCTTCAGCCCATACATCTGCGGAGATTTCGATTGTAGAACCGGGAAGGGGCATGGCCGTTCCACCGACAGTAAGGTTTGCCCCTACCTTGAGACCTACTGTGGTAGAAAGAGTCCATGAAGTAGATGTGGCTCGTTCTTCGGAAGATTCTACGTTATAGTTTAGAATACCGTTGCCACGCCTATTGTCGAGAATCATTTGCCCAACCAGCCGTTGACCATTGTTGGTTCGATCAGTCACCTCACCAAAGGTCAAGCTCTTGCATTTGAACCTCAAACTCATAGTATTTGGAAAAACAAAACCGAGGCTTGCAGCTCGTGTAAAGTTTCCATTGTTACCGCCTTCGCTTATATCCGTCGTGAAAAAATCGTCGACACCCCCTTCTACAAATTGATAGAACTCGATTGCGCCAGAATCTGCCGTGTCAAAAACACAAAACGCGGCGCCCTCATTTTGCCAATCAGTTGGTGTTCCCGGTGCAGTCACCGGGTTCACGCTGGTGGCTTTGATCATTACATGCAATCACCCACTATTGCAATTGAATCGATACACAGGTGTTGTGCCCGCAAGCGGAGTCTCTCCCTCTTTATACGGAACGACAAAACAAGAAATTGCAGTGTGTTGGCCAGCTCCTTCGCATTCTGTTTTACTCACTGAAAACAGGTGGGATCTGTTCTTTCGGTAGCATCGCCATAGGGGAATCAACATGTTTCTTTACCTCACTATTTTAAATGTTAGATGGATGGGATTTTAACGACAGCACGTATTTTGATGGATTCTTTATGGCATACCCTTTTGATTAAACCAAAGGTTTTATTTTTTAATCACTTAGTAAAGAGGAAAATCCCTGTCAAAAGGGATCCCTTTTGGTGGCATATATTTTCAAAAAGAGTACTGGTTAAAAAACTTGATTTTTAGGATTTTTCTTCTTTGATTGCCAAGAATCTATCCACGCCATTGACATTACGCTCCTCGTCTATTATTTTTGATCCCCTGATTTTATAATTCCGTCCTGCTGGACAGGTTTTTAACTGTGTTCGATACTGTTCGTATTCTGTATAAGATGATTTTTTTCAAAAAAATCAAAAGAGATGACAAGTACTAAACTCATCGTTCTCATCAGCACTTTTTTAGTGGCTTTTGGAAATAGAGCATTTTTTTCCAATGTTACAGATATCTACCTCGTTAATCTGAAAAACATTGCATCTTTGGGTTCGTTAGCCATTCTTTCTGGGTGTGCAATCCTTTTACTACTGTCATTGCTCTGCTACAGACATTCGATAAAGCCTGTCCTAATAACCATGCTATTCATCTCGTCCTTCGCCGGTTATTTCATGGACAGTTACAACGTGATCATCGACGATACGATGATCCAAAATATCGTCAGTACAGATATCGCAGAATTTATGGATTTAACTTCGTTAAAATTGGTTCTATACGTCACGCTGTTGGGCGTCATTCCATCAATATGGGTTTATAAAGTAAAACTTGTTTATGCAGATACAAGAACAGAATTTTTATCAAGACTGAAACTATTTTCACTGTCTTTGGCGCTGTCTGTTTCAATGGTTCTCATTTTCGGAAGTTTTTATGCCTCTTTTTTTAGAGAACATAAGACATTAAGATATTATGCAAATCCCTCGTCTTACATTTACGCGACTGTGAAGTATATTAATCGGTCAATTCAAAGAGAAACAATTCCCTTTTTACCCATTGGACTCGATGCTAAAATTCCCGCGACAGACAGTGATCGCGAATTGATTATATTTGTCGTTGGAGAAACAGCGAGAGCCGATCGGTTTTCCCTGAATGGATATGAAAGAGAGACGAATCCCTTATTAAAAAAAGAAACGTTGACGAGCTTCTCCAATTTTTGGGCTTGTGGGACCTCGACGGCGATTTCCGTCCCTTGTATGTTCTCTATCTATAAACAAACAGAATACAGTGAGACAAAAGCACGAACAACCGATAATATACTCGATATTTTAAAACGTGCTGGCGTCAATGTAAGTTGGTTAGATAACAATTCGGATTCAAAAGGCGTAGCCTTAAGAGTTAACTTCGACGATTATAAAACACCTACAAAGAACCCAGTCTGTGATTTAGAATGCCGGGATATCGGAATGTTGTTTAATCTTCAGAAGTACATTAATGAGCATCGAGAAGGCGATCTTTTCATCGTGTTGCATCAAATGGGTAATCACGGTCCAGCCTACTATAAGAGATACCCACCCTCTTTTGAAAAATTTAAGCCTGCATGTCTAACTAACCAATTGGAAAATTGCAGTAAAGAAGAGATCAATAATGCCTACGACAATGCAATTTTGTATACAGATTATTTTTTATCCAAAGTAATTCAAGTGTTAAAAGCCAACAATCCTCAATTTGAGACCGCTCTGTTTTATGTAAGTGACCACGGAGAATCGTTAGGCGAACATGGGGTCTATCTTCACGGTTTGCCTCACTTTATCGCCCCGGACGAGCAGTTGTGGGTACCCGCAATTATGTGGTTTGGAAAAAATTTCAATGAACCCAATATAAAATCACTGTCCGGCAAACGAGACAAACAATATTCCCACGACCATATTTTTCATACGATACTCGGTTTTATGGAAATAGAAACGGCTCTCTACGACAAGGAAATGGATATTATTCAGGCGGCGCATTGAAGGGCTAGGCACAAAAATAGGTTCTGTCCCAAATTTGCGTGTGATGGGAATTGAGGGATAGATTGCTCTCTCTGAGCAAAGTCATTCATGAGGGAGCGAAAAAATGGCGATGAGTCGCCACGGCGTCCCCGAAAGGATCACGATCGATGGCAGCGACGCCAATGCCTCAGCCATCAAGAGCTATAACGAAGATTACAGCACCTCAATTGAAATCCGTCAGATTAAATATCTCAATAACATTGCCGAACAGTTCTACGCCTTAGCCTCCTAATCACCTTCACAATGGGGCATAACTCGCCATAAAATCCCCTCTGAACAATATTTGCGACAGAACCTTTTGATGGCCTTTATATCGCCAATGCGGCTTACGATTTCAAACGAGGGACAGATGCGGTCACATCCGGGGCCGCTGACCTTGTTTCATTCGCACAACCTTTTCTTGCGAACCCGGATTACCGGAACCCTTCGCAAGCGGCGCACCATTAAATACACCCGACCCCAATACATCCTAGAATCAGATGCATTGGAAGTATCTACTTGCCTTCAGACTTGACAAGCGCACTAAAATTTAAGATTATGTAGGGTCTATTTTAACGAAGGAGTTCTTATGTCATTTACATTTCGTCAGCCAAGCAATTTAAAAAGAAAACGCACACACGGGTTTAGAAAAAGAATGAGTAGCGCCAATGGCCGTAGAGTGCTTAACAGAAGAAGAGCCAAGGGCCGTAAACGTCTTAGCGTCTAAGACACGACTCCACCGCCTTGTTCAAAGAGCAGAAGTTTCTGAAGTAAAACGACATGGCAAGCGGATTGTTACCGATGCCTTTGTTTTACTTTACTTATACAATGATTCTGACGATCCTTATTATGCCATTCATATTCGGAAGAAGTTTGGTTCTTCGGTAGAGCGAAACCGCGCGAAACGTGTTTTTCGTGCGTCGCTTCAACAACTTAAAGAAAAAATTCAGGGAGTCAATCTAATTATTATTCCCAGAAGAGGGGGGAAAGGACTCAGGACGCCTCAAATGTTGAGACATCTCGAAAAAGTCCTTACTGAGGTATCTATCCCCAAAAAAAAATGATGACTTTTATTTTCATAGGTTTTGTTCGACTTTATCAACGATGCGTCTCTCCCTTTCTTCCTCCGATGTGTCGTTTTTATCCAAGCTGTTCATCCTATGCGATTCAGGCGGTTCATCGTCATGGTTTGATCACGGGCATCTTTGCGACATTTAAACGCCTGATGCGCTGTCACCCTTTCTGTACGGGTGGATACGATCCTGTCAAACAATAACCTTATCCCTCACTAAGGAACACCGTTTTTTATGGAAAAACGACTTGCGATTTTTATTGTCTTCTCCCTGATCATCATTTTTTTGTATCCCTTTTTTATTAGTTGGATGTCAGGAACACCGGTAAATGCCCCTCTTACGCCACAACAAAACATGGCTCAAAAAGGACCTGAACCTCAGCATGAGAGTATTCACGATCAAAAAACAGCGGCTTCTCTAGAAAACCAAGTAGAGACGGAAACCACTTTGGATACGCCCATCTCACCGGCACAGACAGATGCCCCTGAAGTGCTCAAGGTTATCGAAAGTGATTTATACCGAATAACAATTTCAAATATCGGTGGGACCATTAGAAAATGGGAGCTCAAAAAATATATAGAAACAAACGAAGAAAATGGTCTAGAAGAAGCGATACAGCTCGTCCCTCCAGACACCAAGAGCTTTCCCTTGGCACTCTCACTTCCCGGTGAAACCATCGGGAGTTATCAATTTGACGAATCACCGCTTCAATTAAGCAGCGCTTCCCCTAAGGGAGTCGTTAAAATGCGTTACACCAATGCCAATGGGCAAACAATCACCAAAGAACTTCGTTTTTCAAATGAAACCTACTTGGTAGACCTTGAAATCGCAACCGAGGGATATAATCAACCCTACGATCTTTCCCTGGGAACCAACTTTGGTATTTTTGATTGGGGCGTGGAAACAGGACGAAATGCGGGAGGCGTGAGCTTAACGGACAATGAGGTGATCAAGAATATTCCGAAAAAAATGGAACAAAACATTGTGACCTATTCTGGCACAACAAGGTGGTTTGGCTTAGAGGATAAATATTATCTCGCTACCCTGATTCCAAGAGACGAAACTCTTCTTGGGCCCGTTGTTTTTCAAAAAGCCGGAGATCTTGAAATATCATCTAAAATTCGACTGGAACCGGGCAATGGGATCGATGTCCACAACTTCTCACTCTACGTCGGGCCCAAAGAGTACGACCGCTTAAACGCACTCAACGTTAACTTAGATGAAAGCATTGATTTTGGTTGGTTTATTTTTGGGAGCTTACTCCCCGTGCGCATGATTGCAAAACCGATTTTTTATCTGCTGCGCTTCTTTTATCAATTTACAAACAATTATGGGATTTCCATAATCATGATTACAGTTTTGATAAAAGTGCTCTTTTTTCCCATTACCCAGAAGAGTATGAAGTCAATGAAATCAATGGGTTCGATCCAACCCAAGATTACGGCACTACGAAAACAATATTCAAAAGACAAAGAAAAAATGAATGCGGAATTGATCAAACTTTACAAAACAGAAAAGGTTAACCCCCTTGGAGGCTGCCTCCCGATGTTACTACAAATTCCTGTTTTTATTTCGCTTTATAATATTCTGTACACAACGATCGAATTAAGACATGCCCCTTTTTTCCTATGGGTTACAGACCTTTCTGCAAAAGATCCCTACTATGTCCTGCCCATTATTATGGGAGGTACCATGTTTTTGCAACAATACACGGCACCGAAAACAATGGATCCAACGCAAACAAAAATAATGATGTATCTCCCCTTTGTTTACACCTTTTTCTTCCTCAACTTTCCTTCCGGACTCGTCCTCTACTGGCTTGTGAATAATTCATTGACCATCATCCAGCAACAGGTGATCAAGAAGGATGACAAACAGACGAACCCCGCTTAAACTCAGTTAGGTTGGGAAAAAGATCCAATGAAACAATCACTTGGAGAAAACGATACCATCTGCGCCATTGCAACCGCTCAGGGTGAAGCCGGGATTGGTATTGTCCGCGTTAGCGGAAAAAATGCACGGGCCCTTGTTGCCCCTCTGTATCGGGGGAACACCCCTTGGGCCAGCCATAAAAGTCACTCCGCCTATTTTGGAGAAATTATTGATCCTGTTGATGACCTCATTATAGATGAAGCCCTCTTTTTGCCCATGCTTGCCCCAAAATCATACACGGGCGAAGATGTCATTGAGATTCAGGCTCATGGCAATCCGCTTCTACTCGAAAAGATTATCTCAAGCCTTTTGGCCCAAGGCACACGTCTCGCTACCCCGGGGGAGTTTACACGCCGGGCTTTTCTAAATGGGCGAATCGATTTGGCCCAAGCCGAGGCCATCATGGAGATCATCTCGGCAAAAAGCGCGATACATCACCAATGGGCCTTAAATCAACTAAAAGGCCTACTTTCTCAAAAAATCAGCTCTTTAAAAGAACGTCTGATCTCTATTATCGCCCAAATTGAAGCTTCAATTGATTTTTCAGAAGAAGAGCTCCCACTCAGTTCAAATCAAGAAATCCTTGAACAACTCAATGCTGTATTGCAATCCGTTCAAACGATGCTGACAGACTACAGCAGGGGAAGACAAATCAGAGAAGGCTTTACAGTTGTCATTGCCGGACGACCCAATGTGGGTAAATCGAGCTTAATGAACTACTTTCTTCAAGAAGATCGCGCCATTGTCACATCTGTCGCCGGAACAACGCGGGATCTCTTACAGGAGCCCATCAATTTAGAGGGCATCTCCATTAAACTCGTTGATACAGCGGGCTATCGCCATGTCGATCATCCCATTGAAAAAGAGGGGATACTTCGTGCGGAAGCGGCGCGGGAAAAAGCAGACTTAATCCTTTTTATGATAGACACAAGCCAAGCCCTGACTGAAGAAGACATCCGTTTGGCAAAAGAACTGAGTGCTTCTCCAACCATCGTAGTTTTAAACAAAATTGATCTTCCTGCGCGAACCGGGAAAGAAGCCATACTAAAAATCCATACATTCGAACAGCTTCTTCCTATTTCGATTAAAAACGAAGTAGGATTGGCCCCACTCCAAGTAGGAATTAAAAAGGCTCTATTAAGAGGCCCCGAGAGGGAACAGCCGCTCATTGCATTGCTTCGACATAGAAATGCATTAATTGATACTAAAAATGCACTGAACTCGGCGGTCGACTCCATTAAAAAAAATCTTTCCTGGGAATTTCCAGCCATTGATTTGAGGGACGCAATTGATGCACTTGGGAAAATCACAGGCGAAACAACATTGGATCATATACTCGATGAAATATTCGACCAATTTTGTATTGGAAAATAACACCGACAGACTACATGTTCCACGTGGAACATGTAAGGTCTCCATTCAAGGACTAAGGAGTTTATGAGAACACCTGAGTACAAGGTCATCGTCGTTGGGGCAGGTCATGCGGGCTGCGAAGCTGCTCTTGCCGCCGCTCGAATGGGAGCAAGAACCCTTCTTTTGACTTTAAGTAAAGAAAATATCGGTCAACTGTCTTGCAACCCTGCCATTGGAGGCATCGCAAAAGGGCACCTCGTTCGAGAAATTGATGCACTTGGCGGAGAGATGGCCCATGTGATTGATCGGGCAGGCATTCAATTTAGAATGCTCAACAAAAGAAAAGGGCCTGCTGTTCGCGCGCTTCGTGCCCAAGCCGACCGGGAGATTTATAAAAAGGTCATGACGGAAACGCTCCTCTCAACAGACAATCTGACCGTTAAAGAAGGCATGGTCGATGGATTTATCGTCGAAAACACTCAAGCCAAAGGGGTCATCCTTTCAGACAAAACCAAGATAACTTCCTCTGCAGTGGTCTTAACCACGGGAACTTTTCTGCAAGGACTTATTCATATCGGTCTCGAACAATTCCCTGCAGGCAGAATGGGGGAAGCCCGAGCGGAAGAAGCCTCAAACGCCTTATTAAGTCACGGATTTAAGCTCGGACGGCTCAAAACAGGGACGCCACCGAGAATTGACGGAAACAGCATTAACTATAAGCATCTCGAAATACAAGAAGGGGATAGGCCGCCTATCCCCTTCTCGTATGCGACAGAGAAACTGCAGATCAATCAGATCCCTTGTTATCTCACCTATACGAATGAGAAGACCCACGAAGTGATCAAGGCCCATCTCAATGAATCTCCCCTTTATTCTGGCGTGATCAAAGGGACAGGCCCACGTTACTGCCCTTCCATTGAAGACAAAGTGGTCAAGTTTTCATCCCACCCTCGCCATCAAGTTTTTTTAGAGCCGGAAGGACGTAACACGACAGTGGTCTATCCTAATGGGATTTCGACCTCTATGCCCGAAAAAATACAGCTTGAGTTTATCCAAACCATTCCGGGTCTTGAGCAGGTAAAAATTTTAAAACCCGGATATGCCATTGAGTATGACTACATCCCCCCGACACAACTCCACGCCACCCTCGAAACAAAACGGATTTCGGGGCTTTATCATGCTGGACAGATCAACGGCACCTCGGGTTATGAAGAAGCCGCAGCTCAGGGTTTAATGGCAGGAATCAATGCCGTGTGCAAAATTAGGGAGCAAGCCCCTTTTATTTTAGGGCGATCAGAAGCTTATATCGGCGTTTTGATTGATGACCTCATTACCCTTGGCACTGAAGAACCCTACCGGATGTTTACCTCACGAGCAGAATATCGCCTTCTCCTGCGTCACGGCAGCGCAGATTTACGTCTCATGGAAAAAGGTCATCAACTTGGGCTCTTGCCAGAGCCGCTTTATTCAAAGCTCATGAAAAAGAAAGCGGTCATACAAGATGGACAGCAATGGTTTGAAAAGACACGCTTAGGGAAATTACCAAAGGCCGAAGATCAATTTAAAAATAAAGGGATTGTAGGCAATTTAGCGGGAACAACCCTTAAACAATTAATGAAACGTCCCGAAATCAACTTCACCTGGTTTCAACCCTGGTTTCCACATCATATCGAGAACGATATGTCTATCGTTGAGGAAATCGAATTCCAGATCAAATATGAAGGCTATATCCAACGTGAGCACGCGCATGTCACGCGCTTCAAAGAGATCGAATCGAAAAAAATCCCCGAACACTTTGAATACAACAAAATACCTGGCCTCTCAAAAGAAGTCCTCGAAAAACTCACAAACATACGCCCTCATTCCTTAGGGCAGGCTGCCAGAATTTCTGGGATCACCCCCGCAGCTATTTCTATTTTAATGATTGCTCTTGAAAAAAACCGCCGCAAAAAAACCGCATAGCGACTAGTCGTTATGGATAAAAAGCAGATCGCAATCTATTTTACTTCTGGCGTAGAAAAGCTGGGCCTACATTTATCAACCCTTCAACTGAATCAACTGGAAATTTACCTTGCAGAGCTTATCCGATGGAATAATAAAATCAATCTGACCGGCTTGCGCGAACCACGTGACATCATCATCAAAAACTTTTTAGATTCTTTGACCCCCCTCTGCTTTCTAAGCCCTGATAAAAATTCAAATTGGATTGATATTGGCTCCGGTGCGGGCTTTCCTGGCCTTCCACTCAAAATTGCTGCTCCTGCCCTTAATATGACCTTGGTTGAACCAAACCAAAAAAAAGTCGCATTTCTGCATCATATGATCGGGGTCCTCAATCTAGATAATGTAAGCGTGAGGAATGAGAGAATCGGACAACTTGCCAAAAACAACAGAGAAAAATCTTACGAACTTCTGCTCACACGTGCACTGTCTCAAAAAGAAGTGATTGCAAAAGGAACATCCCTCGTTCGAGAAGGAGGACAGCTCCTTTTTTTTCAAGCCAAAACCACAAAGAAGGGATGGGAAGGTATTCTTAAACATTATCCCTTAATAGAGTTAAGCAGGATCGAGTCGCTTCTATTGCCCTTCAGCAAAGATCCGAGGACCCTTGTATTTCTCCGGGTTTTAAAAAAAGGAGACACTAAACATCCCGAAAAGGATTAGACATCTCAGATCTTAGTTGCTTGACACCTATCTCACCGGACTCTATAATTTGAAGTTTCATAACTTTTATTTAAGAAAGTGACATGCATAACGTATTGTTTTTTAAAGCGACTCTCCTCTTCTACTTTTTAGGAACGGCACTATTCCTCTTAAATCTTTGGGACAACCGGAAAGATCAAGGCCATACGAAACAAATATCATGGCCACAAAAGTTTGCTCTTTTTTCCACAGGCGCTGGTTTTATTTGCCACACGATCGCCTTGGGCATCCGGCTCAAAGAGGGTGATTATGTTCCCCTTGCAAACCTACATGAGGCCCTTTCTTTTTTTTCATGGGCGATTGTCCTCGCTTTTTTTTGGGTCGAAATTAAATATCAACTTTACATTCTGGGCTCATTCATTCTCCCCCTCGCTTTTCTTTCGCTTATCTCCGTGACCGCACTGCCCAGCGAAAGCCCATCGCTCAATCCAACTTTAATGAACGCCTGGTTTGGACTACACACTATCCTCTCCATCCTCGGGATTGTCGCCTTTACGATTGCATTTCTGGCCGGCATTATCTACTTGATCCAAGATCGATTTTTGAAATCCAAACAACTCAATACCCTTTACGCCAAACTGCCCTCTCTCGACATGTTAGACCGATGGAACAAGCAGGCAATACTTATGGGATTTCCTCTTTTAACTCTCGGCATTATTTCAGGGGCACTATGGTCTCAATATACTTTGGGGACACTATGGGGGAAAAATAATTCAAAACAAGCCCTTTCATTGGGTATCTGGATTTTCTACTTATTGGTACTGCACGGCCGCATTAATATTGGATGGCGGGCTAAAAAAGCGGCCCGCTTGGCTATTATCGGTTTTATCGGAGTGATTTTTATTTTTTTTACCCTCGCATAAATGGAAACAAGACTATGAATATCGTCATTGTTGGACTCAATCACCGAACAGCCTCTCTCGACATCCGAGAGCGACTCTCCATTTCTGAAGAGAAAATGGGCGACGCCCTTTACAAGCTCACCTCTGATGACATGATTGAAGAAGGCTTAATCTTATCCACTTGCAACCGGGTGGAGGTATGCGCAGTGGTCAAAGAAACCCATCGTGGGTTTAACGCAATAAAGAACTTTTTGGCGACACAAGACACGGGGCTCTCCCTTGAGGCGATTGCCCCAAGCCTTTATATCCACTCCTCATCGAAAGCCATTGAACATTTATATCGTGTGGCATCCAGTCTCGATTCAATGATCGTCGGGGAACCACAAATCTTAGGACAACTTAAAGATGCCTTCGACCACGCCATTTTGCACAAAACAACCGGCATCATCCTCAACAAAGCGTTTAAAAAGGCCATTTCCGTCGCCAAGCGTGTAAGAACAGAAACAAAAATTGCTGAAAGTGCTGTATCGATCAGTTTTGCCGCCGTGGAATTGGCAAAAAAAATTTTTGGAAACCTCAACAAAAAATCCGTACTCCTCATCGGCGCGGGTCAGATGGCCGAGCTGGCTGCACGCCACTTTGTCGGAAATGGGGTACAATCCATCACGATTACAAATCGAAGCTATGAACGCGCCGTCGATCTCGCCTCATCCTTTAACGGCAGTCCGGTGAAATTTGAAGATTTCCCATCACAAATGGTGAAATCTGACATCGTGCTTTGCTCTTCCGGCGCACCCCATTATTTAATCAATGCCGAAATGATAAAAGAAGTCATCGCCCTTCGCAAAAACAGGCCGATCTTCTTTATCGACATTTCCGTTCCACGCAATATCGACCCTGAAATCAACATATTAGACAATGTATTTCTTTACGACATTGACGATTTACAGCATTCGGTGGAAACCAATATCGAATCGAGAAAAAAAGAAGCGCTCAAAGCCGAAGAGATCATCACTGAAGAAATTGTCACTTTTGCACATTGGTTCAAATCACTTGATGCTGTCCCGATGATTGTCGCCCTCAAAGACCGGGCAGAAGCCATTCGTCAGACCGAATTGGAGAAAATATCGGGCAAGTTGGGAGATCTCACCGAGTCACAGAAAAAAGCGCTGGATGGACTGACCGCTTCAATCGTCAACAAACTACTCCACAGCCCTTTGACCGTTCTAAAAAAAGAAGTCAACTCGACAAATGGGAACATGATCTTAGAAACCACGCGGAAACTATTCGAACTCGAAGAACTGCTCTCTCAAACGCAAGAGGAGAAAAAGAAAGGTTGAAGATTTTCCAAATTGTCAAAAAAAATGGGATTGTTTTTTTGATCGGACTTTTTATCTTCACAATATTGGCCTGTACACTCGATCAAGTCAAACCCCTCAGTCAAATGCGAGAAAAAAAAAGCCATCGAACTGGATCGCCCAATCTACCTGAAAACATCATACCCCATCAGAAATCAGCACAGAAACCGCAGGAAAAATACGGATTAATTGGAAGCTTCAGCACGGGAGAGTTAAGTTACGTTCGCTCACTGCTTGCCGACGATGATGCGGTATGGGTCGGCACCACAGAAGGCATCATCCAAGTTTCAACACGAACGGGTGACCCAATTTCAACCTATTCTATGCAAGACGGACTATTAAGTCCTTATATTTTTACCATCAATAAAGGACCTCACAATCAATATTGGTTTGGCACCAATAACGGCGGTTTAAGTTTGTTCGATGGGGAAAAATGGAAAACCTACCTCCCTGCCGATGGCTTGGCAGATTTTTGGGTTTACGGCGTCGATTTTGCCGCCGACGGAACGGCCTGGATTGCTACTTGGAACGGGGTCAGCCACTTTGACGGAACAAACTTTACAAATTACAACATGACAGATGGCTTGGCTGACCGCTGGGTTTATGCCCTCTCTATTGATCAATCGGGTGCCATTTGGTTCGGAACAGAAGGAGGCGTCAGCCGTCTAGATGCTCAAGGTCGGTGGCATACCTGGCGACATCGCGACGGCCTCGGGGCACCCAATCGCTTAGGACTTTCTCAAAGTGACAATACGGGGTTTGGGACACAAACCCATTCCGAAAAAGAGGATTACCGGCACAAACACAACCTATCGGTATTGGATCCCAGTGGGAATGAAACCTATAATAAAAACTATGTGTTCTCCATGGCCATTGACCCTGAAGGGAATAAATGGTTTGGTACTTGGGGGGGCGGGGCCAGCCGTTTTGACGGAAAAAAATGGCAAAACTTTACAACAGACGATGGCCTGGCAGGAAATATTGTCTACGCGGTCACAATCGATCCTTACGATGGGGCAATTTGGTTTGGCACAAATCACGGGGTATCACGTTTTGATGGGATCAACTGGATCAGCATTACCCGCAGAGATGGGCTTGCCAACGAAAATATCTACGCCGTCGCCATAGACCGCGAGCAACGTATTTGGTTGGGGGAAAAAGGAGGCGTTGATGTCTGGGCCTCCAAAACAGAATAACCCCCTTCTCAAACCATTGAAATCATATTAAATTTTTAAGAGGGCAAAAAAGCGTGTCAAAAAAAACAATACAAATTGGAAGCCGCGGCTCCAAACTTGCGCTCTGGCAGGCAGAGTGGGTACAACAGCAGCTACAGTCACAAGACATCACGGCAGAGATCCAAATTATTAAAACAAAGGGAGACAAGATACTTGATGTCCCTTTGGCCAAAGTGGGTGGAAAAGGACTTTTTGTCAAAGAGATTGAAGATGCCCTCTTAGAAAAGAAGATCGACCTTGCCGTTCACAGCATGAAAGACATGCCCGGAGAAATTCCATCAGGCCTTAAAATCGGGGCGATCCCAGAACGTGAAGATCCTTGCGATGCGATTATCGCCAGAGAAGGGCTTACGCTCGATACGCTTCCAAGAGGTGCCACAGTCGGCACCAGCTCCCTTCGGCGGCAGGCACAGCTTTTGGCAATTCGTCCCGATCTTAAGATCGTTTCCCTCCGTGGAAACCTGGACACACGCCTTCGGAAACTTAAAGAAGGAGAATTTGATGCGATTTTACTTGCAGCCGCTGGTCTTCACCGGCTCGGATGGGGCGCGGAAATCACAGAAACCCTAGCAGCCGAGCGCTTTGTACCCGCCATTGCGCAAGGGGCGCTCAGCATTGAAACACGCTGTGAAGATCCTGAAGTTAACGGGGTGATTGCCTTTTTGAATCATCCCGAAACCACCACAGCCGTTACCGCAGAAAGGGCGATGCTGGCACGGCTTGAAGGCGGCTGCCAAGTTCCTATCGGCGGCTACGCCACCCTTTCAGGCCATGAAATCACCCTTGAAGGGCTCGTCGCAAGCCTCGATGGAAAAGAAATCATCCGAGAAAAACAAAGCGGAAAAACTTCTAAAGCCCAGCAACTGGGCATTTCAGTCGCCGAGGCTTTATTGGAAAAGGGCGCAGAGAAAATTTTGAAATCGGTTTATTCAGATCATAGTAAATAAACAACGAAACTAAAATCTATAAAACAAAAATTAGGACGCGTCCTATCCATAAAAATAGGAATACAGAGCCGATCGACATCAAGAAAAATGGGGGACGATGAGTAAAGGAGGCTGAATATTTAGTCGAATTTCGTGTCTACGAGTGCGTAAGGGTCTATTTTTGCGCTGTTTAATCGCATGCCCCAGTGAAGATGCGGACCGGTCACGCGTCCTGTTTTTCCAACGGAGCCAATTTGATCACCTGCTTTAACCATCGTGCCTTCCTTTACATCAACGGCTGATAGATGAAAATACATGCTGATGAGGCCTAAGCCGTGATCAATGACAACAGAACGCCCGTTAAAAAAGAAGTGCCCCACTAAGACGACTTTTCCATGATTGGGTGCAATAATCGGGGTACCGGTGGGGGCTGAGATATCTTCTCCGGTGTGGGATCTTTTGGGTTGGCCATTGATGAGTCGGCGGCGTCCAAAGGTCCCCTGCCTTTTTCCTTTGACCGGGGGCAAAAACGAACCCTGCCAAAGCTTTTCATTGACGCTTTGGCCAAAAGCCGCTCTCATCAATCTTTTCTCTTGCCGTACGCGTTTCAGCGTAGGGGCATCAAGATCCACTTTCTTTTTCGGGAGCGTCAGCTCTTGAAGGCCAAATTTTGCCGCCTGAACCTCTATGACATCTCTCTGCTTAACTGTTTTTCCCTTTATCTTCCAAGTGCTTAAAAAAGGAATTTTTCCAAGTGCTTGATCCATGTCGATGCCAATAAGCGCGACAAATTCGCCTTGTTCTATTTCAAAATAAGGGATGGAGCCTCCCTTAAATACGCCCTCAACTGAAGTCGCACCTAACCCCGGCTTTACGACGATTCGCGCAAGACCACCTTGCTTCACCTGGATCGCCTCTTCAGCCCAGGCAGAGGGACTTAAGAGAAAACAAAAGAAGAGCACTGTAGCAATAAAAAGGGTTTTATTTCTGGGCATCTGCTGCTGCAATGAGTTCATTCACTCGTTGATTTTCAGAAGAAAAGGGATCCATACACAAAATGGTCTCTTCCCAATACCCATTCAATTTCAGGTAGGTCCAATCGACAGTATACGATCTGTTTTTGGCTTTTGCAAAACGAATAAAATCACCACGGGTCTTGGCACGCGTCGTTTGAGGCGGGTTTTCAATGGCCTCCTCAATGTCTTTTTCGGTCGCGACACGTTCAATCAGACCCGCGCGATCCAACATATAATAAAGTCCCCGATCTTGATTGATATCATGATATTGCAGATCCATCATCGCAATACGGGGATCGTCTAAACCACAGCCTTTTTTGTCCATATATGAATGAATTAAGCCCTTTTTTGCGACCCAATCCAGTTCACGATCCAGACGAGAGGGGTCTTCTTCAAGTCCATCCAAGATATATTCCCATCGATCAACAATATCCTGACTAATCGGATCTTCCTCAGAAAAAGAGAGGTATTCTTTTGCTTTTTCGAGATAGCGGCGCTGGATCTCAATCGCCGACATTTCTTTTCCTTTTTCAAGACGAATCCGTTTTTTTAAGGTAAGATCACGAGAAACTTCGCGCATGGCTTTGACCGGATCATCCAGTTCAACCCCTTCGAGAAAAAACCGATCTTCAATCATCGCGAGAATAATGGCCGTAATCCCCACTTTGAGATAGCTGGCGTATTCTGACATATTTGAATCACCCACGATGATATGAAGCCGACGGTATTTTTCGGCATCCGCATGCGGTTCATCACGGGTGTTGATAATACTTCGAGAGGAAGTGGTTGAGGAGGAGGTTTTTTCGTGAATATGTTGAGAGCGCTGTGAAATAAAGAAGTGACTTTTTCCGGCGATTTTTAAAACTTTTCCTGCGCCAGTATAAATCTGTCGTGTCACAAAAAAAGGAATCAATTGCTCCGTCACTTTCCAAAAATCAACATCACGCCGCATCAAATAATTTTCATGGCAACCGTAAGTATTCCCCATGGAATCGGTATTATTTTTGTAAATATAGATATCCCCTGAAAGCCCTTCTTCCTGCAACCTTTTTTGTGCGACAGGCAGACAGCGCTCTAAAAGACGTTCCCCCGCTTTGTCATGGACAATCGTATCGAAGACTTGATCACATTCAGGGGTCGCATATTCGGGATGGCATCCCGTATCTTGATAAAATCGGGCACCATTACTTAAGAACGCGTTGGAGGGCCAACTGTTGGGAATCAAACCCTCAAAAACATAACCGAGGATTTTCTCCATGGGAAGATAAACCTTCCCATGTGGGGTAAAAATTAGACCATATTCGGTTTCGAGACCAAAGATGCGGTTTTTCATTCACATGCCCTTGCCATCTTTAGTTCGCTCGGATGAATCGTACATTCACTTATTTATTTAAATACTTTTTTACTTCCTTCAAATCCAAGCGCCTAAATTGCCTTCCCTTGGAACTCCGATCTAAAACAGCCACTTCAAGAGACTCAGGGTCAATGTCATCTTCACTTTCCGCTTCCAAAGCCGTCCAACAAATCGACAATGCCCCTTTCAGGCTGGTCAACTTATATCGACTCTTTAAGGCTTCGGTCAAATCTTCAGACTGACCGCCGATGACGGTGAAAGATTTTTCATCAAGAATGCTGCCATCAAATTGAATCCGGTACATTTCATTGCCATCTACAGACTCTCCCACTTCAATAACAAGAATTTCAATCTCCAAGGGTTTCATTTCTTGGCTAAAGACATCTCCGATGGTTTGTGAATAGGCATTGGCCAGGGAACGCGCGGTCACATCTTCTCTGCTATAAACATATCCTTTCATATCTGCATGGCGGATGCCTGCTTTACGGAGGTTCTCAAATTCATTGTATTTTCCTGCGCCTGCAAACGCAATTCTGTCATAAATTTCTGAAATTTTATTTAAGGTACTCGGATTATCCGCAAAGAGTAAAATACCATTTAGAAATTCTAATGCAATCGTAGAACGACCTCGAGCGATGCCCTTTCGAGCATATTCCGCTTTGTCTTGCATCATTTGTTCGGGTGAGACGTAGTAGGGCATCCCCATAATTTATTGTCCTTCCCTTAATCTTTCGAGTATCTCTTCATAAATGGCTTGCACATCCTCATCCGGCACATCCATCACGCCTTTTTTGCTCATGACCATCACATTCGGAAAAATCCCTCTTAACATGTCAGGACCTCCGGTTGCGACATCCGCTTCTGCCGCATCGTAAATCGCTTCTAAAGCTACACGAATCGCCTCATCACGCGATAGATTCGGCTTAAACATTCGTTTTAATGTCCCTTTGGCATCCCGTCCCCCGGAACCGGTTGCGTAATATTCTCGTTCTTCATATCGCCCACCGGCCACATCAAATTTAAAGATTCTGCCGGTTTTTCGTTTTAGGTCATAACCAGCATAAATCGGAATCACCACCAATCCCTGCATCGCCATGGGTAGGTTTGCCTTAATCATCTGGGCCAATTTATTAGCTTTTCCTTCCAATGAAAGGAGATGGCCTTCGAGTTTTTCATAGTGTTCTAATTCAACCTGAAACAATCGCGTCATTTCAATACAGGGCCCTGCGGCACCCGAGATGGCAATGGCGGAGGTCTCATCCGTTTTATACACTTTTTCGATACGGCGTTCCGAAATAGTGTAGCCCTCCGTCGCCCGACGATCCCCACAAATAATAACACCCTCCTGATATCGAAGTGAAAGAATCGTCGTCCCATGCGGAACAGTTTTCAGGATATTTTGACCTTCTGAAAAAGCACCTTTCGCATCAATTCGATTTAATATCAGGTCGGGTTGTGAAGATGACAATAAATCCTGGAAACTAGAACCCGGATCATTCAACTGGAAAGGAGTCACTACTCGCCTCCTTTTTGAACATAGTTTTTGACAAATTCCTCTGCATTCTCTTCCAGAACATCATCGATTTCATCCATGACTTTTTCTAGGTCTTCCTTTATTTTTTTCCCTTTTTCTACAACTTCGGGATTCGCTTCAACAACAGCATCGTCTTTTGACGATTCTTGTTTTTCTTCCTTTTTTTTATCTTTTTTCTTCATCTATCGCTTTCCTCATGTTCCTATCAAATTGACCAATGCTTCTCCCGAGCTTGCGTCTTCCAATAGTTGACCCACCAGTTCTTCCGTTCCTTTCCAGGGATCCATTAAAGGCACTTTTTTGACGGTATCTTTGCCGTCATTAAACAAGACAGAGGTCCAACTTGCAGAGTAAATCTCTTTTGAAAACTTTTTGAGACAAGTCCCTCTAAAATAAGCGCGGGTATCTCTTGGCGGATTATCCTGTGCTTGAATTAACATTTCGGGAGAGACCAGGGTTTCGACATATCCTCCCCTTTCCAATGAAAAAAAGAGGCCTTTTTTTCGATCCACATTATGATATTGTAAATCCATCAACGCAGCACGAGAATCACCCCAATCGACCCCTTTTCGTTCCATATAGGATTCAATGAGTTCTTTTTTTATCACCCAATCCACTTCGCGTGTCAGTTGCATCGGATCTTCTTCGAGTTTGTCGAGAACAGTCCTCCAGCGTTTGAGTACATCTTGTGTGACTGAGTCTTCATCCTTTTCAAAATGAAGCTCGGCTTGCTCAAGATAGGCGCGCTGAATTTCAACCGCCGTCGCCATTTTTCCGCCGACAAGTGCATACTTTTTTTTCACCTTCAGATCTCGCGAAACTTCCCGAATATTTTTTACAGGATCCTCTAAATCCATCCCTTTGACTCCGCGCCCTTCTTCAATCATCGCCAATACTAATGACAGTGTGCCCACCTTTAAATAAGTGGCCACTTCTGACATATTGGTATCTCCTACAATCACATGGAGACGTCGATACCGATCGCGATCGGCATGCGGTTCATCCCGTGTGTTGATAATGGGACGTTTGACCATTGTGTTTAAATCAACAAGCGTTTCAAAAAAATCTGAACGCTGAGAAATTTGATATTTCGCAGGATCAGTTTTATTTTCATAACCGACCTTACCAGATCCGGCAAATATTTGACGCGTCACTAAAAAAGACATCAATTGACGCACAATTTTTTCAAAAGGGAGTTTGCGGGAAACAAGATAGTTCTCGTGGTATCCATAGCTATTCCCTTTTCCATCGCTGTTGTTTTTGTAAATAGAAAGGGCGATGCTCCCTTGTTTCAAAGAGCGGGTCATTTCAAGTGCATCTTCAATCAGACGCTCACCCGCTTTTTCGTAGACAAGGAGATCTAAGGGATTAGAACATTCCGGTGTTGAATATTCAGGATGTGCACCATCCACATAGAGGCGCCCCCCATTTGGAAGCAATTTGTTTAAAAGACGGTTGTATTCAGGGCCAGGACGCTCGCGTTCACCGTCTGCTTCATATCCCCGCGCATCCAGTAGGGGATTTTCATTTTCATAATTCCATAAGATAGTTGAGGATGGGAGTGCAGGGTAACTGTTGACTAAAAATATTGAATTGGACACAGGGTCTGAAGTTTCAGGATTTTTTGCGGCAATGCCAAACTCTGTCTCTGAACCGAGGATCTTCTTCATTGCGCTCAGGCCTCCCAGTCCTGATGCATGCAGATCATTCTCTTTTAGTTAGAGATAATGTCCCGTTGCCACGGTTTCAACGTGGTGATCTTCTGTGGCCTGACCAGCCATTGTGCGGATATGCACAATCTTTTCGCTGTTTCTACCTGCAATCTTAGCCCAGTCATCTGGATTGGTGGTATTCGGAAGATCTTCATTCTCTTTAAACTCATCTCGAATGGCGGTAATTAGGTCTTCCGTTTTCAGACCTTTGACCTTCGAGTCAAGAAAACGCTTAATAGCATATTTTTTAGCACGCGAAACAATCCCTTCGATCATCGCACCGCTTGCAAAATCCTTAAAATAGAAGGTTTCTTTTTCACCATTCGCATAGGTCACTTCCAAGAACTTTTTATCTTCTGCAACAGAATACATTTCTTCAACGGCGTCACCAATCAGTTTTTCGACCACAGGTTTACCTTTTTTCTTTGATTGCTTCTTCAGCTCGTCGGGATGAAAGGGTAAATCCGCCGTAAGGTATTTCTGAAAGATGGATCGTGCGCCTTCAATATCGGGGCGTTCAATTTTTATTTTAATATCAAGACGCCCGGCCCGAAGAATCGCCGGGTCAAGGAGATCTTGGCGATTGGTCGCACCAATCACAATGACATTACGAAGCCGTTCGACCCCGTCAATTTCGGCTAAGAACTGAGGGACTATTGTTGCCTCCATGTCAGAGGAAACCCCGGTGCCTCGTGTCCTAAAGAGGGCATCCATTTCATCAAAAAAGACAATGACAGGATTTCCTGCATCAGCACGTTCCTTCGCTTTTTTGAACACCTCACGAATCTGACGCTCACTTTCGCCGACATATTTATTGAGGAGTTCAGGGCCTTTGACATGAAGAAAAAAGGATCGGCGTTCTTTTCCAGACTTATCCTTCCCCAATTTTTGAGAAATCGATGCGGCAACGGCTTTTGCGATGAGTGTCTTTCCGCATCCGGGAGGGCCATAAAGGAGAACGCCCTTAGGCGGGAGAAGTTTATGTTCCGAAAAAAGGTCTGAATGCAAAAAGGGCAACTCCACCGCATCGCGTACTTTTTCGATCTGCTCTTTCAGTCCACCGATGTTTTCATAGGTGACATCCGGGATTTCTTCCAGTACGACTTCTTCAACCTCAGACTTCGGTAACTTTTCAAGCACATAACCGGATTGCGTATCCAGCATGAGATGATCCCCGACAGAAATATGCTCATCAACTAAGGGATGGCCCAATTCGACCACCAGCTCCTCTTCTCCACGAAAGGTGACCACAGCGCGATTTCCGCCTAAAAGATCTTTCACGCGAACCACTTCGCCATGAGGGTCAAAACCACAAGCCTCTATGGCATTTAAGGCTTCATTGAGTACCAATTCTTGGCCTGCTTTTAATGCACTCGCTGAGAGATCTGGATGAAGATTCACCTTCATTTTCCGACCTGAAACATAAACATCGACCGTATCATCCTCATTGGCGTGAGAGAAAATGGCGTAAGTGGCCGGAGGCGTTGTCAGCTTTTCTACCTCTTGCTTTAAGGCATCAATGCGATTTTTAGCCTCTATTAATGTCGCAGTGAGCTTTTCATTTTGTTTAAATGCTTGATCGAGCTGGACACTTGAGCGCTGAGAAAGTACGAGCTCTTTCTCTAGTGAAGCGACCTGAATAAGCAGCCGTTCACGCTCTTGTTCAAAATCGTCCTGCTGTGGATCCAATTGCTCTCCGCCAAATTGTCCTGAAAGTTTCTTCATTGTTTTTCGGAAGGCATTGGCTTTTCCCTGCTTTTTTCTCGCATCGGCCATGATTAACCCTCACCCCTTTATAAAGAAGATCCCCAACCTGATTCCGTATAGTCAAGTTTAGCACCCTTATAAAAAGTGGTCAACTCAGCTGAAAGAATTATTTAAAATATGAATTAAATCAAAATAAGTAGATCCTGTAAAAAACCAGCCTGTTCACAGGGATCACCCTTAATCTTCAATAAAAACAACCGATCTCATTGTTTTAAATCGGAATTTAGCTTAAAAAGAAGTAGTCTCTTCAGTAGAAGAAAGGGGCGGATTCGGTTGATTTTCCACTGAGGACAAGACAATGATTAAAGCGGAAATTAAACAAAAAATAAGGATTAAAAGTAGCGGATTTTCTTTTAAAAAATGTTTTTGAAGACCCCCGCAAGCGGGACATTTATTCCCTTTTTCCATATCATATTGCGTTTGACACCATCGGCAAGGCTGTCCATTGGTGACTTCCTGAACAAGGGAAGCCGTATCCGAAAGACTTGTTTTACAATGTTTGCAAAGAACGGCCTCATTTTTAACCCACTCAGCGCAGGCAGGACACTTTTTGTAGCCCATCCCTGCTAATTGCCGATCGTCATACTCTTTATCTCCAATCACTGCAATATGAATAATGGCAATTTGAAACAGGCAGGCACCATAAACGGCCCAAGGGAAAAAGGGGCGATTCTTTTGCTCGGCGATGACACCAACAATCCCACCAAACAAAAGCGCGATCACGAAAAAAACCATCATCCTTTTATTCCCTCAGTTCAAATATAGCGCGCGTCAAGAATTAAACTCAAAAAGTTCCCCTATTTCGAACAGCCCGCTCCATCTCACGTGCAGCTGATTTTTTTGCATCACTCTCACGCTTATCATATAAATTCTTTCCCTTTGCTAACCCAATCTCTACTTTGACCCAACCTCTTTTAAAATATACCTTCAAAGGGACAAGGGTTAGCCCCTTCTCGCGTGTTTTACCCAGCAACCGCCAAATTTCTTTCTTTCGCAGTAAGAGCTTTCGTGTTCGGGTAGGCTCATGATTGGCAAGGTTGCCATGGCTGTAGGGACTGATATGGCAATTATAGAGGTAGATCTGCCCCTGATCAACTCGTGCAAAGCTGTCTTTTAAATTGATTCTTCCGTGGCGAAGTGACTTGACTTCTGTCCCAAAAAGAGCAATTCCCGCCTCAAATTTTTCCAAGATAAAAAAATCATGGTAGGCTTTGCGGTTTGTCACCACAACCACGTCATTTTCATTTTTATCAGGCATTTCGCATGACCTTATACATTGACTCTAAACAAGAGGCTAATATAACATTCTTCTCATGTTGAGAAAACCAGCCGCTATTTCACCGATTCTTAAGGCCTTGACACACAATTTCGGCCTTAAAAAAGAGATGCAAGTTATGGCACTCAAAAAGGACTGGGCTTTTCTTGTTGGGGAAACCATCGCCGCCCACACTATTCCGGAAAAAATGAAGTTTAAAACACTCACACTCCTGGTTGATGGCCCCACCTGGAAACATGAATTGACTTTTTTACAAACCGAACTCATTGAAAAAATAAATGGAAGACTTGGAAAAGCAGCGATTCAGACCCTAATACTTAAAGTCGGCCAGATTCCACCTCAAAGTCTTCCAATCCAACAAGAAAAGAAAAGAGGTCCTAACCCGCTTTCTAAAGAAGAGAGCACCTTCATTCAAGAAGAACTCTCATCAGTCTCAAATGATGAACTCAAAAAAACCATTCAAAAAGCGATATCGAAGCATCTAAGGGTAAGAAGGCGTTAAGAGGTCTGACGAACCCACTGACGGAGTCTCTTGATTTTTTGTTGAATAAGTCCCTGATCTGGGTAATGGTTCTCGAGGCTCCTGTAAAGATCGAGTGCCTCTGTGAACCGGTCTTCCATCTCAAGACAATTTGCAGCTCTAAATTTTGCGAAGTCGCTATTCTTGTCATCTGGATATTCGGTATAAAGGGAGGTGTAAATCTCTATCGCTGCACGACAGGCACCCGTAACAAAGTAGGTACCCCCTTTTCGATAAAGCGCTGCAGGCGCCCAAGTACTTTTGGGGGCACCATCAACCAACATGTCCCATTCGACCCTGGCCTGAGCCATATCTCCCATTTGGTAGTAAAGTTCGCCGATCCGAAAGCGACTTTCAAGCACCTGATCCTTGTCTTCACTTTGCGCCATGATCCCCTCATAGGTCTCAATCGCTTTAGTGGGTTGCTGGAGCTTTTTTTCATAAATTTGAGCCAGATACTCCCGTGCAGAGAGGGTGTAAGTAGACTGACCGCGTTCTGCCCCAATTTGAATGGATTTTTTAAAAGACGCTACAGCCATTTCATGGTCATCCAAATAAAGAAAGGCGCCAAGCCCTTTCCAGTAATAGGCTTCTGAAACCACAGATGCTTTCGGGTAGACCTCAATCACCTTTTCGTAATCTCGAATGGCCCCCAGATAATCGTCTTGCTGCCATTTTTCTTCAGCCACGGAGAGCAGTCGCTCAGACATCCACTCCCCACGCGACCAAACCAGCCAAAACACTAAAGCACAAGCCCCAAGCGAAAATATGGCCCAGGATATGAACTTCAAGCCCAGAGAAACCTTCCGACGCGATGGATGAGAACGACGACCTTCTTTATTCGCTGTCATCCGCCTGCTCCGGTTCTATCGCGGCTTCTTGATCCCCCTTATCCACCAATCTGGCCACACGAATCACGCGATCTCCTTCCGCCATATCAATCAAGCGCACCCCTTGGGTATTTCGGCCAATCACACGAATGCCTTCTACTTTTTGTCTCACAATCTTCCCATGGGTCGTAATCAACATCACTTCGTCTTCCGCCTCAACTTGGAAAGCATCGACAACCGCCCCATTTCGCTGGCTCGTTTGTATGGTAATGATCCCTTTTCCTCCACGACCCTGTCTCCGATATTCAGAAAGTTCTGTGCGTTTGCCAAAACCATTTTCTGTGGTCGTCAAAATGGACGTTCTTTGATCCGGGCTAATGGTTTCCATGCTAATGACTTGATCTTCATGACGAAGACGAATACCGAGGACTCCTGCCGCAACTCGTCCGAGTGGCCTGGTGTCTTCTTCTGAAAAACGAATGGAAAGACCATGTTTCGTTCCTAATAAGATATCATGGTTTCCGGAAGTTAGCCGGACTGAAATCAATCGATCATCCTTTTTCAGATTGATCGAACGAATGCCGCCCACGCGGGGATTGCTATACGCGATCAACGCAGTCTTTTTGAGCAATCCTTTTTGCGTGGCCATGACCACAAAACGTTCCCCCTCAAATTGATCTACCGCCAAAATCGCCGCGATCTTTTCCCCCGGTGGAATCTGGAGTAAATTCACGATTGCCTTCCCTTTCGTCGCCCGTCCGCCCTCCGGCACCTGGTACACTTTGAGCCAGTGGACCTGTCCTGTTTCTGTAAAAAAGAGCAAGTAATGGTGGGTTGAGGCGATAAACAGATGGCTGACGAAATCAGCCTCTTTCAAGCCGGCTCCGATTTTTCCTTTTCCGCCGCGCCGTTGACTTCTATAAAGGGTCACCGCATTTCGTTTGATATAGCCGCTATTTGAGACGGTGATCACCATTTCTTCTTGTGCAATCATATCTTCAATACTAATCTCACCGGTTTCAGGAATGATTTCGGTTCTCCGCTCGTCGGCATATTTCTTTTGAATCTCTTTGAGTTCTTCTTCGATCACTTTAGAAATCAGCGCATCACTCGCCAGAAGCTTCGTCAGTGAAGCAATTTTCTCAAGCAAGCCCGCCAACTCAGAAATCAGTTTGTCTCGCTCAAGCGCGGTCAAACGTTGTAGGCGCATTTCTAGTATGGCCTGCGCCTGTTTTTCTGAAAGTTCAAATTGGTTAATGAGTCCTGTCTTCGCCACTTCAGGTGAAGCCGAGCCGCGAATCAGCGCAATCACTTCATCAAGATGATCCAACGCAATTTTTAAACCCTCGAGTATATGCGCGCGCGCTTCTGCCTGACGCAGTTCAAAGCGTGTGCGCCTAATAACCACTTCTCGCCGAAAATCAAGGAAATGAACCAGAATCTCTTTTAAGTTCATCACCTTGGGCTGATTATTCACCAGCGCCAACATAATCACGCCAAAGGAGTTCTGCATTTGGGTCTGCTTGTACAATTTGTTCAGGACAATGGCACCCATTTCATCCCGTTTTAGTTCAATCACAATCCGCATGCCGTCCCGATCCGATTCATCTCGTAACTCGGAAATCCCTTCGAGCTTTTTATCCCGAACCAATAAGGCGATCTTTTCGAGCAGCCTGGCTTTATTCACCTGATAAGGAAGCTCTGTCACAATAATGGTCTCGCGTTCCGTGCGTGGATGGACTTCAATTGAAGCCCTTGCACGCAACATGAGCGAACCCCGGCCCGTGCGAAACGCATTTTCAATGCCTTGGGTGCCATAGATGAAACCTGCCGTTGGAAAATCAGGGGCTTTTACTTTTTCCATCAGCGCTTCTATGGTCACCGTTCGGTCATTTAGAAGAAGAATGAGGCCCTCTAGTAATTCTCCGAGATTGTGAGGGGGGATGTTCGTCGCCATTCCAACAGCAATCCCCGTTGAACCGTTCATCAAGAGGTTCGGGGTACGAGAAGGCAACACAAGCGGCTCTAGGACGGATTCATCAAAATTTGGAACAAAGTCAACCGTATCCATGTCAATATCGGCCAATATTTCTTCAGCCAATTTTGTCATTCGTGCTTCAGTATATCGATAGGCTGCCGCCCGGTCACCATCCACCGAGCCAAAATTTCCCTGCCCATCAACCAAAGGGTAGCGCATATTAAAATCTTGCGCCATCCGAACCATCGTGTCATAAATAGCCGTATCCCCGTGCGGGTGATACTTTTTAAGGACTTCGCCCACCACACCTGCAGATTTTGAATAGCGCCGGTTTGAAAGCAGTCCTTCACGAAACATGGCATAAAGGATGCGGCGATGCACCGGCTTAAGGCCATCCCGCACATCCGGTAGGGCACGCCCCACGATCACGCTCATGGCGTAATCGATGTAAGACGATTTCATCTCGGCATCAAGGTTTATGGTCGTTCGATTTTCAATTTCCGGCATCTTTTCCCCAATCGATCAAAAAATTAATCCGAAATGACCCCTAAAATCACTTCGCGCACATAGAGACAAAACTTGCGACTACACATCGAGATTCTTCACTTCTGCGGCATGATCTTCTATAAACTTTCGTCTTGGCTCGACAGCATCGCCCATGAGCACAGAGAAAACTTCATCGGTTTCATAGGTATTTTCAAGCGTGACCTTTAAGAGTGTCCGTTTATCGGGATCCATTGTGGTCTCCCAAAGCTGGATTGGATTCATTTCACCCAAGCCTTTGTAACGCTGGACTTGCAAGCCTTTTTTCCCGCGAGATAATACACTCTGTATCATTTCACTCGCATTTTGAAATTCTGTTTCCCCTTCGCGATCTCTCATCCGATAGGGTGGAAGGCCCAGCCCCAGTCTGAAGGGAGAAAAAGGCTTCATTTCTTTAAATTCGGGGGAGGTAATAAGTGTCTCATTGACCTGAAATGATTGTGAAAAACCTTTTTTCTGAACAACAAAATCCACCAATAGTGAAGCGTGTTCTTCATCACGTCCGATAGTATATCGGATCGTGTCCGTCGGGGAATGGGACTGCCAGTCATCCACAACACGGCGAATCAAGGCTTCGAGGCGATCACGGTCTCTTAAAAGGGCTCGATCAAGAAAAGGGTCTTGGCTCAAACCTCTTAACACATCAGGATCCATATTTCTTTTGACAAAGTGTTCAATAATCGCTTCATAGTTAATTATTTTTTTTAAGATGGATTTGAAGCGCGCACCACTGGCTTCTGTTTTATCACGTTGCAGATAGAAAGACATTTCATCCCCTGCAAGCCCCAATAGATGTTCCCTCATCGCGGTTTCATTTTTGAGGTACTGCTCTTTTTTCCCTTTTTTGACGCGAAAAAGCGGCGGTTGTGCGATGTAGATATATCCTTTTTCAATCATTTCGGGCATCTGACGATAAAAAAATGTGAGCAAAAGAGTCCGGATATGGGCGCCATCAACATCGGCATCCGTCATAATAATGACGCGGTGATAACGGGCCTTGGCAATATCAAAGTCCTCACTTCCTATTCCCGTTCCGAGGGCGGTAATGAGGACGCGAATTTCTTCGGAAGAAACCATCCGGTCAAAACGCGCCCGCTCGACATTCAGTATTTTACCTTTGAGAGGCAGAATGGCTTGAAAACGCCGGTCTCTTCCCTGTTTTGCGGAGCCTCCGGCAGAATCTCCCTCCACCAGATAAATCTCACTTCGTGATGGATCTTTTTCGGAACAATCGGCCAGCTTGCCCGGAAGCCCCCCACCTTCCATCACATTCTTGCGGCGGATAAGCTCTCGTGCTTTCCGCGCCGCTTCACGCGCACGCGCTGCACTAATGGCCTTTTCAATAATTTTTTTTGCAACTGCGGGGTTCTCTTCAAAATATTCTGAGAGGGCTGAATTGATCGTACTTTCCACGATCCCTTTCACTTCAGAATTCCCCAGTTTCGTTTTGGTTTGGCCTTCAAACTGTGGATCAGGGATCTTGAGTGAAATGACGACGGTAATGCCTTCCCGTACATCATCGCCAGAGAGACTTTCACCCTCTTTTAAAATTTTATTCGCTTGGCCATAGCTATTCATCGTCCGTGTGAGCGCGCCTTTAAAACCAGCTAAATGCGTTCCACCTTCTCGGGTATTGATATTATTTGCAAATGAAAAAATATGCTCGGCAAAACTGTCATTGTATTGGATCGCCACTTCCAACATGACCCCATTTTTTTCCTTCTCAATCGAGATGGTTTTATGAAGGGCATTTTTGCTTTCATTCAACATTTCAATAAACGAGATGATGCCTCCGGCATAACAGAATTCCTGCTTTTTCTCATCACGTTCATCTTCAAGGGTAATCGTGAGACCTTTATTTAAAAAGGCCAACTCACGCAAACGCTCAGATAATGTATCGAAAGAAAATTCGGTCTGCTCAAAGATACTTGCATCGGGTTTAAATGTAATCTGCGTCCCAGTTTTCTTTGTTTTTCCTGAAACCTCTAGAGGCCCTAATGATTTTCCGCAGGCGTAACTTTGCTGATAAACACGGCCATCCTGCTTAATTTCAAGCTCTAGCGCTTCAGAAAGCGCATTAACTACAGAAATCCCGACCCCATGCAAACCGCCGGAGACTTTATAGGTATCACTATCGAACTTACTACCGGCGTGCAAATAAGTAAGCGCGACTTCCGCGGCAGAAATCTTTTTAGTGGGATGCAGCTTTGTTGGAATCCCCCGGCCATTATCAATCCCTGTCACCGAATTATCAACATGGATAATAACTTTAATCTCGGTGCAAAACCCGGCCATCGCTTCATCAACCGAATTATCCACCACCTCATAAACAAGGTGGTGCAAGCCCGCCGGCCCCGTGCTTCCAATATACATCGCAGGACGCTTTCGAACCCCTTCAAGGCCTTCTAAGACTTTGATTTTATCGGCACTATACTCAGTCTCATTTCCTTCAGTCATTCTTCATCCTAAAATCCCAAAAACCTTGCAATGAAATTGCAAGCCAAAGCGGGAATAAATGGAAAGTAAAGTCGGTTCGACTTGAAGAAATAGAAACGATCGAACCCTGTGATGAGGCACTCAAACGCGCATCGGCATAATTACCGTCAGAAACCCCTCTGATTCTTCGCGGATGAGACAAGGGGAAAGAGCATCCTTAAATTCCAATATCGCTTCTTCTCCCTGAAGTGCCGTTAAGGCATCTAACAAATAGCGGGCATTGAAGCCTGTCGAAAAACCCTCTCCCTCAAATGGGGTCTCAATGGTCTCGTTGGCTTCACCCATTTCGGGATTGCTGGCACTGAGGGTAATCTGTCCTTCTTCAAAACTAAATTTAATGGCACTTGTTTTTTCCCGTGCTAATATAGAGACACGACGCAAGCCTCCCTCAAGATCTTCTTTTTGAACAGAAACCTTTTTTTCCGTCCCTTGAGGGATTGCTTGTTTGTAGTTTGGAAACTCCCCTTCCATCAGTCGAGAGGTAATCACAAGCGTACCCCAGCGATAGGTCAACTGGTTTTCTCCAATCAGCAACTGAGGATTGCTTGTTTCATCCCCATCGTCCAATGCCCGTTTTATTTCTAATATGGCTTTCTTCGGAAGAATAAACCCGCCCTCACGCTCTTTCCAATTTCCAGCTACCTTCCCTTCTGCAATGGCTAAACGATGGCCATCTGTTGTGATAAAACGAATGGTTCTATCTTCACCCCCGCTACTTTCTAATTGGATGAGGATGCCATTAATAATATATTGAGGGTTGTTTTCTCCTGTGGCAAACAAGGTTTTCCGAATCAGGCCTGATAGCAGGGTTGGATTAATTTGTATCTGCTCATCACTTTGTGTCGAGGGAGAAACGGGAAATTCTTCGGGAGGCAAACCAACGATTCTAAAGTAACTTTTACCTGATTCGAGCACAACCCAATGATTGGGTTGTGCCGTAATTGTAACAGGCCCTTCTGGAAACTCACGGACAATCTCATGAAGTTTTCTAGCTGAAACAGTAATTTTACCGGGCTCCAGAACCTCTGCAGGGTAAGCCCCTTGAATCCCCACCTCGAGATCTGTCGCGAATATGGAAATCTTTTGGTCCGCTGCTTCCATCAAGATATGCGTCAGAATTGGCATAGTATTTCTTCGTTCCACGACACCCTGAACGCGTTGGATTCCGGATAATAAGTCTTTTCGGTCGATCTTAACCTTCATATTAGCCCTCCTTCAGATGCTCTGATAAACTTTCAAGCGTCATTTTAAGATTAAAATCTTCTACTCTTTCTTTTTTAACTTGTTTACATGCGTGAATGACGGTCGAATGGTCTTTTCCGCCAAAGGCTTTTCCAATTTCTGGAAAGGAAAGGTTTGTTAATTCCCTGGCCAGATACATCCCTATTTGCCTCGGTGCAACAAGGTTTTTTGTTCTTCTTTTAGATTTAAGTTCTGACACCTTAACTTGAAATCGCTCAGAGACCGCCCGGAGAACATCATCAACAGTCACTACCCGAGTGCGTTCTTGTATCGTATCTCGTAAAACCCGTTTCGCAATCTCAAGTGTAATTCCTTGACCAATCAAGGAACTAAAAGCACCCAGACGAATTAACGATCCTTCAAGCTCTCTAATGTTTGTTTTAATATGTGTCGCAAGAAAAAGGGCAACATCATTCGGAAGTGGAATATTTTCAAGCTCAGCTTTTTTCCTCAAAATTACGATTTTTGTTTCAAGGTCCGGTGGTTGGATATCCGCGATCAAACCCATCTCAAATCGGGATCTCAGACGCTCCTCAATATCAGATATTTCCTTGACAGACCGGTCACTTGAAATGACAACCTGTTTATTGTCTTCGTATAAGGTGTTAAAAGTATGAAAAAATTCTTCCTGTGTTCTTTCTTTTCCGCCGATAAATTGAATATCATCAATGAGCAAAGCATCTACACTACGATATCTATTTCGAAAATCTGCCATTTTATCATATCGAATTGAATGAATGACATCATTTGTAAATTGTTCAGTTGAAAAATATGCGACACGAAAATCTGGATTATTAGAAGAAAGGTAATTTCCAATTGCACTTAAAAGATGTGTTTTTCCAAGCCCAACTCCGCCATAGAGAAAAAGGGGATTATAAGTTACCCCGGGATTTTCAGCCACCTTTCTCGAGGCCGCATGAGCAAATTGGTTACTAGAGCCAACAACAAAAGAATCAAAGTTATATCTTGGATTGAGACTCCCTTTCTTTTTTTCTTTTCTATTGTTGCTTTTGTTTGGTTTATTTTCTTCTCTAACAAAATTACGCTGTTCCTTAACTTCTTGAACCATATATTGAATCGTCATATCTTCTTGGGAAAATTCTTTTTCAAGGGCTTCTTTCATCATTTGATGATAGTGCTCTTTAATCCACTCTCCAAAAAATTGGTTTGGAACAGAAACCTTAATTTCACGCTCTTTCACTGAAAGGAGTGCTGTCGGCTTCAACCAGGTATCAAATATTTGTTGAGAAATATTGGGTTTAATCTGAGTTAAAATATCCTCCCATATTAAATTCAATTGCATAAAAGACTCAGAACTTACTCACAAGTTTGTCCACAGGTGTGGATAACCAATCATTCAATTTTTCAAAGGTTTAGTATTGATTTTTAGAATTAGAAACAGCCTCGATGAATTGGTCTTGTTAAACCAGGGGGATTATACAATATAGACTAAAATGAATCAAGATTGATGGACAAAAGACTTTATTAAATGGTGCACTTATCCACATGAATATCATCTAAGTAACCTTTTTATTTTCAATACTTTATAATAAATATCCGGAGAAAATAGCCCCATCTATTACTATTACTATTAAATAAATAAACTTTAAAGAAAAATAATCATAATCGTCTTTAATATAAATTATTATGAACTGATGTCTTTAAACTAAGTGCGATAAAGCGCATTTATTTTTACATAATCAATACTTAAATCAGAAGTCCAGACACTTGCTTGTCCATTTCCAGTTTGAAGAGAAAGGACTAGATTAAGTTCTCTATTTTTTAAATATGTAGAAATTTTCTTCTCCAGAGCAGACCCAAGATAAGTCCCTTTTTTAACAAGTTGTATTGAGCCATAAAAAAGATCTATTTCTTCTGGATATACTTTTACACTTGAATTCCCAATTGCAGCAATAATTCTTCCCCAATTTGCATCTTCACCAAAAAATGCTGTTTTAACAAGTAAGGAGTTTGCAATTGAAAAAGCAATTTTAAGCGCAGCAGAATCATTTTTTGCTCCGATTACTTTTATTTCAATGAGCTTTGTCGCACCTTCTGCATCTTGGACTAACATCTTTGCAAGTTTTAAGCATGTTGTTTTTAATAAAGAAGTAAACTGATTATAACGTGAGCCTCTTTTGTTAATAATTTGTCCTTTTTTCCTGTTTGAAAAAAGCAGAATCATATCATTTGTGCTTGTATCTCGATCAATAGTAATTCGATTAAAAGAGCTATCGACGGCTTCTTTAAGTGACGATTGTAGTAGGGGTTTTGTTATTGAAATATCTGTTGATAAAAATGCAAGCATGGTAGCCATATTGGGATGAATCATCCCTGCACCTTTTGTTATCCCTCCGATACGTACTTTTTGTTTTCCAACAAAACCCTCGAAAGCGACTTCTTTTGCAACAGTATCCGTGGTCATGATTGCTGTTGCTGCAGCGAGGCTCCCCTTTTCTGAGAGAGTTTTGATCAGAGATGGAATGGATGACAATATTTTTTGTATTGGGAGATATTCACTAATAACACCCGTTGAAGCAACAAAGATAGAATTTAAAGGGAAATTAAGGTATCGTGCTGTTTCTGATGCCATTAACTTTGCATCTTTTTTCCCCTGTTCTCCTGTGAAAGCATTTGCATTTCCACTATTAATAATGATGGCTTGTCCTGCTTCTTTTTTTAAATGTTGTTTACATAAAAGAAGGGGTGCCGCAACAAAACGATTTTTTGTAAATAGACCTGCAACAGTGCAAGGAACATCGGAAGTAATCAGAGCAATGTCAGGGGATTCATTTTTTTTAATTCCCGCTGAGAGTCCTGTTGCTTTAAAACCATCAACTGCAGTGATCCCTCCCTGGATCAATTTTATTTTATTATTTTGAATCATAGGTTTAGTTTTTATATATTAAGGGAAAAGCCCTGGATCTTTTAATCCAAGGGATTCTTCCCATCCCATCATGAGATTCATATTTTGAATGGCTTGTCCCGCTGCACCTTTAACGAGGTTGTCTATTGCAGAAATAAGAATCAGCATGTGTCGAGAAGGTGTTTTAAATATAGCAATGTCACAATAGTTTGTGCCGCGTACGGCGGATATATTGGGCGGATTTTTTAAAATACGAATAAAAGGTTCTTTTTTATATGGATTCAATGTTACATCAATTTGTTTTTGAGTCATCGGAGACTGCAATGGAAGGTAAATCGTCGTTAAGATCCCACGATTTACCGGGAGGAGATAGGGCGTGAATATCGCTTTTGTTTTTTTCCCACTAAAGTGAGCCGCTTCTTGTTGTATTTCTGGAAAATGTCGGTGTGAGCCAATATTGTAGGGAAGTAGACCTTCATTGATTTCTGGAAAATGTGTTTTTGTGGATGGGGCGCGTCCAGCCCCTGAAATCCCTGATTTCGCGTCGATAATAATTTCTCGTTCCAAATCGACTAATCCTGCTTTTAAAAAAGGGTAAAGGGGCAAAAGGGTTCCAGTTGGGTAACATCCTGGATTTGAAACCAGTTGCGCGGACTGAATAGAATCTCGATAGATTTCAGTCAATCCATAAACCCCCTTTTTTAAGAGTGAGGTGGCTGTATGTGTTTTTCCATACCATTTCCGGTAGGTCGCAGCAGACTTGAGCCGATAGTCAGCAGAAAGATCAACGACCTTTTTCCCTAAATGAATAAATTTTTTAACGGGATCCATTGCTGTTGTATGAGAGAGCGCAACAAAAATTAAGTCTGCTTTTTCTCCAATTTTTTTTACATCCAGAGATTCCAGGGTTAGATCATAATGTCCCTTAAGAAATGGATGTCGGTCTGTTAGGGGTTTCCCGGCAGATTGGTGGGAGGTAACAGAAGTCACGCTTACCTTTGGGTGTCTGGTGAGGAGACGCAAGAGTTCTCCCCCTGTGTAGCCAGTTGCCCCGATAATTGCTATTTTTTTCATTGGGAGCTGGGTATCCCTTGCTGCTATTTAGCTGATTTTATTAAAAAAAAAGGAAGGCCTTTCGACCTTCCCTGAATAATTGAAATGAGACGAAGATCTTTAACGTTTTGAAAACTGGAATTTTGCTCTGGCACCCTTCTGGCCAAACTTTTTCCGCTCTTTTTTCCTGGCATCACGTGTAAGGAAGCCTGCTTTCCTGAGTTGATCCTTTAAATTGGGTGTGATTTCTAATAGTGCTTTAGAAATGCCATGTCTTAATGCGCCTGCCTGACCCGTTAAGCCCCCGCCACAAATATTTGCAACAACGTTGTATTTTCCGACTGTTTCTGTAACGCTAAACGGCTGACGAATAATAAACTGCCATGTTCCTCGAGGAAAGTAGGAATCGGAAGTCCGACCATTTACAATCATGCTCCCTTCTCCTGGGGTGAGATAAACGCGTGCAATGGCATTTTTTCGTTTGCCTGTGACGATCTTGTGAACTGCTGCCATCTTTCTTTATCCTTTATTATTATAGAGAGATTACTTCAGGTTTTTGTGCATGGTGTGGATGTGACTCCCCTGCATACACTTTTAACTTTTTAGCGATTGCATTCCCAAGCTTTGTCTTTGGGAGCATCCCATTGACCGCAGATTTTATAATCCGCTCAGGTTTTTCTGCACGTAACTTTTTCACCGTGGTTGACTTAATGCCGCCAATATACCCCGTATGGTGATAGTAGGTTTTTTGGGTTTCTTTTTTTCCCGTTAAGGCAACCTTTTCTGCATTAACGACAACAACATGATCTCCGAGATCCTGATTGGGCGTAAAAACGGGCTTGTTCTTTCCTCGAAGAATATTTGCAATCTCGGTCGCCATTCTTCCCAAAACCTTCCCTTCGGCATCGACAAGGTACCATTTTTCTTTTACATCAGCTTTCTTAAATGCAGTGGTTTTCATTTGAACCCTTCATAAGCGTACGATAAAGTTATAGAACTTCACATACTGATATAAATTTGTTCGGTTGTCAACTATAAAATTAGGCGTCAAAGGGACCAAAATCGGTCGGTTTTAATTTTTCGAGCCAGTTATCTAGGTTTTCAGACCCTTTTTTGTGGAGGACTTCTTCTGTTGCATAAATAGGTACCCCCATTCTGAGGGCTAAAGCGATCGCATCGGAAGGTCGGGCATCTACCGTAACCTCTTCTGGCTCTTCATGAAGTGTTTCAGGGAGATTATCTTCTGGTGTATCTGTGTCTTTAGGTTTTTTTATTTTGGTTTGAACCAAGTGCAAAGAGGCATAATAAGTCCCCCCATTCATACTATGAATAAGGATCTTTTCTAATGGAACTTTTAAGTGGTGTAAAAAATCTTTTAATAAATCGTGTGTCAGCGGTCTGGGAGAGGTAATGCCTTCTAGTGCAAGACGTATGGCATTGCCTTCCGCCATCCCGACCCAAATCGACAGTAAATCCAGGTTTTGTTCATCTTTCAATATGACAATCTGTGCATCGGTGTTTGGGTCTGCAATGATGGCGTCGACTTTGAGTGGGATATTCATAAGCTTTTCATGTCCTAATCCCTTCTATTGCAGGAGAGGGATCAATGGGTAAATCTTTGTGGCGCTATGTATCGTATTTCCCGAAATCCTCTGGCCTTAAATTCTCCAGCCATCGATCGAGTTCTTCTGCCCTGGGTTTTTTAATGGTTTCCTCTGAAACGAAAATTGGGGCATCTGCACGAAGGGCCAAAGCGATGGCATCGCTAGGCCTCGAGTCAATTGTAATTTCAGAATCTTGATAGGCCAGATGTGTTTTTGAGAGGTAGGTATTGTCTTTCAGTTCGGTTACAACGACACTAATAATCTTTGCCTCAAGGGAGTCCATCACATTTTTAATGAGATCATGTGTCATAGGTCGAGGGGTAAAAATTCCTTCAAGCGCGAGACTAATTGCATTGGCTTCGGGTCGCCCAACCCAAATAGGCAAAACATTCGTATTTTCTTCTCCACGAAGAATAATAATGTAGGCATTGTTATAGGGATCGAACATCAAACCCCGTACTTTCATTTGAACGAGCATACTTGGCGCCTTCTAAATATTGCAAAAATAATTTATCACTTTGATCAATTTAATGTCAACGGACAAGGCATAAGTTGAGCCGTTTCACTCTCGGGATACACTCATGACTTGTTCGGCGCCGACGGTACTTTCAAAAGGATGTTGTCGATGAGCCGGACCTCCCCGAGATTTCCCGAGACCAGTAGCACTGCGCGATTTTTTATCCGGTCAATGGGCAGAAGCGTTATTGTGTCGCAGAGGGCGAGATAATCAAGTTGTATGTCCTTGGTCGCGTCCAGTATCGATTTCGCGGCTTGGAGAATATTTTTCGTCTTTTTCTCCCCGGATTGAACACTTTTTTTTGCCGTCTGAAGTGCATGGTAGAAAACGGGTGCGATTTCGCGTTTCTGGGCTGAAAGTCGCGTATTTCTTGAACTCATTGCAAGCCCATCCTGTTCACGCAGGGTCGGGCAGATATGCAGACGGGTTTCAAAATGAAGATCGCGAAGCATCTGTCGAATAACGCAGCATTGCTGGTAATCTTTCTGACCGAGGTAAAAAAAATCGGGTCGAACAATTTGAAGTAGTTTTCCAACGATGGTCGTGACTCCTTTAAAATGATTTGGGCGGGAGGCGCCCTCCCAAAGATGGGTGATTGAACCCACTTCGATTGATGTTTGAAAATCGGGAGAGAAGAGCATTTTTTCTGTAGGCAGCCACAGAAGGTCAACTTCGGCGGATCTTGCCTTTTTTCGATCCTGTGACGCTGTGCGTGGATAAGCCTTAAAATCCTCTTTGGGTCCGAATTGGAGTGGATTTACAAAGAGGGAAACGATCAGGAAATCGCATTCTTTTTTTGCTCGTTTCATTAGCGAAAGATGTCCATCGTGAAGTGCGCCCATTGTCGGGACAAATCCGACCGTTCCGATTGCGCGGGCGGTGGCCAGTTTATGCCGAAGGGTTTTAATACTGGAGACGACGATCATAATTCCTCCGTTGAGACTTCACGCCCAATCTCCCAGTTCTGTCCCAAGTAGCGTATGACATCCGCCGCCTCCCGGGTTTCTAAGTGTGAAAGTAGGGTGTCGATGGTGAGCAAAAAACTTGGATGCACAAGGTCAGGTGCAATCTCAAAAAGTGGAATAAGGACAAAATGGCGATTTGAAATTTCAGGGTGGGGAAGTGTCAGATCGGCCGAGGTGATGATCTGTTTGCCGTAAAACAGAAGATCGAGATCAATGGTGCGCGGCCCTTTCGGAATCTCAATTTTTTTCCCGAGCTGACTTTCGATTGCTTGGCAGCACCGCATAAGCTGCTCTGGGGAAAGGGTTGTTCCGATTGCAAGAACGGCGTTGAAAAAGGGGCCTTGATTTAAAAACCCGACCGGCGCCGTCTCGTAAAGAGAGGAGATTTTTATGATTTCAATAGAACTCTCGGCTCGAAGCGAATGAATCGCTTCCCGGCAGTTTAAAAGACGGTCGCCGATGTTTGAGCCGATGCCGATGAAAGCGACGAACGATTGAGACGAGTCAGTCTCCGCGTCAATCCGACCTTGATGGTGCGTGATGTTCTTATCCTCGAATCCCTGCCCGTTCCATCCGGTCAATTGCTTCCTGCAGTCTTTCTTTTGAAACACAGAGTGTCATCCTGAAATACCCTTCGCCTCCGGCGCCAAAGCCACTGCCCGGCGTAGTGACAATTGCCGTCTCTTGAAGGAGTTTTGATGTCATATCAGAGGAAGAGGTCCCTGCAGGTGTAGGAATCCAAACATAAAAGGCCGCTTTGGGTGGATCGACTTTAAAGCCCAATTTCTGAAGGCCTGAAACAAGGACATCGCGTCTTTCTTGATAGGTGTTCCGAATGGCGGCCAAGGGCGCATCATCCATTTCAAGGGCCGTGATGCCTGCTTCTTGAATGGCCTGAAAAATACCGGAATCAATATTGGTTTTGACTTGCCCCAATGCACCCACCACATTACTGTTCCCGACGGCAAAGCCGATGCGCCATCCAGTCATGTTGTAGGTTTTTGAAAGGGAATGCAGCTCGATCCCAACATCTTTGGCACCATCGACTTCCATAAATCCCACAGGAAGCTTGTTGTCATAGTAGATTTCTGAATAAGCCGCATCGTGACAAATCACAATATTATGGCGATGCGCAAAGGCGACCAATTTGTCGTAAAAAGCATGATTGGCCACTGCTGCGGTTGGGTTTCCCGGATAGTTCAAGAAAAAAAGCTTTGCTTCATCTGCGACTTCATCAGGAATGGCATCGAGGTCGGGGAGAAAACCATTTTCAATGGTCAGCGGTACAAAAACCGACTTCCCGCCCGCAAAGAGTGTTCCCGCTTCATAAACCGGATAACCCGGATCGGTCATTAAGGCGGTGTCCCCGGGATTAATCAAGGCCATGGGGAGATGGGCGACGCCTTCTTTTGAGCCGATCAGTGAAAGCACTTCTGTCTTGGGATCTAATGTGACCTTGAAACGCTTTTTGTACCAATTTGCAACTGCTGTCCGGAAAGAAAGCATGCCGACATAACTGGGATATTGATGATGTACTGGATTGGAGGCTGCTTTTTGCAAGGTTTCAATGATGGGTGCAGGGGTGGGGAGATCTGGATCCCCGACGCCGAGGTTGATGATGTCTTTTCCGGCATTGATCGCCTCTTGCTTCATTTTATCGATTGAAGCAAAAAGATAAGGTGGCAGTCCTTTAATGCGATCTGCCAATTCGATTTCTAGTTTCTTCACAAATACTCCTTAATTGTTTCCTGATTTATTCGGATTGTTTCTTTTATTTCAGATCCAAGACATCCATCATGTCGTAGAGGCCAGGGGATTGGTTGATGACCCACTTGGCCGCTAAGAGCGCGCCCCGCGCGAAATTATTTCGGTTATGTGCGCGATGGGTCAACTCAATCCGTTCTCCGGGGCCGGCAAAGGTGACGGTATGCTCTCCCACGACATCTCCTGCGCGAAGGCTTTGCAGGCCGATTTCTCCCGCTTTCCGGACACCGATATTCCCTTGGCGTGAAAAGCGACCCGACTTTTGTAATGTGGTTCCCCGTGAGGCGGCCAGGACTTCGCCCATTCGGATTGCGGTTCCACTCGGCGCATCTTTTTTAAGGCGATGATGAATTTCAAGGATTTCCCCATCGTAGTCTTCTCCGAGTGCCGCAGAGGCTTCTGCGATGAGCTTAAACATGACATTGACTCCGACGCTCATATTGGGTGAGAGGACAATCGGGATTTTTTTTGATGCAGTCTCTATATTTTTAAGTTGATCATTTGTGAACCCTGTTGTGCCAATGACGACGGGTTTTTTTGTGGACTTGGCTTCCTGAACCATCTGGCTTGTCCCTTGTGGATAGGTAAAATCGATGACAACCGCTCCGCTTTTCAGGGATTTTTTTGTCACTGCAGTGATTGGAACGCCCCACTTTCCAATGCCGATGAGTTCTCCAACATCTTTTTTAATCGCCGGATGGCCTTTTTTTTCGAGTGCCGCGCCGAGTTCGAGATCATCATCTTCATAAAGACTTTCCAGTATGGCTCGACCCATGCGGCCCGCAGCACCCGAAATAATAATATTCATCCTTTTTTTAATCCCTTGCTCACGGAGTGGAGGTCTCTCAGTCGATTATCCGCCATAGAAAATTTTTTCTCCCAGATCTTTTAGTGTGAGAATGGCATCGTCGGGTCGTCCTTCAATCGGCGATTTTAAGCCGGCATCAACGGCTTCACCGATAAAAATAGAATGATCACCCTTTTCAAAGGTTTCAAGCAGTTTGCATTCAACATAAGCCGGTGCATTTTCGAGTATGGGAGAACCCGTACTGCCAGTGCGAACGGGTTCTCCACTTATTTTCCCGTCTTCTTTGACTCCGGGTTTAAAAAAGGAAAATGCCATGCCGCCCTGATCTTTTCCAAGCATGTTCAGTGCAAAGTGCCCGGAAGATTTAATCACGCTGTGGGCACCTGAATCGGATTTGACCCCTGCAACGATTAATGGTGGATCAAAGGCTGTTTGGGTCACCCAGTTGATCGTTGCTGCGGCGACTTCGCCTTCTTGTGTTTCCCCTGTTAAGACATAAAGGCCATACGGAATCATGCGAAGAACGGTTTTTTTTGTATCTTGATCCATGAAAAACACTCCTTATATGTGGATTCCTACCTCATCAGGAAATAATTATGAAAGTAAGCCATAGGCACTTAGCACCTTTTTGAGGTGCTCGTGGTTGGCTTCGGAAATCGGTGAAAGCGGAAGACGGACTTCGTCACTACATTTTCCCATCATAAAAAGGGCTGCTTTGACCGGAATGGGGTTTGTCTCTAAAAAGAGATTTTTATGAAGCGGATAGAGCTTGTCATGCCATCTTTTTGCCGTAGAGAAATCTCCGCTAAGGGCTGCATCGGTCATCTTTGTCATGTCGGCAGGGGCGATATTGGCGGTCACGGAAATCGCGCCTTTCGCACCGAGAGACATCATCGGGAGAGTTATGGCATCATCTCCTGAAATGACGGTGAAGCGTTCTCCACAGAGGTGGATTAATTCAGCGACTTGTTGTAAGGAGCCGCTGCCTTCTTTTATCCCGACAATATTTTCAAAAGGCAGTAATCGCGCAACGGTTTCCGGAAGCATGTTGACGCCGGTCCGGCCCGGAATATTGTAAACCACGAGTGGTAAATCAACCGATTCCGCAATTTTTTTATAGTGTTGGTAGAGCCCTTCTTGGGGCGGTTTGTTGTAATAAGGTGTAATCAAGAGGGCACCATCAGCGCCGGATGATTTGGCATGCAATGTGAACTCAACCGCTTCTTCCGTGCTGTTTGAGCCTGATCCGGCGATCACGGGAATCCGGCCATTGGCCACCTTGACTGTGAGTTCGATGACGCGTTTATGTTCTTCATGGGTGAGGGTTGCCGACTCACCGGTTGTCCCGCAGGGGACAACCCCATTTGTCCCCGATGCCAGGTGAAATTCAATTAACGCAGTTAATGCTGCTTCATCGACCCCTCCGTTTTTAAATGGGGTCACAATCGCGACAATGGAACCTTGGAAATTCATTACTTGCCTTTATTTTTAACAAATGAGGGAAATTTTAGGTTAAAAGGGCTTCCTTTTCAATTTCCCCTTTATAAATCACTCGCGCATCCCCTTTGAGACACACTTCTTTAAAAAGTGAATTTTCTTGTTTGAAGTCGACCTCTAAGGTCATGCCACTCCGTGTCTGAAGAGAAACAGGTGAGGAGACCTTGTCTAAGGCAGTTGCGACCAATGTCGCAGCGATTGCACCCGTGCCGCAAGCGAGGGTCTCATTTTCAACCCCGCGTTCATAGGTTCGAATCATCATTTTGTGCGGATCCGTGACCGAAACAAAATTTGCATTGGTGCCACTTGGAGCAAAGAGGTGGTGGTAGCGTGTTTTCCGGCCCAGTTCAATTACATCGACTTTTTCAACATCGTCGACAAAGTAGACCACATGTTCAACACCCGTGTTCACAAAATGTCCCGTCAAGGTTTGGCTTCCCAGCTCAATCTCCATCCCCAGGTGAACCGGAGAAGGGTCTGGAAGCTGTACGCGAACTTGCACGACATTCTCTTCAATCACTTCGGCATTGACGATACCCGCCAGTGTTTCAAAAGTATGTTTTGCCGGCGCAATTTTATTGTCATAGGCAAAGCGTGCAGCACAGCGGCTGCCATTCGCGCACATATCGACTTCGCCGCCATCGGAGTTATAAAAATGCCAACCATAGTCGGCAACCCTTGAAGGTTTAATCAATATGACGCCATCAGCGCCGACCGAAAGACCTCTGCGACATATTTTTGAGACAAACATTCGCATTTCGTCTTGCGACGGCATGGGTTTACGGTAATCAATTACGATGAAATCGTTCCCGCTGCCGCTGAGTTTCCAAAAAGGAATGGGTTGAATTCCCATTACATTTCCCTCCGGTTTCGAATCAGAGCCAAAAGCGTTTTTACTTCACCATCCACAATTTGATGATCTGCCATCATGGTTTCGATTTTATGACTCACTTCATACAAAACCACTTTGTTTACTTCATCTGTCCAAGCGGCTTTGTAAAAGTTTGACACCTCTGTGTGGATGGCTACTGTTTGTTCTTGTGTATACGAGTTGGGCAGTTGGTCGAGAAAGACTTTGTTCGCCACAACCTTTTCGTAAAAAGAGTGCTGATTCGCATCACTTGAGCCATCGATTGATAAATAGATTGCGATGATCACAACCGCGCTCAACGTCAGCAAGGACACGAAAAACAATCGCCCTTCTTTTTTTCTTCTTCGGATCATTGATCTTTCCCCAAATCCATTTTTTTGGATTTGGGGAGTATAACTGCTCTGACCTCTATTCTGCCACATTTTTTAACGCAATAAAAAATCTGGAATTTTTTCGCCCCTCAAGAGATCCTCCATTGTTTCGCGTTCGCGTATCACATCGAATAAATCCCCATGAACCAAAATTTCAGGCGGTCGGCTTCGGGCGTTGTAATTAGAACTCATGGTAAAGGCATAAGCGCCTGCACTCATCACGGCGAGACATTCCCCCGGAAGCAGTTGTGGCAGTGCACGATCCTGCGCTAGAAAATCACCTGACTCGCAGATTGGACCGACGACATCGACCACTTTCTCTGGGCGATGATTTTCTACCAGCGGTAACATAGCATGATAGGCCTGATAGAGACTGGGTCGCGGGAGGTCGTTCATCCCCGCATCGACGACGATAAAATTCTTCACATCACTCTCTTTTGAGTAGATGACTTGTGTGACCAAAGCGCCCGCATTGGCCGTCAGAGAGCGTCCCGGTTCTAAAATAATGTGGCAGCCGCTCTTCTTCAAGAGAGGAAGGATGGCTTTGGCCAGCTCATTTGGGAGAGGTGGATTTTCTTTATCGTAGGTGATCCCGAGACCGCCACCAATGTCCCAATGTAAGATATTAAAATTTTTCGCGCGCAGAACCTCAATGAGCTCTGAAACCAGGGCTAAGGCATCCACAAAGGGTTGAACCTCTGTCAACTGTGAGCCGATGTGTGAGTGAATCCCGACGACGTCAATATTCAAAAGCTTTGCGGCCAATTGATATTCTGAAACGGCCCGCGTAATTTCAATGCCGAACTTGCTCTTCTTTAATCCGGTGGAGATATAAGGGTGTGTTTTCGGATCAACGTTCGGGTTGACTCGAAGTGCCACCGGGGCTTTCAGACCCAGTTCTTTTGCCGTTTCATCCAGAGCGGTTAATTCTTGGGAAGATTCAATATTAAACATCAGTATGCCCGCTTTAAGGGCTGCAGCCATCTCTCTTTTTGTTTTTCCGACACCCGCAAAAACCAGTTTTTGCGGGTCGATGCCTGCTACAAGTGCCCGGTGCAGTTCTCCGGCGGAAACAATATCTGCTCCGCCACCTTCATTGGAAAATAGTTTTAAGACCGCAATATTGGCGTTGGCTTTCATCGCAAAGGCGACCAAATGAGGGACATCGGAAAAGGCTTCGTGATAGGCGCGAAGCTGTTGGCGCAGCGCTTGATGGCTATAGACAAAAAATGGGGTGCCTACTTTTTCAGCTATGCGGGAAAGCGAAACATTTTCGCAATAGAGGCTTCCGTTTTTATATTGAAAATCTTGCATGGTTCTCCTTAACTCAGTGATGACATTGATATAATATTCGAGGTGTTTTTTCCAGAAATTGTTTCCTCTGGTGCTCGCGGGGGCCCTTTTTTACCGCAGCCATTGAGAATAAAGCCGAGTGTGAGAAGTAAAAAGAGGGCAGTTGATTTGAAGGAAAGATGTCGCAATTTAGACTTTCAATCGTGTTTTAATCTTTTTAATCGCGGCTTTAATTGACCGTTGCGATGTCCCGCCGATGCCGCTCTTTTTTTCAATAGCCCCTTTCAGGGTGAGGCGTTGAGAAAGATCGGCTTTGAATAAAGGAGAGTAGGTCTGAAATTTTTCCAAAGGCCAGTCTTTAAAGGGTTTGTCTTCATCAATCGATTTAAAAACAATTTGACCCACAATCTTATGTGCCTGACGGAAGGGAAGGCCTTTGGTGACCAAGTAATCCGCCACATCGGTTGCCAAAAGAAGTCCTTCTTTAGCCGCATTTTCCATGGTGGGTTTTCTGAAGTGCACCTCGTCTGTGAGTCGTTTCATAATACGCAAGGCGCCCTGAAGTGTGGCCACAGTATCAAACAGCGGTTCTTTGTCTTCCTGTAAATCTCGATTGTAGGAAAGGGGCAGCCCTTTCATGAGGGTGAGCAGTGCCGTCAAGCTCCCATAAACCCGACCTGTTTTTCCACGGATCAATTCCAGTAAGTCGGGGTTTTTTTTCTGTGGCATCATGCTACTACCCGTTGAAAGACGGTCGGGCAGCTCGAGGTAGCTAAATTCTGTGGATGCCCAAAGTATCCAATCCTCTGACCAGCGAGAGAGATGCATCATCAAGATTGACGCGGCTGAAAGGTAGTCAATGACCGCATCCCGGTCACAGACCGTATCCAAGCTGTTAGCCGTCACGCTGGAAAAGCCCAAGGATTTCGCATTGGCCTTTCGGTCGATCCCGAAACTGTTGCCCGCGAGTGCGCCCGCACCGAGCGGAAAAGCTTCAAGGCGTTTGAGGCTGTCTGAAAAACGGCTTCGATCCCGCTCCAACATTTCGTAATAGGCGAGCAGATGGTGCGCCAAACTAACCGGTTGTGCCTGTTGAAGATGGGTGTAGCCAGGGAGAAAGGTATCGATCTCAGCTTCGGCCCGACATAATAAACTTTTTTGGAGTGCATCGATCAAGGCAAGGGTTCGTCCGGTTTCCGCGCGGAGATAAAGGATGAGATCCAAGGCCACTTGGTCGTTCCGGCTTCGACCCGTATGAAGCTTGCCGCCGACCTCCCCGACTTTTTCAACAAGACGACGCTCGATATGCATGTGGATATCTTCATCAATGACGACAGGGTTTGCGAGATCGGCGGAGGTTTCTTTGGCCATCTCCTTTTCAATTTCTTTTAGCCCTTTGATGAGCGTCTTCTTTTCGGATGTCGTCAGTAGACCGGCCCGGGCGAGTCCCTCCGTGTGGACGATGCTCCCCTGAATATCGTAAGGAAACAAGACGCGGTCAAAGGTGAAAGAGGTTGTAAAAACCGCAGCATCCGGATCGGCTGCTTCTTTAAATCGACCTTCCCAGGCGGCACTTTTCCACTGACTTTTATTGTTTGGTTTTTGCTTCTTTGGCATGTGTTCTTGCTTTAGTTGGAATTACCCAAGGCCTGTAATTTTAGTCGGAGTGCATTCAAACGGATAAAGCCTTCGGCTTCCTTTTGCACGTAAACCGTGTCTTTTTCAAAGGTGGCGATTTCAGGGCGATACAGCGAGTGCGGCGCTTTACGACCGGTAACGATAATATTGCCCTTGTAGAGTTTGAGGCGTGCTGTACCGGTGACCCCTTTTTGTGCCTCATCCATCAGGGTTTGTAATAATTTACGCTCAGGTGAAAACCAATAGCCGTTGTAAATAATGGAGGCATATTGCGAAATTAGGCTATCGCGTAGGTGAAGGACTTCCCGGTCGAGGGTGAGTGATTCAACCGCACGATGTGCGGTATGCAATATGGTGCCGCCAGGGGTTTCATACACGCCACGGGATTTCATCCCGATATAACGGTTTTCGACCAAGTCGACCCGACCGATGCCATGGATGCCACCCATGCGGTTCAGTTCCTCAATTAAAGTTGCTGGTGAATACGCTTTGCCGTCAATTGCAATCGGGTTTCCTGCCTCGTATTCAATCTCAAGGGTGCTAGGTTCTGAAGGGGCATTTTCAGGTGAAGCCGTTGTGGCAAACATGGGTTCCAGTGGTGCAGTCCAGGGATTTTCGAGAATTCCCCCTTCATAACTGACATGAAGCAGGTTGCGGTCGATGCTATAAGGCTTGTCGGCGGTGGCCTCTACGGGAATCTTATATTCTTTTGCGTAGGCGATCAGGTCGGAACGGGATTTAAAGGTCCAGTCTCGCCAAGGGGCGATGATTTTGATGTTGGGGTCGATGGAAAGATAGGCCAATTCAAAACGCACCTGATCGTTTCCTTTGCCGGTTGCGCCGTGGGAGACGGCATCTGCCCCTTCGATTTTCGCAATCTCCATTTGTCTTTTTGCGATCAATGGTCGCGCGATGGCTGTGCCCAAGAGGTAAGTCCCTTCATAGACCGTGTTGGCGCGAAGCATCGGGAAGATATAATCGGACGCAAAGGTTTCTTTGAGATCGGTAATATAAACTTTCGATGCACCTGTTTTTTCAGCCTTTTCGGTTAAAGGGCTCAGTTCTTCTCCTTGCCCAAGATCGGCGCAATAAGCGATGACTTCGCAGCCATAGGTTTCTTTGAGCCACCGGATAATGACCGAGGTATCCAGCCCGCCGGAATAGGCCAGCACCACTTTTTTAATCTGCTGTTTTATCATCGCTTGAGGTATAACTCCAATATGGCCTGTTGTACGGGAAGACGGTTCGCGGCTTGCTCGAAGATGACCGAATTCGGCCCCTCCATCACCCCTTCTGTGATTTCTTCTCCGCGATGGGCGGGAAGGCAGTGCATCACGAGGCAATCCGGTTTTGCTTTTGAGAGCAGGTCTTCATTGATTTGATAGGGTTTCAGTGTTTTGACCAGAGCGGCTTTTTTCTCTTCATCTCCCATTGAAACCCAGACATCGGTGTAGAGGACATCTGCTCCTTCGGCTGATTTGGCGGGATCGCTGCCAATCGCAATGGAGCCCTCTGATTTAGCCGCAAGGGTCTCTGCCTGTTTCACCACGTCTTTATCGGGTTGTCGTGTTTTAGGGGAAGCGATGGCAACATGCATCCCCGCTTTTGCTCCTCCGAGTAAAAGGGAGTGGGCAATGTTATTGCCATCACCGATGTAAGCCAGCTTCAGCCCTTTTAATGTGCCGCGTTTTTGGTAAATGGTAAAAAGATCGCTCAAAATCTGGCAGGGATGGTAGAGATCGGTTAACCCATTGATGATCGGAATGGTCGCATGTTGTGCCCATGTTTCGATACTTTCCTGTGCATAGGTTCGAATAACCAAGCCGTCGAGATAGGAAGACAAAACCCGCGCTGTATCGGCGATGGTTTCGCCGCGTTTGACCTGGATGTCATCAAAAGAGAGGGAGACGGTGTGTCCACCCAATCGTGAAATGGCAACATCAAATGAAACGCGGGTCCGTGTTGAAGATTTTTCAAATAGAAGCCCAATCGATAAATTTTCAAGGGAACGCAGCAAAACAAAGTCTTTTTTGTATTCCTCTGCGCGCTGGAGAAGCCAACTAAAGTCTTTTGATGTGAGAGAGCCTAGGTTCAGAAGGTCACGTTTTTGCATCACAGTTCTCCATTAAGATTTCAGATAGGATCGAAAACATTTGATCGATTTCTGCTGAGTGGATCGTCAATGGAGGAATCAGACGCAGGGTTTTTTCTCCTGTGCGATTCAGCAAAAGTCCGCGTTCCATCGCGGCTTCAATCATCGGCATAGACTCAAGGGTTAAATCGATAGCAATCATCAAACCTTTTCCCCGGATTTCGGTTATGAGTCCTGTCTTTTCTTGAAGTGCCCTTAGTCCTTCCATCAGTTTCATTCCGCATAGCTGAACGTTTTTTAAAAAATCGGGATCTTCTGTGATCCGATCCAAAACCGTCATCCCGGCGCGGCAGACCAAAGGATTGCCTCCGAAAGTCGAAGCATGTGTGCCGGGCTGAAAGGACGCGGCAACGGCGTCGATCGCCAGGATTGCCCCGATAGGGAGCCCCCCCCCGAGCCCTTTGGCGAGTGACATGATATCGGGGATCACCCCTGTTTCCTGATAGGCAAAAAGATGCCCTGTTCGTCCGATACCGGTTTGCACTTCGTCAAAAATGAGGAGGAGATTATTTCGGTCACAAATTTTTCGGACGGTGGCAAGGTAGCCAGGCGAGGGAATCCGAACCCCGCCTTCCCCTTGAATGGGCTCAAGCAGTACTGCAGCGGTTTGCGGGCCAATTGCATTTTCGAGGGCATCGGTATCATTAAAAGGAAGGTGTTTAAATCCTGGGAGCATGGGTTCAAATCCACTCTGATACTTGCTTTGGCCTGTTGCTGAAAGCGCAGCCATGGTGCGCCCATGAAACGAGTTCTCGGCACAGATGATTTCAAATCGATCGCCGCTGATGTGTTCTTTCGCATATAAGCGTGCGAGTTTAATCGCGGCTTCTACCGCCTCTGCCCCACTGTTACAAAAGAACACCTTGTCTGCGAAAGAATGTTGCACCAGGCGTTTTGCCAGTTCAATTTGAGGCAGGTTGTAATAAAGGTTTGAGACATGAAGCAGGGTCTCAGCCTGTTCTTGAAGCGCGTCAACCAAGATCGAATCACAATGCCCCAAGGCATTAACAGCGACCCCGCTGACAAAATCGAGGTAGGTTTTGCCGTCGACATCCGTAACATCGGCACCTTTTCCTCGTTTCAGGATCAAAGGAAAACGGGCATAAGTCGGCATGAGAACCTTTTCCCCTTCCGTGATCCAGTTTTTTGTTTGTCCATCCATCAGTAAACCGAAATAATTAAAAATGCGTTATATATCATAGTGCCCTCTTTTGTGGCAATAGAGCTTCTTTTCTCAAACCCCGCGATCGCCGACCTTGGGTCTTTGACTCAATATGCTGTGTTTTAAAATACCTTGGGGACTGGTGCGATAAATATAAAGTGGTATGCTTTAAAGAGTTGTTAGTCTCATTTTATGTTAATAAAATTGGTAAGGTATTAATGGAGGCAGTTACTTATGGAAAACCGACGAAAATCGATGCGAATTCCTGTGGCGACAATGGCTCATGTTACACCACATGGACTGCAAAGAAGTACAGAAGCCATGGTTCGAGATCTTTCTACTAATGGTATGGGGTGTTATGTGGATCATGTTTGTCAAAAGGGAGACATGATGTTAACAAAGATTAAACTAGACCTGCCGGGACCAGATACAGGTGTACTTCAAGCATCGCTCATGGGTCAAATTACTTGGGTAAAACCCATGAACGAAGAAAAAAAATATGCGATTGGTGTCGAATTTCGCGATATGGAAAACCAGCATCCAAAGCTATACACATACATAAAGAGTCTGGAAGAACAATCACTCACCGTCGAGTTTTCCCATGGAGACTAAAGGCAGTCCGGGCTTAAACTGCAGAGGCAGTTTGTAATATAGATCGACTGGGCAGAAAGCGCGCTTTCTGCCCCTATCTTCCTAATTTATGAGGTGTTTTTGAACTTACTGACGGAGCACCTTGAGGGATTTGACCTCCCCCTTTTTATAGGAGACTGAAAAGCTCCCAGAGTTCAATTGCTTTCTACATTGGATTTGCTTGTCTGCAACACCCACCAAGGTACATTCCTGCTCGTTCCCGCGTGGCCCCCTGAAAGAAATCTCAGATCCAATGTAACTTTTTGCTTGTGAAAATGAGATTCTTTTAAAAGGCGCAGCTATGCGCTTTGCCTTACCAAAGCTCTCGCGGGTATTTAAGTGAACTGGGTTTTTAAGAGAGATCGGATCTTTTAGAGATGCCGTTTCGGCATCGGACTCTTTTTCCACAATGACCTGATTTGAATTTTTAGAATTACCGGTAGCCTGAACGACCGCGTTTTTCTGTCCGGAATCCGCAGTCGCAATCTCAGGTTCCTGGGAGGGAATTGTAGGATTGGCGACTACCGGTAATTCTTGTTTTTCTACATCAAGAAGCATCTTTTCGAAGTTTTGCCGCTGTTCTTTATTCAGATCGGTTCGGTTTAACATTTCTTTTATTTCTTGTCTAAATGTGGCGCGTTCTCCCTCTGAAAAAACGGTTCTTTTAAATTGATTGGCTTTTCTTAGTACTTTCAAAAATTGTTGTTGTTTGTCGCTTGCGGGTAACTTGGCCATCATCTCGATGGTTTTTTCCATCATAAGGAGTGCCTGCGCCTCTTCTTCTGTGAGCGTTCTTTTCGGGAGATTTTCGGATGATTCCATAGGACGTTCCACCGCAGTCTCAATGGGCTTGACCGTGTTGTCATTTGAAAAAAATGAGGCTGCTAAAAATCCAATGGCCAGGAGGACAGAAGACATGGAAACCAGGAAGGGTTTTTTGGCATCATCCCAAAATTTATATATAAAATATAGTGAGACAAAAGGAATAAACCAAACCCCAAAACCCCAGGCGGTACTTTTTTTAAATGCAACAACAATCAGCCAGATAGAAGCAACTACGCTGACAAGCATGAATATCCCGCTTAATATTTCGAGCATCTTCTTCCCCCTGAGGTTGTTTAGATCGCTTATTCTTCGTGATCGGTCTCGTCATTGTGCTCACTGATTTCTTCTTCATGTGAGACTTCTTCAGCTTCGGGGACCGCTTCGATTTCTAGGGATGCCTCTGATCGAATCGCATCGGCTTCTTGAAAAAGAAATGGATTGATTTGTATCCCTTGTTCCAATTTATCGAAAAGCTCTTCTAGGAATTCACTGAAGGGGTTCACGATTTTTTCAAGAGAAACCTGTGTATCCAATATGGCTTCTATTATTTTTTCCACAAAGGATTGTGCCCCCTCAGAGAGCCCGGGTTGCGCGAGTGCCGGCGTGTCAGGTTCTGCTTCCGATGTTTTTATTAAATCGTCGATTGGATCTGTTTCGATTGGCCCCGGAACAGGAGGTGTTTCCGCTTCAGTGATGTTAGGAGGTGCCGTGGGAAGTGGGTTATCTTCTACTGGAGTGCTTGGCACCTGGAGCGGTGAGGTCTGCGCGGCGGACTCTGGGAGCGCAGGGGCCGTTTTTGTGACCGTCTGTTGGACGGAAAGACTCAGGCTATATTGGAGATTCGCATCAAAACCTGCGATTGAATCTAAACCTGTAATTTTTTCTGTGTAATCGAGGGCATCTTCGGTGTTCCCTGAGAAGAAATCCTCACTCAGTTTTTCAATGGTTTTAAATGCTTTTAGAATGTCTTTCAGTTCCTGCTCGTTTAAATCTCCTTCGATACTCAATTCCATGGCAAATTGTTCAGTGATGGAAAAGGCTTCGATATGGCTTTGTGTGGCGACGCCGTCAATCAGACCTTGGCTAGAATAGGTGGCATAACTTGCCTCAAGGCTTGAAAAAGAAGAAAGGGTCACCTTATCTCCCTCAGCAGTAAAAAGGGTGATATCTGAACTTTGTTCTACCTGAAGCGAAGCACTCGACGATTGTGTTTTATTGAGCGTGCCCTCGTTAGAGGCAAAGGGATTAAATAGTGATAAATCAGGAAGCTGATTAGAGATTGATTCCATTAAAGATACTCCATACAAAAAGAAATCCCGGAAGGATTTGTTTGATTAAGTATTTGGCTATGGGAAGGTTATCGGACGGATAAGCCAAAAACTTGAGACGTAAAAACGGAGAAGGAAATAATCATGGAAAATATTGAAAGCTTACTGATATTTTGAAAAAGAATGTCCTTGCGCTTTCTGCAATAGATAAAGAAAAAAGGGGACGCCAATAAGAGAGGTGATGGTCCCCAAGCGAAGTTCTTCCGGTGCGACCAGTGTTCGGGCCAGGAGATCCGAACCGAGTAATAAAATGCCTCCTGACAGAAAGCTTGCGGGTAGCAGTGCAAGATGGTTGGGGCCAATGAGAAGCCGAACAATGTGTGGGATGATGAGGCCCACAAAAGGCACTGTACCGGAAAATGCGACGGCGGTTCCTATAATTAAAGCGGAAAGGATGAGCAACAAGCGCTGAACGACCTTGACCTGCATCCCCAGTGCCTGTGCGCCCTCTTCCCCCTCTAATAAGAGCAGGTTCAAATCCCTTGAAAAAAAGAGGAGTGCAATGCTGCTGATTAAAATGGGCCAAAGGGCGACTTTAAGTTGATCCCAGCCCTGGCCATCCAAGCCCCCCATTATCCAAAAGAAGATCTCTCGGAGTGCGTCACTGGAATCAATGCGTGTGAGAATCAGCGAAAGGATGGCACCCATGAAAATACCTACGGCAATGCCAGATAAAAGCAGCGTCGTGACGGGGGTTCTGCCTTGGCGGGTGCCGATGGTATAAACGAGGACCAGGGTAAGCAAAGCGCCGACAAATGCGGCGGCGGGCAAGGCAAGCCTGTGGCTTGCGGCAAAGCCGGAAGTGAGTGCAAGCACCGCAGCCAAAGCTCCGCCACTGGAAACACCAATTACCCCGGGGTCGGCCATGGGGTTTCGGAAAAGGGCCTGAAGGGTTGCGCCGGCAATGGCCAATCCCCCTCCGATGAATACAGCGAGTAATACACGTGGAAGGCGAATGGTCAAAATAATGATCTCCTGTGCCTTTTCCCAGCCACGGAACTCAATAAAAGGAAGTTGGTTCAAAATAATTTTTGTGGAGACCAAAAGCGGAACATTGACAGCACCGACCCCCGTTGCAAATAAAATGCTACCCATCAATAGAACAAAGAGAAGGGGGACTGATTTTAGCCTTGTGCTCATGGGTTTGAACTGTTTATGGGAAAGCGTTTTGGGTGAAGCAGGCGCGCCATAAACTCGACGCCATCCACGATAAAGTGAGAGACAGAGGTCAGGTATTTCCCCGGTACCGAATAGACTTTTCCTGTTTTTACGGCAGAAACGGTTTGCAGCGCCGGATGTGCGAGTAGTTTTTTATTGTTTGTGTTGCTGTCTTCAGGTTGCCAGGCATTCAGAATTAAAATATCCGGATTCCATTCAAGCACAGCCTCAAGTGAAATCTTGGGAGATTTCACGATGCCTGCTTCTGCTGCCAGGTTTCGTCCCCCGGCCAAGGTGACGATTTCGTCAAAGGTGGTTTCTTTGCCGGAAGTCCAGCCCTCCAAACTATAGGAGAGGAGACCTGGCCGATTTTCTATTTCTGAGATTCGATCTGAAACCGATTTTAATCGTGCCTTCATCTCTATGATGAGGGCTTCTGCTTGTTTGGGTTCCCCAAGGCGACGGCCAATGGTTCGGATATTCTTTTCGATGCCTTCAATTGAGGAAAAGATAGTTAAGGTGAGTACGGGTAGTCCGAGATCGTTTAATTGTTGGACAAGATCGTGCGTCGTATAACTGGCTGCCAATATCAGATCGGGCTGAAGGGCGACGATCACTTCAACCGAAGGGTGTTTTATTTGGGTCGGAATGACTGAGGCCAGATCGCTGACGTTCGAGATGCCCGGATCACTGGCGTACTGGGTGATCGCAACAATCCGTAAGGGATCAACAAGCGAAAGCAGAATTTCATCTGTGCCCAGTGTCAGTGAAACAATCCGTTGGGGTTTAGGTGATGTGGGTTCCGCTGAGAGGGCTGTCGCACTAAAAGAGAAAATAACAAATAGGAAGGCTGTGATGTATTTCATCGGCTTTGAGCCATGAAAGTTTCAATCGAAGATAAATCGAGATAGGCAGAAACGAAAGCGGCCCAATCTTCAATTTGTTGATCTTCAAATTGTTTGAATTTGAGCAAAGGGGAGGCGATGGACGAAAGACTTTTTCGTTTTCTTAATAAGTTCAGAAAACGGCGACGAAAGACATCGTTCTCAAAAAGGCCGTGTAATGATGTCCCCAAGATCAGACCACTTAGATCAACACAGCCTGTCTCGTGGGGGATCAAAGTGTCCTGTGTTTTAAAGATAGGCCTGTGATGGGCGGAAATCAAACGGGTCATTCCACAATGGATTTCATAGCCGGTGATTTCTTCGTTTTCCTCAGGAAATAATGGAGATTGGGCGATTGTTTTGCATTGGACTTGTCGGGTGTTTTTGCCACCTTGAAACTCTGTCACAACATCCAGCAAGCCGAGTCCTTCGAGATCGCCCTGATCGGATTCGATGTGACTTGGATCAATCAGCATCTTCCCCATCATTTGATAACCGCCGCAGATGCCCAAAATCGGGATGCCATTTTTGGCCAGGGTTTGAATGTGACGGGCCAGGCCGGAGGCATGGAGTTGTTGCAGGTCTTTCACGGTATTTTTTGAGCCAGGAAGGATGATGGCGTCGGGATGACCCAGCTGTGCAGGTGTTCTCACAAAACGGATCATAAGCCCGGGTTCAATGATCAAAGGATCGAAGTCTGTAAAATTAGAGAGATAGCGATGTTCGATAATTGCGATGTCGATTTCGGGGTCTCCGTTAAAGACCGTTTGTTGACGCAGGGCGTCTTCTTCCATCAAAGAGAGGTTGGGGCGATAAGGAATTACGCCAAGTGTGGGTCGCCCGGTCTTGTTTTGAAGGAATTCAATCGCGGGATCAAAAAGTCGTTGATCCCCTCGAAACTTGTTGAAGATAAATCCCTTGATATGTGCCTGTTCTGATTCGCTCAAGAGTGCCAATGTGCCGACCAAAGCCGCAAGGCTTCCGCCCCGGTCGATATCGGTCACCAGCAGCACCGGTGCGCCGCAGTGCTGGGCGACTTCCATATTCACGAGATCGAATGTTCTTAAGTTCACCTCTGCGGGGCTTCCGGCGCCTTCGATGATGATGAGTTCATAATCTTGGGAAAGCGCCGCCAAGCTAAGTTGAATCGCCTCCCACTTTAAGGTGCGCAATGCCTTGTTGTTGTGAAATTGATCAAAGGCGGAGACGTCGGCATACGGCCTGCCATTTAAAATCAACTGCGCTTCTTTTTCTGCCTTGGGTTTGAGGAGGATGGGATTCATCTCGACTGAAAGTTCAGCCCGGGCCGCCTTTGCTTGAAGCGCTGTCGAACGGCCGACTTCACAGCCATCCGCCGTGACAAATGAATTGAGTGCCATGTTCTGCGCTTTGAAGGGCGCAACACGAAGACCCTTGTTGGCAAATATCCGGCAGAGCGCGGCGGTGATCACTGTCTTCCCGACGTGTGAGCCCGTGCCTTGAATCATAAGATATAAGGTTTTTTTCGTTTTTGTCACTGTCGGCTTATTTTCTAATCCTGCGTTCCCCACTTAGAAAAAGGGGGGCTAGGGGGGATTTGCCTTTAAAAAGATTGATCATATCGTTAATCATTTGTGCCAAAGTGATAAATCCCCCTTTGTCAAAGGGGAAAGTTAAAAACATGTGTCTATCTAATTTTTAAAAACTTGGTCATTCTTTATGCCGTCGCCAAAGGGTTTCGTTTTTCTTTTGGGCCTGGGCGATCCAGCGGGAAAGGACAAAGAAAACATCGCTCAGCCGATTGATGTAACGTAAGACTTCTTCCGGGACGACTTCCTCTTTGTTGAGCCGCACACAAAGCCGCTCTGTTCTTCGGCAGACTGTGCGACTTTGGTGTAGAAAGGCCGCAACCTTGCCACCGCCAGGCAGGATGAATTCCTTCAGTGGTTCTAATGTTTCTTGGCAACGATCCATCAAGGCTTCCAAGGTGTCGATCTCATTGCCTAAAATTTGTTTCATTGCCGGAGATTCTTTGCCCGGCGGGGTCGCCAAAATGCTGCCAATGTCAAAAAGTCGGTCTTGAATCCGGTGAAGTATTTCATCCAGTTCGGCCTCTTCTGCAAGGCTTTCGCTTTGGTCTTGATTGAAAGCCCGTGCGAGACCGACGATGGAGTTTAGTTCATCCACCGTGCCATAGGTTTCGATACGGAGATGGTCTTTGGCGATTTTTTGGCCTCCGACTAAGCGGGTGGTGCCTTTGTCTCCGGTGCGTGTGTAGACTTTTGTGATGCGCATGGTTTTGTCCTCGTTTAGTTAAGTATTATTTTATATTGCCAAAGTACCCTGTTTGTTGGTTTCGCTCCCATGAGTCATGGCTGGCAGGTTGATTGTTCCAGGAAGTAAGCTGAATAATACGGTGTAATACTCTAGAAACAGGTCTTACAGGAGTTTTTTTATCATCGAATTTATTCTCAGCATTTTTTACGATGTACCCGAATAATATTCCTAACAACTCTCGCTTATTTAGCCCCGAACCCATTTTTTCTTTAAAAAGTCTGCTGATAGGATCTGACTTCCCAGCATCAAGTTGGGAATAACAATCGGCTATTTGATCTGAAGAGAAAGCATATCCCCCGTTGCTTATTTCTGACAACGCTTGGGCAATTTCATTATCGCTAAAGTTTTCAAATTCGATGGTTTTTTTCTCCCATAAATGGATGTATTCAGGTTTGGTGAGAAAGCGATTAGTATTGAATTTAGACGTGGCCCCGGTGAGTTTATTTTTAACAGTTTGGGCTCTCCCTTCATTGTCTAAAATGACGAATACAATTGTTTGTCTATTGTGGTAGTAATCAATAAATTTTTCCAATGCGCCATATTTGTCCGTTTTCTTTTGCCCAGTAAAGTTTCCAACTCCCTGCACATTGATGATTTCAATGCCAAGTGTCGAGAATGAGTATCCAAAAAGCTCATCTGACAAACGTGGGAGTTGTTCTTCTTCTCCATTTCCTTCGACGATAAGAATTAAATTGGGTCTTGGGTTAAGGTGGTATTGATTTGCAAGAAATTCGAGATATTTCAATTTATTTTGAGAAACGCCATCACCGTGATACTTATCTGGGTTCCAGCCGTAGCTTTCATTTGGAGCAAACAAGTTTTCCCCTGTAAGTTTCTTATAAAATAAGCGAAGCATGTGTTCCATGGAGTAGAACGTTTGGGCCAGCAGAGCGGCCCCCCTCAGTTTTTCCTTATGATCTAAGGCAACAAAGCTTACTAACGCATACCAGTGCTCTAATGGGTCTATCCATTGAGCATCAAGAGAAAGCCTCTCATGGATGTTCTTAATATCATCAATCGTTAAATCAAGGTCTTTGAGAAGAGATTTTGCATCCCACGTGTCACAATATTCGTCCCAACCCCACTTCCAGCCGCGGTAAACACCTGGGAACGATATAGGTACCGATAAACTTATATTTCTTTGGTCTGTTTGGGTTTCTGGGAAAAAACGGTTTGAAATGATCTGACAGAGGAGTGGAGCCTTTTCGCCTCTGATGCCGGTTTCTTTTAGAGACTCAATGAGTGCTTCTGCTAATTCAAAGGTTCGTTTGGCGACCTTATTTTGTTTTTGGTCGTCATAGACGAACCAATCTTCCGCATGAGCCCTTATCTCGGTCGCCCGTTTTAAGTTGTAAAGTGCATAGCATTGAAAAATAGAATAATAACTCTCTATTTGAAGATACCTGTCTTTGTCTCGGAAACTTTTCCATTCCTGAAATTCTACGGTCGATGGATCCCAAAGGAGACCCTCTTTAAACCATGATTCGGCATAATTGTTAGTCCATCCGAATCCGGCGTATTTTTCTTCAATATCTCCGTCCCATTCTTCCTCTTCTCCCAAGACCCCAAAATGTTTGCTCTGGTTCAGTTCTCGGTCAATTTCAACTTTTATTTTAATTTTCGGAAATTTAACACGAGCAACGGGGAAGAAAAGTCCTAACCCTTCAAACTGTTCGAGTTGTTGTTTTGAAGTTCGTATGCTTCTTTCTTTGCAATAAGATATGAATTGGTCTGTGGTCACAAAAGGACATAAGACGAAAGATTCATGTTTGATTAACTTTTTTAAGCTAATGGAATTTTTCATTATTAAATCCCCCCTTGCCCCCCTTTGCTAAAGTGGGGTAAGGGCAATACAAAAAGGTTAAAAAAGAGAACAAATCTTTTTCCCTACATGTTTTACCCCACTTTGAAAAAGGGGGGCAAAGGGGGATTTGATTCACCCATCCCAAACAGAATACGCATCCTTCGGCCCCTTCCACTCAAACTGCTCCAGATGAAAAAGATGCGCAAGCAATTCAATCCCATCCACAACCCGTGGTCCCGGTCGTGCGAAGTAGCTGTTGGCATCGACGGCGTAAACTTGCCCGTTTTTAACGGCGGGCAGTTGATTCCAGCCGGGACATTCGGTGAGTTGTTCTGCTTGTGCGATGACCTGCGAAAGATTAAAGCCGCAAGGGGCTAAAATTAAAATCTCCGGAGCAGCTTCCAAAATTCTTTGCCAGGGCACTTTTTGGGAGTGCGTGCCATCTTGTGCGAGTGGATCGATGCCGCCTGCGATTTCGATCATTTCCCCGATCCAATGGCCCCCGCAATAGGGCGGTGACAGCCATTCCATAAAAACGATACGGGGACGATTTTTTATTGTGCGTGTGAGTTGTGCGATGTGATCAACTCTTTTTTTAAGTTTGTTAATTTGTCGCTTGGCATTATCTTCCTGTCCTGTGGCGGCTGCAATTTGTTGGAGGTTAAGAAAAATATCATCCAAACAGGTGGGAGTGAGATAAAGTGTTTCAGGTGTTTTGGGCAGTTGTTTAAACAGAGCGGTGATCTCATTGCCGGAGGGGGCGCAGACTTGGCAGAGGTCTTGTGTGAGAATCAGGTCAGGCGCAATTTCTTTCAAACCTTCCTCATCTACAAGATAAAGGCTTTGGCCGGTTTGTACGGTTTTGCTGACGCATTGATCAATCTCTTTTTGGCTGAATCCTGCCATATCGATGGCATTTCGAACGACGATGGCCTTTTTCTTTGCATCGCTAGGAAAATCACACTCGTGGCTTACCCCGAACAATTGATCTTCGAGTCCAAGCGCATAAAGCATTTCAGTCGCGGCAGGTAAAAATGAAACAATTTTCATGGTGACTCGATGAATGGCATGACGATCACAATAAATAGAAGCACCAATACTTCGCTTGTTTCGTTGAGTGCCCCCAAACAATCTCCTGTGAGACCGCCAATCTTGGTATGAAGCATCCGGACAAAAAGTAGCGTCCATAAAGCAAGGAACCCCATCGTGATTAAACTGCTTTCTTTTAAGATCAGCCAGGACAAAATCATGGTGATGATCGTTGTCATCATACATTGTGCCCTAGTGATCTTGCCGATCAGGGCTTTGCCTGTTCCCATTTCTCTGGGGTATTTTCCTAAAAAGGCGGCAAAGACCATCGTCCAGCGGCTTAAAAGTCCCATGAGCAGAAAACTGTTCAGGCGTCCCTTGTCGATCACTTCGTAAAAGAGGGTGAATTTCAAAAGGAGCGTCACGATCAATGCGATCACGCCAAAAGCGCCGATGTGACTCTCTTTCATCACAGATAAAATGCGTTGAGGATTTCCTCCTGCGCCGAGGCCGTCGCAGAGGTCGGCTAATCCGTCCAGATGGAGTGCACCCGTCAGCACAACGGAGAGACATAAAGTCAGTGCGGCCAAGGGGAGGGCTGATACCTGAGGATGAAGCACTAAAGTGAAGCCCAGGAGGATTGCCCCGATGAAGAGACCGACTCCAGGGAAAAAAAAGACAGAAGCGCTGAGATCTTTTTCCGAAAAGATGGTATGACGCCCAAAGGGGAGGATGGTCAATGTTGAAAGGGCTGCGTTCAAGGCATTCACACCGACTCCTTATTAGCGACCCCGGCTTGTTCAAAGGTGGCCATTTCGTTCACAATTTTAATTGCCGCATCAACCATCGTCATCCCGAGTGCCGCGCCGGTGCCTTCTCCCAATCGCATATTAAAATCTAAAAGAGGTGAAAGATCGAGAGATTGAAGTGCAATGCGATGTCCCGGTTCAACACTTTGGTGGGCAGCCAAAAGATAGGCCTTCACTTCGGGTTTCAGGGCGACCGCAATCAATGCCGCTGCGGTTGAGATGAAGCCGTCGATGACCACGGGGATGCGGTGTGCCGCCGCACCCAGCATAAGACCGGCCATGCCGCCGATTTCAAAACCCCCGACTTTACTCAGGACATCAAGCGGATCATTCGGGTCGGGCGTGTTCAAATCAAGCGCTTGTTGGATGACGGCCTGTTTATGCAAGAGGGCTTCATCGGCGATGCCGGTGCCTCGCCCTGTGACGCTTTCTACAGGGCATCGGCACAAGACAGCTGTGATGGCACTGCTGGATGTGGTATTCCCGATGCCCATCTCGCCTGTGCCGAGCAAGGTCACGCCTGCTCGCGCGGCCTCTTCGGCCAGAACGATGCCTGTTTGGACGGATGTTTCCGCCGCCTCACGGTGCATGGCGGCGCCGGAGGCCATATTTTGTGTGCCCTGTGCGATCTTCCGCTTGATGAGGCCGGGGAGGTCTCCAAAATCACAATCAACGCCCATGTCGATGACCCGAACCTCTGCGTCTGCATGCCGTGCGAGCACGTTGACTGCCGCGCCGCCGTTTAAGAAATTGTAAACCATTTGGGCTGTGACCGATTTTGGATAGGCGCTGATCCCTTCATCGGTGACCCCGTGATCTGCGGCGAAGGTAAAGAGCATCTTTTTGGGTGGCTGTGGCGGGAACTTTCCTGTCACTTGAATGACCCACTTTGCAATGTCTTCCAAACGGCCCAAGCTACCCGGCGGTTTCGTGAGCTTGTCGAGATGCTTTTGAGCGAGGGTTTTCCATTCCGCGTCTGGAAGGGCGATTTGATCCAGTGTGAACTTTAGTTTACTCATGCTTGTTTCCTTTTATTTTTTGCGGAATCCCCGCCGTCATGAAATAAACGTCCTCTGCAATCGCAGCATATTTTTGGTGAAGTAGGCCCGAAAGATCCCGGAAGCGGCGGGCAAGCGGATCGGCGGGTACGATGCCTTGCCCCACTTCGTTCGAGACCGCAATGATTGTCGTGTTGCGTTTCGCGACAGAATCAATGAATGGGTCAATCTCCTGCGAGAGGATTTGATCGCTCTGTCTTTTGTCCATCATGAGATTACTGAGCCAGAGTGTCAGGCAGTCGATGAGGATCACATCGGCTCGGCCTTCCAGCGCCTGAAGGGTTTCCGAAAGATGAAGCGGTTCTTCCACCGTCTCCCAGTCGGCGCTGCGTTCCTGCTGATGTTGTTTAATGCGTGTACTCATCTCAGCGTCCCGAGGCTCTGCTGTGGCGAGGTAGATTTTGGTACCTGTCTGTTGTTTGCCGAGCTCCAGCGCAAAACGGCTTTTGCCGGAACGTGCACCACCGAGGATGAAAATTGTTTTGCTCATTTTGCCTCACCAGCTTGAAGGATGCGATGAAGTTGTGTCATTAAAAGTTGGTTGTCTTCATGGGAACGCACGGCGATGCGAATAAATCGATCACTCAGGCCCCGGAAGGATTCACAGCTTCGGATAAGTATTTTAGACGGCCCGAGCCGTTTTGAAATCTCATCTGCGTCTGGATGGGTCTCCGCCAGTTTGATCAGAAGAAAGTTGGCGGCACTGGGAAAGACATTGAGCCCTGGGATTTGAGCGAGCATTTCTATCAAGTAAGCGCGTTCTTGTTCAACAATTTGAAGGCTTTTTTCAATATAGACGGAATCGCCCAGACTGGCCAGGGCTGCAAGTTCTGCGAGATGGTTGACCGACCAGGCTGGTTTGATTCGTTCAATTTGGGAGACGGCCGTCACATTCCCGGCCAGGTAGCCAATGCGTAGACCGGCCAGGGCGTGAAACTTGGTGAAGTTACGCAGTACAATCAGATTAATGTACCAGGGGATCTCGCTCATCAGGGACTCATTCGGGGCGTAATCGATAAAAGCTTCATCGACGATGATGGTAATCCCCTCATGAAATGCGGCCGCGATGACGGGCAAGAGCGCTATTTTCTTGAGCAGGTGAGCGGTCGGGTTGTTGGGGTTGCATAAAAACAAGGCCTCTATGCCATTTTCTTTGTGTTTATGAATCAGGTCGATGAGTCTTTCGGGCAAAACCTGAAAACCGTCTTTTTCTGAAAGATCTAAAAAATGGACTCCACAAGCAGCCAGTTTTGCCGCTGTTTCGTATTCTAAAAAAACGGGTGCGGGGATCAAGATATTTTTAAAACCAAAGGCACGCGGAATGAGATGGATCAACTCAGTGGAGCCGTTTCCGATGAGAATTTGCTTGGATTTGAGACGGTGCTGTTGCGCGAGCATTTCCCTGAGTGCCGTGCAGAAGCGGTCTGGATAGTGGACCAGGTGCTTCAGGTTTTCACGGATGGCGGCTTCTGCTTTGGGAGAGATGCCGAGCGGATTGATGTTGGCGCTGAAATCGATGACTTCGTCTACCGCGCATCCCTGAGTACGGGCGAAGGCGAAGACCTTGCCTCCGTGTACGGCATGATGTGTGTCGTCTACATTGTTGGGGTTGATTTCATACATTTTAAGGTTTCTCCACCTGTTCCGTCTGCCACTGATCCCAGTGCAGCAGGGATGATAGGGCTTGTCGGGGTAACCAACCCTTTTTTTCGAGTTCGGGTTGTTCATGAAAATGGCTGACAAAGCCTACATTGAGATAAGCAATCGGGACGATCTTTTCAGGGATGCCTAAAATCTCTTTGAGCAGATCATGATGAATGATGCTCATCCAACCCACGCCTAAGTTTTCGGCGCGCGCGGCCAGCCAAAGATTTTGCACGGCACAGACGGCACTGTAGAGGTCCATTTCCGGGTTCGCTGTGCGCCCGATGACCGTGCTGCCCGTGCGACTACGATCACAGGTCACACAAATGCCGACGGGCGCTTCCACGATGCCTTCGAGTTTAAAAGACTTGTATTGTTCTTGTTTTTCTTTCGGAAACATCTCTGCCGCTTCTTGGTGGGCGATTTCAAAACCGGCTTTAATCTTCTTTTTGACTTCGGGGGATTTCACGACGATAAAGTCCCAGGGCTGCATAAAACCGACGCTCGGAGCATGGTGGGCCGCGTCTAAAATGCGTAGTAAAACTTCATCGGGGATGGGATCGCTTTTAAACTCACCCCTTGTATCGCGCCGGCTGTAAATGGTTTTGTAAACGGCGTCGCGCTCGGATTCGGTGATGGCTTCCATGGGCTCCCTTAAAAAAGGTGGTTTCTGTCGCGCTATTCTAACGGCTTCCCCTTTCGAAAGGAATGGCTAAATGTCGGGTCGTAGAGTTTAGAGCGACTGCCTTCTGCTGCAAGGGCTTTCCCTACAATCACCAGAGCCGTTTTTGTGATTTTTGCTTTTCTCACCTGCGTGACCAAATCAGACAAAACACAGCGGATGACTTTTTCATCGGGCCAGCTTGCCCGGTAAACAACGGCACAGGGGGTTTCCGGCGCATAGTCCGTCAAGAGATCCTGTTGCATTTTCTTCACCAGTTGAATGGATAAAAACAGCACCAGCGTGGTTTGATGTGCCGCCAACAGGGGCAATTTTTCGAGCTCGGGCACAGGCGTTCGGCCTTCACAGCGACTTAAAATAACGGTCTGCGCGACATCAGGAATGGTGAGTTCTTTGGAAAGCGCGGCCGCTGCCGCGGTAAAAGAACTGACACCCGGCACGATTTTAACTTCAACCCCCTGCGCACGCAAACCTTCGGCATGTTCGCCGATGGTGCCATAAATAGAAGGATCCCCGCTCGCCAATCGCACGACGGTTTTTCCCGCTTTTGCGGCTGAGACCAAGATGGCAAGGATTTCCTCCAAGGTTAGTTTTGCGCTGTCATACAATTCGGCCTGTTTAGCGTAACCTAAAGTCGCGGGCGGAATGAGACTGCCCGCGTAGACCACAACTTCGGCCGCCTCAAGCAAGCCTTTGCCTTTTACAGTGATCAATTCCGGGTCACCCGGCCCGGCCCCCACAAAATAAACGACAGCTTCTTTTTTCATCAAAATTCAATGCCCCTTTGTGCTTTAATCCCTTTTTTATAAGGATGTTTGATCGCCACCATCTCCGTCACCAAGTCGGCAAGATCAATAATTTCGGTCTTCGCACGTCGTCCGGTCAGCGCGACGTGCAGATCTTTGGGACGATTTTGAAGGGTGGCAAGCACATCTTCTAGCGCCAAATAGCCATAATCCAAGACGATATTCATTTCATCGAAAATGACCAAATCATAATCTCCGGAAGCCATACAGGTTTTCCCGTATTCCCAGGCCGCTTCTGCCTTGGCGATATCGCGTTCACGGTCTTGCGTGATCCAGGTAAAGCCTTCCCCCATGGGGCGCAATTCAAAACCCAGATTTTTGGCCGAAACCTGCTCGCCCGTCTTCCAGCGGCCTTTGATAAATTGAATCATAAGCACCCTTAAACCTGTGCCCACCGCCCGCATCGCCAAGCCTAAAGCCGCCGTGGTTTTACCTTTGCCGTTGCCGGTATTTACGATCATGAGGCCGGTGCGTTCAGACATGTGATCTCCTTTTATTCGAAATCCCCCCCCTTTTTCAAAGTGGGGTAAAAACAAAGGCCAAAATCAAACCATATTTTTTCCCACTCTTTTATTTCTTCCCCCACTTTGGAAAAGGGGGGAAGGGGGGATTTACTCTTCATCTAATAAAAATTGCTCATGTTTTTTAATCAGGATCAAGGTCATATAACCCAGGGTTTGATTGCGAAATTGTTTCAAATTCCGCTCGACACGCTCGTCTTCCGTGCCGATGTAACTTAGCAATACAGCCTGGTCAATCAGCTTCATCTCTTCAAGCAAGGCCACAACACGGTTCAACTTTGAACCCACTTTCATGAGCACGATGGTATCAAAGTTTTCCAGTGCGTCGCGCACATTCGAAACATCGCGATTCACCGGAAGAATTGCAACCCGTTCTTTGCCCTCACCAATGGCTTGATTGATCATCGCGGCGGCGGCGGAAAAACTAGAGATGCCGGGAATGGTCTCAATCGGCACCTTCGGCAAAAGTTCACGCAGGGTTTTAACCACATAAATATAGGTCGAATAAAGGGTGGCATCCCCCAAGGTGATGAACGCGACATCTTCGCCGCGTGCGAGAATATCGGCGATTTTTTGGGTATTGAGGTGCCAATAATATTCAAGCTGATTTCGGTCCGTCGTCATCGGGAACATCAACTCTTCGACTTTAACCTCTTTTCGCATAAAGGGTTCGATGGTATTTAAGGCCATACTTTCGTCGGTTGAATTGCCCCTGGGATAAAATAAATACGAGACCTTTTCAATCGCGTCGCGGGCCTGCAAGGTCAGGTACTTGGTATAACCGGGGCCGACGCCGATGCCGTAGAGCGTACCGTAGGTTTTCAAAGACTGTGCGGGTTTGGCTTCGATGACTTTTTGGCGCATGAGCTGTACGGATTTTTCATCCAGGCTGTCGAGTTCGTACTTGCTCTGGTAGCCCCGGGGCGTGATCATTAGGCCATCCAAAGTGAAGGTCATTTTATTGCCGATAATCACCGTGGTGAGCATGCCGATTTCGTGCTCCAGCATGTCCTCCAAATCCGTTAGAACGATTTGCTCTAAATCCCGATAGGCCGATTTCACAAGGGCCACCGGG
>JAJDBX010000003.1 GCA_029261135.1 Nitrospirota bacterium
GGCTGAGCCTTTTTCTGAAAGCACTTTGGTGATCGCTGAGGTCAAGGTGGTTTTCCCGTGATCCACATGACCTATTGTCCCAATATTTAAATGCGGCTTCGTCCGCTCAAATTTAGCCTTTGCCATTTATTCTCCCCTTCACTAAAATCATAGATGCTCCCCAATAATTACGACACAGGGAAAACACTTCGTTCACATTAAGCCCGGTTTTAAATCTCCAAAATTCCCAGATCAAAATAACATTCGCTCCACTTCCAGTCTATTACTTCCCAGCTGTGGTCATCAGTCCATCCAAAATAGCCCTTGACCGGGATTGAACCGGTGACCTCATCCTTACCAAGGATGTGCTCTACCGACTGAGCTACAAGGGCAACGCGATTCAAAAAACAAACACTTAAAGAAAACCTCTAATCTAGGCCCTAAAAAACGACCCACATGAATCACCCTCTAAATTGGAGCGGGAAACGGGATTTGAACCCGCGACATCCAGCTTGGAAGGCTAGCGCTCTACCACTGAGCTATTCCCGCACATACCGCTTCATTGTGGGGAGGGGAGGATTCGAACCTCCGTAGCTCGGAAGCGGCAGATTTACAGTCTGCTCCCTTTGTCCACTCGGGTACCTCCCCCAAAAAATATCAACGATATAAAAAACCCACTTTTGTTTGCAATCTCAACGCACTGCCCGGAGGTCTTCTAAAAAAATCCCACAAACCGCAGCCCGGAGCTGGCGAAGGGATTTGAACCCCCGACCTGCTGATTACAAATCAGCTGCTCTGCCAACTGAGCTACGCCAGCCATCGGCCTAATGCAGGATACTTTACATTCAAAAAATGACTATGCTATATACACCTATGTTCAATCCCTGCAAGTATTCGCCCAAATACCCCTGCAATGAAAACAGGCAAAAGGATGACCTACCCAAACAAACCGGCATTATCAACGTTCAGAACAAGTTTTGTCAAGGAGAAATGCGGCAGTACTAAGTCTAAATTCAAAAAAGTTTTGCCGTCACACAAACAAGAGAGAAGGAGGATTCCTCAATGAGGTCAAGATCTAAGAAAACGCTACAAATGCTCATACTCAGCTCAGCATTATTTTTCCAAGCACATCCCGCATTATCAGGGGAGATTGATATTGAGATCAAACCCAACATTTCTTCGGCTGCTGTTTTTGAAGATTTCTCGGAAGAAATTGGTTTAGCAATCAGCTACCTTCCCCTGGCACCTGCCGAACCTCTCGGGACTTTGGGCTTTGATATCGGATTAGAAATCACTGCGGTAGATATTGATCAATCCCTTTGGAGAAAGGTCATCTCAGACAATCCTCCCGGGACAGTTGTCCTCCCCAAACTGCACCTTCAAAAAGGGCTTCCTTTTGGCATTGATATCGGTGCCACTTATGTCAAAGTTCCCAGTTCAAATATCAAAGTGATCGGTGGAGAATTAAAATATGCACTTGTCTCTGGAAATGCGGCCATCCCGGCCATTGCCATTCGAGGCTCGTATACAACCCTCTCTGGTGTGGATGATCTGGATTTAGAAACAATGGGTGCCGACATTTCAATCAGCAAAGGCTTTGTTTTTGTAACCCCTTATGCCGGATATGGGCAAGTCTGGATTAATAGTGAAGACAAAACAGGACAAAATTTAAAATCCAAAACCAATATGGCAAAACCTTTTGTAGGCATCAAGGTTTCTTTAGCCTTGATTAATTTTGTTTTTGAAGCCGACTTCGGTAAAGCAAAGATGTATACCGGACGTTTCAATGTCGGCTTTTAAGCTGACATTGAAACGTCCGGTAATCTACGGTTCTCTCCTTTAACCCCCTTTTCAATCACTTCGCTATTCTTGACTTATCGCAAACCAGCGGTCTATAAACCCCAGGAATAAAACATAAAGGACTCTCTTTTTATGCAAGCCGCTTTCGATAAAGAAAAAACAGTTCAAAAAATGTTTAGTTCAATTTCAGCATATTACGATCTAAACAACAGCCTACTCTCCTTTGGTCTTCACCATTCCTGGAAAAGAAAAACACTGGAGATACTCAACTTGCATCCCAATGACCACGTTCTTGATATCGGTTCCGGAACGGCTGATCTGGCGATTTTGGCCGCTGATCGTGTAAAATCAGGAGGCAGGGTTATTGCCACTGACTTAAATGAAAGCATGCTTTCGATCGGGAAAAAGAAGGTCGAATCACGCCAACGCCACAACATCTTCTGTACGCTTGCCAATGCAGAACAACTCCCCTTCCCCGATCAATCTTTTGATGCCATCTTAACCGGATTTTGTATGAGGAATGTCGCCGATTTAGAGCAGGCGCTTCGGGAAATTTACCGACTCCTTAAACCGGAGGGAAAAATGGCTTGTCTCGATTTTTCAACACCCGTTTTTGCACCCTTCCGAAAACTATACAATTTTTACTCTTTTTTCCTTCTCCCGAAAGTCGGCGCTTGGGTTTCAAAAGATCAAACAGGGATTTATCAATACCTTCCAGACTCCATCAGAGAATTCCCAAATCAACAGACTTTTAAGGAAATGATTGAATCAATTGGCTTTAAAGAGGTTCGTTATCTTAACCAGGCAGGAGGAATTGTCGCAATCCATACAGGCATTCGGGAAAAAACCGCGTCATAAAAAATAACTTCCAACATCGATCTTGTACTGTGTGGCATCAACAACATTCACGATATCGTAAGGGAAATTTCCTTTACTATCCTCCTCTGAAAGATCCACATACTTTTCTTCACATTCATTACCAGAAGCATCAATAATAACCCGAATTTTAGGCCGATCCCCTTTCTCAGGATTCGGATTTGACACCGCAACAATACCGATTTCCTTTGTATTGAGCAACACAACCGTCCCGATGGGGAAAACCCCGATGGCATTGACAAAAAGCTTCATTAATACAGGGTCAAAAGCTTTACCACTTCGACTCAACATAAAGCGCAATGCCTTATCCGGCGCAAAAGGGATTCGATTATAAACACGAGAAGCCGTCAGGGCATCGTAACAATCCACAATGCAGACAATCCGCCCGACCAGACTTAACTTTCTTTTGGTGGCCAACTTCGGATAACCAGAGAGATCATAATTCAGATGATGTTCAAAAGCGCCAATAGCGACTTTCACTGCCATCTCATGAATGCCTTTCAAACGCACCAATTCTTTGACAGACAAAATGGGATGATTTCGCATCACTTCCCACTCCTCCGGAGTGAAATCGGTTGTTTTATTTAAAATCTCCAACGGGATATCATACTTTCCCAAATCATGAAAAAGGGCCGCCATCCCCAGTTCGCTTAAACTTCTTTTTCGGTAACCCAAACGCTGACCAATGGCCAAAGCCAAAATACAAACATTCACCGAGTGGTTGTAGGTATATTCATCATGACTTCTTAAATTGGTCAAACCCAAGAGCGTCGAATCCTCTTGAAGCATGAGATCGACCATGGATTGAACAACGCGTTTAGATCGTTTCAAACTAACTGCTTGTTTTAACTTCAGGCTGTCCATCACCTCAGATACAGCGGTGACGGTCGTAACATAGGTTTTTTTGGCCAATTCTTTTTTGTCTTTGAAGATATCATCGAGCGAATCTTTTTCTTTTGTTTCTTCATAATACTCAATTTCCGGATTAGAAAGGTGAGCCTTGACCATCGCTTCCCTGGTTCGTTCAAAGGGATCCGGGAAATTCGGGTCTAACTTTGCGAAAATAATACAAAAGGAAATCACTTCCCGCTTACTAATGCCACGCGTGAAGACGATACGCCCAATCTCCCGTCGCTTCATTTCATCGATCACAAACATTAAATTGGTAAAACTATCAATATCTATTTTTAGCTTTGTCTCGCCCAGAAAGAGCGATTCTCCTTCGAGATTTAAATCCACTTCCGGCGTTCCCGAAAAAAGGGTCGTTAAAGTATTATGAAACTTCTCAATCGGCTGGTCAAAAGCCAGGTTTCCCATATCATGAATCTGTGCCGTTTTAATCAAAATGGACAAACGATTCACCAGTTTTTTGCCCAGTTCGGCACTTTCCTCATCGTATCTAAACATGCTCACAACCCCAACAAATCGACTTTACTGGCTCAGTAAGTCTAGAGACTTTTGACACGCTTCCCGAACAGCTTTATTTCGTGATTGACTACCCACCCGAAGCGCATCGATCGCAGTCGGAGAACCAATGCGTTGTAAAGCCGCTGCGGCACAGACCCCTCGTTCATCAACCTTAATATTTTTGAATAGATGCCAACGCACCTTGAGATATTTTTCAATCTCTGGCACAACGGCTTCACCACCCAGTTTCGCAAGCCCGTTAAAGATCTCTTTTTTTTCAAAAAATGCTTTATTTTCAAATTCCACATCTTCAATCAAATCGATAAGAATAGGGAGTCCCTCTGCCACCTTCTTTTTAACCAGGCTTTTGATCACATAAACACGATTAGAAAGATCTGGGTCGGCAATAAATTGAATGAGCAAATCCGCTGCTTCAGGGTATTCCATCGCATCGAGCACATGAAGGATTTCTTTTCTAACCTTAAGCTCTTCATGATCTATAAATTTAGAAAAATGAGGAATCACACGTTTGTCCCCAATCTTTCCCAGCACATAAATCAGATTTCGCAATAGAAACCAACCCTGGACATCAAGCTGTTTAATAATCACATCAATATCCATCTGCCCTATTTCGGCGAGCACATCACAAAGGACACGACGTGTTTTCATCCCTTTCACCTTACTGAGCAGTTCGATAACAGATGGAATCACTTCTTTTTGAAAAAGAACCATGAATGGAAGAAATTGATCAAGTACATCGGAAGATGAACGATTAAGCACTTCATCAAGAGAAGTGATGCGTTCCGGGTTTCCCGCCTGAGCGAATGCTTTATTGACCAATCGCTGCAAGGTCGGATCGAGCGCTTTCTCTGTGTCTAGCATTTCCCAAAAAAACTCAAGGATCTTACGGGTGTGGATAAAATCCCCTTTGAAGACCAATTCTTCAAAAATATTATCAATAATCTCAAGCACCTCAACAAAACGCTCAGAATCAGTTTCGATGCGGAGAATATCAAAAAGCATCCCCTCCAATTCGTTGACAATATCAATCTCTTCTTCCCATCTCAGCTCACGTTTTATAGATCTCACCTCTTCGTCTGTCAGCTTAAAGATATGAAGGGAAGGGATCTCCACGCCTTTCGGAGAAAGCTTTGTCGGGTCAACCTTGGCCTCCTGATTGTAAATCGCATTAAGTTGTTGCGGCTTTGGCCGTTCAGGCTGCATTTCTTTCGTGTTATCTATATCCCCCCTGAAATCATCTGCAACGATATATTCAATATGAGTTAGATGTTTTTCCCAAAGGAGGGTCACAATATCGTCATCCTCATCCACCGGAGGCTCTCCATCCACTTCATCTCGCTCGTCTTGGCCAAGTATTTTCAAAAGGGTAATCATTTCTTCTTTTTCGAGGCCAGGATGAAAAGAAAGCTCACGCATACCATCAATAAAAAGTTTAAAGGATAGGCTTTCAAGCCGGTTCAGGTTTTCATAGATCTGTTGACCCGAACAAAGTAGCTCAAACTGTTTAATCCGAAGACGAAGCGCCCCATATTCTAAGAGATGTGATTCAAGCTTTTCGAATAGATCGTTGATAAATTTTTTGTGGATGGGATTGTTCGGAAGATATATTTTGAGAGTCTTGGCTGTTTTGGTGAATACCTGGACAAGCTCTTTTGCCGACTGAACCTCTTCCCTGTCGTAATCGATTTCCTCTTCGATTGGGTCAGTCCTAGTATCCGGCATCAGACTTCAGTCCTTAAAAAGTGGACTATATTATAGGGTTCTTTGAAAGTCAAAAGCGGAAGTCGATTATTTTCACTGGGCATCATGAACATCTTCTTCATTGATTAGAGGTTCAAATATAGAAAGTGGACATTACCCTCTATTATACACGATTTCAAGAGTTGACACTTCTTATCGAAACCGATATTTTTGATGTAATATGATTCCCACAACATCTGATTGATTTTATGGCCGTCACAATTGCGTTCACCGTTCTTGCCCTCTTTTACTTTCTTGGCTACCGCGGTTATTCCCGAATCATCACTGAAAAAGTTTTCGGCCTCTCCAATCAAGAAAGAACCCCCGCACACGACCCAAATTTAAGGGACGACTACGACTACATCCCAACCAATCGGCACATTCTCTGGGGACATCACTACACCTCTATCGCGGGCGCCGCGCCTATTATTGGACCCACCGTCGCCGTGATTTGGGGATGGGGGCCTGCCCTTTTTTGGATCGTCTTCGGCACAATTTTTATCGGTGCCGTGCATGATTTTGGCGCACTCGCCCTCTCCGCAAGAAAAGACGGCCAAACCATCGGCGGGCTCGCGGCTTCAGTCATCAATCCTCGCGTTCACGTCCTTTTTCAAATTATCGTTTATTTTCTGGTTTGGGTCGTGCTCGCTGTTTTTGCCTTTGCGATTGGCATTTTATTTGATCGATATCCGGCCTCAGTCATTCCGGTCAATTTCGAAATTATCGTCGCCATCCTCATTGGCATCACCTTTCGTAAAAAGAAAGGTGGAATCCTCATTCCCTCGGTTCTCGCACTTATTTCCCTTTATGCCATGGTCGCTGTCGGCGTTATTTTTCCAGTCTCCCTCACACCCATCCTCAGTGAAGGGGCCAATCCCGTCATCGCTTGGGCCATTTTTCTTTTGATTTACGCTGCCATCGCCAGTCTGATGCCTGTTTGGCTTCTGCTCCAACCCCGCGATTATATTAACTCACACCAGCTCATTGTGGGGCTCACCGCCCTAATCCTCGGCCTCGTCGTACTCAATCCGGAAATGAATGCGCCCGTCATCAATCTTCATCCCAAAGGTGCGCCCCCGCTCTTTCCGATTATTTTTGTGACGATTGCCTGTGGGGCGATTTCCGGTTTTCATGGTTTGGTTTCAAGTGGCACAACCTCTAAACAACTGGACCGGATGGAAGACGCCCGTTTTATTGGGTATGGCGGTATGCTGGGCGAAGGGACACTGGCCCTCATTGCCACACTCGCTGTTGCAGCAGGACTCCCCGAATGGGGCACTGAATATGCGGAATGGAACGCCTCCGGCATTAATGCCATCGCCAACTTTGTTGCAGGCGCGGGAAACTTTTTAGAGGCCCTGCTCTTGCCCACCGAATGGGCACAAGCCGTCGTCGCTATATTGGCCATCTCCTTTGCCGCCACATCAATGGACACGGGCGCACGCATCCAACGCCTGGTCGTCTCAGAGTTGGGTGCGGCATTCAATATCGCCCCTTTAAAAAACCGCTACATTGCGACACTTGTCGCTGTGGGTCCCGCGATACCCCTGGTGATGGCCGGGCCAAAAGTATGGCTTCCGCTCTGGTTGCTCTTTGGCACCACCAATCAATTGATTGGTGGCATGACCCTGCTCATCCTTTTTGTTTATCTGTACAGAAACGGCAAACCCCTGCTTCATATTGCCATCCCGATGGTCTTTCTCGTCACGATGACCACCGGCGCGATGATCTACAGCATTTTGACTTGGATCAGCAAAGTCGGTACAGAGGCAGCCTCCGCGAATTGGCTGACCATCCTCATCGGAATCGCCATTCTCTTACTTGAAATTTGGATGACCGTAGAAGCCGTGCTCATTTTACAAAAACTGCGCTCTGAACGTTTGGCCTTGGCTAAAGCCTCGGGATAATTTAGGGGGGCTGTCCTAGATAACAGATAAAATGTTATCTAGGACAGAGATGAGAAAGAGCCATTTAAGTTATTCAAAACAAGAAAAATTAATAGAACATTTTGTATCAGGGACAGCAGCACCTTGCGCGGCGATTTTACTTGGTATCAACAAAAGCAGTACAGCATATTATTCCCATCGACTTAGAGAGATCATCGCCTTAGCACTTGAGAAAGAATCGGAAGAAGTTTTTTGTGGAGAGATTGAAGTTGATGAGTCTTATTTTGGTGGCAGGCGCAAAGGAAAATGATCGCAAAAAAGGAGCGAAGGAAAATTTACGGTCAATCCAGGAGGTAAGTGAAGTATTATTGGGGGAAAATGAGAAGGCTTTAGTCGCTTGCTAAGACTAGGTTTTCCCTAAAAGCAAAGATCCCCACCCTTCCGGAAGGGACATTCAAATCCGTTCCATCGAAAAAATTCTTCACATCTCAATTACTAAGATCATTTTTCTCAAATATATCTTAAAATCAATAAAATTTTAGGCTGTAAAAATTAACGAATGCCAGGTGAAATAGAGGGTGTAAACTTACAAAATTATTCCTCTATCTCATCCCCTGGAACTCGCCCTTCCACCAATTCAAATGTTCCACCCGCAGGAATAGGGTGACCACTGGTCCACAGTGTCATCGCGGTAAAACTACCACTTTGGAGAGATCCCTTTATGTCCTCCATTGAAAAAAACCATTCGCTGTGGAAGCCAATACTATCTCTCCCTGTCTTAATCCAGGTAAAAACTTTCGAGGAATCACCAACTGTCATTATTAAAGTACCATCTGCGAATAGTGAAAAGTTAACTTTTACTGGCACTGTTATGGTCCAGTGGGTATCATAGCTAGCCTTATCCGATGCATTCAAGATCATAGAAATCGGATCACTCCTTTCATCTTTCCCACATGAAATCACGAAAGTTAATATAATACCAAGCCCTATACAGAAAAAATATCTCTGTATTTTCTTAAAATTCATTGTATTTTCCCATTAGTGTCCTAGCGCTGCGGATCCCATCCCGCGGAACTATTATGTTATCTAAGAACCTTAATCTGAATTTACAGGACTATAGGGTCTTGATACAAACAGCGGAACCAACTATCAATCCTACACTCAATAATCTAGCGAATACCGCTAGAAACCATCTACAGGTTTGAAAATATCAAAAACAAAGGTTACTGGAAGTATTCATTTGCCCGTACTTGTCAACTTATCTGTATAAGCTGCGCATTGCAGAAAGAAAATCAGAGACCGTTCTAAAAACGATTAATCAACGCTTTTTAGAACTTCTTTAAGCGATGAAACAAAAGCACTTAGATCTGAAAGGTAGGCTGGGTTTTCTGATGCGGTGCCGATAATTTTTACGAGGGCGCTCCCGACAATCACCCCATCCGCCGCCGCACCAATGCCTTTTGCATCTTCTGGGTTAGAAATGCCAAAACCTGTGGCAACAGGCCGATCCGTTTGTGTTTTTAAGGCTTTAATCTTTTTTTGAACGTCGTCCATCCCTGAAAGCTTTGAACCCGTCACCCCGGTCAAGGGAACGTAATAGACAAAACCACTGCCTGCCTTCAAAATCTTTTCAACACGATCCGGTGTTGAGGTGGGTGCGACAAGAAAAATCATATCGATCTGATTTCTCCGCGCTAAAGGCAAAAAATCTTTGGCTTCTTCAGGCGGCAAATCCGGCACAATGACCCCATTCACGCCAACGCGTCGCGATTCTTTAAAAAATGCGGAGAGGCCATAGGCCAAGATGGGATTACAATAGCTCATCAAAATAATGGGGATCTTGGTTTCTTTTCTGAGACTTTCAACCAAGTGCAGTACATCGGCCATCGAAACAGGGTGCGCAAGCGCACGATCTGCCGCTTTTTGAATGGTCGGCCCATCGGCGATCGGATCAGAAAAGGGCACCCCGATTTCAACGATGTCCGCTCCGGCACCTTCAATCTCAAGCACAATATCTGCCGTGGCCTTTAAGTTGGGATCGCCAGCCATCACATAAGTGATTAAAGCCTTTTCACGGATCAGGAGCAGATTCTTTAATGTCGATTCAATTCGGCTCATATTAACAGAGATCCTCTCCCTCTGTGATCGCGCCCGTTAATCCCATCATTTCAGACACTTGATGCACGTCTTTATCGCCGCGACCGGAAAGATTTAATATTATAACCTGGTCTGAGTTAAGGGTCGGTGCCACTTTATTTAAATAGGCCACAGCATGAGAAGATTCCAAGGCGGGGATGATGCCTTCTTGCTTCGATAAAAGATGAAAAGCGGCCAGCGCTTCGTCATCCGTGACGGAGGTATACGCAATCCGCTCTTTGTCGCGATAGTAACTATGTTCCGGCCCCACGGCTGCGTAATCGAGCCCGGCTGATATGGAATGCGTGCGTTCAATTTGACCGTTTTCGTCTTGCAGTAAAAAAGTCATGGTGCCTTGCAACACCCCTACGGATCCGCTCGCAAAACGAGCCGCATGTTTTCCGGAGTCAAGGCCTAATCCCCCGGCTTCGACACCCACCATTTTGACCGTTTCATGTGACAGAAAGGGATAAAAAAGACCGATGGCATTGCTTCCGCCCCCGACACAGGCAATGAGCAGATCGGGCAACTTTCCCTCGAATCGCAAGATTTGCTGCTTGGCCTCCAGACCAATCACGGATTGAAAATCGCGAATCATCATCGGATAGGGATGTGGCCCCAACACAGAACCTAAGATATAGTGGGTATCGCGCACATTGGCCGTCCAATCGCGCAAGGCCTCACTGATCGCATCTTTTAAGGTACGGCTGCCGGTATCTACACCCCTCACCTTCGCGCCGAGCATACGCATACGAATGACATTCAGTGCCTGCCGTTTCATGTCGTCCGTGCCCATATAAATTTCACAATCCAATCCTGCACGTGCCGCGACGGTTGCGACGGCAACCCCGTGCTGTCCCGCACCTGTTTCAGCGATGACACGCTTTTTTCCCATCTGTTGTGTGAGCAAGATCTGACCGATGGTATTGTTGATTTTGTGCGCTCCGGTATGGCAGAGGTCTTCACGCTTCAGGTAAATCTTAGGACCTCCAAAATATTGCGTCAAGCGTTCTGCAAAATAGAGGGAGGTCGGACGACCGACGTAATTTTTAAGTTGTTCAGAGAGCTGCTTTTTAAACGCAGGGTCACGCCGCACAGATTGATAGACTTGTTCTAATTCCAACAGAGCCGGCATCAAGGTTTCGGCAACATAACGTCCACCGTATGGGCCAAAACGCCCTTTTTTATTCGGAAGGTGTTTCAAGGCATCCCCTTTGCCGCACAAATAAATTCTTTCATTTTGAGGTGATCCTTCTTTCGTTTTTTTTCCTCAACGCCACTGCTCACATCCACGCCATAGGGCATCCCCTGCTGAATCGCGGTTTGAATATTATCAGGCCTCAGTCCACCACCCAAGATAATTTTCCCGAGAGAAGCGGCTTTTCTGGCGATTTTCCAATCAAAGACTATTCCAGTGCCACCGGCCATTTTTTCGTGATAGGTATCCAACAGCACGGCCCGAACCTCTGATAATTGAATGCATTCAAGGGAGTGTTCATCTTTCACTCTGACGACTTGGATCGCACGATGTGAAAATTGCTCAATGGTTTTTTTAGGGAAGGGCCCGTGAAACTGGATCATATCAATACCGCACTGACTCACAATTCTTTCCAATTCATCTTCTTCCGCCTTGGTAAACACACCCACCGTGGTCACAAAAGGGGGAAGCTTATTGATCATCTGCCGAACCGCTTCAACTGAAACCGCGCGAGGACTATCTGCGGAAAAAATAAACCCGAGGGCATCGGCCCCGAAATTGACCGCTGCGAGCGCATCTTCCAAATTCGTGATCCCGCAAATCTTGACCTTCATTCATCACCAAAGAGGGTATTCATTTTTTCATTAATGTCATCTGAAGCCATCAATGTTTCTCCGATAAGCACCGCATGAACCCCTGATTCGCCCAGAAGCGCAACCTCTCCCCTTGTTTTAATCCCACTCTCGCTAACAATGGTTCGGTCTTTCGGGATCTCAGGAAGCAGGCGAAACGTGGTTTCAATTTTGGTTTCAAAGGTCGTCAGATCTCGATTATTCACCCCGATAATCGGTGCCCACTCGATCACGCGTTCTAATTCTTTTTCTGAATGGACTTCAACCAGCACATCCAATGAAAGGCTTTGCGCCAAATCAAAATAATCCTTCATTTGCGCGGGATCTAATATCGACACAATCAAAAGAATGGCATCTGCGCCCCAGGCACGCGCTTCATAGACTTGCATCTCATCAAGCATAAAATCTTTTTGTAGGATGGGAAGTGCAACTTTAGATCGGATCGCGCTCAAATAAGCGGGATCACCTAAAAAATAACCTTGTTCGGTCAACACAGAAAGTGCCGCGGCTCCGCCCGCCTCATAGGTTTTAGCAATCTCTATGGGATCAAAATTTTCTCGAATAATGCCTTTTGATGGCGAAGCCTTTTTGACTTCTGCAATCAGGTTTGGGAAACGGCCCGATTTTTCAGAAAGTGCTTTCCCAAACCCACGGGTCGGGTTGGTGGATGAACCTTCCGATATACGTGATCTAAGATCTTGAAGGTAGGTACGATTTTTTCTGGAATCAACTTCGGCACGTTTCTTTTCAACGATCTGTGTTAATAAACTCATCTTATGAACTCAGGTCTAAGGTTTAGTGGCTCTGGTTTTTTCTTCAGATTCTGGCGGGATCTGCAAGGCAACGCAGTATTTGTTTTAGCGCTGAAGACGGAAGCGCAACTGGAACGATACGATGGAAGCTTCGGTGGGGGATTTGAAACGTGGTTTTCACTTATTCGTCATCTCGCACAATCGTTCCAGTTTCATCATGGCCCGGCCAGAATCGATTGATTCTACTGCCAAAGTAAAACCCTCCTGAAGATTTTCGGCTTTGCCAACGGCAACAAAGGCCGGTGCCGCATTCATCAATACCACATCTCGTTTTGCACTCTTTTCTCCACGGAGCACAGACTGGAGGATGGCCGCATTGGTTTCTGCATTGCCACCGATCAAATCCTTGAGTTCCCCATTTTCAATATTGAAATCTTTCGGTTCCATAAAATAGGCGGCCACCCGTCCTGATTTTCCCTCAGAAACTCGGCTTTGGCCTGATATTGTGATTTCATCCAGGCCATCCATTCCATGCACCACAAAACAGTGTTGTGATCCCAGTTTAACGAGAACCTGTGCCAACAGGTCGGTCAGCTTCGAGGCAAAAACACCCAAGACCTGAATCGATGCCCGAGCCGGATTGGTTAGAGGGCCAAGAATGTTGAAAATAGTACGTATGCCCGTTTCTTTTCTTGGCACGGCGGCATGTTTCATTGCGCCATGAAATAGAGGGGCAAAAAGGAAGCCAATCCCAATTTCATTGATGCAGGCCTCGGTCTTTTCGGGGGAAATATCAATCGCAACGCCCAATGCTTTGAGGACGTCGGCACTACCACAGGCGCTTGAAACAGAACGATTACCATGTTTTGCCACTGTGATATCTCCCCCCGCGACGACAAATGCAGCAGCCGTCGAAATGTTGAAGGTGTTCAGCGCGTCACCGCCCGTTCCACAGGTATCCACGACCAAAGGATCATCGATTCGGACAAAGACGGCTTTTTCTCGCATCACGCGCGCTGAGCCGACAATTTCGTCCACAGTCTCCCCCTTCATACGGAGCGCCGTAATATACGAGGCGATTTGAGAGGGCGTTGCATGCCCCTCCATAATCTCTCGCATCACGTCTTCTGCTTCGCTCACACGGAGGTCAATGCGTTCAACCACTTTGCTGATGGCTTCTTTAATTACCACGAGGCCCCTTCTCTTTTCATCATCGGGTAGGGCATTAGTTCCTTAAGAAGGTGTAACAATTAAACTGTTTAAGACTAATGACATCCAATTTATCAGTGTTTTCAGAGGGGTCTGTGACTTCCATTTCATAAGCTTTTTCACGAAGCAAGACTTCATAAACCGCTTTCCTTGCCTCTTCCAAAATACCTTCAGGGATATTTTTTATTGATATGGCCATATATTTCTCCAGTACATTGTTATTTCAAAGACACAATTGACCTGCCCTCGTTCATGAGCAAATTTATTGCTGAATAAAATGCTTTATTAGATCTTTTCCCACACGGGTCAGAATCGATTCTGGATGAAACTGAAGCCCTTCAATCGGAAGGGTCTTATGGCGAATGCCCATGATCTCGCCTTCATCTGTCCAAGCCGAAATTTCAAAAATATCGGGTAAGGTCTCTTTCCGCACAATCAACGAGTGATAACGGGTTGCTTCAAAGGGTTGGGGTATTTTAGCATAAATGCTCTTGCCATCGTGCAAAATCATTGATGTTTTTCCATGCATTAAGCGATCAGCTTGAATAATCTCTGCCCCGAATGCTTGTCCTATGGCTTGATGTCCAAGACAAACACCAAGGATGGGAATTTGTCCCCCTAATTTTTGAATCAGCTCAATAGAAATGCCTGCATCTTCGGGACGCCCTGGACCGGGGGAAATGACAATTTTTTCAGGTTTTTTTTCTTCAATTCCGGCAATCGAAATTTTGTCGTTTCGATACACCAAAATTTCTTCACCCAACTCACCTAAGTACTGAACGAGGTTATAGGTAAAGGAGTCGTAGTTGTCAATGACAAGCAGCATATTCTCAGTCTCTCGCTTCTAGTCCATTTTCTGCCAAGTGAATCGCAGCCAGCATGGCTTTGGCCTTATTCACGGTTTCTTTGTATTCTAAATCAGGAATCGAATCCGAGACAATCCCTGCCGCCGCCTGGACGGTCGCTTGATCGCCTTCAATCACAATCGTTCGAATCGTAATACAGGTATCCATATTGCCTTGAAAACTAAAGTAGCCGACGGCCCCCGCATAAAGCGATCGGCTTTCGATCTCCAGTTCATCAATGATTTCCATCGCCCGAATTTTCGGCGCTCCGGTGACAGTTCCCGCCGGAAAGCAGGCAGCCAAGACATCGAAGGCATCTTTTCCTTCCTCTAAATCTCCCACGACATTTGAAACAATATGCATGACATGGGAATAGCGTTCGATGACCATCAATTCATTCGCTTCGACTGTGCCATATTTTGAAACACGCCCAACGTCGTTTCTGCCCAAATCAATCAGCATGACATGCTCTGCCCGCTCTTTGGGGTCGCCCAGTAACTCCGCTTCCATCGCCAGATCTTCTTCCGGTGTTCTGCCGCGCCGACGGGTTCCCGCAATCGGTCGGACTTCGATCTTTTTTCCTTCCAAGCGCACGAGGACTTCTGGAGAGGTGCCGACAAGACGCATCTCTCCGATTTCCAGGTAAAACATGTAGGGGGAGGGGTTGATGCTACGAAGCGCGCGGTAAACCGTAAACGGGTCTGCTTCCAGTGTCACAGAAAAGCGCTGAGAAATTTGCACCTGAAAAATATCGCCAGCCTCAATATAGTGCTTGGCTTTCAGGACGCTCTTTTTAAATTGCTCCTTTGTGACATTAGAACTCGGGGTTTTCTCCGGACTTTTCTTGTTTGAAAGCGAAGGCGGCACAAGAGGCTGATTCAAGCATCGGATCATGGCCTCTATTTTTTCATTCGCTTGGTCATAGGATTTTTTGAGTTCATCATCTTCGATGAAGGCATTTGAAACCACTTTGATCCGATGTCTGACATTATCAAAAATAAGCAGTGTATCGGTGATCAAAAAAAAGAAATCAGGGGCCGCTTTCGGAGGATGACACGATTGCACCGGTTCAAAAAACTGCACCATGTCATAGCCCAAATATCCCACTGCGCCGCCAAAAAATCGCGGCAGGCCGTCGATATCCACGGGTTTGAATTCAGCCAGTAAATCCCGAAGCACGTGAAGCGGCTGTTCAGTGGTAGTCACCACATCGTTCTCACCGGAGCGACTTACGGTTACACGAGAACCCTTACCCTTAATGAGCATGGATGGATCCGCCCCTAAGAAGGAGTATCGCCCCCATTTTTCTCCACCTTCGACGGATTCAAAGAGAAAAGGATAGGCTCCATGTCGGATCTTAAGGAAGGCAGAGACCGGGGTTTCGCAGTCTGCAACAATCTCACGATAGACTGGAATAAGGTTGCCCTCTTTCGCCTTTCGGCAAAACATGTCATAGGATGGGACGATCATCACTCTCCCCCAAAATTGACAATAAAAGAGAGGAAATCTACCATAAAAAGCGCGAAAAAGTCAATAATTTAGGGGCTTTCGGAGCCTAGAGATTCTAAGGAGTCTGCCCGGATTCCTTTGTATTTATTGGCTTGAGTTTCCCTGATCGAATCTCTTTCACCTTCTCTCGTAAAGCTTCGGCAAGTGGGTCTTTTGGGTTGATTCTCACTAAACGTTCCCAGGCATCTGCCGCAGCCACAAAATCTTCTTTGTCGTTCAGCAGGATAATGCCAATGTTATACAGTGCAATTTCATGGTTTGGGTTCAAGGATAAAACAATATTCAATGCGTCAACCGCCTTATCTGAATGGCCTAAGTTTCGATAGACCGAAGCGAGATCTGTACGCACATGAAGATTATTGGGATTGATTTTTAGAATTCTTAAAAAAAGTTTTTCAGCATTTTCATAACGCTGTATATCGAAGTTGGCATTGGCTAAAAACACCAAGGCCTCCATGTCTTCTGGATTTTTTTGAAGCTGGTCTTTATAGCCTTGAAGCTTCTGCATAAAAGACTCGGCCGCTCCAGAGGGGCCGTGCGGTGCGCGAGGCCGGTTTGCATGAGGGGCTCTTGGGGGTGGTGGTGGATGTGTAAATGTTCGCGGTGGTGCTTGAAGCATTTTACGCTCGGGGGTTTCTTCTGCATGGGCCATTGCTAAAAAGACACTAAGCAAAAAGAAAGAACTGAATATCAAAAACCGCACCGATCTATCTACTTTCATTGATTCATCCTATCCCTATAAAGCATTTAAAAATAAACAGGTTATTCCCTTATCCATCCACTGACCCGGTGCGATTGACGACGATCTCCCGGATGACGGTATGGGGTGCCAGATGGAGTAAACTCTGTACGATATTGGCGATATCTGTTGGCGGAATCATCTCCTCTTGAGGGATGTCAACCATTTCAACCATCGGCGTCGCGACATAACCCGGACAGATTGCCGTAGAGCGAATGTTGTTTTTCACTTCTTCTTCCAGCAAACTTTCTGTCAAGGCAATCAAGCCAAATTTTGATGCGCAGTATGCCGACGCATTTCCAAACCCCATCTTTCCCGCGACCGAAGAAATATTGATCACATAACCCGATTGCTGCTTTCTCATCATCGGCAAAACCGCTTTTGTGCAAAGAAAAGCCCCTTTCAGGTTAATATTTTGAACATCGTCCCAATCGGATTCTGAAAGATCGGCAATCTCTCCTTGCCGATAAATCCCCGCATTATTAACCAAAAGATCGATCCGGTTTTTTTCACGCACCACCTGCTGAACAAAGTCATTCACTTCTGCGGCATTCGAAACATCTCCAGCTACCGAGATGACTTCTCCGCCTTCATCGCGTAATTGCCCAACCGCCTTTTCCAAACGATTCTGATTCCTCGCCATGATCGCAACAACCATGCCTTCTTTCAGCAGTGTTGAAGCAATGGCGAACCCAATGCCGCTGCTACCTCCCGTAATAAGGGCGACTTGACCTTTTAAATGTGACAATTGACATCTCCTCTATTATTTTGCGTGAGATTAAAGCCTTGCCATGACCCCGTCATTGACCTTTTTAACCATTTCGGACCCTTTCAGCAATTCGACCAGTTTAAAAGCAAATTCCATTGAAGTCCCAGGAGATCGACTGGTGATCCAATTGCCATCGACCACCACACGCGACTCGGAATAGTTCACGTCTTCCATCTCTGAACGTACGGAAGGATGGCTCGTTGCCTTTTTCCCTTTAATGTATCCATAGGACGAAAGGACAGAAGGAGCCGCACAGATTGCAGAAATCAATCGATCGTTTTTCATCGCGTCTTCTAAAATAAGCTTTACGCGTGGATCTTGGCCTAAATTGCGTGTGCCCGGCTGACCACCGGGTAGTACAATGAGATCGAAATCACTTCCACTGACAGTGTCGATCAAAGTGTCTGCCACCAATTTCACCTTCCGTGAACCCGTGATGCTGCCTTCGACCGTCCCTGCAACGGTCACCTGAACCCCCGCGCGACGTAAGATGTCGATGACCGTCACGGATTCAATCTCCTCAAAGCCCGGTGCTAAAAGGATCAATGCCTTTTTCGTCATGAATCCTCCCCATTTAAAACCGCTATTCCCTCAAGGCAGTATCCCAAAGGCAACCGTCGCAGATTTCGTAAAGAGGACTCCCTTTAATTTTTTGCCCAATACGATCACGGATCGTCTTCCAAGGCAGGGTCACTTCTGCTTCAATCCCCAATCGCACCATGACATCTGCGGACTGTGTTTTCATTCTTATTTCGGAATCAACACCATTCAATTGACAGTCAAGCCCTTCAAGATTGGGATAGGCCGCACACAAGGCATCGGGTGCTTGAATGACACGGACGGAGCGATTTGGGTTTTTGGAAAGCGCATGATGAATTTCAGTCCGTCGCTGAGTAAAGAACGTAAACAACCTTCTCCCCGAAACCCTTGCAGACAAAGCAGAGTATGCCCTCGCAGGGTGATGGGTTCTGAAGATGTTTCCAACATGTCGTCGATTTTAGTGAGGCCTTCGGTATTTGTCAAAAGGCATTGATGTCTTTGTTTCTCTTCAATAACAAAACAACCACTGTCACGCACCCTTGATCACGACCTTAGATAAACTTTAAACGAGTGATCTGGAACAGCTTCGAAAGGTTTATTCAGGACGAAAGCGCCTGGGATGATCACTGGCCAAATCTTCAAAACGTGTATATCGGTTGATAAAGGCCATGGGGACATCACCGATGGGGCCATTTCTCTGTTTGCCGATGATAATTTCCGCGACTCCTCTCCTCCCACAGATACATTCACTCTCATGGGCACATTTACAGGGCTCATAAACCTCTTCCCGATAGATAAAGAGCACAACATCGGCATCCTGTTCGATTGCGCCAGATTCCCGCAAATCGGCCAAAATGGGCCTTTTCTTTTTTTCTGGTCGGGATTCAACTGCACGTGACAGCTGAGACAGTGCGACAACCGGAATTTTAAGTTCTTTCGCCAAAGCTTTTAAAGAGCGTGAAATATCCGAAATTTCCTGCTCCCGGCTATGGAGATCTGCTCTTCCCCGCATGAGTTGAAGATAATCAACAATAATCAGGCTCAGATTGTGTTCCGCTTTTAAACGCCGTGCCTTCGCACGCATCTCGAGAATGGTCATCGAAGGCGTATCGTCAATAAAAATGGGGGCCTCATTCAGTCGTCCCGCAGCATCAATCAATTGGCGCCAATTGTTATTCCCAGGCTGACCCAGATAACCCGAGCGCAGCTTGTGTGCATCCACACGGGCTTCGGAACAAAGCATTCTTAAGACCAATTGCTCTTTCGACATCTCTAAACTGAAAATACCCACGGTTTGATTTTGATCAATGGCCACATTCTGGGCGATACCGAGTGCAAAAGCCGTTTTCCCCATGGAGGGACGACCTGCAACAATGACCAAGTCGGAGGGCTGAAATCCAGAAGTCATTTTATCGAGATCTTTGTACTTCGAAGGTAAACCGGTCAGCTTCTGGTCTGCTAATTTTTCAATAATCTCAAAACCCGCTTTGACCAATTCTTTCATCGGAGTAAACCCGGTTCGCATCGACTTATCCGTAATGGCAAAAATATCTCGTTCTGCTTGATCTAAGAGGTCATCCACCTTGCCGTCATCATCATATCCCCGTGTAATCACATCTGTGGCAATATGAATTAATTCCCTTAACAAACCCTTTTCATGAACCAGTCTGGCATGAAGCCGCACATTCGCCGCCGTTGCAATGCTATGCAGCAATTCGGTCAAATAATCATCGCCACCCACCGCTTCAAGTTGATTATTGCTGCGCAGCTTATCAGCAAGAGTAATCAGATCAATCGCCTCATTAAATTCATTCAGGTCAAGCATCGCACTATAGATTTTTCGATGGCTCTCTCTGTAGAAATCTTCGGCTCTCAATATCTCGACGACACGGTTAATCGCATAATTATCGAGCAATATCGCGGCTAAAATCGCCCGTTCTGCGCCTATATTTTGAGGGGGCAATTTTCTCAGCGCAAGGTCTGTATCTACAGTAGACATCACCAATTCTCCTCCCTTACGAGATCGATCCATTTGCTTGAAGCCACGTGATCAGAGCCTCCTGACTCAAGTTCTGGACATCTCCGGAAGAAACATCGATCAAGTTGACAGAGGACGATGCTACTTCCGCTTGCAAAAAGACTACTTTTGACACCTTTTGAGCCTCGGCATCCGAAACAGATAATTGAGCATCAGCAGACAAAACCCCTTGGCGAATGGTGCGAAAACCCGCATGACGAAGCTCTGCGGTCAATGCAATCGCCCTGTTCCGCTCTTCCGGTAAATGGGAAACCATGAGATCGATAACGGGCTGCTTCCCGCTTTTCAAATCAAGATGTTCCAAGGCGGCCTGAATTCTCTCAATATAAAGTGCAAATCCCGTCGATGCGGATGGACGCCCAAATTTTTCAAGGAGATGGTCATAACGTCCGCCACCACCTAATTCAGCCCCGACCCCTTCTGAGAAAATTTCAAATATCGTGCCTGTGTAATAATCAAAACCGCGCACTTCACCTAAATCGATCAGGAGATAATCTTGATACCCGTAAGATTTTAAAATATTGTAGACCTGCTCGAGACGCGCGATGGCCTTTCGACAAGCGCTGTCATCTGTTAAGGTTTTTGCACGCGTCAAGACTTCTACACCACCAAATAAATCCAAAAGAGAGAGAACCTCTCTTTGAGTTTTTTCCTCAACCGCTTCCTGCTTCAATAATCGTTCTAAAGCTGCGGTCTCTTTTTTAGAAACAGAATGAAGCAACTGCTTAAAAAAATCGGGTGAAGACATAAATGGGCGCAGGAGACCCTGCGTAAACGCCATGTGACCTAAAGTGATGCGAAAATTTTTCAAGCCCAGGCGATTCAATATCTCAATCGTGAGAGAAATCATCTCTGCATCCGATTCGGCATCGGAAGGGCCGATGAGTTCTCCTCCAAGCTGGAAAAGCTCCCGTTCCCGGCCAACGTGTTCTTCCTGGTGTCTAAAAATATTTGCAGAATAACAAAGGCGAAGCGGTCTGGGTTGATCAGCTAAGAGCGTCGATGCCATGCGTGCAATCTGAGGCGTGACATCGGGACGTAAAACCATAATACGGCCTGTCGCGCGATCCACAAATTTGTAGGCACTATCAACAGTCTCCTCTCCTACGCCTAGAGAAAAGACATCCAGATATTCAAATATAGGAGGGATCACCTCTTGGTAGCCCCATCGGGAAAAAGACGACAAAATCTCTTTTTCGATCAGTCGCCTTTGAGCGGCGCCATCAGGAAGAAGGGTTGCAACACCCTTTGGAATCATCGTTTTCGGCTTATCTGAAAATTTCATTGACCCAGGGCAAAAAATTGAGGATTACGATAAGAGAAATGATCGTGTGGGGATAGGAAAATCAAACGTTTGATTTTCCTATCCCCACACTGAATGACCGTTATTTTATATTGAGACCTGTTTGACCGCAATAACATGCGGGAGTGCTTTAATCTCTTCTAAACCCGCGGCATCAATCACTGAATCAATGCCGACCACAGAAATCGCTTTGCCGCCTGATTTTTCGCGACCGAGTTGCATACTCGAAATATTGACGCCATTTTTAGCCAAAAGTTGACCCAAGCTACCAATCACACCTGGCTGATCTTCATTAAATAAGTAGAGCATCATGCCTTCTGGAATAACCTCTAGCGCCATCCGATCAATTTCAACAAAACGGGGTTCACTCTTATTAAAAATCGCACCCGTCACGATTCTGACTTGGTCTGCCGCCTTCACTTCAATCGAGAGGAGGGAAGCGAAGTTCCCTGAATTGGATCGTTTAGCTTCATTCACCACGATGCCCCGATCTTTTGCGATGTCGGGTGCGTTCACATAATTCACCGGCTCTTCCAATATCGGGCTTAAGAGTCCTTTAAGTGCCGCCAGCGTGATGGAGGCCGTTTCTAAATCGGCGGCTTCCCCACTATAAGTAATGGTGACTTCCTCTACTGCACCTTCACCGGTCTGTCCAATAAATGACCCTATTTTTTCGGCTAAGTTAATGTAAGGTTGTAACTGAGGAAGTAGGTCTGCCGGGACTGAGGGAAGGTTTACCGCAAATCGGGGGACATTATGAAGCAAATAATCGACAATCTGGTTAGAAACTGCAATGGCCACATTTTCCTGCGCTTCACGTGTAGAGGCTCCAAGATGCGGGGTGCAAATAAAATTCTCTAAAGTCAGTAGGGGATTTGAAGGGTCAACGGGCTCTTTTTCAAAAACATCCAGGGCGGCTGAGCCGACTTTGCCACTCTTCAAGCCATTATAAAGTGCATCTTCATCTACAATGCCGCCACGGGCGCAGTTAATAATCCGAACCCCTTGCTTCATTTTTTGAATGGCATCCGCATTAATCATGTGTTTGGTTTCATCGGTCAGCGGGGCATGAATCGTAATGACATCAGCTCTTGTGATCAGGCCTCCAAAATCAACCACTTCAACCCCGGCTTTTTCTGCCCGTTCAGGAGAAAGGTAGGCATCGTAGGCGATGACATTCATCATCATGCCTTGTGCCAGTTTGGCAAAATGGCTTCCGATGGCACCCATCCCGATAATACCGAGGGTTTTGTTGAACAACTCCATCCCCATGTATTTTTTCTTTTCCCATTTCCCTGCCTTCGTCGACGCGGTAGCTTGAGGCACACACCGTGCCATCGAAACCATGAGTGAAAAAGCATGTTCCGCCGTTGTCACGGTGTTGCCACCGGGGGTGTTCATCACAACAATGCCACGCTTTGTTGCAGCAGGGATGTCCACGTTATCCAGGCCAGAGCCTGCCCGACCGATCACTTTCAGGTTTGTCGCAGCCGCAACAAGCTCTTGCGTGACCTTGGTGGCACTTCGAATCACCAGACCATCATACCCAGGAATTATTTGGATGAGTTCTTCAGGAGAAAGCCCCGTTTTCACATCGACTTTCAATCCAGCTTTTTTCAAAATTTCGACACCCCGTTCGGCAAGGGCATCACTGACTAAAACACGCATAGGTCCTCCAAGCTCACTATAGGTTGTCACTATTTTTTAAGGAGAATTTCCTGGGCAACGCCCACACCAGTACCCAAGGTCAGCGGGTGGCCCATTGCTTTGAGGACCATTTCAACAGCCGCCACAGCCATAATCGTATCAAAAGTATCGAGATAACCCATGTTGGAAATTCGAAAAACTTTTCCCTTCAAATGATCCTGTCCTCCGGCAGCCGTAATGCCATACTTGACCCGAAGATCTTTATAAATGGCTTGGCCATCATAGCCCTCGGGGACTGAAATCGCTGTCACCGAAGTACTCGCACCCTCTTTAGGAAAAGAAGACAAGCCAATGGCCGTCATTCCCTCCCGTAGGGCTTTTGCCATCAGGGCGCGACGTGCAAATATATTTTCAAGGCCTTCTTCCCGCATCATTTTAAGGGATTGCTCCAAACCCACGATTAACGAAACAGCGGCGGTATAAGCTGTCTGATTTTTTTGAATCGCAGCCCGCTCTTTTTTAAAATCAAAATAAAACGTGGCATTGTTTGTTTTTTCAGCCTGACGCCATGCTTTTTCGGAAACAGAAACAAAAGCCAAACCAGGGGGGAGTGCCAAGGCTTTTTGTGATCCACTTACGACAACATCTAAACCCCAGGCATCGGTCTGAACATCAAAAACACCCAAGGCGGAAATAGCATCCACAACCATTAAACAATGGTCATATCCTCGGACCACTTCTGCGACTTCCTTAATCGGATGGGCGACACCCGTGGAGGTTTCAGAGGCCTGAGTGAACACCGCCTTAATAGAAGGGTCTTTTTCAAGTGCGGCTGCCACATCATTTGGATTCACCACACAACCCCATTCGACCTTAATTTCTACCGTTTCAACACCATAGCTTTTACAAATCTTGCCCCAGCGTTCGCCAAACTTACCGCCATTGACAAAAAGGGCCTTGTCTCCGGGAGAGAGAAAGTTTGAAACAGATCCTTCCATTCCGCCCGTTCCCGTTGAAGCGATAATCAAGACGTCATTTTCAGTTTTAAATAGCCATTTTAGATCCTCTTTCACGCGTTTGAGCAATTCGACAAATTCAGGGGCGCGATGATGAAGAATAGGTTGTGCCATAGATAAAAGAACTTCCGGCGAAATGGCTGTCGGGCCGGGGGCCAAGAGGTATTTCTTCACGTTTTTCTTCTCCTTAAAACATGGGCATTCAGAAATTGCTTCTAAAATAAAAAGATTTCTGCCAAAATAGAAACGGTGACGTTATCATAGCGTCTTAAAAATTGTCAAGGAAAAGCCCTTCTGAACAGAGCCTTACGACCGAAGGATCTCTGGTTTACAAAACCATTCAATATGGGGTAACCTACATGCATTATCCTCACTTGACAACTATATGCTTTCTCGCCTCCTATTTCTTTTTATCGCCGTACCCATCATAGAAATCACTCTACTTATCAAGCTCGGTGATGAAATTGGATTTTGGCCAACGATTACAATACAAATTGTCACGGGCATCTTAGGGGCGAGCCTCGCAAGATTGCAAGGGCTTTTTGTCTGGAATAAAATCACGATGGAACTCCAATCCGGCCGCATTCCAACCAATGACATGGTCAACGGCTTGCTAATTTTTATCGCAGGGATTGTATTAATGACCCCAGGGCTTCTCACAGATTTTGCCGGTTTTGCCCTACTGATCCCTTTTACACGTAATCTTTTCAAACAATGGATTAGGTATCAGTTTGAAAAAAAAGTTCGACCCCGAGACGGGTTTATGGGTCCGATTTAATGGCATCCTGATCGAATATTAGAAAAAACCTGAACCTTGACAATCAAACAGAGTTCTCATAAGATTTCGTCCACTCTTTTTAGGCGAACGGCAACGAAAGAATTGCCTCAAACGGGCCTTGATGAGCAAGTGATGCAGCTTGCCTTGAAAGAAGCCAGAAAAGCCCTCCTCAAAAAGGAAGTGCCTATCGGAGCGGTTTTGGTCTGTGAAGGAAAAGTGATTGCGGCAGGCCACAATCTCAGGGAGTCCCAAAAAGACCCGACAGCACATGCAGAGCTGATCGTGCTTCGGGAATCTTCCGCTTTATTGGGGCGATGGCGACTCGGGGGGACACTTTATACGACCTTGGAACCCTGTACTATGTGCGCCGGCGCCTTGGTACAAGCGCGGATTGATCGATTGGTTTTCGGTGCTCTGGATGCAAAAGCCGGTGGATGCGGGTCTGTCATTGATGTCGTAAGGGAACCGCGTTTTAATCACCACTTTGAAGTTAAGGGCGGGGTTCTGGCAGAGGCATCAAAAGACTTACTTCAGACTTTTTTTAAAAAGTTGCGAAAAAATAAGGTAAGCTAAAGCGTCACATGGTTTTCATCAAGGAGAGATGGCCGAGCTCGGTTGAAGGCGCCTGACTCGAAATCAGGTGTGGGGGCAACTCTACCGGGGGTTCGAATCCCTCTCTCTCCGCCAAATTAAACGGTGCTTTAGCATGACTTAATCAGCATTTTAAGAATTTAGATTACCAAGTTTTTACTTCAGGGCAAGGGGCGAGAAGCGCAAAACCACAGCGTATATTTACACGCGAGGATTCAAGCATCACAGCAGCGTAGCCAAGGAGCGGAAAGAGGGTGATCTAAATTCTTAAAATGGAGAGGTGTCCGAGCGGCTGAAGGAGCACGATTGGAAATCGTGTAGGTGGTTTATAGCTGCCTCGGGGGTTCAAATCCCCCTCTCTCCGCCAATATATTTTTTTGAAACACTAAAGTAATGGTCTATTTAATGGAGAGTCCGGGCCCTGTGCAACAAGATCTTATGAACCCCGTCAGATCCGGAAGGAAGCAGCGGTAAGTAGGCGCTCTTGTGTGCCGCAGGTTCACCTGGTCTCTCCCCTAAACAGACCATTATTTTATAAATACTACAATCGAGACAAGACACTTCCGAAAGGAAAATAGAAACCGTATTGATGGATTATCAAGTCTCTGCAAGAAAATGGCGGCCTCAAACCTTTGAAGAAGTCATCGGACAGGAACACGTCACAAAGTCTTTAAGCAACGCCATTCGTCTCAAAAAAATAGCACAAGCTTATCTTTTTTCCGGGATACGCGGTGTTGGAAAAACCTCTCTCGCCAGAATTTTAGCAAAAGGGGTCAATTGCAAAAAAGAAGGCACATCCGTCCCTTGCAACAGCTGTGAATCTTGCCTAGAAATCACAGCTGGCCAATCTGTGGATGTCATTGAGATTGACGGTGCTTCAAATACCGGGGTCGATGATGTTCGGGAACTCCGGGAAAATATCAAATACCTCCCGCTACGTGGGAGATATAAAGTCTATATTATTGATGAAGTCCATATGCTTTCAAATGCAGCCTTTAATGCGCTGCTGAAAACCCTTGAAGAACCCCCGCCTCACCTCATTTTTATCTTAGCCACAACAGAATCGCACAAGATTCCCGGAACCATTCTATCTCGTTGCCAACATTTTGCTTTTCGCCGCATGAGCACATCTGAAATCGTGATCCAACTGAAGATTGTCATTGAAGCACGCGAAATAGAATTTACAGCACGCGGATTAAATCTCATCGCCCGGGTCGCCGAGGGCAGTATGCGTGACGCCCTTAGTCTGATTGATCAGGCTATTTCATTTGGTGGTGCATCTGTCACGGATGAAAACCTTCTCACACTTTTAGGACGGATGGACGGGGTGACATTTCATCATCTCATCGAAGCAATCCATCAAAAGGATGCGGCAGCAGCACTGGCAGTGGCCAATGAAATCACCGACCAGGGCTGTGACCTAAAACAATTTCTGACGGATTGGCTCGAACATCTTCGACATTTGATCGTGGCTCAAAATGTTTCGGATGCGGGACTGTGGGTTGATCTTTCCAAAGAAGAAGTTGAAGAAATCAAAACAGAATCAGCCTTATTTTCACTTGAAGCCATGCAGCGACTCTTCTCCCTCTTTGCGAAACTTTTGTCTGAAATCCGAAATGCACCCCAACCCAATCTTCTGTTTGAAGTGTCACTGATGAAAGCGATCCTTTTAGCCGATACACAATCGATTGAAAATATCATCGAAAAACTGGATCGATTGACAACCAGAGAGGTTCTTCCGGATACCATCATGGAAACACCGACAAAACCAATCTACCAGACCTCTAACCACACGCCTTATGTTCCAGAAAAAAAATTAGAGAAAAAAGAAGAACCGACACGAACGGCATCATTGCCCCCTCAAAACAAGACCTCTCCAGCCCCTACTTACCGGGACGGGGAAAACACTTCAATTAAAGCAACACCAGCGCTACCTAATGGAACCGCTGGTTGGCAAAAAATACTGACTATCATTAAACAAGAACGCCCCAACGTCAGTTCCTATCTTGAGCAAGGCCGCCTTGAGAATTTTGATGACAAAGAAATCCGTATCGGATTTCCGAAAAACAGTGTTTTTTTAATCCCCTTGATTGAAAAAGCTGAAACACAGAAATGGCTGAATCACTTACTCAAAAAGCACTTACACAGAACCGTCAAACTTAATCTCCTTAAAAACGAAGACGCTGAACCCAACCCCGACCCATTGGAAAAACCCAATAGGATGGAGGACAGGTTTGAACACAACAAATCGGGATCGGAGCATCCGCTGATTCAAGAAGCACTCAAAACCTTGGGTGGATCTGTCATCGAAACAAAACGTGTATTAAATGATTAAAAATCGCTAATATAATCAAATTAACACAGCTAAGGAGATAATATGGCAGGACGAAAAATGTTTGGAGGCCTGATGAAGCAAGCGCAGGAACTGCAGGAAAAAATGGCAAAAATGCAGGAAGAAGCCGCTAAAAAAACACATGAGGCCACTTCTGGCGGCGGGATGGTCACCGTCGTGGTCAATGGTCGTCAAGAAGTACTCTCCATAAAAATCGACCCGGAGGTCGTCAATCCAGATGATATTGATATGCTGCAAGATCTCATCATCGCCGCCGTGAATGAAGGGATTAAAAAAACCCAAGCTTCGATGGCGGATGAAATGAAAGGGATGACCGGCGGGATGAACATCCCGGGTCTATTTGGCGGATGAAACAACAAGGCATTTTTGATCATTTAATCGACCAACTCACGGCCTTACCGGGTGTCGGGCGGAAGTCTGCGCAGCGCTTGGCTTTTTTCATCCTTAAAATGACAATCTCAGAGGCTAAAAAAATCGGACAGGCCATCATCGATGTGAAAGATCAGCTTGCTTTTTGTCAAATCTGTAACAATATTACAGAGTACGAAATCTGCACCATCTGTTCCAGTCCAAAACGAGACACACAAAAAGTACTCATCCTTGAAGAACCCAGCACACTCCATATCATCGAACAAACGGGAGAATACAAGGGCCTCTATCACATTTTGCTGGGTGCCATCGCACCGCTTCCCGGTCATAAAACAGCAGCACCCTCGATTCAGAACCTCATTGAACGTTTAAAAAAAGGGGGTATTACGGAGGTCATCCTCGCCACGAATCCCACCATTGAAGGGGAATCGACTGCGATATACCTCACCCGTCTGATTCAACCTCTGGGAATCAAAGTATCACGGATTGCTTTCGGTATTCCGGTTGGGATTGATATTGAGTATGCAGACGAAGTTAGTCTTGTGAAATCCTTACAAGGGAGAAGAGAAATCGAAAAACTCTCCTAAGCGTTCTGAACCCCGATTTTATAACCCAATCTGTCGTTTAAAATCGTCAATAGTAAAGAGACTTTCAAAATCAACTCCGGTTTTTCTGATGGCTTCCCCGCCGCCCTCTTTACGATCCACCAAGGCAATGACCTTTAGGATAGAATGTCCTGCTTTTTTAAGTGCCTCCAATGTCCGGAGGGTCGAACCTCCCGTCGTCACCACATCTTCCACCACCACAACTTGGGCGCCTTCGGATAAATTCCCTTCAATTTGCTGTTTGCTGCCATGACCTTTGGGCTCTTTGCGGACAATAAAAGCAGGAATCGGCGATTTTTCTAAAAAACTCACTAAAGACACGGCCGTAGCAAGCGGATCGGCCCCAAGCGTCATGCCACCGACGCCGCCCACAGCCCCCCCCCGAATACGCTCAAAAACCTCATAACCAATCAGCATTGCGCCTTCAGCATCCAGGCTGACCTTTTTACAATCAATATAAAAAGAGGTTTTTTTACCCGATGTCAGTTGAAAAGAAGCCTCAGGGCTATACCGAAACGCATCTTTCAGAAGAAGTTCCAATAATCGGTCACGGTTTTTTATGGAGGAAGACATAGCCCAATGCCTAACTGAATCGACTTTTTTTGTCAAGTAAACGGGCAAAATTTTTCTTCAAATGATAAGACAAGAACATCAGTAGTGACATTGTTAAGGCCTATTATCAATAAGATGAAAATCTTATAATTTATTTGATCCAACCTTATAAAAAAGAATTAAAAGTCATATCTTTTTGCGATTGGAAACAGGTAGAATCATTATTCTTAGTGCGACAGCTCACCTTAATCCACCTTAGCGAGTTGCGGGAAATGTCCCTTTCGAAAATCAATTTCGCTTCAAGCTCTTTTTTTAATTTACAACAAAAAACGCTCAAAACTTTACCTGCAATTTTTATCGCGCTTATCGGATTTTCAACAACTTTATTTGCCTCATATCTTTTTCAATACGTGGATCAAGGCGCAACGATCAAATCGTGGCATTGGCCCGTTCTCTTGATTGGTTTTACCGCGACTGGATTTCTTTCCTCCTATTTCTTCTTCCTTAAAAAAGTGCAAGGGAAGCTCGCCGACACGCTAGATACTTTGGAACATGAGGTCGCCGTGCGTAGAGAGTTTGAAGCAAGACTCAACCTTGCACTCGACATTGGAAACGGGACAATATGGGACTGGGATATTCCAACAGGAGAAATCTCCTTTGGCCCGAGATTCTACAGCATGCTCGGCTATGAACCAGGAGAATTGCCCTCTCATATCAAATACTTGGAAAAAATCGTTCACATGGATGATTTACAAAAAGTCCGTTCTGCTCTTATTCGCCATTTAAAAGGCACAACGCCGCTTTACGAACATGAGACAAAACTTTTAAAAAAATCTGGACAAACGCTATGGACTTTGGATCGTGGAAAGGTCATTTCTAGAGATGAGGACGGAAAAGCCCTCCGAATGGTTGGCGTTTGCACAGATATTACTGAATATAAACAGCGCGAAAATGCCATTCATCTTCAAGGTGAGATTACAGCAAATATGGCTGAAGGGGTCTTTCTGACACGAGCTTCTGATGGGGTTATTGTGTATACCAATAGACGGTTAGAAGAAGAGTTTGGTTATAATCGAGGGGAGTTGATTGGAAAACCTGTTTCTATCCTCAATGCAAAAACAGATGACAAAAGCCCGGAGGAAGTCACCCAAGGAATCATTGATGTCCTTGAAAAAGGTCAGATCTGGCGAGGTGAAGTGTGTAACATCAAAAAAGACGGCTCGATATTTTGGGGTATGGCAAGCATTTCAACCTATCATCACACACAACATAGACAAGTATGGCTCACCACACACACTGATATTTCAGAGCGAAAAGTCGCAGAACAAACCCTTCGCGATTCAGAAGAACAGTTTCGTACGATTTTTGATCAATCGAGTGACTCCATTCTGGTCATCAATCCTTCTGATGGCCGCATTGTTGCGTTTAATAATAATTCTCACAAAAACCTGGGATACACCCGGAGAGAATTTAAGAAACTCACCATTTCGGATATAGAAGACCCAATGGACGGGGAAGAAATCCAGGATCAAATCAAACGCATTCGAAAAAGAAGGCGAAAGGTTTTTCAGACAAAACACCGTACAAAAGAGAGTGAAATTCGGGATGTCCAGGTCACAACAAGAACGATTCATCTAAAAGGAGAAGAGTATCTTCTCTTTGTACTTCAAGATATCACCGACCAAAAAGAAGCGGAAGAACAGCAACAACTCGCTTCGGCTGTCTACAACAATGCCAGTGAAGCGATCATGGTCACTGACGCCGACAACAACATTATCTCAACCAACCCTGCATTCACAAAAATTACAGGCTACACCCTCGACGAAGTTTTAGGGAAAAGTCCGAAATGCCTCAAATCGGATAAACATAATGATGCTTTTTATCAAAAGATGCGGGATTCAATCAATGAAACCGACCACTGGGAAGGCGAAGTTTGGGAAAAAAGAAAAAAGGGTGAGGTCCATCCCATATGGCTCTCCGTTGCGGCCATTAAAGATCAAGAAGGCGATCTCCTCTACTACGCCAGCCTCTTTAGCGACATCACCGAGCGAAAGGCCAATGCGGAAAAACTCCGATTTCAAGCCTACTACGATACCTTAACCTCGCTCCCCAATCGGCGTTTATTGAAAGATCGTTTGTCTCAGGCGCTGCATCAATCGAAAAGAACCTCAAGAAAAGTCGGGCTTTTATTTATCGACCTCGACCATTTTAAACACGTCAATGATACACTTGGGCATCTTGCAGGAGATAAGGTTCTCAAAAAAGCCGCGAAACGCTTACAATCCTCCGTTCGAGAGGCCGATACCGTCGCACGATCAGGAGGCGATGAATTTCAAGTCGTCCTGCCCGATATTGGTGGACGGGAAGAAGCCACACTCGTCGCCGAAAAAATCATCAAAAAAATGTCCCTTCCTTTTCAATTAGGAGGGCGAGAAATCTTTTTGGGTGTGAGTATCGGGATCACAATTGCGCCGAATGACGGGGAAGATGCTTTCTCACTCATGAGAAATGCCGATTTAGCGATGTACAAGGCAAAATCTTCGGGGCGCAATAAATACTCCTTTTTTAATCAAAGGATGGGAAGTGTGGCAAAAAACCGTGCCTTACTGGAATGGGGGCTAAAAAGGGCCATCACACAAAAAGAGTTTGTGGTCTTCTATCAACCCGTCGTCAATCTACGTACACTGAAAACGGTTGCACTTGAAGCTTTGGTTCGCTGGCACCACCCTGTGAAAGGGCTGCTCATGCCAGATCAGTTTATTCAAATTGCGGAAGAGTCCGGCACGATTAAAGAATTGGGCCATTTCGTGCTCAATACAGCCTGCAAACAGATGGCCGCATGGCGGAAAATCTACGGAGTGGATACAGCCCTTTCTGTTAATATGTCCAGCCGACAATTTATTTTTAACGATTTTTTATCCCCCATTCAAAATGCTTTAGAGGAAAGCACACTCCCACCGGAATCCCTCATCATTGAGGTCACTGAAAGTCTCACGCTCGATCCGGTCGAAAAAGCCGTCGATAAACTCTGGAAGTTGAAAGACGCAGGAATCAATATTGCCATTGACGATTTTGGGACAGGTTACTCCTCTCTCAGTTACCTCTCCAGATTTCCGATTGATCGCTTAAAGATCGATAAGTCCTTTATTCAAAATGTCTACTCAAATCCTCAAAAACGACACCTCGTTGAAGCGATGATTCGGATGGGGCAGAGTTTAAAGATGGAAGTCATCGCCGAAGGGATTGAACAGCAGGAAGATTTTTCGTACTTGACGGAATTTGGATGTAACTCCGCACAGGGCTATTACTTCAGTAAGCCACTCTCAGTCGAACATTACGAAGCCGTCTTAGAAAAAGAAATCGGGATTGTCGAATAAACGAACTCAGCATTAAGGATTCTCACTTCACTTTTGCCAGAAACTTCAGACCTTCTTTGATCAGTGCTTCAACAGAATCAGGTATTCCTTCTGCGCTCAATATCTGATCCATCGCGCGTTTGGCATCTTTTCGATGATAGCCGAGGTTCACCAAGGCAGAAAGCGCATCATGTTGAATCTCATCTTCAGGACCAGCGGATGCCTCATTCGTGCTAAGACCTTCAAATTCTATCCGGGACACCTTTTCCTTGAGTTCAAGCACCAGTCGCCCAGCCATCTTTGGCCCAACACCCGGAATCGCTTTGAGCCGCGTGACCTGACCCTCTTGAATAGCATTAATCAATTCACTCAACTCGACACCCGATAAAATATTAAGCGCAAGTTTCGGCCCGACACCAGAAACACTAATGAGGCATAAAAACGTTTCTTTTTCCCGACTGCTCGAAAAACCAAAAAGCTGAAGCGCATCCTCCCGTACATGGGTGTAAATATGGAGCGTGACCTGCTGTTTTTCTGCCGGCAGTCGATAGTAGGTACAGAGCGGGGTCATGATTTGATACCCCACCCCACCCACTTCCACAATCAAGGCCGTAGGTGATTTTAAAGTAATGAGACCGTGGAGTGAGGCAATCATCGTTGAACTGCTTTTTTGGAAAGATCGATCCGTCTCTGAAAACGAGAAGAATGGGCATGGCAGATGGCCACAGCCGTCGCATCAGCTTGATGCTCGGAAGTCAGTGGTTTAGACAACGTTAATAAATGACCCACCATTTGCTGCACTTGGGCCTTGCTCGCGCCTCCATAACCCACAACCGCCATTTTGACTTCCGTCGGAGAATATTCAAAAACCGACAGGTCACGAGAAGCCGCCGCCAAAAGTGCGGCACCCCGTGCCTGCCCCAACTTCAGCGCCGACTTTACATTTTTAGCCATAAAAGTATCTTCAACAGCCACAGCAGACGGTTGCTCTGTTTCAATCACTTCAAGAAGCGCATCAAAAATTTTTTTAAGTCGTTGTGAAAAAGGAGCTTTTGGATCCGTTCGCACATCCCCGGATCGGTGAAAAAAAAGCCGACCCGAAACATCTTCATCTAAAATAGAATAACCCGTTACGCCAATACCAGGGTCTATCCCTAAAATAAACATTTGTTATATCCGGAAATCAGATCGGTTTGATTAAAATGGTTGAACACAACAGAGATGAAATGCAACATAAGCGGCTATCCAGCGATTTTTTCCATCTCTTCATCGGAAATATCAAAATTGGCGTAGACATTTTGGATATCGTCATTATCTTCCAATTCATCCATTAGACGCAGCATCTGCTCTGCCTGTTTTCCTTCAAGTTTCACCGTCGTTTGCGGAATAAAAGTCACTTCTGAAAAGCTCGATTTCAAATTTGCATCCACAATGGCTTGATTCACCGTTTCAAAATCACTGACTGGGGTCACCACATCAAAATGCGATGGATCATCCGAAAGCAGGTCTTCAGCGCCTGCTTCAAGCGAGAGATCCATTAGCTCACTTTCATCAACCCCTTCCTTCGGAATCACAATAAGCCCCCTACGATCAAACAACCAGGACACTGCCCCGTTCTCCGCCATATTGCCCCCGTTTTTCCCCAAGGTATGTCGCACTTCGCTGACCGTGCGATTCTTATTGTCGGTCATTATGTCCAACAACAACGCCACCCCACCCGGCCCATACCCCTCATAAGTGGTCTCTTCATAAACCACGCCGGATAGCTCCCCCGTTCCTTTTTGGATGGCTCGTTTCATATTGTCGGCCGGCATATTGACTTCTTTGGCTTTTGCAATCACCATCCGAAGACGTGGATTGGCTTCTGGGTCACCCCCGCCTATTCGAGCCGCCACCGTCATTTCCCGAATCAGCTTTGTAAAGGTTTTGCCACGCTTGGCATCGACCGCCGCTTTTTTGTGTTTCGTGGTTGCCCACTTTGAATGACCAGACATGAGTGCTCCATCAAAATTAAAAAGGGTAAACCGCCTTCAAAAGATTGAAATAACTAGCATAATCTTGAAGAGCTGTCAATTTGACAAAATACGCAAAACAACACATTCAAAATAAGAGGGATTAAAGGAAAAAGTGTCAAACAAACTTTTCTTTCATGAGGGTTGGAAGTCGGCATCAATTACTTCCAGTAAGCGTGATTTTTGAAACCAATCCTTTTATTCAAGCTTTTATAAGGGTATTCAATAAATTTTGACTGTGGTTCTTTATAATCCAGAGAGATAACAGAGGTTATCGTGACTTCATCTGAACTAGCAATGATTTTCTCAACCAGAATTCAACAACCTTTCTCTTTTCTTCCCGAGGCAGTGTTGGCCACCTGGTATAGAGGTCTTTGGCTTCAGTGAAAATATGATCGCTTGAGAGGTAACGGGTCTTCAAAATATCGATCTCACCCTGAAGTTCGAGGGTTTCTTCTTCCAGTTGGAGACAACGAATGTCAATCAGAGACAGCATAAATGACGCCATGACAGACAATCCCTCTAGTGGCAAAGTTTAAGCTGTTCAATCTTAGATCCACACCTGATCTCAGTCCTCTTTCCATCTCTTTGAAATAAAGCACTTCAATTCAATTACATTAACTAAGAACAAACTTTCTTTCTTATTTATGGTTTACAAACTCTATATTTGGGAATATAATCCCAAATATAGAGTTTGTAAACCTGGTTTTAGTAAACCGAAATAATAAAGGAGAAAAAATATGATTGTTCAATTTCTGGCTTATGTTTTTTTAATTCTGGCCATATTGATTCTTTTTAACCTAGGTACTTTTTCAATTTCTAAAAAACTAAAGATATCTTTGGCTAAGGAGTTTGAAGAGATCACCCAAAATTGGCTGACCTTTTTCAAAAATGGCATCCCTGTTCCAGCAGACCACAAGCGAATCGAAGGTGATTTTATAGGTGAGCCTGTTTTGGTTCAGCTTTTATTCCAGGAACAAAGCGTCAGTCTTTCCAGTGGCTTAAAGGAGGCATAGAAATAATTTTTTTTCATGCCAGCCGTGCCACCAAAGGATCCTTCTCGCGGATCTTTGTTTCAATATGGAGGGATTTTTTATGAAATCAATTTCCTTACTTTTATTTTGTCTTAATAATCATTATCAAAGTTTGAATCGCTCTTGTAATTCTCTTATTGAGGGCCGCTTATTATTACTAACAGCCCTATCTCTTGGATTACTCATTGCTTCTAATCCGCTCGCCTTCGGGGCAAGTGCGACCTTATCTTGGAGTGCGAATACAGAGGCCGACCTTTCAGGCTACAACGTCTACTACGGCACATCCTCCGGCAATTACGGGGTGCCGATTAGTGTGGGCAATACAATAAGCCATACCATTACAGGACTGGCCGATGGCACCTACTACTTTTCGGTCACGGCATATGATACTTCGGGAAACGAAAGTGGCTTCTCGAATGAAGCGAGCAAAATCCTGATAAACGGCCCCGTTGGGGGTTCCGGCTCGGACATCACTGCCCCTGTAATAACAGGTGTAAGTGCTCAAAGCATCACCGGAAACACTGCGACAATCATATGGACAAGCGATGAACCCGCCAGCTCCCAGGTTGATTTTGGTCTGACAACCGCCTACGGCTCAAGCAGCACAAAAAATGAAACCCTTGTGACGAGCCACAGCCAAGTCATCACCGGTTTGGCGGAAGGGACAAGTTATCATTTTAGAGTCAGGAGTACGGACGTCAGCACGAACACAGCGACATCGAATGATGCGACTTTCAGTACGAGCACCTCACAAAACATCGATTCAACAGCCCCTGCGGATATTGAGCAATTTAGTGCTGTCGGTGAAAATCGTCAGATGGTGCTGACCTGGATCAATCCTCCAGACACCGATTTTGTCGGCGTGCATATTCGATTCAGAACAGACCACTTTCCGATAGATATCAATGACGGCGCTCTTTTTTCGGATACCGAAGGTGCGCCAGGGCAAAACATGCAGATCATCCACAGTGGGCTTGCTGAAGGAACGACATACTACTACCTTGCCGCGACCTACGATGGCAGCGGTAATTTCCAAACAACGGCATTTGTTTCAGGCACAACGAATGTGATTCAAAGCAGCAACGGCGCCGCTTCATCAGGCGGAGGCGGCTGTGGCATGATTCGTCCGGGTGGGGGAGATCCACCAAAACCCGGAGATGCGGTCGGCATCTTGACGGTCATTGGGCTGATGATGCTGACCCTGCTGAAAAAGAACATGGGCCGACAAAATGCGAAACTGATGAGAATCTAGTCGTCTTACTTTCTGGATAATGTCCCTTCCGTTTATCATACTCTTCATAATTTATTTGGAGGGGGCATTATCCAAATAAGGCTGGAGCGTAATAAAGTGGACGGTATCTAGCCTTGGTCAGGCGCAAATACCTAATAAATATTAGAAACCTACCCTCCAACGTCGAAGAAGAACTACAGGCATGCGAGGAGATCTCTGCCTTTTTTTACATTTTCATCGCCGTTTGTGCTTCCCAAAAATGGAACAAAACATAGGCCTCTTTAAAATCTTGAAACACACCTCCCTCCATTCTTGACACTTTTTTTTCGCATCTGCTAGGATGAGCTCCTCGCTTTAACCCCCTCAAAAGGAGAGACATGAAACGACCTTTGATCGCCCTCTTACTGCTTCTCTTTTTATTTTCTCAAGCGGCAACGCTCCACGCAAGATCGATCCGAAAAGTCGTGCTCGACAATGGGCTCAAAGTGGTTCTGTGGGAAGAACACAAAGCCCCAGTGGTAACCTTCCAAATTTGGTACAAAGTGGGCTCCAGAAATGAAGTGAACGGCAAAACGGGCCTTTCGCATGTGACCGAGCACATGATGTTCAAAGGCACAACAAGGCATGGCAAAGGGGCTTTTTCTCGCATTGTGGCAAAAAACGGGGGTGGTGAAAATGCCTTTACCGGCAATGACTACACGGCCTACTTTGAAAATCTTTCCGCCGACCGGATCGATCTTTCCCTCGAACTGGAATCGGATCGGATGCAAAACCTTCAACTCGATCCCAAAGAATTTTTACTAGAACGGGATGTTGTCAAAGAGGAGCGCCGGACGCGAACCGATGACGACCCCTATTCTTATGTGATTGAAAACCTCTATGCCATTGCCTTTCTCGTTCATCCCTACCACGCACCCGTGATCGGCTGGATGAGCGACCTTGAAAACTTGGTGCATCAAGATATTGTGGAACATTACAAAACCTATTACGTGCCGAATAACGCGACCATTGTGGTCGTCGGTGATTTTGATTCAGACACACTACTCAAAAAAATCAAACAACATTTCGCAAAAATACCGAAAGGCTCAGAGGTGCCACAGCAGGTTTCACCCGAACCCAGGCAAATCGGCATGCGGCGTAGCATCGTCAAACGCGAAGCACAGCTCCCTTTCGTATTCATGGCCTTTCACGCACCCAATTATAAAAGTGCCGAGACCTATGCCCTCACGGTACTTTCCAGTATTTTTTCAAACGGAAAAAGCGCCCGCCTTCATCACAGCTTGGTATATCAGCAAGAAATTGCACTGGATGCCGGAGGCTACTACAGCGGCCTGACCACCGATCCTGAAATTTTTTATCTTTACGCCACTGCGCAAAAAGGGAAAACCACCCAAGATTTAGAAACGGCGTTGGAGGCCGAAATCACGCGGCTACAAAAGGATGGCATCACGCCGAGAGAGCTGGAAAAAGCAAAAAACCAAATTCAAGCAGAATATCTGATGGGCTTGGATTCAAACTTCTATCGAGGCATGCAGGTCGGGACGGCAGAAACGGTGGGTGCTGGATACCAATATGTGCTCGACTATGTAGAAAATATTCAAAAAGTGACTTTAGAGGATGTTCAAAGGGTCGCACAAAAATATCTCATTGAGGATCAAAAGAGTGTTGGCATTCTCATCCCGAAAAAAGTGGAGACCCAATGAATCAGCGAACAACCAGAGAACACCGACCTCTCCGATTCATTGTCTTTTCCCTTGTTGTTTTTATCACTCTTTTTTCTTTAATCCCACATTCCTTTGCAGCAAGGCTGAAACCCAAACGCTTTGTCACGGAAAACGGCATCACGCTCCTCGTTCTTGAACAGCCCTCTCTTCCCATCATTTCGGTGCAAGTCTTGATTCGGGCCGGCTCAATTTTAGATCCGCCAAAAACAGGCGGACTTGCCAGTATGACTGCAAGTCTTTTAGAAGAAGGTACGCAGAATCGAAGTGCGACTGAAATATCAGATGCCATCGATTTTATCGGCGCGGATTTTTCATCCAGCGCTTCAAAGGATTACACCGCTTTGCGATTACGGGTCTTAAAAAAAGATGTCAATACAGGCTTTGATCTTTTGTCCGACATCATAAGACATCCCCAATTTGATGCCAAAGAATTTGAGCGCACCCGAAAACAAGTGATGGGATGGATACGTGCAGAAAAAGATCAGCCAGGTGCCATTGCAAGACGTCAATTTCAGGACATCGTCTTTCAGGGCCATCCCTATGGGCATGCCGTCGATGGAGATGAAAACAGTGTGCCCCTGATTCAGCGTGACGACCTTGTGGCCTTTCACAAAAAATACTACCGACCCAACAATACCATTATCGCGGTTGTCGGAGATGTTACAGAAAGCGCAGCCAAGAAATTGATTCAGAAATATTTTGGCTTATGGAAACAACAAACCGTGGCTTTCCCAAAAACCCCTGCGCCTTCCCCAATGAATCAAAAACAGATCCGGCGCATCGAAAAAAATCTCACGCAGGCAACCGTGATTTTGGGGCATCTCGGCATTGATCGGGCCAATCCAGATTATTATGCCGCATTGGTCATGAATTACATCTTGGGCGGTGGCGGATTTTCTTCGCGTTTAATGACGGATATTCGAGATGAGCGTGGACTGGTGTATTCAATCTACTCTCGCTTTGTCGCGAATAATCAACCCGGCGATTTCAATGTCTCCTTTCAAACCAAAAGCAGCAATACAAAAGAAGCGATCAAAGGTATTCTGCAAATGATCAAAGAGATCCGAAAAAATCCGGTCACTAAAGTCGAGCTTTCTGATGCAAAGGCCTACTTGTCAGGGAGTTTTCCGCGAAGAATGGATACGACAAAAAAAGTGGCTTCTCTACTGACCTCAATGGAATTTTATGCGCTCGGGCTCGATTACTTTGATGATTATACAAAAAAGATTAACCGTGTGAGCCAAGCTGACGTCCTTCGTGTCGCGAAAAAATATCTCAATCCAGAACATTACGCGCTCGTCGTCGTGGGCAAGCAGAATGAAATTTCGATTGATGACTAAGAAGGGATCTTCGAAGTTTTAATGCCTATTCATATTTTTTTTCGTCATTTCTTAATCCTCTTTTTTCCCATTTTTTTGCTCTTACTCTCTGTGAATGCCTCCACTGCGCAAGTCAATACTTGGCAAGCGCAATTTAATATTCGAGTACTTTCGCCAGATGTGAAAGAGATTCGCGATACAGGAAGGATTTACCGGAGTGGATTCTCAGTGCGCATTGAACAGGAAAAATCCAATGAAATTTTTCTCTATGATTTTGATCAATCCTTGGAATTTCGACTCTTCCCCGGCGATCAAATTTATTTTGAAAAACCGCTTCCCATTTCTAAACGCATTCGGGGGATCAAAGAGAAATGGATCCCCATCACTCAGGGCTTTCAAGAAACAAAAATTTTATTTCGCGACGATGAAATCAATGGGATTCCTGCCAAACTGTTTTTTGTCACACTCAAAAAAAATGGGCAAAGTGCCTATTTCTTCCGTTGGGTCAGCGCAGACAAAAATGCCACGCCGCTTCGCGTCATTTATCATGGGTCGGCAAGGGAAACAATCATCGTTGATTTTACGCCCATCAAAGAACAGTCAATTTCGCCAGATTTTTTTAAACCACCTAAAAACTATTTAAGTCTGAACCCTTTTTAGACCCCATTGAGGTCTTGAGAAACATGACACTTCACTTTACAAACTCTATCGTAAAGTGACATAATTTTGTGCATTTTTTGATCAAATTATCATATTAAATAGGAGTTTGTATGTCCGAAGTTCGTGTCCGTTTTGCCCCCAGCCCCACCGGGTTTTTACATATTGGCGGAGCCAGAACCGCCCTTTTTAATTGGCTTTACGCCCGCCACCACGGGGGGAAATTTTTCCTCCGAATTGAAGACACCGATCGATTACGATCAACAGATGAAGCCATTGAAGCTATTTTAGACGGTATGCGCTGGCTGGGACTTGACTGGGATCGTTGGGAAGGCGGATCCGGCGAAACAGTGCGTCAGACAGAACGCTTTGACCTTTACAAAGAAAAGGTTCAAGAACTCTTGGAACAGGGCAAGGCCTATCCTTGTTATTGCACGGCTTCAGAATTAGATGAACGACGCAAACTGGCCATGAAAGAAAAACGCATCCCGCGTTACGATGGCCGCTGTCGAGAACGCAGCGAACCCGCGCCCGATCTTCCTTTTGCCATCCGCTTTAAAGCTTCTCCGGACGGCAAGATTGTTGTGAACGACATGGTCAAAGGCCAAGTCACCTTTGAAAGTAAGACGGTGGACGACCTCATCATCGCCCGTTCAAACGGGACACCAACCTATAATTTAACCGTCGTGGTGGACGATGTGGCGATGGGGATCACACATGTCATTCGCGGTGATGATCACCTGAATAATACGCCGCGACAGATTCAACTCTATCAAGCTCTGGGCTATCCCATTCCTAAATTTGCGCATCTCCCCATGATTTTAGGATCTGATAAAGCCCGTCTTTCAAAACGGCACGGCGCGACGGCGGTACAGCAATATCGTGATGAAGGCTACCTGCCCCAGGCGATGGTGAATTACCTCGTCCGGCTCGGTTGGTCACATCAAGATCAGGAGCTTTTTGCCCTGGATGAATTGATCGAAAAATTTGCGGTCGAAGAAGTCGGCACCTCTGCCGCCATATTTAATCCTGAAAAACTCAATTGGGTCAATGCGCATTACATCAAAACAGGCAAACCGGAAGCCTTGATCCCGCCCCTTTTACCTCATCTTGAGCAAGCCGGCCTACAAAAAGAGACCCTCGATTTTAAGGCACTTCATCGGGTCATTCTCATCCTTCAAGAGCGTTCTAGAAATATGAAAGAGTTGGCCGAATCCGCCGCCTGCTATTTTTTAGACGATATTCCTTACGATGAGAAAACCAAAAAGTTTTTGAACCCTGAGAGTGTCCCGATTTTACAAGCGGTTCTCAAACAATTGACAGACGCACCTTTTGAACACAATTCTTTGAAAGCAGCGCTCGAAACCGTCTGCGAAAGTATGGAATTAAAACTGGCGAAGGTCGCCCAACCGATTCGCGCAGCCGTCACCGGAAAGGTCGTCAGCCCCGGTATTTTTGATGTACTGGAAACGCTCGGAAAAGAAAAGGCACTCAAGCGAATCGATAAACAGATTGCCTTGCTCACAGGATAAGTCTCTTGACAGAAACCTCACTTTTGACTAAAGTCTCGTTGTCTTTATCCTAAGCTCCTTACTGGGGGATCGTCTAATGGCAGGACGGCAGACTCTGACTCTGTCTATCGAGGTTCGAACCCTCGTCCCCCAGCCATTTACTTTCTTTCGACTTATCAGTGAGTTATGATCCTTTGTGTTTTTGAGAGGGGATTGCCTTCTTTTACTATGTTCCATTTTAGACATGCTTCCAGATAAACTGCCCCTATATTCAGACTCTTGAAGACACCCAAAGGGCTGAGGATTGCTTTGTTTCGCTTGATTTGTCTTCGATCGCCTTGTTATGCTTTCTATAGAGTAGGAAACAAAGTACAAAAAGGGATATGGGGAAAATGAGACAGACAAAAATCAAGCCTGCGGTATTGTTCATACTTTTGATCATCACTGTTATGGGAACACGTCCGCTGCTCTCGATGGCCAACCCTGATCAGTTTGAAGTCATCATCAAGGTCAATTACGACGGCTTCTTTGATTCCAATGGCAAAGCCCTCAATAATCTGCTTGAAGTACCGAAGGAACGGAATATAAAGCTCATCTTCGAGCATGTCGGAAAACCAGGGGAAGAACACGCGTTTTCCCTCCTATTTGACTCGGGCGAAGAGATCAGTAGTGACACGATCTCCAATTTGAATAAACGTGCTTATATAGAATTCTCGACAGGAAACGCGGGAGAAAGCTACGACGTATTTTGTGTTATTGTGGATTGTGATGGCATGGAACATCTGACGGATCTCGTCCTTATCTCTACATAAGAAATTCCATATACAGGTGTGAGTGTTTTTACTTGTGTGCAAGACAAGAAAGCCGCTCACAATATCGGCTGTTAGAACTCAAGAGAACCAAAGCATCTGTAATTTCCCCGAGATAAAAAATAGATGACTAAGGGAAAAATTTACTTCATGTTAAAACTGATCATAGCTGTACTGATATTCGCTCAGAGCTGGGCTTTCGCAGATGAACCCCAACAACAAAAACCCTTGAAACCCGTTCCGAAGGCATATGCTGAAAAAAAAATGCCCACGGGTTGGTGGACGGATGAGAAGATCATCGCAGAAGGGAAAAGAATCTTTGAGACCACAGTCCTAAAATATGAATTTAAAAGGAAAATGAGAACAGCGAAAAATGGCTGCGCTACCTGTCATAGTATCGATGAAAAGACAGATCTCCCAAAAAAACGCGGCTCACCTGATTTTCGAATAAGCAAAAGAGTCAACCGCTTTTCAGAGGCATATTGGTTTTGGCGGGTCGCAGAGGGGGTTCCAAAAACGCGTATGCCTCCTTGGAAGGAAAAGTTGTCTGAAGGCGAGATTTGGAAAACCATCGCCTATCAGCATACTTGGTCACATAACAACACCCCTGCATTTCATGATCACAAAGAAATCGAATAAACAATCCCGCTCAGATCTAAAACTGAACCACTTCCCTTTTCATTCAAAGCGGATCTTGGTAGCACGAGATAAACATTTAATCTATGGTAATCACGGCAGCATTCATCCATTAGAACACGATGATTTCACCTTGACAAAGTCTTAAATTAAGCAAATACTGAGCATGAGCCATCTTGATATACGAGAAGCTTGTTCACATCTTTTTCTTTCCGACACATTGGCGCCTCAGGATAGCTCTGAATAGACGGGTGACTCCTAAAAATTCCCCGTTCAAAAAAATAAAACCATCTCATGAAAGGAGCTGAGCTATGGAACGACTCGCTTTCCGTCCTGGTGGGAAAAGCATGACAGAGATGACGGCTTCTCACATCATGAAAAGGGATATCATCTGTTTCGGAAAAGAAGTGTATTGCGATGTGCTGTCGTCCAAAATGTTAAAAGGCGGTTTCGGAAGTATCCCGATCATCGACAGTAACAAAATACTGTGCGGGGTTGTGAGTGAATACGATATCTTAAACGCCTTGAGACAAGGAATGGATTTACGCAATACACTTGCCTTTGAGGTCATGACCCAAGATGTCCTGTCTGTAAACGAGAATACAGCGATCACGGAGATCATTGAACTGCTCCAGTCAGAGCACTTTATCCGGATCCCTGTCGTCGATGCGCAAGGAAAATTGATTGGGATCCTTTCGCGCAGAGATATTCTTGGCGCCTATGTTAAATCGAGCTATGCTCAATTGCCAGGTTTATCTGAATAAACCCTCTTAATAGATGAAAAAAGGAGGCCAATGATGCGACTCACAGATTTTTGTGTCGGTGGAAAAAGCATTGCGGAGATGACAGCTTCACATGTGATGGAAACTGATGTTATTTGCTCCGATATAAAAGAAAATTGCCATGATTTGTCGGAGACATTCTATAAAGAGGGCATTGGAAGTATTCCAATTGTCGATAAAGAAAAGACTTTAATCGGACTGGTCAGTGAATATGATGTCTTAAACGTCTTGAGAAAAGGAATGGATTTACGCAATACACTTGCCTTTGAGGTCATGACACGGGAAGTCGTGTCGATAAAAAAGGAGACTACCGTAGAAGACGTGATTCTTATCCTTCAGTCTCATCACCTCATCCGTGTTCCAGTCGTCGATGCACAAGGAAAATTAATTGGCATCCTTGCCCGTAGAGATATTCTCGGGGCTTATTACGAATCGACCTTTGGCCCATTACCCAGTTTCTAAAAACCTAGGGGGATGCATTTTTCCCAATGAACGGTCGCTGAATAAGCACTTGTGTAAAGTCGGGTTGATCGGGACTTTCATCACAGCACTGTGTTGTTTTACGCCCGTTTTAGTTGTTTTGTTTGGGGCTATTGGCTTGTCGGCCTTGGTCGGGTATTTAGATACTGTTCTTTTTCCATTTTTAGGTTTGTTTATGTTATTAATCATTGCATCCTTCTTCATGAGCAGAAAAAGTTCAATATAACTGCAGTATAAGACCAATCGATAAAGGAGATGTTCATGTCCGCATTTATTATTTTTGCATTGCTTGTGATCGCTATTTTACTTGTGTATGCGGCGTTATTTTCTCGTTTATTTCAGAGAGACCGCGGTAACAGTTCTGAAGATAGTGGATCACGCACGAACAATCGTCACGAAAATCACATCTCGCTAATTCAAAACAAGCTCTTGGAAGAAGCGGATCGTCTGGAATTTCCGAGCGAAACGACTGTCATTTATCAACTGAAGCTGGATCGTGTTGAAAACCTGATCGCTGAAACGCTTGATTTTGAGAAAATTGAGCTTCCGCTCTCGGATCAGCAATATTACATGGTGGACTCTGATCCTTTAGGTTTATTGGAAAAACCGCTCGCACTTGTGGTTTTTTCGAATGATACCGTGGAACAATTTATTCGCTTGGCCATGCCGCTCTTGCTTGGAGAGCTCACGCTTCCAGTTACGGGCTTCGACCCTTTTTATCAAGAACCGCTCACCAATATCGGATACGCAACCTATGCCCTCAATTTTCCCGATATCAGTTTTCAAGCAGGTAATCAGCAACAACGGGCCAAGCTGAGCCCCTTTACTTATCCGAGACCCACGACAGGCGGGACTGAAACACCCCCGACTTCTACAGGAACCAGCGGCCAGCCCTGCACACCGGTGATGGTGTTTGTCGGCCTTTCACTCGACGGCACCACGGACGGCATATCATCCGCAGGAAATACACTCAATGGACAAACAAAAATGCTCGGCGTCGCCTTTGATGCCCGTGGTTATACTTCTAGTACGTTTACAGCGGGTACGGATGGAGCCAACATTGACGCCTTACTCACAAAGCTCTCGAAGGCCATTCCGACCACCTTTTGCAATTGCCCGACCGATCAATTGGTCATTTTAATTTCAGCACACGGATGGGGGCAAAACCCGACGGGGCAGGTGGCCATGCGCTTTCAAGCCAATAACAACACGGACTCTTGGGTGACCCATGCTCAAATGGCACAAAAACTCGGCGCGATTTTAACGAATATCCCGAAGAACAAAGTCACTTTATTAATCTATTCTTGCCGCTCATCAGTGGGGTTTAACAATGGAAATTATAACGCGCACTTGGGGGGCAGTTTGCTCATCACCTCCACAGATACGAATGTACTATGCCTCACCACATATGGTACGCATTTGATGATGTGCCTGATCGATAAAAAAAATAAAACATGGACTGATCTGATCGATTGTATGAAGAAAAAACTCAAAAAAGATAAAAAGAAAGACAGCACTATTCCGCTACCCAAGGGCAATGTACTTGTCACACCTCCTCCGTCCCCCCCAGGTGGTTCTGGTTCTGGGAATTAGAAAAAATCCGCATTTTCAGATGGAGGTTCAATCGTTTGAAGTTTGAAGCTTCCATGAAATTTTTAGTGGGCTTCTATTTCATGACGTTTTTGGGTACTGCGTGCACCCCAAAAATCGTTCCGGATGCTATTGAAACAACAATTGATAAGACGCTTTCCTTTCAAGAAATCATCAAGAAACCAGAAGCACATTTGGGGAAAAAGATCCTCTTGGGCGGTGAAATCATTGAGACCCATGTCTACCAAGAGGGATCTGAAATTGAAATCCTTCAAAAACCACTCGATTCAGGGCGTGCGCCGGGATTTACGGATGAATCCCTCGGTCGGTTTTTCCTTTCCGACACATCTTTTTTGGATCCCGTTATTTTTGCGAGCGGCCGACGGATTACGGTGGTAGGGCGCGTGAAAGGAAGTAAATCTAGACAAATCGGAGAAGCAACGCGGAGCTACCCACTTTTAGAAAAAGAATTCCTACATTTGTGGCCTCAGGAAACGGGCCACTATAGAGATTCCCAATCCCGCGTCAGTTTCGGGGTTGGAGCGATTTTTCATGATTAATAAATAAATTACTAGGGGCAGGGGAATGACTGCAATTCTTATCAGCACAAATAATGCTAAATAATTTTTCTGGACTCGACCATCTCTTTTTTGTATGGGCGTTCGCTCCGCATGGCATCGAATTGATCAGAAATGGCAACGATCCGGCTCGCGATATGCTGTTTTCTACATTGCCGCATTTTAGGATATCCAGAGCCGCTGAATTTGAGATGATGTTCGTAGGACACGATTGAGGCGATGCGAGGGAGTTCTGGACATTCGAGCAAAAGGATTGTGCCACCTGCTGAATGCGCCTTGATTTCCTCTCGCTCTTCTTCTGTCAGCTTTCTGGACAGGCTATAATACTGTGTCGAAAATTGTGTTTCGCCAATCTCATGCAGCAAAGCTGAGATGCCAATGTCATAGACCAAGTCCTTTGGATAACCCAGAACATCCGCCTGTGCCATCGATAAAATTGAAACATTCACAGCATGGACATAGGTGTACTGCTCATATGACTGAAGATTGGCTAAGGGGATGAAGGATTGAATATTTCCAAAGAGTATCTGTTCGAGTGTTTTCATGATCTTGGCGAGATCATCCAAAATGACTTTATTCGGCCTATCCCAATGGCAATAGATTTCGCAAAGACATTGCATTTCCTCTTGAAACCGTCTTTGATCGATCATCTTTTTTGAGATATCCAAACCATATTCTTTAAAGAAAAGAACAATTTGGTTTTCTCCATTTTTTCCAAAGGTCATTTTTCCGATTGAGATGTGAAGGGATTGAGAAAGGAGTGATTCCTCTTCCTGATCTTTCGATGCTTTATTTTCCCCTGCCCCATGACCCGAGAGCGCATCTTCTGAAAGGTAATCCACAAAGTTCCGAAGTTCACCCGATGAGAGTCCTAAACGAAAGGACAAGGCTTCAATCTTTTTCTGGAAAAAAACTCAGAGATCTCAGACAAATCACGATCCCCTTTGACAAATAGATTATCGATATAAACTCGAGAGTCAAAAAAACAAATACACGATCACTTAAAAACTTCACCAGCTTAATCAAAAACTGCACAGTCGGATCTATTCCGCCAATCATTTGGAACGTTGAATGATCAGAAAAAGATTCCTTTTTAGACATGGTCTAAATTCCGACGTGCCTTGATTTCTGTAATGGCTTTTCGAATTTCTGACTGGATCAGCTTCTCATGCTCTTCAGCAGTAAACTGGTGAAAAAAAACCCTTTTTAAGATCCAACAGTTCAGGAATCCAAGAGAAAGATCCTTGCTTCGCAATCCCTTTGATCAGTGTGAGCTGAGGACCATACCAATCCCCGGTTTTATCCGAGTCTTGTAAAAGACAGGTCACCGTTTCTGTCATCTCAGAATGACTATTTGAAACAAGCATGGACATCGCCATTTGAAAAACCTTCCCATCATCCTCCTCAAGCGCTTTGATCAATACCTCGTAGAGCAAGCTTGTCTCTGCCGCAACTTCTCCGAGTGCCCTCAGTGCAGAGAACCGAACCTGATAGGCTTCATGCTGCAGACAATTGACCATCTTAGGAATCGCTAGCACTGCTTTCAAATCCTTGAGCATATTTCTCACAACAAACCATTTCTTATGCTTTAATTGCGGGATAAGACATGGAATCGCAGGAGCCCCGCATTGCACAAGATAATAAAGGGCTTGTTTACGTCCTGATAGATGCACCTCTCCGTCTATTATTTTCAACAGAACAGGAAAGAGGTCAATGCCGATTACTTCAACAAAATTATCGGCAAGGACTTGTGCACCTTCTTCTTTTTTGTTTCTTGATCAATCTTGAAAAAAACGATTGAGTATTTCAAAATTCAAAAAATATTTCAGTCATTTTCTCCAAGAAGCCTGTTCGGTGTTCGTCCCCGATTGACAATGCTTCACAAGCGTCTGTAAGGCTCTGATCAGCACCAAGGTGGTCTTATCCTTTTCCCCCTGAACCAATAGATTTTTTAAAATGAGGACCATTTTTTCCGTTTGCAAGAAATTTCCTATCGGGTGCTCCAATATTTCAAGCAAAATAACACTGAGGTCTTGATCTATCTCGGCCTGCTTTATTGGATTGTCTTGAGCATAAAACGATGCGGGTTCCTCGAAAGCAAAGAAAAGCGGGTTATCTGAGACCACTTCATTTTTAGAACGACCTGCTCGCAGATCTTTTCCAGATTGAACATCCGCTCCTCTCCTCACAGGATGCTTAAGGGCCTCCTTAAACCTCGTCAGTTTTAATGTAATGGAGGGAACGCGTTTTCGAAACAGGGAAACAACGGGATCATTCTCTAATCGCAAAGAAAACCGATTTTCAATCACAAACTGAAGGAAATGAGACATCTCTTTTTCTGTTATTTTATTTTTAAAAGTGACACTGGCGAGATCAATGCCATGTAGAATTTGAGAAAGATCCCGAATAAGCCGTGGGTCATTTGCAACGAGATCTCCGTGAAACCGGATTTCATCTTTAGAAATCTTACATTTTAACGAGGACTTGGTCTCGAGTAATCGGTTCAAACGTTGGGGAAGATCTGAAACAATATCTGAAACAACCGAGTGAAAAAAACCTTAGAGGGTAATCTTCCGAATGCCCATTTGAAGCTGAATCAAAAAATCTAAAAGATCCAATAACTCGGGACTTTCATCATTTAGAGATGGCTGATTCTTCATTTTGGCCCGCGAACGGCTTGACCTCACCGGGAACTTAAAGTGGATCAAAAGTTAAATTTATCAAGAGGTTATCATATTAAGAGTAACCCATTTCAGATGAATGTCAATTGAACCTGATCACCGGGATTTTTATACTTTTAAGGACCAGTTCTCAGGAGAAAAAGAACGGAGTCTTGAGCGAAATCGAGGATTTTATCGAAAAAGCACCTCGGAAATGCGATTGATATCTTTGAAATAGAAAGAATGGGATGGGTCACCTCAGTGACTTTCTTTTTATTCCCGGATCCGACTCACTTAAGAGTCAGAATGTATCGTTGGCATTTCATTTGGAAAAACATCTTTGGAGGATATCGGGTCTCAGGTCTGAATAAAAAATAAAGCCATTAAAGCTTTCTTTTCCCCCGTAAAACAAGGACTTTACTATACTTTACAAAAACGTGTACGAGTGATAGGACAGAAGCGAGCAATCCGGCAAATCCGTCCAAAAAACCTTTTTTCAAAAAATACATACGAAAAAAAATCCAAAAACCACGTGTGAATGGCGATAAAATTGAGACCTTTTTATTACCTTTTATGATCTCACTTGCGCCGATTTCTGAAAATTTATCCAAAGTTTGAATGTGCGATGAAACCGTGTCAAACGAGTAGTGCAGAATATCGCCCCGTAATCGACCGATATTTCCAGTACTGACAAGCACTTTATCGTGAGGATTCGCCCCCCCCCACTTTGCTTGATGTTTATTGAACAGCCTCACCTTCATGTCTGGATACCAGCAATGGTTCAACCAGCGATAGATATAGTAGGTTTTGCGCGCCATTTTATAAGCGTCATATCCACCCAGACCGTCTTTAATTTTGAGAATAGATGTCCTGAGTTCGTCCGACAAACGCTCATCGCAATCAAGGCTTAAGATCCAATCATGCTTTGCTTTGCTCACCGCAAGATTTTTTTGCTCAATATGGCCTAAAAATTTTTGATGATAAATATGGGGTGCATAAGATGAAGCAATGTCGACCGTAAGATCCGTGCTTTCAGAATCGATGAGAATAATTTCATCCACAATACCCGCTAGGCTCTTTAGGCAATCCTCGATTTTTTTTTCTTCATTAAAAGAAATGACACAGGCACTGATTTTAATCATTAATAGACCCTATTTATCCTTGTCTCACGATACTCTTTTTGGGTTGCAAACAAAGTTGAAACAAGCGATTTCCTTCGTTCTATTTTGGTACAATGCTACCATATGGACATTGAAAATTCAGTTCCATAAAATTATTCAAAAAAAATTGACCGCCTTACGGTATTGCTCTAGTATTTCAACATTTTCTTATAATAAGGACAATCAGGGAATCATCACACAATGCGTATTCTTGTTATCCGTGCCGGGGCCTTAGGAGATACCGCTTACTCCTCTAGCATTATCGAGCCACTTCGCCACACCTACGGAGAGACAGTCACCATTGATTGGGCGGCAAAATCTGGTATGGGGTCCTTATTTAAGGCAGACCCGCGCATCAATCATGTTTTTGAACTTAAAAGCCGTCGTAGCCCGTTTTTCATCAATCCGAAAAAATGGGCCATTGTCATGGCAGCATGCGAAAACCCCTATGACCTTGTCGTCAATTTGGAGATGGGATCCCTTTTTGACACCGTCATGCGGCTTCTGAAAGCAAAACAAAAAATTGGATCGCCCTATACCCACTTTAAAGGACTCAATGGCAAACACGCGGTAGAACAGCTACATGTCATCTACAAAAGCTTTATGGAAGATTCAGCCTTGAAAATCGCCGAACCCCGATTGCAGGGAACGGAAATATCGCTGATCCTTGAACAATTTGGACTCAAAAAAAACTACATTATCCTTGCACCAAGCAACAGCCACCACAACACAAGTTCAAGCATTAATCATCGCGCTTGGCCGATTCAACACTGGAAGAATCTAATTCAGCAATTAGTCCAAGCAAAGAAGCAAGTTGTCCTTATTGGCGGTAAAAATGAAAGTCGGTATTTTGCACAATTGAATCCTTTGCCGAAATCTGTCATCTCTTTAGCTGGGAAAACAGATTTGCATGATCTGGTCGGTCTCATAACAGGTGCAGCCTTGCTGATTACGACCGATACCGGACCATCACATATCGCCGCTGCGGTGAATACCCCTGTTTATGCGCTAATCGGTCCTACTAATTTCAAAGAAACCGGCCCTTTCCAAACAAAACACAACAGGATTAAAATACTGAGCGCAGATCTGCCCTGCAGTCCCTGTTACCATACACCCGTATTATCACAGTGTCGGGACAATCAATGCATGAAGGACATTACCCCTGAAAAAATTTTGGCGACACTTTCAGAAGAAACGGCCTTATAAGGACTCAGTAAAATTCAGACTAGACTCATAAAAAAAATACTCATCGTTCGTAACGACAAGCTTGGAGATTTTATGCTGGCTTACCCTAGCTTTGCGCTGCTCAAAGAAAACATGCCGGATACCATCCTTGTGGCCTTAGTGCCTCAATACACAAAAGAAATGGCAGAAACCTGCCCCTGGATTGATGAAGTATTGATTGACCCTGCGCCTGAAGCAAAATGGTACTCGGCACCTATTCTTGCTGTACTTTTCCGGAAAGAAAAATTCGATGCCGTGATTACCCTTTATTCCAGAACACGCGTGGGCCTGGCCGCCTTCTTCGCTCGTATCCCCTACCGCCTCGCGCCAGCGACCAAGTTCGCACTGGTTTTCTATAACCGTCGGCTGATGCAGCGTCGCTCACGTTCTGAAAAACCGGAATACGTCTATAATGAAGATGTGATCCGATATTTTCTCGGTGAACAAAATATTCCAATCCAAAAGAACCCTAAACCGCCTTTTCTTCATTTTGAAGATCAGAACATTAAAGAAAGAAAAATCCGTTTCTGCGAATCGAATCATATTGGGCCGAAACAGGCGCTGGTTTTTATTCATTCTGGAAGTGGCGGCTCTGCGAATAATTTATCGATTAAACAATATGCAAGGCTGGCGAGAACCATCAAATCTGAAAAAGGACATGTGATCGTGCTCACTGCCGGTCCGGGAGAATTAGGAACGGCCAAGACCCTCAGCAATCAACTCAATGACATTCCGCATCTTATTTTTGAATCAACAGAAGGGCTGCAAAATTTTGCAAAACAGATTCAATGTGCCAATGTGTTTATCAGCGGATCAACAGGGCCGCTTCATATCGCCGGGGCTTTAGATGTTCCGACTGCTGCGTTCTACCCTCGACGGCGTTCGGCAACCGCACTGCGCTGGCTAACACTCAACAGCCCTGAGAAAAGGCTCAGTTTTTCACCCGATGAAATGGATCAACGCGAAGAAATCTTGGATATCGATGTAGAAAAAGCAGCACACTTAATTTCTGAAAAGTTTTTGTTCTAAACTCGCCTAAAAACTGAAGGTCATCCAGTCATGTACTCGCGGAGCTGCCGAAAGTGACTTTCCGTCTCAAACAACCGCTCTGTTTTTTCTCCACCTGCCTTCGCGATCTTCCTGCGGAAGTGATCATCTCCTTGGAGACGAAGCAGACATTCATACAATTGTTCTGCATTGTCCGGTTCAAATAAAAGACCGGTTAGCTCATGATCAATAATTTCAGGAACGCCGCCTCGATTTGTGCCGATCACTGGAACACCCACCCGCATGGCTTCGATCAAAACCAAACCAAAAGTTTCTTCGGGAGTCGCCAAAATCACACAGTCACAAGCTTGCATCCAATCTTGCGGACGATCAACAAAACCTTGAAAGATCACATCTTGCGTCAATCCTTGTTGTACGACACTTGATTTGAGGCGATGCGAATAATCCTCTCTCATGGCATGTCCCACAATCAATCCCTGCATCGCAACATCATTTTTCTTGGCTCGTGCGATCACCTCTACAAGCAAGTGCTGTCTTTTATTCTCTTCTATTCTGCCAAATAGTCCAACCAAAAATATCTCTTGAGCGATCCCCAGAGTTTGCCGCAAGGCCAGCCGCGCTTTCGGATCCAATAAACGGGATGGCACATCGACCCCATAATAAAGACGTTCTATCTTTTGGATATTTTCAGTACTTAAATATTGTTTCGCCTCATTGGCAAGTTGATCGGTAATGCACAACATCAAGTCCATTTGTGAATAAAGAAAACGATGATAAACATCATTCTTGCTCCGCGTCATTTTCATCTGACGCGTGTAAATCAAGCGCGGTTTTCTTTTGGAAAAATATTTACTCAGTGCCGCAAGCGGGAAATCTTTGCCCCAGTGTATGTGAAGTACATCAATTTCACGTGCATCAATCAGGGAAGCGATCCTCTTTGCCGTCATAAGCGGAAAGGAATGAAGGTGTTTTTTTTCTAGGGAAAATGAGAGCTTTTCTTGTTCAAAATAAGGCCGAAGTCGCCCGACAGGATGAATCACAGAAAAAACAGTGTCAGTCTTCGAGAGATTTTTGGCGGTCCGGAACATGTAAAGTTCTAAACCACCGAGGGAGGGTGAAAGGCAGAGTTCAAGAATGTTCATATCCGCCTAATCCATCAACGCTTAAGGGCTTCCAGTCTATTTGATGTGCTCGATAAGAAAACCACCATCATGAAGCAATAGGATGTAACCATGGGATTTCGGTTCACCCAGCTTTCGCTAATACCAAACCATGCAAAAGCCAAAACTCCAATCAAGCCTGATAAGGTATAACAATGAAGAAGCCGATCTTCGGCGCTCCGCCATAAACGGAGTAAGTGGACAGAGGGAAAAATAAATAGCGTTACCATTAATAATGTGAGGCCCACCAATCCCCCCTCGGCCAACAATTGGAAATAAAGATTATGCGCATTGGCTTGATTAACTGCAAAATCATTTCTATAAGACAGACCATTTTCTAATAGTTTTTGAGAATCATTTTTAAAGTCGCCCATGCCTGTTCCGAGTAAAGGGGAGTCCTTAAAAATAAGGAGACTATTCCGCCACATCACAAGCCGAGCCCCTAAAGAACTGTGTTCATTCGGATTTTCTTGAAAATGTTTTAAATCCGTCCAGCCCTCTTCAAATCCCTTACCCAGACGTTCCGGGCCTAGAAGCCCTAGCAATGAAATCACAACAATCGCTCCGAAAACAATCAGTGTTAATGCACCTTTGTTGATCTTTTTTCGATAGAGCCACACTAAACTCATCAGTATAAAAGGGAAAAACAACCATGACGTCCGCGAGCCTGAAAGGAGGCTGGCATATACACCCGCCATAACAGCAAGGATGGCCACACCATAATGGATCTTATTCTTTCCGTAGAACAAAACACCACTTACAACAAAAGACACAGAAAGCACCGCGAGGTTGCCCATAATGATTTTGTGGTAAGCCCCATTTGCAACAGGACTTTTTAAAATTTCAACCTGATAGATGGCTTGTCCACACATGACAAACACCGCGACAAATGTGCCTGCGAAATAAAATTTCGCAGAATAAAGCTTCTTTTGTCTCAACATCAGATAAATTGGGAGCAATGCAAAAAAACGAAGGTATCGCTCTAAACGTTTAAAGCCTTCATGGAGATCTTCGGTCATGAAAAGGGACAAAAAAGAAAATAGAAAAAAGAGCAAGAAACCCAGCAAAATTTGTTTTTCAAAACGACGTAACAGGCCCCAAGAACCGCGTATATGAAACAAACTTAGAGTAAACAATAAGCTATAAAGCCCAGTCCCGCCATGCGTCAAGGTGGCAACGACGATAGGAAAGAGAAATACTGAGAATAGAATGAGCCTATTTTCCCAATTGCTTTCTAAATCAAAGAAGCGTTTTTTTAGCACGACGATAAATCTCGATCTTAATTAGGGATCACAAAACTTTGATTTATGCGCCAACGTCCTCCCTATTGTCAAGGGAGGAATCAAAACCGCATCTTGACATCAAAAGCGAAAAACTCTACCATGCTGAGTCCTTTTGGGAGGAACAGACAATGAATCTAGTCGTAATCGGAACACAATGGGGCGACGAAGGCAAAGGGAAGATTGTTGACCTTCTTTCTGAGTATGCCGATTATGTGATTCGCTATCAAGGCGGACACAATGCGGGACATACGATTGTTATCGGAGAGAAAACCATCGTCCTCCATCTCATCCCCACTGGACTTCTGCAAGAAGGGAAAACGGGTGTCATCGGCAACGGAGTCGTGATCAACCCCAAAGCCTTGCTTGAAGAAATCAGTACCCTCAACAATCAAAATATTTCCGTATCAGGAAGGCTTTATATCAGCGAATCGGCCCACCTGATCATGCCCTACCATCAAAAACTTGATCTCGAAAGTGAAAAAACAAAGGGAAATAAAAAGATTGGCACCACAGGCCGAGGGATTGGCCCTGCTTACGCGGATAAAATGTCAAGATCGGGTATTCGTATCTGTGACCTTTTTGATCAAGACTTATTTCGTGAACGATTGGAAACAAAATTAAGCGAAATCAATACAATCTTAGATCATATCTATCATGCCCCTCCTTTCAGTTTGGAAGACATTTATCAGGAATATATCACCTATGCTAAAGCAATTAAACCCTATGTCATCAATACGGCTCAACTTTTAAATACCGCCATTGATGAAGGAAAAGACCTCCTTTTTGAAGGCGCACAAGGCACTCACCTTGATGTAGATCACGGGACTTACCCCTATGTGACATCTTCAAATTCCGGCGCGGGAGGCGCCTCGACAGGAACAGGGGTTGGCCCCACACGTCTTGATGAAGTCCTTGGCGTCACAAAGGCATACACAACAAGAGTCGGCAGTGGCCCCTTTCCTTCTGAATTAACCGACGATATAGGGGAGACCCTGCGTGAAAATGGGAACGAATTTGGTGCAACCACAGGCCGCCCGAGGCGATGCGGGTGGTTTGATGCAATACAAGTGCGTCACACCGTTCGCATTAACCACATGACCTCGTTAGCGCTTACAAAACTGGATGTACTCGATGGATTGTCAGAAATTGCTATTTGTGTCGCTTATAAAGTAGATGGGAAAACGGTCACGGAAATGCCAAGTTCATTAAGAAGCCTTGAAACGGCAAGCCCTATACTTAAATATTTCCCAGGATGGGACGAATCAACAAATGGGATTACCTCTTATCACAAGCTTCCCCAAAATGCTCAGAACTATATCGAAGCCATTTCAGATCTGGTCGGGTGCAAAATTGACCTTATTTCTACAAGCGCAAAACGAGGTGAAACAATCGTACGAAAAAACCCTTTTTGCTCGCCTTAAACCACAGACGACAAAGATACGAGAAACACAAATCATTTCAATCACGAACCCGCCTTTTCCAATAATATTTCTTCTGGCCGCCCTAATAAATACCCTTGTCCAAGAGGGATGCCGATCTCCTTCATTCTCTGCAATTCTTGCTCTTCTTCAATCCCTTCAGCGATAATCCCTTCGGAAGTATACTTCGATAAGGCCGCCGTTAAATGATGCAAAAAATCTTTTAACTTGTCCGAAGAAACGGACAACAACATGGTCGATCGATCCAACTTGATATATTCAGGAATCGCAAAAGCGATAAAAGGCAATGAAATAAACCCGGCACCAAAATCATCGATCGCAAATTTATACCCCAATTCCCGCCACTTCCTCACAGCATCCAAATTTTTCTTTACGTCAAGAAGGGCTTCGACCTCCGAAATTTCAATAATGACATCAAGTCCGGATGGCTTCTCGATGGGACCTAAGTAATCAAGTAAGTTAAAATCTGCATTCACAAAGACCTTGTTTAATCCAAGATGTTTTGCCATTTTAATCTGTTTCTTAAAAAGAATGCCTTTCAATTCCTTCAGTTTTCCAACAGAATTATATTTATTAAACAATTCAAAAACGTTCAATTCCCCGGTCAGGTCCCGTGTCAGTGCCTCGTAACCTATAATTTCTCTTGTGTTTAAATCAACAACAGGTTGAAAGACGGCCTTGACGGTATCCTCATTCAGATGGTACTCCTCCTCCCCGATCTGAACTTTACTTTTCCCCTTCTTCGCAATAAACAAGGCTTGCTCTGCTTGATGAATAAGCGCTTCTGGATTACTCCCATGTTCAGGAAAAAGAGAGATACCAATACTCACATCCACATCCACACCCAAAGAAAGCATTTTTGAAATACCTTCAACCCGGCTTCGAATCCGGTTTGCAGGGGACAAATCTTCTCTCAGTTCAAACTTGGGGACAATGACAACAATTTCATCTCCCCCCCAACGAAAAACCTGATCATATCCGCGAATCGTATCTAGAACACCTTGCGCAACAGCCTTTAACACTGTATCCCCTTTTTGGTGCCCTAAGGATTCATTGATGGATTTAAAATTATCGATATTACACAAAAAAACAGCCACAATCTCTTGATCTCTTTCCGCACGGGTCAACTCTTCCTGGATACGCGTTCTGAAATATCGGCGATTATAAAGATCGGTTAAAGGATCCCGAATGGCCTGTTCTGCTAGAGCAATCTGATTTTGAATGGCACGAACCATGTACCGCAATCGGTGTGTTAAAATCACATAGTTGATGGGTTTAGTGACAAAATCCGTTGCGCCCACCTCATAGGCACGATTAATGCCATCGATATCATTTGTTCCCGTTGTCATAATGATCGGACTGGAATGCCCCCCTGGAAGTTTTCGTATTTCAGCGCAGGTGGTAAAACCATCCATGCCCGGCATGACCACATCCAGCAAAACAATATCGGGTTGATATTCCAAAAAAGCTGAAAGTGCCGATTCACCGTCATGGGCTTCCTCAACCACGAAACCCGCTTGTTCCAATGCAGCCCGAACCAACAACCGTGTGCTTTCCCTATCATCCACAACAAGTACGGTTGTCCGTCCTTGCTTGTTTTGCATCTCTGTCATATTGTGCTCCTTTGGCCTAGCTGTTCTAATGCCTCCTGCACCCTGGCATACTCCTCCTCAATATCAAAAAAGGTCTCTTTTGCATCCTTAATCTGATTTTGACGACTCATCATTTCAAGTGTTTCAAATTGTTCCGAAAGTTTCATTGCCCCGACTTCGGCTGTGCATGACTTTAAACCGTGGGCTGTTCTTCGTATCACCTCTCCGTTCCCCTGAACAAGAGCTTCCTGTAGCGTATTTAATAAAACCGGCGTATCCTTTAGAAATAATTCAACAATTTTTGACAAAATATCAGGTTTTCCTGGCTGCTGAAGTCCACGTATTTCATCTAAAGCAGACTGATTAATTGTCGATTCTGCCAAATTTCCTAGTCCCTCAACAAGGTTGTTTCCCTCTTTCAGACCTTTTGTTTGTAATGTGTCTTTTTTATTTAAGTTCAATTTGTTTGGTAAATATCTCTCAAGAACGCCCTGAAGCGCATCCTGTTGAATCGGTTTACTTAAATAATGATCCATGCCCGCCTTTAAGCATTCATCACGGTCGCCTTGAATCACCTGAGCTGTAATCGCAACAATCGGGATGTGTTTCCCTTCCCCCTCTTTTTTCTCATGACTTCGAATAATCTCTGTTGCCTCGATTCCCCCCATTTCAGGCATATGACAATCCATCAAAACCAGGTCGTAAGGAAAACGGGAGAGGGCAGAAATCCCTTCCAGGCCATTTCCGACCACTTCTGCCTGACAGCCCAAGTTTTCCAACATCGCCACAACAACAGCCTGATTGACCAAATTATCCTCAACCACAAGAATAGACCCTTCAAAGAGGGCTGTCTCATTCTCTTCCTGCTTTGTACGAGACCTTGAGGTATTTTGACCAGAGGACATACCCATGACGCTTACGAGGGCATTGTAGAGGTGAGAAGCGTGAAATGGCTTGGTCAGGAGATCAAACTCAATTTTCTGAGACAAGGCTTCCTCATCTTCTGAAAATCCAATCGGAGCCAAAATGACTAAATGAATATTTGGAATTGCAGGTTCTGCCTTAATCAAACGAGCCAAAGCCAGACCATCCATCATTGTGTCCAAAATCGCTGCATCATAATTTTTCCCACTTTCAGCGGCCTTGAGAAGGATCTTTATCGCTTCATTTCCATCATGCGTGATACAGCTTTGAAGCCCCCAAGCAAGAACCCGATATTCCACTGACCTGGCCAAATATTCATTACTGTTCACAATCAAAACACGAGACTCGCCAACGTATTTTCTTCGTGCCTTCCGCATTTTATTAAAGGGCAGTTTGCTCAGAGAGACTTTAAACCAAAACGAAGCACCCCTCCCAACATCACTTTCTACACCAATCTCCCCTCCCATCAATTCAATAATTTGCTTTGAGATCGCCAAGCCTAAGCCTGTTCCACCAAATTTTCGCGTCGTTGAGCTATCCACTTGAATAAAGGGTTGAAAGATACGCTCTTGCGCTTCTTGCGTCATGCCAATCCCTGTATCAACAATACAACAGCGAAGGTCACATTGATTGCGCTTATCTCCAGACTGTTTTATTTCAACGACAACCGTCCCTTCTTTTGTGAATTTAATTGCATTTCCGATCAAGTTGATTAAAACTTGACGCAAACGTCCAGGATCTCCTTTCAAGCGGGTTGGAATCGTGTCCCATATATTACAGACAAGCTCTATCCCCTTCTCTCGTGCAGATGCTGAAAACAGTTCGATGGTCTCCTCAATCACTTCATGTAGACTAAAAGGAATTTCTTCTAATACAAGTTTCCCGGCCTCACTCTTTGAAAAATCAAGAATGTCATTTGTAATGCGGAGCATCGATTTGCCTGAGTTGTGAATCGTCTGAGCAAAACCCCGCTGTTTTTCGGTCAAAGATGTTCTTAAAAGCACGTCGGACATCCCTAAGATCCCATTCATCGGAGTACGTAGTTCATGACTCATTTTGGATAAAAATTCTGATTTTGCCTGATTTGCGGTCTCAGCCTGCTCTGATTTTTCTTTTTCCAACTTCATCGACGCTTTCAAACTTGCCGTCATGTGGTTAAAAGAAGAGGCGAGGATAGAAATTTCATCACCTGATTCAATCTTAATCTCTTGAGAAAGATCTCCTTTGGCCGCATTATTGGCAAAATGGGTTAGTTTTTGTATCGGCCGACAGATTCTTCCCGAGATCACAAATCCGAGTATAATGGTGATCACGCCAATAAAGGAGCTGACCTTCATAAATTGATTGCGAAGCTGAATAATAGGGATATAAGCTTTTTCTGCATTTTGTATCACCAAAATAGACCAGCCTAAGCCTTCAAAATCACGATATCCTTTCGACCCCGCATAACCCACTAAAGACTCATTCCCGATATGATCATCCAAAACAAAATAACCTTGTCCACCATGACTGACCAAAAGGGAGAGATCCTCGTTCATATCAAAGAAATTTTTGGGCAATGAAGTGGTCTCAGAGCTCATGATTACCTCTTCATTGTTGAAAGCGAAACCGGGTCCAGAAATCACATCACCGTTCTCATTAAGGATCACCGCGTAACCAAATTCATTTTGACCAGCATCGTTCACTTTTGTTGAACTGGTCGCTTCTAAGAGTTCGCCTCGGTCAAATAGTAAAGAAAGTATGCCAAAAATTTTGGATGAATCCACAGTGGAAAATATAGGTAGGGAGAAATTAATGGTACTCCCTTCAAAAATCTTGTCCTTTCCCAAGTCTCCGATTCGAAGTGTTCGGTTTTGCATTGTCTCTTGAAACCATCTCTGATCCGCAACATTCACTCCGATGATTTCTGGATCGCTTGAGGCAACAACCTCCCCTTGAACATTCACGCCAACCATCCCCAAATAAAACCCGTAAGTCTCCCTTAATCCAATCAAAGTTTTTGTCATCCGACCATCGGGATCACCAGCAATGACATCTTGCATCACCTCTGTGACAGCCAAGGCTTTGACGTCTTCTTGGCTAAAGAATAACAATCGATCAATTTTATCGATGCTTTGAGCTGCAGACGCTTCTAATTTTCTTCCGATACTCTCCTGGAGGGTTGTTCTTTCATGCCTGTATCCAATGATGCCGACAGTCAGCATCGGGAGCATTGAAAGGAATAGAAATAGAACGATGAGTTTGATTTTCATCGAAAACCTCGACTTCAGTCTCCCTTCGCTTAGGCCATTGCTCATATCCAAACCAACTCATTCTTCCTTATATAGAAAAAAATCTGTTTCTTGTGGGGGTGAGACTTGTCCCTTAAAAATTTCATACGGACTCAATATTACTTTCTTGAAATCTAAAAAACGGCAGCGACTGATGCCGAAAATCCATCATTGTCGCCATGATCCAGTTTTTCATTCTCTGTTTGTTCCATTGATATTTAGTCTTAAAAACCCATGATTCTGAAGGTCGATAGTTCAAACCAAAAGTCGTCCGCTTTTCTATATTTTCACCTGTGTTTCCATCGCCGTCGTCAACAATTTCAGAATCACCATATCTGACGACTACTCAAAAGGTTGGATTTGGGAAACCTCTACCCAAAAATGATTGGTTTAAACCCTCAAACCAAAAACGGTAGTTCGTCTGCACATCCTTGCCTTCAAAAGATTCTGGGACTGTGGTGGTTCCATCTGCCTCAAATCCCCCCTATCGAGGTCAAATTTGGCAGACTCACCAATAGCTCAAAGCGACTTTTTTCAAACTTAAAATCGCAAGCCCACCCCGAAATGCCATGACCTTCAGTGTCATAATCCCCAGAATAAGCGCTTACCACCAAAATAAGACTCATCGGCCTCTATGGCAGTAATCTCACGAAGTCGATGAAAATAATAGGCTCCACTGTTTTTGTTGATGCCAAGTAAAATCGACGCACAAGCGGCTGTTGTCCCTGAGACAAAATATTCAATTAACTTTTCTTGTTTTGAATAATCTAAGCGACTCTTTCTCATCACGCCCTACATAGAATTTTCTCTGTTATCTAGGACAGCCCCTAATATTATTCATATTCCACGACCAAATCAGGCAAGAGTGCGTTTTCAATAGAGACTTCTCCAATGAACCCTGCGCCCTCCTCTGACCAGCTCACTGCACAACCCTTCGCATCTTAATGGGTCCTTCAGTCAACTCCTGCATTGGCTCAAAGTAAACCAGATTAAATTTTGTAAAAGGAACCAAGACCACGCCAAATCGCAGATTGAATGCATCGCTCACCGTGTACTCGATCCATCCTTGTTTCACTTCAAGACTGTCTCCACGACTGCTTCCCCCTTCGGTGGTCGCTGTCCGCTCAAATTCAATGCCGATAAACCCTCTTAATCGATCATTCAAACGTGCTAATGTGAAAACTCCAACATCATGTGTATCTAAAGCCTTGTCAAAATTTTCGAAATCTTCAAACTCCATCGTGATATAAAAGTTAATCAGAATTCTATAACCCAAGCGATTATTAATAGAACTGATTTGATTCTTCACAAAAGCGCCCTCGCTTTCCGCCTCATCAAGTCGTTTTTCAATCACCCTGATCCTGTCTTGGTCATTTTGGTCAAGACAATCAAGCCTTTCTGAACCGGCTCCTGCTTTTGTCTTATGGGTTCTCCCAAAACGATTAAAAAGTCACTCAAGAATAGTGGGGTTTCTGCCCAAAGCAGTGTTGAAAAGAGTGTTCATATTCCCGTATCCAAAGCTATTTCAATTTTCTTTTTTGGATATGTTTTACGGAACATCGTCATTTCCTCCATGATTAAACACCTAGACCAAGAAATTCCAGACTCGAAAATGAGATTTTTTTTAAGTATATCCGCTATCATTTCATCGTCAAGAATCTTAAGGAGCGCATAAAGGTCATGTCCTTGAAATTGTATTCAGTGATGATTCTTGAGCAGCTTAAACTATTTTAATTTTAGTAGAAATTTTCAAGAATACTTGACTAGATATTTTTCTTAGAGACATTAAATGAAGAAATGGGCAAGCTGAGACATTCAATACCCATTTAGAAAGTTCGGAGATAAACAACGATATCACAAAAAATGTAGAACTTAAAAAAATCAAAAAATCCGACATGGATGGGGAAAGAGAAGCCTGGGACAATATCATTGTCGGTCAGCGTTAAAGAACAAAAAAAACGGCATAAAAAAGCCCCACCGGAAAATTATTCCGGAAGGGCAATTTCAATACAATAAAATCCTATATATTAGGAAATTTTACTGACGTTGGTGGCCTGTGGGCCTTTTTGGCCTTCGGTGATTTCAAATTCGACTTCATCACCCTCTTCAAGGGATTTGTAACCGTCACCGGTAATGGCTGAAAAGTGGACAAACACGTCATCCCCGTTCTCAGGTGTGATAAAACCAAAACCCTTACTACCGTTAAACCATTTTACTGTTCCTGTACTCACTGTTTATTTCTCCTGTTATGTTATCAGCACTTTGCTGACGAAACGCCCACAGCTAGCTAAATCAGTTAAAAAAAAACTGTAGCAAATTAAAAAGAACTACAGAATAAAATCTCTCTGTTCACTTTCAAACTATGGACCTGCTATTTTATACCATAACAACCCTTAAAGATCAATAGGTTGAAATCACTTTCCCAGACACGCTTTTTAACAAAATGAGCTTCAACGCCTTGAGGAAAAAGATCTTTAACTTTGGAAAAGATTCTAAATCAGATCTAATCGGTTCGCATTTTCTCATCAAGCCACTTTTGTCCCAAAAAAGAGGGTATAAAGCAAAGAATCCGCCCTCTATCTTAAGACACTTACTTTCGTGTCACTTAGAGTAGGAGGGATTACCTTATTAACT
>JAJDBX010000021.1 GCA_029261135.1 Nitrospirota bacterium
GGCTACATCATCTATGAAGTCATTGGACTGGTGATGTGGTATCGGGGACTCCCGCGATTGGCCCAGCGGATGATGCTCCTCAAACTGCTTCAGTTTCGATCCAGTACTTTAAAACTGGAATTTTCGTTGATGATCTTCCTCACGATCATTGCAGGATGGCTGATGACAGAATTTACGATAGGCATTTAGATTATGGCTTGGCAAAACTTGTTGCTTAAAATGGGAAAGGCCCTCAGTACGGCAAAGATCGTCGGGGACGCGACCAAGACTGTTCAGAAAAGGACGGATGATTTCATCGATAAAAAGAAAGAGGCGTTTGTTTCTCAGGCCAAGACGGAAGCAGAAAAATTTATGGCAGAGCAGATGGTGTTACTTGAAGCAAAAATAGATGAAAAAATACTGACCATTGAAAAAGTCATTGATGAACAGATTGAAAAAGAGCTCAAGAATAAACTCAGAATTTTAATCTACACGCTGGCAGCCGTGATATTGATGAGCCTCATCTCCCTCGCTTACCTTTACATGAAACGGAAAATGAATTTATGAGCTTGCCGCCGTCTCACGCTGAAATCAAAAAACTTATTCACGCGATTTCGCTCCCGAAACATGCAGGCATGTTCAACCCCTGGTCAGAACGATCCGATTCGGACTTAGACTTCAATGCGCATAACCTGCGACAAGAACGCCTCTTTCGCCATTTATCCGCACCGAATCCACAACTGGTCTTGATCGGGGAAGCTGCGGGTTATCAGGGCTGCCGCTTCAGCGGCATTCCTTTTACCTCCGAACGCTTGATCTGTGAAGGAAAAATTCCGCGTATCAATACATGCAATGGCGCGCGGATTTCATCCCGCACACGGCCCTGGAGCGAACCTTCTGCGACGATCGTTTGGAGAATATTGGATGCACTGGGCTTGACAGAATCGACCGTATTATCCAACGCCGTTCCCTGGCATCCTGAGGGAAAACGCGGCCCGCTATCGAATCGCACCCCGACATCTAAAGAAAAAGGGGAGGGCCTGCATTATTTAAAACACTTTCTCTCATTATTCCCGAATATTCCCATCGCGGCCCTGGGCAATATCGCAAGTGGTACTTTGACTGAATTAAGCATTGCTCACACGAAAGTGCGGCACCCTGCCTATGGCGGCGCAACAAAATTTAGCGAAGGCTTGCGACAACTCATGAATGGTTCCGTATGAAATTTGAGAAATATCATCTCGATCAAGCCATTACCCATAATTTAGAGCATCTGGGCTTCAAGCGCACCACCGACATCCAGTTTAAAGCCATCCCTTCCATCCTGAAAGGTGAGGATGTTTTGGCGATCGCCCAAACAGGGTCGGGGAAAACCGCTGCCTTTGCGATTCCCATTGTGCAAAATATTCATATCAAAAAAAGTAGTAAACGTGTATCCGGTATTCAATGTATTGTGTTGGTTCCCACTCATGAGCTGGCCTTGCAAATTTGTGAAGTTTTTAATGCGCTTGCAAAAAAAACGAAGGTGAAGGCCACGGCCATTTACGGCGGCGTTGATCAAGACCCTCAAATTCAAAAACTCCTTCACGGCATTGATGTCTTGGTGGCAACCCCCGGACGGATGTTTGATTTTATTCATCAGGGCGTTATTCACTTGAATGCCATTCAGACGCTTGTGCTGGACGAGGCGGACTTGATGCTGGATATGGGTTTTATTGCGGATATTCAATCCATCAAACAGAAACTGACCCGTAAACACCAAACCCTTTTCTTTTCTGCAACGATTAATAAAGAGATCAAAAACCTGGCCTACTCTCAAGTGCAACACTCTGCCATTCGTATTCAGATTTCTCCGGAAAACCTTGTCTCTAAAAATGTGACGCATTTTGTGATGTTTGTAGAAATGGATGATAAACGCTTTTTTTTGGAGCGCTTTATCTCAGATCATCCCGAAAGTAAAATTATTGTTTTTGTTCGGACGCGGGTGCGTGCAGAACGGGTGGCAAAAGCAATGGCGCGTGTGGAGATTGAGACGCTGACGATACATGGCGATAAGGAACAAGCCACACGATCTGAAGTGATGGCGCAATTTAAAATGGGGACATGCAATATATTGATTGCGACAGATATCACGGCGCGCGGCATTGATATTCCTGATGTGCATTATGTGGTGAATTACGATTTGCCCGAGCAGGCGGAAAACTATGTGCATCGTGTGGGCCGAACGGGACGGGGCTTTAAAAAAGGGCAGGCCCTTTCTTTTTGCAGTCGAGAAGAGAAACCACGACTTGAAGAAATTCAACAGTTTTTAGATAAAGAAATCGAAGTGATACCCGTGAGTAAACGGGAGTATCGCTTCACCCTTGAACATCCCAAAAAGGAAAGCACAATCAAAGGGATCCGTGAAGAAATGGATGATTGGGAAAAGGGCAAGAAGAAAAAGAAAAGAAAATCTAAAAAATAAGTTTTGAAAATTTCTAGTCTCAAAAACCTTACAAAACCCTGCAAACTGCTTGTCCTCATTTATTGTGCGCAATTTGTGATGGCCTGTACTTCTACACCACCCATCAACAAAATATTTGAAGTCCCCGAAACGGAATTGGCCGAATTAAAGCTGGCGTATTATTCGGATTATTTTTCATTTGTGGGAGAAGACGAGATCGGCAAAGTGGCTTTTGCCATCGACAATAACCGTGGGCAGGATCAGGAGACCTGGCAGGCCGACCATTTTGTCGTGATGCATGATGAAAAGCAGGGCTGGCTTTCGCCAAAAGGGAATGGTCTATACCCCAATCCGGAAGCAAAAATGGCGGACATTCCAAGCTCTGAATTTTTTTCGTTTGAAGGAAGGCCTAAAGATGGCGTGACCATTCAGAGTGATGTGAATGCGCTGGTTTTAAAGATCGAACCCATTCAAACCGCTTTGAAAAAAGAAAAAGGATTAAGCCAGTTCCAGCTAGGCTCTGCGAAGGCGACCTTAAAATGGAAGGGGCGGACGATTCAAGGGCGTGTGATTCACGAATTTTTATACTTGCCCGCTTTTAATCGCTTGTCCCGAAACTATGTCGGCGTGTTCAAAGATTTTCACGGTATTTATGCGGTCATCGGAAAAAATGACGATTTTTATTTTCATCTTCAAAAAAATGAGGTGCTTGGCCTATTGACGGGTTTAAATCTGGGTTTTGTCGTCATCAATGGCAAGCCCTATGAGCTGGAAACCATCCATCCAAAAATAAAAGATCGCAGATGGACGAAGGGCTTTTATCGTTGGCCGACCGGCTGGGCAGGGGATTTTAAATTTAATGATTCAAGCCACAAGGTCTCTTTAGATCTGGAGCAGAAAAATATCATCGCAAACTGGGTGATCGGCGGATTCGCCATGGGCATCGTGACCGGGGAAATAGAGATTGATGGCAATCAATTTCCTGTTTATGGCTTGGCTGAGTTGATTTTATGAATTTATCCCAGACTACATCCGAACATCGCTTAAAGTGAATCGATTCTTGATTTAATTGAGCAGACTTGCTCTGTATCCAAATGCCAGCCCAAAGCATGGAGTGACCGAATGGCCTGCTTCCGTTTGGTTTTGAATATCGCCACTGTGGCCAGATCATCATTTTGAGCTAGGGTATCAATCCGCATCGGAAAGACCCTTTCCCCGCGTTGGATTGCGAGAATGACGTAGTGGTCTCCTTCGTTGAGCTGCTTCCGCTTCGTTTGATCTGTTGTATCATCACTCTGTTTGGATGACAAAAAGGAAAGTGTTTCAATGGTTAAGGTTTTATGACGGTAACGGACATCCCATCGTTTGGTATCATGTGGCCCATCAAAGAGCACTTTTCCCTCTTGGTGGCGGACATATTCGGGTGTCTCAATTCCCTCTAATTCGTCTAGGGCAATATAGCCATTGGGTACCTTGAACAATTTCTTTGCCTGGCTGATAAAGGTGAGATTTAAGTGATTGTTCGATGTAATGCCCAATACGGTGCCAACCAGTTCAATTTGTGCGCGTAAAAAAGTTCTTTCTTCTAGCGGATTCCCAAAGACCACTTGAAAACCGGCTTCTTCTACCTGTCGGCAGAGCTTTGGGTCGGAGTCGAGGAACACGACGGATCGTCCTCCTTTGCGAAGTGCATCACCCAGTATCAGTCCGAGACCGTGTGCGCCAAGAATGGCGACCCGGTCTCGCCTTGGGAGCCTGAGCTTGAGCCGTTTCGCCAGGGGACGCGCTGAAAGCCCTGCGAAAACAACGGTGAAGGCAATGGTAAGAAAAACAAGGGCGCGAAGCTCAGCTCCGCCTGCCATGCCCTTGCTTTCCATGATTGCAGCTGTGAGTGAAGCGACTGCGGCGGCAACGATCCCGCGGGGTGAAATCCAAGCGATGAATATTTTTTCCTGAAATGTCAGGTTCGAGCGCAATGTTGAGAGCCAAACCCCCAGAGGTCGGACAATTAAAACGAGCGATGCGATGACCCCGGCGCTGCCCCATCCGAGGTGCTGTAAATCTTCGAAATGGATGTCTGCGGCCAATAAAATAAAAAGGAGTCCAACGAGGAGAACGGTCAATTGGTCTTTGAATTCCCGAAGATCCCTCACAGCAGAAGAACGTATATTACCGACCACGGCCCCGACAAGTGTGACCGCCAAGATGCCGCTGTGAAATACGATGGCGTTGCAGCCGTGGAAGACGAGTACGACGGATGCGAGGGTGAAGATGTTTTCGTATCCATGTCGGGCCAAAAGGCGGCTGCGGAGAATCCAGCTGATTAAAAATCCTCCCGCAAGCCCGGCAATCCCGCCAAACGCGAAACGAAGCAGCAGGGTTGTAAATCCACTTGCAATCGTACCCAAGGCCGGTGTCGTCACGATTTCAAGGACAAGCACAGACAAGATGACGCCAATCGGATCAATTAAAAGCCCTTCTGCTTCCAGTATTGTTTTGATTCTGGGGCGTAGACGGATATCCCGAACAAGTGGCGTGACGACTGTGGGGCCCGTGACCACAACGAGGCTGCCAAAAAGGAAGGCGAGGTGCCATGGCCAGCCAATGAACCCAATGGCAGCGACAGTTGCCCCAAGAAGAGTCACAAGCGGGCCGATTGTGATGAGTCGGCGAACCACCGCTTCAACCCGGCGAAGCCGGAAGAGATCAAGCCCGAGCCCTCCTTCAAATAGGATGACCGCCACCGCAAAATCGACGATCGCGAACAGTCCTTCCCCAAGGGCCCTCGGTTCGACCCATCCCATGCCCCCTTTGCCAAGGATGACCCCAAAAGCTAAAAGGAGCACGATGCCGGGAATGCGCAGGGTGCGTGCAAGGCTTTGGGCCACTACCCCTGCGGTGAGCGCAACTGCGAGACTCAAGCTTCCATCTGCGACTTCCATTCGATGCGGACTCCTTATGAAAGAATGTATCTACTTTGGGCGCAGCTGCCCCTTGTGCCGCTTATCGAGCACTTTAACAAGTATTATAGCGATGCTGTATTGTGTCAATTTTGGATGAATCTGAGGAAATCCAGAATGGCAATCCCGAAGAAGCCGAACAAGCGCCTCGTAAAATAAAAAAGTGTCTAAGTCGGGTCGGGGGCTGCTCACAGATAGAGGATTGCCATATTGTTGAAATTTTTCAAGCTTGTTCCGTTTAAGCGCAGGTGCTTGTAGCTTGTGGCATCCTTGCTATTCCACTGAACCTTCTTTAAACTTAAAGGGATCTCTATCATAGAATGTTGATGTTGGATAACCCTATTTAAACTGTCGAGTCATATGATGTCTGGAGAATTTACAGAAATTTTACTTCGTTTATTTGTTGCCTCCCTATTAGGTGGTTTTGTCGGCCTTGAACGCGATGTTCATGGGCGAGATGCAGGATTGCGGACACATTTATTGGTGAGTCTGGGGGCGGCTCTTTTCATGGTTTTATCCATTGTTGCTGCAAGAGCCACTGAAGGCTCGGGTTATACTTCAGATCCGACACGTATTGCTGCCCAAATTGTGACGGGGATTGGTTTCTTGGGGGCCGGTGTGATTATTAAAGCGGGTGTGAATGTGCGTGGCTTGACGACAGCCGCTTCTTTATGGACGGTCGCCGCGATTGGGATGGCCTGTGGGGGAGGCTATTATCTTATTTCTGTTTCAACGACAATCATTGCATTGGGTGGATTGATATTACTCAAACAATTTGAGAAAATTTACGCACGAGACTCTTATCGACAGCTGAGTATTACTACCCCGATTGGCATTGATTCCAAACAGATTACTGAAGTGGTTCGACAAAAACAATTGACCATTATCAGTTGCCATATTGAAAAAAATTACGAGTTGGAAACCATGGTGACCAATATCGTCCTCTTGATTCGAAAAAGAGGAAATGTTGATAAATTGGCTCAGGGTATCATCGATTCTTTAGAGTCCTCATCTTTAGATTTAAAAAAAGTAAGATGGGGCTAGTCTTACATAAGCAGGTCTTGGCTTTGATTCATATTCAGTCCTGATAACGTCCCTTGAATTCCTGACGTTGTTGTTCCCGTTTCTTTTTTTCTCCGGGATCCATTTTTCCAATAAACCATCGATGGTCGGAAGAGGATAAAACGGCTTCCAGTTTTACTTTTAAAGCTTCAGCCTGTTTTACTTTTTCAGCTTGATCTGATTTGAGATTTTTTTCGACCAATTCCTCAAGTTCCGGTATAAATTCGGTGTAGAAGTTTTTCGCGACTTCATACATTCCGTGCCAATGCGTATAATCGGGTCCCATCATTGAGGCACCATGTCTCGCCCGTCGTCCCTCATGATGCCAAATTTCAAACCAGATGAATTCCAGTTTATTGGAAAAAATAACGGGTCTGAGCAATGGTGTTGCCAGTTTCATCAGGTCTTGTCCCGGTTGTGCAAACTTACTGTTGTAGAGCTCAATTAATCCATCGTATTGCATATAAAAACTTTCAACGTATCCTCCGCTGTGACAGTTCATACAGACATCCTTCATATTATTTCGGCGTGTGTCCCAAGGAATATCTTTACCAGGAAGACCCAGCTTGGCATCTGAAACTTCAGGTCGAATCGAGAGGACGGGCCGGTTGTTCCAACTAATCCGTAACCCGACATCATGCGTCACCTTTTGAGTCGGGGTCGCGCTCATATGACAGGTGGCACAGGTTGGGGCCGCATTATAATCTTCTCCTAGGACCCATTTTTCGTTATCGAGATTCATCTTGTGTTTATTTGCATAAAAAGCGATACCGTGTTTTGATTCTTTATAAATTTCTATATGGGGATGATCGGGCCCCATGTGGCACTTTCCACAGTTTTCGGGGTTGCGTGCCTGTCCCACAGAAAAGGCATGACGCGAATGACAGGCCGAGCAAGATCCTTCAGAACCATCAGGGTTGATTCTGCCAATGCCGGTGTTTGGCCAAGTGGCGGGATCTAAAAGTCCTTTTTCAAGTACTTTAACCTGTGAGCCATGACACTGCCAACAACCGGTCACAGCAGAGGCTGCATTCCCATTCGGGAAGCCTTTTGTGATAAAACCGAGGTTTCCTTCAACGACTTCCGCCAGTAGGTTGTCGAGGGAACCCAGTATTCTGGCGGCTTTTGAATGGTGAGAGTGGGTAAATTGATCGACTTCTTTCTGATGACATCTTGCACAATCTTTCGGGGACACAATGACGGAGATGGTTTTTCCAAAGTGTTCAAAAGCATCCATGTCACCTTCATCGGCTTTATGGCAGTCATAACAGGCGACATCTGCGCCATAATGTCTGCTTTCACCCCATTGCTGAACAATGACCGGGGTGAAGTCTTTATGACATGCGATACAGGACTCAGATTGATTAGTCGGCCAGTCTGACGCGGCTTGTTCTCCTTCCGCATAGGCCCCCCCACAAAATAGGATTACAATAATAATGGCCAATATCGATTGCTTCATCTGTCCCCTCCTTTTTGTTTAGTTTTCTTCAGGGCATCAAAAAGTTCTTATTTGGTTCTAGCAAATAAGAGGAAAATAAAGTAGGGGCATCATCTCTCATTTGAAGCGCTGACATACGCATTTTTTGTCACATCCAAAAAGAGTGTGAAAATCGGAACGATGTTATAAAATGTACAAGACCCCAAAAAAAATAGCAATTGCGAACATAAGAAGATAAGTCATTGGCCCTTGATATGTTTCAAAGAGGTGTTTTGAAGAATCCATCATCAAACCTTTCCTTCTTTTCCATTCACTGAATCGTGTTTCTTTATTGAAAAAATAAAAAATCCCTTGTCTAAACATTCTTGACAAGACGCTGTCATGAGATAAGCTTTTTAGGCGAACTTTTGACCTCATTTCCTATTTAATTAAGGAGACAATTTTGAAGCGAGTAAAAATTACAAGCGAAGTGGCTGATATAGAAAAAGTAGAGCTGCATCAACATGTGGATGGTTCGATTCCCGTTGATGTGACATGGCGACTGATGCGGAAACATGGCTTGAATCCAGTGAACTCGAAAAAAGAGATGGAAAAGCTGCTTGTTTTACAAGAAGGGGAGGAAGGGGCCCTGCTCCGTTATTTAGACAAGTTTCATTACCCCTTATGGATTACACAGTTTTATGACAATATTGCCTCTGTCATTGAATCAATCGTTGCGGAAGCCTACGAGAATAATGTTCGACTTTTAGAACTGAGATATGCGCCGATTATCCATGTGTTTGCCGGTTTGACTTTAAGACAAGCGATTAGCTCGGTTTTAAGTGGCATCAATAAATCTAAAAAACGCTTTCCAGATATGGAGCTGGGGCTTATCGTGATTGCGATGCGGCATCAAGGCCCCCATATCGCAACAATTTTAGCGCGACAGGCCATATCAGAAGCACAATCGTTGCATGAGCGTAGCGGCGTCATTGGTTTTGATCTCGCGGGTGCAGAGCGTGGGAATCCTGCACGGCTTTTCGGAGAATCCTATGATATTGCGCGATCCGGAGGATTACAACTCACGATTCATGCGGGAGAAGATGAAGGGCCTCAGGCGATTTGGGAATCGATTGATATCTTGGGTGCAACCCGCATTGGTCATGGCTGCTCAGCGATTAAAGACAAAGTCCTTTTAAAACGTTTGGCGCGGGATAAAATCATGATTGAGTGTTGTTACACCTCAAACTATCAAACGGGTGCAGTCAAAATCGGGGAACCTCATCCGATCCTGACATTTCTTGAATATGATATTCCTATTTCAATTTGTACAGATAACACAACCGTTTCAGCCACGAATCAAAACAAAGAAAATGCGATATTGTTGCAATGGATGTCGCCTTTAGAGTTGAGAAAAATTCACAAAACATCAGAAAAGCACAGCTTTATTCATAAAAACGGCAGGCCGAGGATGGTGCATTCCAAGACGAAACCGGCTAAGCGGAAAAAGCGCTTAACCCTGGTTTAGAGGATTGGAGATGAAGATATAATCGCTTGTCCTTCAAGATGAAATATTGAGAAAATTGTGATTTGTTTATTCCGATCTTCTTATGAAAACGGCTGAAATTTGACAATCATCGATAACTGGATACCCTTAGGCATGGGAGAGTGTTCAATTAAAAAGTCATATCGGTTTGAATGGATGCCGTTAGGCAACTGAGATGTTTTATTTTTAATGTATTTGCTCGAACAATAGACCTGTTCTGAGGATGTATTTTTTATCTTCTTGAAGGTAATAAGGTCTTCGGCCTAAAAATATTTCTAATATTCAGATATTTTAATCTTGGGCAAACCCGATATCGGCTTCAAAAGGAGAATACATTATTCCTACCCTTAAATTTAAACATAAAATATTCTTTCTCCCCATTATTGCAGCGGGAACCTTGATCTCTCTTCTGACCTTCACGCAAGGCGCGAACCAAAAGGTGATGTCTTTGCTCATAAACATTGAAAGAATGTATTTCCCGGCTTTAGAGATGAGCCGGGATCTACAAGATCTTTTGGCGATGATTGAGCAAGGTTTTGAGGATGCTGTTTCTATTTCAGATGGAATGATGTTGGAAGAAAATGATAACCGTAGAGATGCATTTATGGGCATCATCCAGGGTGGGAAATTGAACACGGTTGTAGAACAAGGAGATCTAAATACAATCAGAGAGAAATTTGATGCCTACTATTCGCTTGCGCATAAAACGACCGTCGAATTGATTTCCGGAAATTTGGACGAAAATACGGTGTTAGAGATCCAAAAAGTGTCAAAGATGACGAAATCCATCCGTGCAGAACTGAAGTTAGGCGCTAAAAAGAGACAAGAAAAGGTGACACAGATTTTTAATGAAGCGCGGACTGAATATCAGACGGGAATGTTCATTTTTCTATTGGCCACTTGTCTTGCGCTGCTTGTCATGGGGGTTGTTTCTATCTGGATGGTTCGTTCCTTGAGCAAACCGCTCGGGAGGCTTATGGATGCGGCTGAGAAGATCGCGAAAGGAGATTTAACACAAGAAGTTCTGGTGCAATCAAATGATGAGCTGGGTCAGCTTGCCTCATCTTTTAACATTATGATGGGGAGTTTTCGAAATTTAATGAAAGGCATTCGTGATGCCGGGCTTCAGATTAATCTATCGGCCTCTGAAATTGACCAGGGTGCCATGCAGCAAGCTTCAGGTGCGGCAGAGCAATCTACAACGGTGACAGAGATTTCGGTCACGGTAGAAGAG
>JAJDBX010000022.1 GCA_029261135.1 Nitrospirota bacterium
CATCACTCCGTTGATCACGATATTTCCCACTTCCATCAGGATTCCTGTCTTAAGTAAATCGGCTTCAGCATTTTCTTCTCCGTTTTGTCCCATCACCACATCGACGAGATTATCGGCGCTCTCGAGCGGAAAGACCAACTCGGTTTTTCCTGAAAGTGCGCCTTTGAAGCCCAATTGTATGGCCGAAAACTGATCACTTCCGACCTCACTTTCTAATGATTCAGCTGAGATAATCCTGACAGAGGGAATATTCAGAATAACTTGGGAATGGAGAAGGTCGGTCAACATACTTCCTGCCCGACCGCTTCCGATATTTATGATTTCTGTCAAGACATCTATTTGAGCATCCGTCATGTTCATAATTTCTTCGATGTCTTCTGAGTAACAAGATTCTGAATGACGCCGCGAAGTTCATCATTTTTCACGGGTTTATTCACAAAATCAACCGCCCCTTGATCTAAACATTTCTGTCGAACCCCGTCTTGAATATCTGCCGTGACGATGACGACCGGTATTTTCAAGCCTTCTTTTGAGAGGGCGGCAAGAAGGGCATGGCCATCCATGACAGGCATAATGAGGTCGGATATCATAAAATCCGGTTTCTCTGCGATTGCCGTTTCGAGACCTTTGGCGCCATCCACCGCTTCTAGGGTTTCGTGCCCTTCATCCTTCAAGATACTTCGTATGATCGCTCTCTGTAACATCGAGTCATCAACAATAAGAAATACAGCTATGGGGTGCTCCTTTTTTTTCAACTTTCATTGATGATCCTCCCGACTTTGGCATATATGGACTTTCAAGACCTACTTCTGTTTTTCTGATTCGAGGAAAATTTTTACCCGCCCGAATTCAGCTTCAATTGCTTTGATGGATTCCAGACAACCCCCAATTTTACCTTTACGTCCATCTTCCTCCAAGGCTTTACAAAGATTGAAGACTCTTTTGGCACCGATATTTCCGCTGGTCGATTTAAGATTGTGGGCTGTGCGAGAGATCGCGTCAGTATCTTTTTTTTCTGCCGAATCTTTGATGTTTTGGATTTGTGAAGGGACATTATTTAAATACAAATCGATAATTTCAATAAAATCATCTTCCATGACTTCGCGCAATTCATCGAGTATATTTTGATCGACCGGATGAGCAGAAGGCTCTTCAGTCTTTTGAGCGACGCAGTCGCTTTCCTCAGGGTTCATCAGTACCTTCCGATAAAAAAATTAATCCAACTCAAAATACACAAGGACTTCGTTTCCACACCCCGAGTAACGGATATCTTTGCATAAGCGCTTCACCAAAGGAATGCCCCGCACAGAAGTCGCACGGCTCTTTGTTTGAAGATTTTTCATCACCATTTGGTGATCAAACCCTTTTCCACTGTCTTTAATATGAATCTCCAGCAAAGATTTTCCACCATCCTTGATTCTCGACATTTCGATTTCAATTAATCCTTCATCTAAATTGAGCAGGCGATATCTTCTTTCTGATAAATACCTGGAAACACCATTTGGTTCGAGTCGCATGTTCTGGTCAAGCTGTAAGATGCCGGAATCCAAGCTATTGGTGTACAGTTCAGTCAATACAGTAGAAATATCACTACTCTTTGACTTACGCACATCCATTAGGTGGCTCCATTTTAAGATCAGCCCGACGATATCTATTGAATTGAGTTTTTTTGGCCCCAGCTTGATCGAAAGCGTCCATGCGTCTACATCTTTGGTTTCTGAGATCTTTTTCGTTATTGCCTTTTGTGCTATCAGTTCATAGGGTTTTTGAGGTTTGTATTGAATCGCAAGGAGTGAGATATCGTCATGAGCCAATTGGCTGCCCAGATGTTGTCGTAAAGCATCTGTCAAGGATGTGAACCGCTCTATCGGTGAGGCATTACATAACACTTGGAACATTCTTTCTTCACCAAAGCCTTGTGTGTCTTCCCCTTCCGCTTCCAGAAGCCCATCAGAACAGATAAATAGCTGTGCTTCATCTTCGACTTGGATGATTTCTGTACGCACGTCAAAACTCTCTTTATCTAAAATCCCTAAAGGCAGATGTTTCGATACCCATCTATGCAATATTTTCCCTTTTTGATCGATCAGAACAGGGGAAGGGGTGCCGCCATTCCAGACCTCTATGGTTCTAGAATAAGGATCGATACACACCAAGGTGGTTGCCACAAAGCGACCGACGGGCATCTGTTGATGCACACGCCAGTTCAACTCCTCTGCAATACTCGCAAGGGAAACCCCGTTTTCTGCCATGGTGTAAAAGATCTGAGAAATAGGCATTACCATGAGCGCTGCCTGCAGTCCATGTCCAGAAACATCTGCGAGACAAGCATAAAGTTTATCAGACCGTGCTATTTTAGCTGCGATAACATCTCCGCTAAAGTGTTGCGTCGGCATAATCCAGTGTTGAAGAATGTCCTGATCGATTTGGCTCATTCCGATGATTTTCGCCATGACATTTTTGGCCAAACCCAGCTCTTCTTCCGCCTGGTCGTGATACTCCTTAAGTGCTGACAAATTCTCCTTGAGTTTGCTTTGCATGTCAGAAATGCGATGCATGACCCTCATTTTTTCATGAAGCACCTTAAAATTAATCGGCGTCGAGAGATAATCATCCGCACCCGCCTTAATTCCTTTGAGCAGGTCATCTTCATTATCAATAGACGTTACCAAGATAATCGGAACCCAACGATCCGCAGTCAGTGATTTTATTTTTGTTGTGGCCTCATACCCGTCCATAACCGGCATCATCACATCCATCAAAATCAAATCGGGGGATTCAGCCGAAAAAACACCAATCGCCTCTTCTCCATCGGCAGCTGTCACAACATCGTATCCTTGCTTTTTACAGTAGGAAGAAAGAAGCTTCACATTATAAGGTGCGTCGTCTACAATTTGAATCTTCATCAACAGCAGTCCTTTTCCAAACTTTTCTAGTGTATTTCAATAAACTCGCTAAAAAAAGGAGCAGATAAAAGTCCTCCTCCCATCCAAATATTGAGCGTCATACTGAGCTTACCATGAGACTTTCATCCTCGCAATAATGCTACAGAGAAACAACAACATATCTGTCTTTTTCGAGTTAATCTCACCCGCTTGCCCAAAATGAAATCATCGAGTAGCCTTTGTAGTGACATAAAGTGTTAATGAGCGGGAGGGCCTGTTTGTAGCAATTCGATCAATCACGAAAAGGGTGACATGTTCATATCTCCACGGCGTTCTTTCCTGAGATACCGGAGGGTGTTTATTAAGTAAAGACAAGCCCTGTGCGTTAAGGAAATTTTGATCAACACGTGTTTCTCTATCACGAGGAAGCAATCATGAACGATGAAGTAGAATCCGATTACATAGAAGAACCCGATGAGGACAACTTATTCTTTGAAGATGAATCAGATGACGCACTAACGGAAGACGAAACAGGTGCTCTATCGAAAAAAACCAAACTCCCGCATTGGATGATTGGATCCATTATATTTGTCAGCCTATTTCCTGCGATCTTGGGGCTGCTTAGATACGATTTAGGCGTTTCAAAAATCCCTCCGGATCAACTCAGCAATCTCTTACCTTCCGCGTCCCCCGACATTAAGGTCGCTTTTAAATTGATTTCTGGCGCCCTTGTGCACACCATATTAGAATGGAGCGCTTTTTGTACGGCGATCTTTACCGCCATCATTGCTTTGCTGCACTTTAAGATCAGACGAGACATCGTCACCCCCATCATCGGTATTGCATTGCTTTGTGCGGGTGCCATGGATGCCTTTCATACTTTGGCAGCAGATGGACTCATCGAATCCGTCGCAGACAATAGAGATCTCATCCCCTTTACCTGGGCCATCTGCCGACTCTTTAATGCTATGATAATCATCTCTGGGGTTAGCATTGTCCTTATTTTTAGGCTCAAAAAATGGTCAACAAGTACCAGTCTTGTCTTTGGGGTCAGCCTTTTTTTCGGTCTCATCGCTTATGCCATTATTCACTTGACTGCGATCAGTGGCAATCTCCCAAAGACCACGTTTCCAGGGACATCGGTGACGCGTCCTTATGACATACTGCCACTGATCCTCTTTCTTTTTGCGGGGTTTTATCTGCTGCCAAAACTCTACAGGGCTTTCCCAAGTATGTTCACACACGCCTTGATTATCAGCATGATCCCACAGGTCGCCACTCAGGCACATATGGCTTTCGGTTCGGAAGTTCTTTTCGACCATCATTTTAATATCGGACATTTTCTTAAAGTATTCGCCTACTTTGTTCCCTTTATGGGTTTATGTTTCGACTATATGGAAACCTATAAAAAAGAAGCGGGCATACTTCAAGCCATGGATCGTTCACAAAAAAAGCTCAGGGGCTGGGCATCTACTATAGAAATGAACAATTTAGAACTCGCCACTGAAATTGCCGAAAAAAAAGAAGCCGAAGGGAAAATCCAATCCTTTAACCAGTTATTGAAAACAATGAGCCGGGTCCAAACACGCTACATTACCGAAACCAGCTTACACGATCTCTTCGAGGAGTTACTCGAGGACATCCTTTCTCTGACAGAAAGCGAATACGGTTTTATTGGTGAGGTTGTGTACAAAGCCGAGGGGGAACCCTACCTCAAAACCTACGCCATTACCAATATCGCCTGGAATGAAGAGACACGGGCAGTTTACAAAAATCATGCTCCAACGGGGCTTGAATTTTTTAATCTTGAAACCCTTTTTGGAGAAGTCATTAAAACGGGGGAACCCGTTTTTTCGAACAAGCCCTCGGAAGATTCTCGAAGGGGCGGGTTACCGGAAGGGCACCCAGAGATGAATGCCTTCATGGGTGTACCTATCTTTAGTGGGCGGCGCTTGATTGGCATGGCCGGGCTTGCGAATAAGCCCGGCGGCTACGAAGAAAGCGTGTCGAGTTACCTCGAACCGCTCTTAGGCATCTGCGCGAGCATTATCGAGGATTTTCGGAATAAAGAAGCACAAAAAAGAACAGCAGAGGCCCTCAAAGAGAGCGCGGCAATAATTTCAGACTTCGTCAACACAGCAGCAGACGGCATTATTACCATTAATCGGCAAGGTCAGGTTGAAAGTTTTAATCCTGCCGCAGAAAGACTTTTTGGATTTTCCTCCGAAGAAGTCATTGGACAAAACATAAAAATGCTGATGCCCGAGCCATATAAGGGTGAACACGACCGTTATTTATCAACATACAAAAAGGAGAAAATACCCCATATCATCGGCAAAGGGCGAGAAGTCGAAGGCATGCGAAAAGACGGATCTATATTTCCCCTCTACCTTTCCATAAGTGAAAGCAAAACCAATTCGCGACCGCTCTATACAGGAATCATCCGGGATATTACCGCCGAAAAAAAAGCTGAAAAGGAACTCCTCGAGGCAAAACTGAAAGCCGACCAGGCCAACAAAGCCAAAACAGAATTTTTATCCAGCATGAGCCATGAAATCCGAACCCCCATGAATGCCATTATCGGGATGGCAGAGCTCCTCTCAGAAACAGGACTCGATGATGAACAGAAACGCTATGTAGATACCTTTCGGAGAGCAGGAGATACTTTATTGACTTTAATCAACGATATTCTCGATTTTTCGAAAGTTGAGGCAGGACAACTCGATCTGGAATCCATCGATTTTGACCTAAACGATTTGGTAGACGAAACGCTCGAGTTTATGAATGTCCGCACCAAGAAAAAAGGTCTTGAACTCAACGCTCAGATTGACCCGAAGCTTCCCATTTTTTTGAAGGGGGATCCGAACCGACTGCGCCAAATCTTTATCAACCTGATCGGAAATGCCATTAAGTTTACCGAAAAAGGAGAGATCCTACTCAGTATCACTCTGGGGGATTTCGGCCCGGAAGGAAAAGTGCTTCTCCATTTCAGCGTTTCTGATACGGGTATTGGGATTCCAGAGGATCAACTTGAGGCGATTTTTGAAAAATTCTCGCAGGCCGATGGAAGTACGACACGAAAATATGGTGGAACGGGCCTGGGATTGGCAATCTGTAAGAGGATTGTTGAACTCATGCAGGGAAAGATTTGGGTTGAAAGTCAAGTTGGCTTAGGGAGCACGTTTTGTTTTGACGCAAAATTTGATAAACAACTGGAAGGAAAAATCAAAGCACCTGAGCCAATCACGATTCTTAAACGCATCGAGACCCTTGTCGTGGATGACAATCAGACCAATCGGCTCATCCTCTCAAAAAATCTGGAAGGCTGGGGGGCTAGGGTAACGGAAGCCGAAGATGGACAAAGTGCGCTCACCTTATTGCAAGCTGAGGGCAAGACTCCTCCTTTTCATTTGATGTTTCTCGATATGAAGATGCCTGATATGGATGGGATTGAAGTGATGGAGGTCATTAATAAGAAAAAGAGTTTATCCCATTTAAACGTCATCGTGATGACCTCAAGTTATTCTAAGGAAGAAAAAGAACAATTTGAAGAACTCGGAGTGGCGGGATACTTTTCAAAACCGATCAAAAAAAGTCTTTTACCTCAAATGATTAGTGATACACTTTCAACCCAAATTTCGGATGAAAAAAGAAAGGAGAAAATATCTCAAAAAGAGACGACATCCTCTCTAGCGGTTCACCCGATGAAAATATTGTTGGTAGAGGATATCGCAGACAACCGACTCTTAGTTTTGGCTTATTTGAAGAAGACGGCACATGCCCTTGATATCGCTGAGAACGGGGCCATTGCCGTTCAAAAATTCAAGGAGAGACAGTACGATCTTATTTTTATGGATATGCAGATGCCCGTGATGGATGGCTATACGGCAACCAGAGAAATTCGCGCAATAGAACAGGAAAAAGAACTTTCCCTCACGCCAATCATTGCCCTGACGGCTTATGCCTTGAAAGAAGAAACACAAAGAAGCCTGGATGCAGGCTGCGATCACCATCTGACCAAACCCATCAAAAAATCGGTGCTCTTAAAAGTGATCGATGAATATGCACAAAAAATAGTCCCTTCGTCAAAATAAGGAACATGCGTTGAAAATTTGAACAAAATTGGCATTGAGTTCTCTCAGCCTGGGATGTCTCCCCGTATTATTGGGCACTTATACTTTGAATCAATTTGATAAAGTGCAAGAGGTGTCCAGTGCCCTCGACCTCTTAAGCCCTATGGAGAGGACGCTCTTTATCGTCTCCTATGATATCAATGCCTATTCATTGGGAAACGACACTAAAAAAGAAGCGCTCCATAAACATTTGGCGCTCTCAGATATGACCTGGCAAGGGTTTTTGGATCATCAAGACTTACATGGGGTCTCCACCCGATGTGGTCATCTCCTTTAGATGAAAACCCTTCCCATCTTCAGAAAAATTGACGATTCCCTTGCACGTACAGCCATTGCCGATCAGGCCTTGGACAACCCGGTGGCGCTTCTTTTGATTCAAGACGGGGTACTCGCCGAAGGCGATTTCCCGGAGAAGACCTATGTTTACCAAGAAGATCTCGCAGCACGTGCTATAAAAAGTCCTTATTTTACAATTAATTACCCAGTCATTACGCGATTAATTACAGAACGTGATCGTGTGGTCACCTGGTAGGGCTGACTCTTCAAGCCCTGCGTTTTCCTGAATATCTGATCTAAGCCGCAATAGCCACACAAATAATCTTAAGGCGACAGCAATCCGCCACTGGTTCTTGATACCCAGATAAGAACCGTTCCAAGCAATTTCACAAAATCCTAACAAGACACTCATTTTCTTCCAACATTTCTGTCCTATTATTCCGCCTGTTTAACAAAGAAAAAACAAGCAATTCAAAATAAGAACAAATGGAGGTTTATCAAAGTGAAGAAAATAGAAAAATATCTTTTTATCTTGGCACTTACGCTACTTGCATTCATCCCCTTGGCGATTTCATTCGCTTATGCAGAAGATGGGGATCTTCCCAAATGGGTCAAAACAGTCAGACTGAAAGGCGATTTAAGGCTCCGATATCAACTCACGACAAAAGATGAAACGGGAAAAGAAATCGCAGACCGGAGCCGTGGCCGAGTGCGTGCCAGAATCGGTTTCGGCGCAAAAGTGGCAGATGGCGTCAAAGTGGGTATTGGATTAGCCAGTGGCGGAGATGATCCGCGCTCAACCAATCAAAGCTTTGACGATGCTTTTTCATCAAAAGGCATCCAACTCGATTATGCCTATGCAGAGATGGAATTAGCCAACCCACTGACGGTGTTGGGTGGAAAATTCCCACGTAAAAAAGCGATATGGCATCCTTCGGATCTGCTTTGGGATGGCGACATCAACGTTGAAGGTGCGAGCGTCGCCTTAAAAATGGGCGCACTCTTTTTAAATGCAGGCGGGTTGATTCTTGAAGAAGAAAAAGCCAGTTCTGATCCATCCTTGTATGTCGTGCAGCCCGGTATCAAAATAAAAATGGGCGATCTCTCTTTAAAAGCAGCCTTTTCCTATTATGCCTTTGGCGGTGTGAAGGGAAGAAGCATTGATCATTCTGCTGGAACAAATAGCTTAATCGATTCAACGGACCCTGCCAGTGGTCTGCTTTATGATTATGACGCCATTGCACCTGCGGTAGAAGTCGCAGTTAAAAACCCGATGGGCGGCGCCCTGCCTTACACCGCACTCTTCGGGGAATATGTGAAAAATTCCGACCCTTCGGACAAAAATACCGGGTTTTTAGTCGGATTTAAAGTCGGTGAAAAAAAGGTCAAAAAAGCAAAGCAATGGCAATTCAAGTACATGTATCGGAAACTCGAAAAAGATGCTTGGCTAGATTCCTTGCCGGACTCAGACTTTGCAGGGGGGAAAACCGGCTATAAAGGACATGAAGTGATCGCCAAAGTCGGGATCAAAAAAAATGTTGTCTTTGCGCTCGATTACTACATGACAGAAGAGATCAATGGCAGCAAGGAAGAAAGTATCTTGCAGTCAGATATTAGCTTTAAATTCTAAGTGTTTTTAAAAACAATTCAAATCAAAAAAAGGAGTTCAAAATGAAATTTAACTTAAAAAAAACAATCCTTGTTTTCACGGCACTCAGCGTCATCCAGATTGGAACAAGCATTATCAATATTGAAGAGGCCACGGCTGAGATGATCAGAATTGATGGTTCCAGCACAGTCTATCCCATTTCTGAAGCCGTCGCAGAAGAGTTTGGAAAAGTAAACCGAAAAGACCGTGTCATGATCGGCGTCTCAGGAACAGGCGGCGGTTTCAAAAAGTTTTGCAATGGCGAAACCGATATCAGTGACGCCTCTCGTCCAATTAAAGCAAAAGAGATTAAAAAATGTAAAGCGCAAGGGATCGAATATATTGAGCTTCCAGTTGCATTTGACGGCTTGGCCGTTGTGGTCAATCCAAAAAATGACTGGATCAATGCAATGACGGTTTCAGAGTTGAAAAAAATTTGGGAACCGAGTGCAAAAGGGACGGTCACGCGTTGGAATCAAGTGAACCCCAGTTGGCCCAATAAAAAAATAAGGCTCTTTGGCCCAGGTACGGATTCCGGAACATTCGATTATTTCACCAAAGTCATCAATGGGACAGAAGGCGCAAGTCGAAGTGACTACTCCGCAAGCGAAGATGACAACATGCTCGTGCATGGGGTTTCTGGCGATCAATATACCCTCGGTTATTTTGGTCTTGCCTATTACACACAAAACAAAGGCAAGCTGAAACTGGTCGGGATCGATAATGAAGACGGACGTGGCGCAATTCAGCCTTCCTTAGAAACGGTCAACCAGGGAACCTACCGTCCTTTGTCCAGACCCATTTTTATTTACGTCAGTAAAAAAAGTGCTGAAAAACCTGAAGTGAAAGCATTTGTGGAATTTTACCTTTCGCAAGCAGCAGGACTCGTGGAAGAAGTGGGTTATGTCCCGCTTCCCAAATCGACTTATGATTTGGCCTTAAGCCGATTTAAAAGCAGAAAAACAGGTACTGTCTTTACAAAAAAAGGAAAGAACGTAGGTGTTTCGATTGAAACATTGATGGCGACTTCAGAATAATCAAATATCACGTCATGCATTCTGTACGGTATTTAAAAGAAAAGATACATTTATCCGGGGGCATGGGAGGTTCTTTCCCTCCTGTGTTTCGCAGCCACGGCAGGGCTTCTCGCCTCCATCTTGCCCTCGGATTCTCAGAACTTACAACACAAAAGTCAGCGAAATCAAAAATACGACAATTTGTGGTGTTTTATTTTTTCGACAAAAAACCTAACAAGGTCACCAACAAACCCTAAGAGTTTCGGTATGTTATGGAAATCAAAATGGAGGGAAAGAAAATGCAAACAAGGCGTTGTGGAATTGTTTTAGCGGCTGGAGAGGGAAAAAATGTGAAGTCTTTTATTAAACGATGGACAGGAAGTAACCTCCCGAAACAGTATGTAAAATTTAATATAAGGGGAGTTGAAAACGACTCAACTCTAGAGAGAACCTTTCACCGTGTCGAGAAAGTCATCCCGAATGAAAGAATATTCACAGTGGTCGATCAGAAACACCTTTTTTATACAGAAGTCCTTTATCAACTTGATGGACGAGCAAAAGGGACCGTTATTTCCCAACCTCAAAATAAAAAGACTGTTCCCGAACTTTTACTCCCGCTTGCCCATCTACTTAGACGACATCCTAAAGCATGTGTCGCGTTATTTCCTTCCGACCATCATATCGAAAATGACGATCTCTTTACAGAATATCTGGAACAGGCTTTCTCTTTTGTGGAAGATGACCCGTCCCGTATCATCTTGTTGGGGATCCAACCGAGCCATCAGGAAGAAGACTATGGGTATATTCTACCTGGACCTTTGATCACTCAGAGCAATATTCCGGCCTACTCGATAGAGCAATTTTCTGAAAGACCCGCAAAGAAAACGGTCGCGCATTATATTCAAAATGGCGGACTATGGAATACAAATGTCATGGTCTTTCACTCCGAAACCCTGCTTGGATGGGTTCTCGAAGAATTCCCTTCTCTTTTTGATGCTTTTTTAACAATCTACTCAAGTATTGGCACACCGGAAGAAACAAAAACAACTGAAGATATTTATCAGAATCTTGAGCCACTCAAGATATCAAGTGACCTTTTACACAGGATCGCATTAAGTCGCCCTTCGCCTCTGGCTGTCTTGCCTGTTCAAGGGCTCACGTGGACTGATTTGGATTCTGAGAACAGGATTTTATATGTATTAAGACATAATGAGGATCTCCTTGCTTGTTAGGGGAACATTTTTCTATTTCGGGAACAAAACAACTATAAACAATACAAGGTATAAACATGGAACTAAAAAAAATCAAAAAAGTCAAAGTAAGTCATATATTTAATACCGCGCTTCAGTCCATTATTAATGTCCTGATCGTTTATATCATTATCCTTTTAGCCATCGGCTTGGGAAAAACAATTATCGGAATAAAAACATTGCTTAATGATGATCCGATTGGGAGTGCCTTCACAGGGGTTGTGACCGATATTCTCACATTTCTGGTGATCATTGAGTTGTTTCGGAGTTTTATCGAATACTTTAAAGCGCGTCGTTTTCGTTTGAATAATATGATGGATCCCGCGATTATTCTTGTCGTGAGAGAGTTGATTGTCAGCCTCTATAAAAATGGACATCTTGCGTGGCAAGATCTAGCCGGTTATAGTCTGCTCATCCTTTCTCTTGGTGTGGTTCGGACATTGGCGGTTCGTTTTAGTCCAACGCGTAGCGCGCATACAAAAACGCCAAAAGTGTCAAACGCGCTCACCCACAGTATTTGAAAAATACATCTTTTTCTTAAACCCTTACCCTCTCAACGACATGCCCTCGGTCTCATTTTTATCTGCTTGAAAGAAACGCATAACCACTTCTCTCCTCAATTCACATACTCTTAACCCAAACGCAAATAAATCCTAATAATCGCGATGTAAAGTAGGAAAGTCGGAAGGAAATGTCACAGGCAGCCGACCGATTTTCTTAAAAAGAACACATGAGGTATAGGCATTTCACATTCATCAAATAAAAAGGAGTACACCATGAAAAAACAAAGCACATGGACAGATTTATTCTTTATCGCCAATATAATTATACTGGTCATCTTCATTCCCGCGGCAATAACACATGCTGAGACTGAACACGGCGAAAAAAACAAATCGGGTGATTTCGGCTTGCAAGTGGAACATCAGCTCCATGCACAATCCAATCGACTCTTCGGAATAAATCAACCTTTAGCAGAGTCGGCCCCTCAATCTGTCGTACCTTATCGCACTGAACAACAAATCCCGGAAGACCAAGTTCTGTTGGCAAAAGGGCTACATGCCGAATACCTCACCAGAGCGGCTGGAAATTCAACAGATATGTTTGCCTTTTTCCCTGAAGATGAACCCAGCCACCTCATTTCATGCGTGGAAGGGAGCCGGGCTTTAATCGCCCGGGGAAAATTCAATCCTTCGGTACAGCGTGTTGATCTCAAAACGGGGGAAGTCCAAACACTCCTACGCGGGCTGAGCCGCTGCGACGGTATTCGCACAACGGCATGGGGAACCATTCTCGTAACAGAGGAAACAAACGATGGCGCGGCATATGAGATCCTAGATCCTTTGGTCGTCACAGAAGAAACCGTCTTGAATCGAACTTTAGGTGCCGTGACCGACCACGCTCACATCACAAAACGCTTTGCATTGCCGATCATGGCCTGGGAAGGTCTAAGCGTATTGCCAAATGGTGTGGTGATCGCTGGAGACGAGTTGCGTCCCGGCACAGGAACGGATGACGCCGACGGAGGCGCTATCTTTAAATTTGTCCCTGATGTCTTAAAAAATAACGACAATCTGATCAATGACCTGGAAGATTCACCCTTTGTGTCTGGGAGCGTATTCGTCCTTCAGATTTCCTGTCGCGATAGCCGTCAACAATTTGGTCAAGGCTGTGAAGTTGGAAATGGCGCCTGGCTTGAAGTAAGTGCCACGAATGCACGATCTGACGCCGATACCCTCGGGGCAACAGGTTATTATCGTCCAGAAGACCTTCACAGTGATCCAGTTTTTAAACCTTCCGACGATCACCCCAATGCGATCCGCTTCTGTTGGACAAATACGGGGAATGAAGGGGCCTCCAATTTCGGAGAAGTCATTTGTGCCGTCGATCACGAACCGACCCTTGCAGATGCAGACAAACGCACTGTCATTACCAACCGTCTCGTCGAAGGGGATCAGGATTTCAACTCGGTAGACAATCTGGCTTTTCAACCCCATTCCGGAATTTTATACGTGATCGAAGATCACAGAAACGGTGATATCTTTGCCTGTCTGCGTGACGGCACTGACCGGGACATCAAAACAGATGGTTGCATCCTTGTCCTCTCCGTCAAAGATAGCTCAGCCGAACCGACCGGTTTCATCTTTAGCCCGGATGGTAAAATGGCCTATCTGTCCATTCAACATTCCAACGACACGCTGATGCCGTTTGTGGACGATTACCCAACAGATGACGTCTTGGTCATCACGGGGTTTCATCGACGACATCATCTGTTCAATGACAACAATTAATATTTAAAGGGGTGTGGCCCGAAACAGGCCGCACCCCTTTTTGACAACGAACAAAAACCTACGGAATCGATCAATGCCATGTACACGCTGTCAGGGGCTCATGGTCTTTGAAGAGCTTGTGAATGAAACAGGATGTTCAAGATATTCGGTGTGGCGATGTATCCGCTGCGGAGAGGTTATTGATCACGTTATCCTCTCTAACAGAATGATTCAGTCTATAAAATCACTTTCGGATAATAATAACAATTTAAAACCTCGTAAGTTTCAATAGAAGATCAACCGCCTCTTGAAACCCCTCTTTTAAATTAAAAAATCCACATACCGAAAGATAGCTTACTCCACTTATTTCCTTCATTTGTCTAGTATTTGGAATAAGCTCGCATAAATCTCATACAAACCTCATATCGTCTTCGTATGATGAATAAGAGGTTTGTATCTAATAGTGACTATGTTTTGAAAGAAAAATAGACAGCGCGATGCTCAAAAAAAAAATTCTCATTGTTGAAGATGATCCTCATATTCAACAACTGCTCACTTACAATTTAGAAAAATCAGGTTTTCGTTGTTTCGCAGCCAAAGATGCAGAATCAGGCTTGAAGCTGTTGACTCAAAATGAAACCGACTTAGTGGTTCTCGATATCATGCTGCCGGGGATTGATGGTTTTGAGTGCTGCAAACAAATCAAACAAAACCCAAGACATCACAATGTCCCGATTATCATACTCACAGCAAAAAATGAGGAAATCGATCGGATTATTGGGTTTGAATTGGGGGCAGATGATTATGTTGCAAAACCCTTCAGCGTTAGAGAATTGATTTTAAGGATCAAATCGGTCTTAAAACGAAGAGAACCCTTAAATTCAGAGGGCGAGTTGCTTTCGATCGGTCAGTTGAGGATCGACATTCCTCGTCATCGCGTAACCCTTGAAAAAAAAGAGATTGTGTTGACACATATTGAGTTTAATCTCTTGCTGACCCTTGTACAAAGAAAAGGACGCGTCCAATCCCGCGATCAATTATTAGAGGATGTTTGGGATATCGAAAGTGATGTGATCACACGAACGATCGATACCCACATTCGACATTTACGACAAAAATTGTGTGCAATGGGGAAATGGATTGAAACCGTCAGGGGCATGGGTTACCGTTTTTATGATGGGGAATAGCTTGTCTTCAGGTTACTGAATCCAGCTCATGACTTCTTATAGTATTCCTCAGGCTGATGCCGAACGATCTTGCCTTCAATCATATAAATCACATCTTCCGCAATATTCGTGGCGTAATCCGCAATGCGTTCAAGGTGACGCGAAATGGAAAGACAATGAATCAGTTTTTCGGATTGATCGGGATCTTCGCGCACGCCTCTAGAAACTTGAGTGTACATTTCCCTGTTAATGGCATCCACTTCATCATCGGCAACACAGACTTCGTTTGCAGTCTCTAAATCCATTTGAATTAAAGCATCTATCGCTTTTTTTAGCATGAGTTGCGTTTTTTTCTCCATGGTTTCAAAATCGAATGGCATTTTCACAGGTGCTTCTTGACTCAGGTAGGTAGATCGTTCGGCAATATTCACGGCTAAATCACCAATACGTTCTAAATCATTATTGATTTTCAATACGGCAACGACAAAGCGCAAGTCCATCGCAACTGGTTGGTGGAGAGCGAGTATTTTAAGACAATCTTCCTCTACTTCAACTTCGGATAAATTAATTAAGTCGTCATTGTCGATCACTTCCTGGGCCAGCTTGATGTCCCTGTGACTCATTGAACGAACAGATTTTTGAAGACTCTCTTCAACAACTGCGCTGAGAGAAAGTAGGTTTTTCTTTAATCGCTCTAACTCTTTTTGGAAATGTTTTGACATGGTCAGTATCCTTTTTTCTACCCGAACCGGCCGGTAATGTAATCTTCTGTTTGTTTGTGATTCGGTTTGGTGAAAATCATTTTCGTCACACCAAACTCGATTAAGCGACCCTCATAGAAAAAAGCGGTCTCATCTGAGATTCGCGCGGCTTGCTGCATATTATGCGTTACGATGATAATGGTGTAGTTTGATCTTAATTCCGTGATTAAATCTTCGATGTGCGCTGTTGATTTTGGATCCAGAGCAGAACAAGGTTCGTCCATGAGAATTATCTCCGGGTTCATCGCAATCGCGCGTGCAATGCAAAGGCGTTGTTGTTGTCCCCCTGATAAATCCAGTGCAGAGTCATGCAGTCTCTCTTTGACTTCATCCCAAAGGGCGGCGCGTTTTAATGCGGTTTCGACCACTTGATCGGGATCTTTTAAAAAACCGTTGATCTTTGGCCCCCAAATGATGTTATTAAAAATGGATTTTGGAAAAGGGTTGGGTTTTTGAAACACCATGCCAATCGTCCGTCGAATGTCTGTCGGATCCACTTTCGACCCATATATATTTTGACCGCGACAAGAAATATTCCCTTCTGTTTTCACGATGGGGTTAAATTCATTCATCCGATTGATTGCACGGAGTAGAGTGCTTTTCCCGCAGCCGGAAGGCCCGATTACGGCGGTCACTTGATTTTTACGAAAGCCTAAATTGACTCGGGAAACCGCAAGCTTTTCTCCGTAGGCAATCGACAGGTTTTCAATTTTCAAAATAACTTCTTTTTCTTTGATGTCATCCTTCATTACATTTTATACCTTTGGAATCTTTGCCGAATCATGACTGCAATGAAATTCATCATAAAAAGGACGATTAATAAAACGATGATGCCTGCTGCGGCGATGCCATGAAAGTCTACTTGTGGCCGTCCCGCCCAATTAAATATTTGGAGGGGTAAGACGGTAAAAGGATCACCGGGTGCCTCCGGAACAAAAGCAACATAACTGAGTGCACCCACCATGATTAAAGGCGCGGTTTCTCCAATGGCTCGGGATAAGGCTAAAATAATACCTGTCATAATTCCAGGCAGCGCCGCAGGGAGAAGCTGCCCCAGGATGACTTGCCAGGGTCTTGCGCCCAAAGCAAAAGCCGCGTCACGAATCGAATCAGGAACCGCACGAATGGATTCTTGAGAAGAAATAATAATCACGGGCAGGATTAAAAGACCTAAAGTAAGACTCCCTGCCCAGAGGCTTCGATCTAAATTAAAAAACCTGACAAAAATAGCAAGCCCGAGCAGCCCGTAGACAATAGAGGGCATCCCGGCAAGATTTGAAATATTGACTTGAAGGAAGCGGAAGAGCCGTCTTTTGGGTGCATATTCTTCTAAATAAAAAGCGGTCGCAACCCCTAAGGGGATGGAAATCATGGCTGTCATTGAAATGATCCACACACTGCCAAAGAGCGCTGATTTAATCCCGGCTTTTGCAGGAAAACGTGAAGGGAAGCGGGTAAGAAATTCAAAACTCAACCAGTTTGCGCCCTCCTTTAAAATGTGAAAGAGTAGGATGCCGAGGATAAATATGGCCAAAAAAGTGACGCCTCTGCAAATCCAAAGGAATAAAGTTTCCCGTTGTTTTCGCCAACTTTGCCGCATCGATCTCTATCTTCCCTTATAAATAAAATGGTTTCCAATAAGGTTCATCGTCAGTGTCATCACAAATAAAAGCGCCGCCACAGCAAAAACCGTTTGGTATTCGATGCCTCCTGCAGGCGTATCCCCCAAACTCACTTGAACAATATAAGCCGTCATCGTTTGAATACTTTCGAGAGGATTCAGTGTCATTTTTGGCGTCGCACCTGCGGCCAAAGTCACGGCCATTGTTTCTCCAATGGCGCGGGACATGGCTAAAATTACAGCGGCTGCGACCCTTGATTTTGCGGAAGGTAAAATAATCTGCGTCATGACTTCATACGGCCTTGCGCCAAGGGCATAAGCCCCATCCCGTATTGTTGTGGAAACGGCTCTAAAACCATCGTCACAAAGAGAAGCAATCATGGGAAGAATCATAATGCCTACAACGATGGCCCCGCTGGCCGCATTAAAGACTTGCATCTCAGGGAAAACAGTCTTCAGTTGCGGGGTAATAAACGTCAGTGCAAAATAACCATAAACAACAGTCGGAATCCCTGCCAATATTTCGAGTACAGGTTTCACCACAGATCGAAATCGGTTCGACGCAAATTCGTTCAGGTAGGCCGCAATAAGAAGGCCTGCCGGTAAAGCAATCACCATCGCGCCCATCACAATCAAAAAAGTGCCACACACGAGGGGCAATACCCCGAAAGACTGGGGTTCGAGTAAGGGTTCCCAGCGCGTCCCGAATAAAAAATCAACAATAGAAACATGGGAAAAGAAAGAAAGGGATTCCTTGCCTAAAATAAGCACAACACTGAGCGTGGTCAAAGCCGTCATAGAAACACAGAGGATCAGAAATCCTTCAAGCGTTTTATCGATCCATTTTGCCTTTGTCATTTCAGACCCTTATTTTGAAGTGCGCTTTAACTTCTGCAGGCCTTCATCGTATTGTGATTTTTGAAGTGGCACATACCCCACATCTTTGGAAAGCACTCCTGCATTTTCGAGGTAGAATGTGACGAACCTGCTTACCTCTGGGCGCTTCACAGATTTTTTACTCACGTAAATGAAGATCGGACGGGAAAGGGGCGTGTAACTGCCGTCATTAATGGTTTTAAATGAGGGGGAGACGGGCATTTTTTTGTGTTTGATCGGAACAAGTTTCAGTTTGTCTTTATTTTCAGAATAGTAAGCAAAACCAAAATAGCCTAGGGAAGCACGGTCTCCAGAAACCCCTTGGACTAAAACATTGTCATCCTCGCTTTTCGTAAAGTCCGAGCGGCTGGCATGAGATTTTCCGTTAATGACTTCTGTGAAATAATCAAAGGTGCCTGAATCGGTTCCTGGCCCATAGAGCCGTATTTTCTGATCAGGCCATTCAGCACGGATATCTTTCCAGGTTTTCACTGGGCTGCCGGGTTCCCAAACTTTCTTGAGTTCGGCCACTGTAAGATAATCCACCCATGTATTTTTCGGGTTGACGACGACGGATATCCCGTCAAAAGCGATTGGCAGTTCAATATAGTCAATGTTGTTTTCTTCTGCCTTTTTCACTTCAATGCTTTTAATCGGCCTAGAAGCATCGTTTATATCCGTTTCGCCCGCAATAAACTTCTTGAATCCGCCCCCCGTACCGGAAACACCGACTGTGACGCGAACCCTGGGATGTTTTTTACCAAATTCCTCCGCAACCGCTTCAGTGATGGGAAAAACGGTACTTGAGCCGTCAATACGAACCCTTCCCTTTAAGGTTTGTGCAAATGATTTTTTGCCCAAGGGGAGTATCATCAGAAGTAGGGCTACAAGGGTGATGACCGTCGTTTTTTTCTTCATTGGGGATTCCTCACTTTTCGTTTATTTTAAGATCGAAAAGTAGGATAACGATATTTTCTTTGTTTAATGTGAGAGAGGGATTAGATTCTTGTTAGAAACTTAAACAGGTAAGATCATTGAAAAGGTACTGCCCTTACCCACAGTGCTTTGCACATCGACTTTTCCGTGGTGAGCCTGAGCAATATGTTTAACGATAGACAAACCCAAACCCGTTCCACCGAGTGTTCTGCTCCTCGCCTTATCTACCCGGTAAAATCGTTCAAATAATCGAGGCAGATGTTCTTGAGCAATACCGATCCCCTGATCTGTTACGGAAATAATCACAACGCTGTCCCGGGTCTTCACTGAAACCTGAATTTCACCCCCGTCTTTCCCGTACTTGATCGAATTGACGAGCAGATTGACCAAGGCTTGCTCTAGCAAAGCAGCATTCATTTTGATCCTTATCTCTTCGGGACAGTTCAAATGAAATCTCGTGTGTCCTTCTTTGGCCTTTGTCTGGCAAAGTGAAATGGCAGATTCGATCGGCGGTTTCAGGAAGGCCTCAGTCATTTCAATTTCTTTGCTGGATTCTTTTTCAATTTCAGAGAGAGAGAGCAGATCATCAATAATGGCTCCCAAGCGACTGGCATGGTCGTGAATAATTTTCAAAAACTCATCCCTCTCATTGGCATCAGAGACGGTAGGGTTCAGCAGGGTTTCTGAAAAACCTTGAATGGAGGTCAATGGCGTTCTTAATTCATGAGAGACATTGGCAACAAATTCTCGCCGATGATTTTCAAGGGTTCTTATTTTTGTCAGATCCTGGATCACCAGGACGATGCCCAGTTGCTCTCCTTTTGAATCCAAGAGGGGAGAAGATTGAATGTGGAGAAGACGTGTTTCCCCATTTTGAAGTTCAAGTTCCTTTTCACAGGGGCCGTCGTTATTTAAGGAGAAATTGATAAACTGTTGCAATGCATGGTTTCTAATTTGCTCTTCAATACCCAGCGATTTATTTCCCGTTCCTTGAATACTCAGAATCTTGCAGGCCGCTTGATTGAAGTGAATAATTTTCTCATTACGATCAATCGCGATGATGCCTTCTGAAATACTGGAAAAAACCGCTTCTTGTTCATTTTTTGCCTTCAGAATTTCTTCCATGCGTTGCGTGAGTTGTCCCGTAATTTTATTCATGGCATTGGCTAGATCAAAAGATTCTTGAGGTGCAGAGGGGTGTAGACTTATTTTTTTTGAAAAATCACCCTCAGCAATGTGTTCTGCTTGCCGCTTCATCATTTCTAAGGGTCTGCTTAATTTTCGAGAGATCATCCAACTCACGCTGGCGACTAAGATCAGTAAAATCAGGAAACCCACAAAAACTCGGTAATAAATACGCCAGAGCGCATTTTGAACGCCCGTAAGTGGAATGGCCACCCGCAAAACGCCTTGAATCTTATGCTCTGAAATCAAAGGGAGTGCAAAATACATCAGCTCCTCTTTTAAGGTGTGACTGTATCGAATGGCGATACCCTGTTTCTTATTTTCAAACACCGCCTGAATTTCAGGTCGATTTTTATGGTTGTCCATTTCACTCGGATCTTTTTCAGAATCGCCAAGAACTTGCCCCGAAGGAAGCAGAACGGTCAGTCGAGTCAGCGAACCCTTCCCGGAGCGTTTAGATAGATTTTGGATTTCAAGGTATTGCTTCTCGTTGATGAGGTTCAAAAATTGTTCTTTGACAAGATGCGCGCGCGCGCTTAAATCGAGTTCTTTTTGATGATAATAAAAGGAACGAAAAGATAAACAGGCAATGAGCGTGACAGCAATAAGGGAAGCCAGCGAGATAAAAACAAAAGAGGGATAGAGTTTCCAAATCAAACGGCGAGGTTTCATGCTTCCTCTCTAAAACGATACCCCACACCACGAACAGTTTCGATATATTGACCTTCCGGGCCGAGTTTTTTTCTCAGCCCCACCATTTGAAAATCAATTGTGCGATCTGTGACGGCATAATCTTCCCCATGAATGACGTCGACAATCTGGGAGCGCGTGAAAACCCAGCCCGGCCGCTGAGATAAACAATGCAATATTTGAAATTCTGAACGGGTCAGGTCAATTTTCTGATGAGCCACTAGGACTTCAAATTTCCCAGGATGAATCACCAAATCCCCTATTTGAATCACCTCCTCTTGATCCGGGATTTTTATGTGCAGTCGCCGAAAAATAGCCTTCACTCTTGCCACCAACACTTTCGGGCTAAAGGGCTTCGTCACGTAATCATCGGCACCCGACTCAAGACCACGCACGATATCCTGCTCTGTGCCCTTTGCGGTGACCATCATAATTGGAATCGTCGCAGTCTTCTCTTTGGATTTCAAGAG
>JAJDBX010000023.1 GCA_029261135.1 Nitrospirota bacterium
CATCACTCCGTTGATCACGATATTTCCCACTTCCATCAGGATTCCTGTCTTAAGTAAATCGGCTTCAGCATTTTCTTCTCCGTTTTGTCCCATCACCACATCGACGAGATTATCGGCGCTCTCGAGCGGAAAGACCAACTCAGTTTTTCCTGAAAGTGCACCTTTGAAGCCCAATTGTATGGCCGAAAACTGATCACTTCCGACCTCACCTTCTAATGATTCAGCTGAGATAATCCTGACAGCGGGAATATTCAGAATAACCTGGGAATGAAGGAGGTCGTTCAACATACTTCCTGCCCGACCGCTTCCGATATTTATGATTTCTGTCAAGGCATCTATTTGAGCATCCGTCATGTTCATGATTTCACCGCTCCTTCTTGATCCACGTTATTCTGAATCAGAACGTTATAAATCACGTTACGAAGTTCATCATCTTTCACGGGTTTATTCACATAATCAACCGCCCCTTGATCTAAACATTCCTGTCGAACCCGGTCTTGAATATCTGCCGTGATAACGACGACCGGTATTCAAGCCTTCTTTTGAGAGGGCGGAAAGAAGCGTATGGCCATCCATGACAGGCATGATGAGGTCGGATATCATAAAATCCGGTTTCTCTACGATTTCCGTTTCGAACCCTTTGGCACCATCCCGCGTTTCTAAGGTTTCGTGTCCTTCATCCTTTAAAATACTCCGGATGATCACTCGTTGTAACATGGAGTCGTCAAGAACCGGAAAAACAGCCATTGAGTTTCCCTTTTTTCTAAATAAGGTAAATTGCTTTGCTTCCTGTCTTGATCAAGTTCAAATAGAAAACGGCTTTTTTCATGACCCAATCTTTTGGCCAACTTTAGATGCAGGTATCCAACTTGATCAAGTTAATCTAACTCAAAATGAACAATGGCCTCGTTCCCGTCCCCGAGATAACGGACCTCTTTACATAAGCTCTTTATTAGGGGGATTCCGCGCCCTGAAGGAGCCGTGAGTTCTAAAGGAACATCCATTTCATGGGCGAAGCCTTCTCCACTATCCTTAATATGAATCTGGAGTAATTTGCCATCTGATGTAATTTTAGATATTTCTATTTCAATTGTGCCTCCATTCAAGTTTTCCAGACGGGATTTTCGCTCGGAAAAATAGAGGTCAAACCCATCAGGGAGTTGTTTAAGTTTTGAGTCGAGTTTTAAAAGGCCATGATCTAATGCATTGGTATACAGCTCAGATAAAACAACAAATATGGCTCCACTTTGTGACTTTCGAATATCCAGCAGATTGATCCATTTTAAAAGAATAGGGACCACGGAAAGTAATCGCAGCTTTTCCGATCCGAGCTGTAGCGATAGCTTCCATGATCCTGATTCTTCGAGTTTTGATTTTTTCTTTTTTACATCTTGTGCAATGGATTTGTGTTGTTTTTCGGGTCGGTATTGAATTTCAACCAATGAAATATCGTCATGAGCCAATTGATTGCCGAGATGTTTTTTTACCGCATCGACCAGAGCGGTGAATCGATGCTCTGGGGGTTCTTTTCTGAGAACAGAGATCATTTTTTTGGGACCAAAAAATTTATTGTCTTCTCCCTGTGCTTCCAACAGTCCATCAGAGCAGATAAAAAGTTGGGCATCGGATTTTACAGTGTGGATTTCTGTTTTCGCGTTAAAGGCTTCTTTATTTAAGATACCCAAGGGCAAATGTATCGATTTCCAGGAATGTAATATTTCTCCCTGATGGTTCATGATAATGAGTGGAGGATTGCCACCATTCCACACTTCAATGGTTCCAGAAAATGTATCGATGATAATAAAGGTTGCGGCGACAAAACCACCCGTGTGTATCTGTTGGTGAACGCGATAGTTCAATTCTTCTGCAATGCTCACAATGGAACATCCGGTTTCAGCCATGGTATAAAATATTTGTGAAATAGGGAGTACCATGAGGGCTGCCTGCAATCCATGTCCCGCGACATCTGCGATGAAGGCATAGAGTTTGTTGGAGTGTGTTTTTGTGGCAGCGATGATATCACCGCTAAAATGTTGTGCGGGCATGATCCAGTGTCGAAGCGCATTCTGATCAATATTACTTAACCCGATAATCTTATCCATGACGTTTTTTGCCAAGCTGATTTCCATCTCGGCTTTGTCATGGTATTCTTTGAGCTCTTTCAAATTGATGTTTAGGTTTTTTTGGAGTCCAGAAAGACGTTTCATCACCTTAATTTTTTCATGAAGTATTTTGAAGTTGACGGGTGAAGACAAGAAATCATCCACTCCGCTTTCCATGCCTTTGATTAAGTTGTCTTCATTGTCAAGCGAAGTGACCAAAATAATTGGAACCCAATGGTCTTTGGCGAGGGCTTTTATTTTTGTGGTGGCTTCAAATCCGTTCATCACTGGCATGGTCACGTCCATTAAGATTAAATCCGGTGATTCGGATAAAAAAACCTCAATCGCCTCTTTCCCGTTGGTGGCTGTGACAACGTCGAAGCCTTGTTTTCTACAAAAAACTGAAAGCCTCTTTAAATTTCCCGGAGTATCATCTACAATGTGTATTTTCATCAATGACCACTTTCTCACGACCATCCGGAATGAATCTGTTAGGTTCCTTTTCGCTTGTTCATAAACCGGTTTGTAAAAGAGAATACTCAGATAGCCGGTTTTTATGTGAATTGAAGGATAAGTTACAGCCTATTCTAAAAATTTTCGGTGTAACTTATCCTCTATTCATGCTAATTTTAAATATTTGCCCGAAATTTGCTGTATCTATAATATCCTGAACGATTCCCCCACACTTGACCAAATGCACCTCTATTCCGAGCGCCAGCACTTCTTTCCTGAGTTGGAGCAACATACATAAGCCCGAGCTGTCAATATACTCTACCTCTGTAAAATCTATTTCGACTTGATTGATTTCCTTATTCTTTAAATAATCTTTGTATGCTTCAATAAATACGAGTTGTGAATGGTAATCAAAACTTCCTATAGGACTCATGGTTAGTTTTCCATCTTCATAAATGACCTTAATTCTTAATGCCAATCTCTTATCCCCAAAGTTGGTTTTTGAATCCGTGTTTGCTATATCCTTCAAACCAAAAATCAGTTCGACTCGCTCGATCCTCTCAGCCTTGAACCTCAATTTCAGGCTCTAAGTATCATGACTACCATGGCATTATGCTTTAGACAATAGTCTAAAGGGTTGATTTTATTTAAATAAAAGGTTGTTTTTTTAGTAACTGTTCAGCATAAAAATACTTGAAAAGGATTTTGTGTGATTTTTGTAAATGCACATAAGTTTTCGAGGCAGGCTCAATTGCGAGCAGATAAGGCAAGCTATGCCACCGTGTGGGTTCTGATTTTACCAGAGTACACATAGCTCGTCTGGATTATTATTTCGTGTTATACGCCCACTTTGGAAGAAAAATTCCAATCTGAAAACGTGAGTTATGGTGGCATCTGTCAGGTGGTGAACAGGGGGAGCGTTTTGACATTGGATCACGTTGATGTTGATGCAACAATCAAGAAAATAAAAGACCTGCTTCGCAAGGGCCGTCCTTGTCTTTCGCCCTGAAATCAACGATCGAACTGAGGTGCTAGGGTTTTAGTGGACACATTCTTAAGATTGAATGATCTCTCATAGAGGAGGTGTTCAATGAGAAATAAGCAAAGAAGGCATCACACAAAAGAATTCAAAGAAGAGGCAGTAAAACTGGTATCGGAACAAGGCTATATGTTAAGTCCCGCAGTCTTCTGGGCCGCTGGAAGCGGGAAATGGACAGAGATGGTCATTCAGGGTCTGTCAGCAGGGTGAATATGCAGGCCGAATTAAAACATCTCCGCAAGGAAAACAAGCGCTTGAAGGTGGAACGCGAAATATTAAATGCGGCGGCAACCTTCTTCGCGAAAGAAAGGAACTGAGATATCAATTTATTGATACCGAGAAGAAGGTGTATACAATTGTCCTGTTATGTCGGGTGATGCGTGTGAGCCAAAGTGCTTTCTATTCATGGGGGAAACGAGAGAAATCGACTCGGCAGATAGAGAAGGAGCATCTCATTCCAATTGTAAAAAAGGCATCTAAGGAGTTAAGAGGAAACTTATGGCACTCGGCGTATTTCGGAAGAAATCGAAGCAAGTGGCACTCCCTGTGGTCGCTACAGAGCACGAACGCTGATGAACTTGGCTGGGGTCTCTGTTCGACGAAGAAAGAAGTTTAAAGTGACAACAGACAGCAAACACAAAAGGCCAATTGCTCAAAATTTGCTAGACCGTAATTTTAAAGTTTCTGCGCCTGACCGGGCTTGGATCTCTGACATCACATACGTCTGGACCTCAGAAGGCTGGTTGTATCTTGCCGTTGTTCTGGATTTATTTCATCGGAAAATTGTGGGTTGGTCCATGAGCAATCAGATAAACAAGCAATTGGTTATGGATGCCTTACAAATAGGCATCTGGCACCGTCGGCCAGCTCCTGGTTTGATTTTTCATTCAGATCGGGGAAGCCAGTATTGCAGCCATGATTTTCTGAAGATGCTCAAAATCCATAAAATGCTTCCCAGCATGAACAGAAAAGGAAATTGTTGGGAGCGCGAAGCCTGCCCTTGGGGTACAACGCAGTAGCTGAGCACTTTCGCTCATTTGTCCTAAGTGTGATCTTTGCGCACAACTTACGCATATTATTGCAAATTGGATGAAAATAAGCTGGGATGAGTCAATCAGCGGACAGCTTTATTCAAAATCTGGGTGTTAGGACAATGATGCTAAAAAAATAGCTAAGTCGTGTCATTGATGGGATTATTTGAGAAAGTTAACAGATCAAGAGAAAAGCTACGCCACTATTTTTAGATACCGCGCCTGGATTTGACTCATAACGGGTTCCAGATTATCGGGATGAATCACGAGTAAATCACCCGCCTCTGCTTTCGAAAAAATCGCATCAACTGCTTCAGTGGTATCTGCAATGATTTCAATATTGGCATCGTTAAATCCCGCTTCAAGCAATCCTTGACGAATGAGTTTAGATGTTTCTCCCTCAACACGTTCACGTGGGTCAAAATCGGTCAATAAAATATAGTCATAAACTAAGGCCAAGACTTTGCCGTATTCAATAATCTGCTCATTGGTCCGGCTCCCCGTGCCATGGCATAAACCGATTTTTCTTCCAGGCGACAACCGTGGCAGCAATTTGGCGACGGCCTGTGCGGACTCCGCATTATGGCCATAATCCAATAAAACCTTGTATTCTCGAAAATCAAATAAATTCATTCGACCCGGGTTTTGATTGACTGAGGGGTAAAATGTCGTTACCCCATTTCGAATTTGGTCAATCGTCAACCCTAAGCCATACAATGCTGCGATGGCAGCCAGCGCATTGGCAATGTTAAAGTCAACGATACCGGCGAAGGTAATGGGAATTTCTTCGAGTGCTGCGACGGTAATATCGAGATCAGAATTTCGAATAATGACATTTCGCCCTTCTACCGTGATAACCGTTCCGCCGCTTTCCACCTGTTTTTTAAGGTGGCAATTGTTTGGATCAAGCGAAAATAAAATGACGGTTCCTCTCGCCCGATCAAGCACGCTCAGGGTGACCTCGTCATCCGCGTTTAATACTGATGTCCCTGTCTCTTTGACGACTTCCAGGACGGTCGATTTCACCAGACTCAAATCTTTTTGGGTTTCGATCCAATCGGTGCCCAAATGATCTTCACCGATATTCAGCAACACGCCCACATCCAGTTGATCAACCCCGAGCCCTCGTCTAACGAGACCCCCGCGCGCCACTTCCAATATAATATGATCCACGGTGGGCTCTCGCACGACAATACCCGCACCGTCAGGGCCGCTATAGTCCCCCGTCAGAATTGAAACACCATCAATCTCGATGCCCGTCGTGCAAGCTAAACCCACACTTTTACCGGCATATTTTAAACTGTGGGTAATGAGTTTGCAGGTTGTTGTTTTACCGTTGGTGCCTGTCACTGCGACAACCGGAACTAGTCCGTAGTCTTCCGGGAACAGCATATTCACGAGTGGTTTGGCAACCAGGCGAGGCTTGCCATGGGTAGGCTCCAGATGCATACGAAAGCCAGGGGCTGCGTTGACTTCTACGACTTTAATCCCTGATTGTTCCAATGGTAGTGAAATGTCTAGCGCCAACACATCGACGCCGACACAATCCAGACCAATAATCCGAGCAGCTCGTTCCGCCATAAAACGAATATCTGGGCTGACTTCATCGGTCACATCGGTTGCTGTGCCGCCCTGGCTTAGATTCGCTGTCGCTTTCAAATAAACCGTTTCTCCCTGTGTAGGGCATGAACTTAAATCCAGCCCACGCAGGGCCAAAATCGTTTCAGTCATTGAGTCAATGTCTATTTGCGTTAGCATCTTTTCATGGCCGAACCCGCGACGTGGATCTTGGTTTGTCTGGTCGATAAGTGTTTGAATAGTCGATTGTCCATCACCAATAACATGGGCAGGTTCACGCTTAGCGGCAGCCACCAAAATCCCGTTTATCACCAACAAGCGAAAATCAAAGCCTTTGATGTACTCTTCTACAATGACCTGCGGATGCCTGGCCTTGGCGATCTGAAATGCGATTTTCAATTGTGCTACGGTCTCCACATCAATGGTGGAGCCATTGCCATGGTTGCCGACATCGGGTTTTACCACCACCGAACCGTCTATCGCATTGAATGCCTTGATGGCTTCCCCTTCGGTCGAGACAACCAAGCCCTTGGGAACGGGAATGCCGGATTTTTGTAAATGTTCTTTTGCTCGTGTTTTTTCATCCGCCGCCTCTACCGCAATAGCTGATGTTTGGCTGGTCATGGTGGCCTGAATCCGTTTTTGATGCGCCCCATAACCTAGCTGAATATAGCTATCATTGTTTAAGCGTCGGAAAGGAATGCCTCTGGATAGTGCTTCTTCGACAATACTCAAGGTCGATGGACCTAACATGTCGTCTTCTCGCAGTACTCTAAGCTCAATAACCATCTGAGCGATATCAATAGGCTTTTCTTTAACAACCGCCTCGAACAAACTGACCGCCAGCTCGGCCACTTTTAGGCCGACAGATTCAATCCGGTAACGGAAAGCGACAATGTAAACCCCTGTTTTCGATGTACCGAATGTTTTGCCGTAGCTCACTTCCATACCAGCTAAGCATTGGAGTTCAATGGCAATGTGCTCAACAATATGACCGGCCCAAGTACCTCGTTTTAGTCGTTCAATAAATCCGCCGGGGCGACCGATGGAGCAGCCATGTTCCTGGAGACTTGGGATCAATGTCAGAAGTCTATCTGTAAATCCATCCAGAGTATTTGACGGTTTGTTTTCATAGCCTTTGATATCCAGCACCATAAATATAGCCGTATGGCGTGTATAGCGATTGGGTCCGCGCAGGGCACGTAACTCTTTAATTTCAATCATTTAAATTTCTCAAATTGTTTGTTTTCGTTTCTAGTTGCTTTTTTGGTAGGTGGCTGTGGACATAAAAACTGTCGTGTTTTGAAATCGTAGCCATAGCCGTTAACCAGGGAATGGAGTCGAATATTATCAACCGCAATGGGGCCGCCCGATGCTAAGCTCATGATGTTGGAATGCTCGATATCACAGCCATCGACGATAATGACTTGCCCCGTTCCAATCACTTCGATGGTGCCATCTCCTTTTAAAATCACCCCCGAATCTTCACAGATCCCCACGCCAATACAGGTCGGATTGGTGGTCACAATTTGCATCAGACGCCCAATTCGACCACGATCGAGAAAATGCGTATCAAAGATAATATTTTCAACAAAACCAAAACCCGAGGTTGTCAATACGCCACCCTTGAGTAAGCCCTCTTCACTTTTCCCGTCATAGATCATGGTGTCGGAAAAAACGGCTGCACCTGCACTGGTGCCAGCGACAAGCGCTCCGGCGCGCAAGCGTGCATGAATCGCATCGAGTACCCAGGTTCCGCCCAAAATCGTCGTCAGACGGAGCTGGTCTCCACCGGTCAGAAAAATCAAGTCAGCTTCTTCAAGTTTTTTAGCAAGCGCTTTGTTGTTTGCCTGCACTCTTTTTCGGATATCGAGAATTTCTATGGCCGCCGCACCCAGCGTGGTAAAGACCTGATGGTAATCTTTACCGCGTTGTTTTGGCTCTTCACTGGCAGTAGGAATCACCACAACGTTGTAGTCAGCTTTCCCAATCTCCTGAACGACCCGCGTTAACACTTTCAGGTCATGCACTCGGTCTTCATTACCGCCAATCGCGATAAGGCGTCCGTGAAAAATAATGTCAGGAGCCATGCGATTAACTCCCGTTCTGTTGTTCTGTGAGCTGCGACCACGCCATCCCGTTGCGAGAACCTGAGGCGAACCCATCTTTTGTTAACATAATTAGCCCGACATCGACGGAGTTATCGAATAGCGCAAGCGCTTTTTTAACAGCGTCCTGAGGATTCATACGCTGTTCTGACCAGCGATAGACCTCTCTCGCCAACATTTTTAAGGCAATGAATTCCCCGTCGCCGGTACAAGCAATTGCACCCAAGGGACCGCAATAAAGTCCGCAACCCGGTAGCGGCACATCGCCGACACGACCGATGGCGGCATTGGCCAAACCACCGGAACTTAGCGCTGCCGCAAACATCGTCCCATCAAAGGCGACGGCACCTACCGTATCGCAAGAGGGTGTACGGTCAGATAAATCTGTATCATGTTGATCGCTGTCGGTTTGATTCTTACTTACGATAATATTGTTCAAAGCGTGGATGGTGATATTGTTCGCCTGTGCAAACTGTCTCGCACCGTCTCCCGCTATGAGTATATGGTCGGAAAGCCGTAATACACCTTGAGCGATATGAATGGGATTTTTAACATCCTCGACACAAGCGACCGCGCCAAATTGACCATCACTGAACATACATGAAGCATCCATCTGAATGGTTTTCTGATCAGCCCGACGTTGAGATCCAGTGCCCGCATTAAACCGGCGGTCATCCTCTAATAGGCTGACCGCATGAACGACGGCATCCAGGGCAGATTGCCCTTCGGCCATTATTGCCATGCCGGCCTGTGCGGCTGACAAAGGTCCATCAGCGTGATCAGGATTTGAGCCGGCACCACCATGGGTTAAAATAGCGCGCCCGAAAGATAAGTTTTTACGCAGTTTGAGTCCTTGATTTTTGAGTGCTATGTGTTTGATCATTTACAGAGATCCAATGGCGACGGATGCCTGGTCAACAAGTGGCAAAGAAAGTCGCGAGGACTTGATTAACGAAGAGGATGATAAGCAAAGTTGTGCTGAACAACTGCCCATAAATACCTCAAGTATGACACTTCAATGAGTATTGGTTGACTGCATAAGAACTCACTTCATAAATAATTTGTACATAATCAGCAATATTCCACTTAGTAAAAAAAACGGTTTGCATCCAGGGAAAAGGCCAATCATGGCAGGCGATAGTCTTTGACAGACTCTTCAATGGGTAACTGAACAGATATACGCCTTTGCAGGGGATACAGCAAGTTATCTAACAACTTATCGTGATTTTCCCTAAGGGGGTTCACCTCTGACTTTATCCTGGAAGGTGCTGAATAGTTACAAATTTTCTAAGGTTTAAAGGGAGGGAAGTCTTTTTCGTGTTGTAAGAGATACACGGAAGGGAGACAGAATCGCATCTTTCACAGCAGAAATTTTAAAGGTGCAGGAAGGCTACTTAGGCAAAAAGGGCGCTTTGAATGCATTATCGCTGGAATCTATCTGTTTGGGTGGTTCATTCTATTTTTGACAACCAGTTTGATCAGGCTTGCCATATTATGTACTTTAAGCTTTTTCATGATGTGGTTTCGATGGGTTTTGATGGTCGAAACACTCAGGCACAAATCCGCTGCAATTTTTTTATTTGTATGACCTTCCACAATCAATGTAAGCACTTCCTTCTCTCGAAAGCTCAGAGAATCGAAAGGGTCTTCTTTCGTTTCCTTGCCCGTGTTCATAGATGCCTCGATCAAAAATTCAGCAACATCCGAACTGGCATAACGTTTACCCTCACTGACCTTCATTATGGCCTTGATTAGATTTTCGGAAACATTATCTTTTACGAGGTATCCTGCTGCACCTGCACGGAAGGCCCTCATTATATATTCTTTTTGGCAATACATTGATAGGATAATAATCTTGGTTCTGGGGCAATGTTTTTTGATGTGTTCTGTCGCTAGAATTCCATCCATTCGAGGCATGACAATATCCATAATGACGATATCAGGGTTTAATTTTTGAGCTTTCTCGATCACCTCAAGCCCGTTGTCGGCCTCTCCGACAAGTGTATACTTAGACTGTTCGTTTATCAGGGATTTCAGCCCGTCTCTAAAGATCGGATGGTCATCGGCGATCAATATAGACGCTTTATTCATTTTATTAAACCGGATATCAGATGATAAGAAAATTTAAAAGAGTACATACAATTCCGATCAATTTAGAAATAAAAAAATGAATCTGTTTCTTTTTCAGTCAAGTAGGATGATTCCTGTTTGACTGGAATTGTTACTGTAAGCTGCGTTCCTTTACCAGGCGAGGATTTGACATTAAGTTGTCCACTGAGCGCCAAGCACCGCTCTTTGACTAAGGTAAGACCGATACCCAGAGCGGGGTTTTTCCCAAGGCCTGTAGTTTCAAAACCAATTCCATTGTCCTGGATCAATAATTTAAAGAGGCGCTCCTCTTTTTTTAGCGTGATACGGGCTTTCGTTGCAAATGCGTGTTTTGCAATATTCTGAAAGGCCTCTTGAACAATACGAAATAGTGATAGCTTGGCATTTTCTGGGAGTTCTTCGGCCGACACTTCCAAGTCTAGAGAGACTTCTAAGGTATCGCTATTTAGAACTAAATCTTTATACCAGGAAATGGCCGGGAGGATCCCCAAATCATCGAGAATGGTCGGGTAAAGATCTGATGTGAGGGTTCTAGTTGAACTAATTGCATCGTCTAATAAAGCGATAATGCGATAGATTGTTTCTTCTGTCGGGTTCCCATCCGATTGAGACTCCGACAGGAGATTACAACATTTTATTCTGATAGCGCTCAGATCCTGTCCTACCTGCTCGTGTAAAACCCTGGAAAACTCTCTTCGAGAAATCTCTTCTTTTTCTGACAGCTGTATTGAAAGCGCTCGTAACTCCTTCGTTAATTCTTCCATTTGTTCTGATTTGAGTCTAACATTTTTTTCTGCACACTTTTGGACGGTCGTATCACGATTCATCCAGACATAACAGAGTGTTTTGCCTCTGTGGTCGAATACAGGAAATATTGAGAGGTCAATATCGACCTTTACATCCGATTTTGTCTGAGCGACATGCTCGCCACGGTACACCCCGTGTGAAGCGAGGATTTTGAAGATATCACAAAATGTATCCTCTCCAAGATAAATTGATGGTGTTTTCTCAAGAATTTCTTCATCTGAATATTCAAAAAGTAATTGATGCGATGTATTTTGCTCAAGATAAAAACCTTCCGGATCAATCACTGCGATGGCATGATTCGCCTTTGTAAAAATGTTTCTGCATAACCGTAAATCTGCGACCTTTTGTTGCAGTTTTTGTGAAATACGCTCGTTATACAGAGTGGATATGGTCATCTCATCTTTTTCGGGTTTTTGATTGGAAGAGAATCTCCTTTTATTTTTTTCTTGAAGGGCCTGATCAACAATTTTGAGTAAGTTCATCGGTTCAAGGGGTTTCAGGATGTAATACGATGCCCCCATATAACGGGCCAATTGTTCATCTTTTGGGTCAGCATACGATGCTGTATAGAAAATAAATGGGATTTTTTTTAATTGAGGATCTTTCATGACCTCTTGGCATAAAATAAATCCATCCATCTCCGGCATGAGGATATCTGAAATAATCAGATCACAGGGAGAGGCCTTTGCCATTTTCAGTGCCTCGAGCCCATCGGTGGCGACATCGACACTGTATCCAGCATATTCAAGTGTCTTTATTAAAACGGTTCTTGCATCTTCATCATCATCGGCGATGAGAACCTTCATGATGCTTCTCCAAGGAATGTTTTGATTTGACTGATGACCGCTCTCGTATCGATTGCTTTTTCTATGTATCCATTGCAGCCCGCTTCTAACAGGTGCTCTCTGTCTCCTTTCATTGCATTGGCTGTCATGGCGATGACCGGTATTTTGATATCGATTTCAGAGCGGCGTAATTCATTTAATACCTCAATCCCTTCCATGTCAGGGAGTTGGATCTCCAGCATGATAAAATCAGGACGTTTCTCTAAAGCGATTCTAAGCCCCTATTGTCCCGTTCCGGCAGACAAGGTTCCATAGCCATTTTCCTTCAGGATATAAGTGATCAGTTTCATATTGTGGTCATTATTTTCTACCATGAGTGCGACTTTCATTTGTCGACTCTTTAGGCCTTTCTTTGTTGGTCACAATCAATCGGAATTTTTAGAGAAAATTTGCTCCCCTGCCCATAAATGCTTTCCACTGCAACCGATCCGCCAAGGATCTCTGTGACCAGTTTTTTAGTGATATAAAGTCCGAGTCCAGTCCCATGCCTGTTTGATGATTTCGAGGAATCGAGCATGACAAAAGACTGGAAAATTTCGGAGAGGTATTCTTTTTTTATGCCGATACCGGTGTCTTGAATAAGGACTTCAACCCATCTTCCCTCTCTTTTAACCGAGAGCGTCACTTTCCCCTTTTGGGTGAATTTTACGGCATTGCTTAAATAATTTAGAAGACATTGTAAGAATCGCTTTTTATCTGTCTTCAGTGTGATCTCCTCTGGGAGATCAATCGTAAGCTGAAGTCCTTTATCTTTTGCCAAGGGGGTCATATCTGTCACCGCTTCGCGGACGACGGATCCAAGCAGAAAGGTTTCTGAAAAAAACTTAATTTTCCCAGCATCAATTTTCGAGATATCAATGATTTCTGTAACGAGTTCAAGAAGGTATTTTGCCGAGCGATGGATCCTTTCGAGCGGATCTTTCTGTGTTTTACTGACCTTGCCCACCATTCCGTTTAGAATAATCCCTGTAAATCCAAGAATGGAATTCAGCGGGGTCCGAAGTTCATGCGATATGGAAGCAATAAACATCGATTTGAGATGGTCAAGCTCTTTGAGTCGATCATTTAGCTTGGCGAGTTCGGCTTTGGAACGTTTCACATTCTCGAGTAGAGAGAGGAGTGTTTCCTTAGACCGCTTCAGCTCTTCGTTTTTGGCGAGGAGAGACGAAGTGCGTTCATTCACGAGATCCTCAAGATGTTCTCGATAGTGTGTGAGTTCCTTTTCGGCAAGCTTATGTGCTGTGATATCTTGAATAGTCCCTATCGAATACAAGGGTTTTCCATTAGGGTCATAATGTGTCTCGCATTTATTGTTAACATATTTTATGATCTTGTCCTTCAAAAATAGACGATGCACAATGTCATAAGAGGATTTGTTCATTACAGAATGAGAATAGACTTCATAGGCAAAATCTCTGTCTTCAGGATGTACTTTATTCAAAAAGAACTCATAAGAAACACCAAGCTCTCGAGGTTTTAGTCCAAATATACGGTAGGTCTCATCAGACCAAAGCAATTCTTTCGTGACGAGATCGAGGCGCCAGCTTCCAAGCTTGGTAATCCGCTGTGCATCGGCAAGACCTTTTTCGCTGGTACGTAGGTCTTCTTCTACGTGCTTGGGTTTGGTAATGTCGACGACTGAACCCAGAAGAAATTTAGACTCACCATGAATATTGTGCATTAATTTGGCTTGCGCATGAACCCAGATCATTTTTCCGTTATCCTGACGAATCATACGATGATCAATGTCATAATCTTTTTTGCCTTGAATCGCTAAATCAAGATTCTTCTGTACAGATAGAAGATCGTCTGGATGCACCAAACCGATGATGAGATCCAGGCTTGGTGTAATATGGGAATTCACCCCATAAACTTGATAGGTTTCTTCTGAGCAATGCATTTCACCCGTATTGAGTTTCCATTCAATAAATCCAATATTGCCTATACGTTGTACGGTGAGTAATCTTCTTGCGGTTTTTTGTAATTCAACTTCTGCCTGATGCCGCTTTGCAAGATCGATTTGGAGTCGATTATTTGTAAGATCCAATTCAATCGTACGGTTTTTTACACTGCTTTCGAGAAACGCCATTGCTTTTAATCGCTCCTCTTCAATCCGTTTACGATCGGTATTGTCAATAATTGTTTCTCTACACGAAAGAAATTCTCCATCCGAACCTTCGATTGCTGTTGCACTGAGTATGACTGGTAAAATGGAGACATTTTTCCGAATCATATCGAACTCAAGATCTTTGACCCAGCCACAGGCCTTAAGGCCTGTGGCTTTTTTTCAAATAAGTCAATGCCTTCTGGAGTAAGAAGATGAGTCACCTTCTTCTTCCCGATGATCTCGTCAGAGGAATATCCCAGCCAGGAAAGTTCCGTTTTATTCATTCGGGTAAAGGTTCCGTTTTTATCCAAAGAATGATATCCACAAGGGGCGTGATCGTACAAATCATCGATTTCTTTCTTAGTCTTTATTTTTCCTTGTTCTTCGGCGGCATTTTTGTTGTCTGTGATATCGACAGAAATCGCGCATGTCCCAAAGATTTCTTTTAATTTATTATATAAGGGGAATTTTACTGTGAAGTAGGTATGTACTGAGCCATCTTTATGGCAAGCCGTTTCCTCGGACTCGAGGGGTTTCTCGATTTGCTGAACCGCCAGATCGTAGTTCAAATGGGGGGCTTTATTCTCGAATGGGAAAAGAACATCAACATTTTTTCCAAGCAAATATTTAGGATGGGGCGTTTCGAGTACGGCGAACCCAGGATTCGTCATCATCGCAGTCCCTTTCAAATCCTTTGCTGAGATCAGTGCCGGCGTACTATCCATGATGGCTTGGAGTATTTTAGCGTTAATATCCTCATCTCTCGTTTGCGCTTTGACATCTTCTTTATTCATAAGGTACTGATCCCCTCTATGAGATCGTTATATTTTTGGGGAAATTCTTGGATGATTTTCTCTGTGGGTCTAGGTATCTTGCAACTTGCCCAGAACCGACCTTTAAGGAAAATGGACGAGCGAAAAATCTCAAAGAGAGGCCGGAATGGTTGATCAGTCTCTGCGGAACCTTTGAGCCATTTCATTCTGACCTCAATCTTTCAAGTTCATTGATGCGCTGTTTGAATTCTTTCAACTTGAGTTCACGGTTTACAAGGAGTCTATTAAAGCGTCCCAGTTCACTGTTCTGATCTTCTAGTTCACTGTTCTTATGGTTCAAGGCTTCATTTATCTTTAAGAGTGCCTTCTGAGAAGATGTGAGTTTTTCGACCTTTGTTTCTAACTCGACATTTTGTTTTTTGACATTCATTTCCGCCTCTTTGACTCGTGACACGACGCCAATTTTTGCTCTCAAGATGAGCTCTTCAAATGGTTTGGTGATATAATCGAAGGCCCCCATTTCAAGTCCTTTGACCACTTGGTTAATATCAATATAGTGGGCTGTTAAAAAGATCACAAACATCTCATCCATCAGACCTTGTCCGGTTAATTTCTCTAAGACTTCATAACCATTCATTCCAGACATCATTAGATCGAGAATCACCAGGTCGGGCCGTTCCTCTTTTGCCTGTTGAATCCCATCTAAGCCATTACTGGCAGTGATCACTTCATATTTTCTCTCTAATATTTTTGTGAGGAGCTTTATATTGTTTATGTCATCATCGACAATCAATATCTTCATGGTTGCCCGTCGCTTTTCTTAGAAACCGCTGTATTTCTCAGTCCCTCAAGCTCCCAGGAATTTATGCATTCTTTTCAGCAGTACTTCTTCTTCGGTCGGTTTTGTTGCATCTGTATCATAGCCCGCGGAGAGCGTAGGGTCTCTATCGGGAATCATTGCATGCGCGGGCAGATCCATTGCCGAGATATCTCTGATTGCCTTATTCTCTATGTTGATGCCAAGGAAAATAACCGGAAAGAGCTTGGCAAGCATCCTTATATCTTGGAGCAGGAGAGAGGAATCAAGGAATATAAACGGAATAAATCCTAAGATGAGTATGACTCGAATCATTGTCAGGATGAACACCGGGAAGATCTCTCTAGACTGATTCATTAGACAAGTCCTCATTTCGTTTAGTCAAAAGCAAGTTTTATGCCTATAGTGTTATTCGTAAGCTTATCTGAACGAATTCAAACACAAGCCTAACAAATGAATAATTTCTTATCGTATTTTTATGGTTCAAGAGGGGAGATAGTAGGCCAAAAAGTTGACCTTTTAGGTTCATTACTTGCTAAAAATAAAGCGTTAATCTGATCTCGAATCTCATGTATGGATATGCAAAAAACTTTGGTCTAGATCTCTCACGCCGAATATCCTTCAGCAACCTTAAGGTTTTCCAAAGAGCCATTTTTTATACACTCAGAGTCGATTTTTCAGAAGAAAGATTTTTGATTCTAAGAAAATAGTCTGGGATTGATAAGATTGGCTGAATCGTCAGAGATTAAGGATAATTGCCCTCTGTGGGCAACTTCCATTTCAATGGAGTGATTAAGGCTTCCTCAATATAAACAGAGGCCACAATAATGTCTTCACCTCTATACAGAAACTGTATTCGTATTGAGATGAACGGCCATTCGAATGCGCAATTGGAGCTCCTGAAGAGGAAAGGGGGTGACAATGAAGTCAGCAGCACCAATCTCGAAACCCAGAGAAATCTCGTCAATATCTTCTTCTTGAACAAGAAAGATGATAGGGATTGCTTGTGTTATGAGACGCTTCTTTAGTTGTTCACAAACAGCAACGCCTCCAGTATCTTTTACCTTTGCATCAATAAGGATCAAGTCGGGTTGGGTTATTTCGCCCAGTTGTAAGCCTTCGATGTGATTCTCAGCCATAATGACATTGTGGTGGATTGTCTGGAGCTTTTTTCTCAATATTGAGCGACTTTGATAATTATGGTCAATCACCAATATCTTTTTTGAATTTTCATCCCAGTCCATGGGGATTCCTGTATAAGATATAATTTAACGTGTATTGGATAGAGCAATACTTATGCCAAGTAAGGATATCTCTAAAATAGAATCACTATTCTTTGGGAAAGGGGAATTGAAGGGTAAAAATCGTCCCCTGATCGACGATGCTTTCAACATGAATGACTGCTTTGTGTTCTTCGATAATTTTTTTGCAGATGGCAAGTCCCAGGCCAATGCCTTTTTGTTTTGTGGTGGTGTAATCTACAAATAGATTGCTGAGTCGTTCGGGAGAAATCCCGCTGCCCGTGTCCGAAATGGTGATCTCTGTCATCATGTGATCCGAAGATTTTGGGGATATCGTCTTTGCATTTATGTCGAGTGTCCCTCCCTGATTCATGGCTTCAATGGCATTTGCAATAAGGTTTCTGACTATCCTTTCGAGAGCAAACCTGTCGGCCCATATTTTTAAATCTTGAGGCTCTATCTGTATGAAAACAAAGATTGTTTCTCCTGTCTGCGTGTCTAGCGCTTTGCGATCCCTTCCTTGAATAACGCATTGAGAATTGAGACAAAAAGGTTCCAAAATATCAGTCATAAAACGGGACAAATCGAATAAAATCGGCTTAATCGGATTTGAATGTGCGAGGTGGAGGAGGTCGTCTAGTAAGCGATTTAGATTTGGAAATTCACGATCCACCATTTTTTGAAAGAGATCACGTGTTTTTTGATTGTCATAAAACCGTGTCACCAGGCGGCTACTGTTTTCGAGATTTTTAATCGGGTGTCTCAGATCGTGGACCAGGCCACTGGCAATTCGTCCGAGCATTGCGGCACGCTCTTTTTTTCGAATATCTTCTTTTAATGTCGTGAGGTTTTCGGTCATCAGGTTAAAGGCATCTCCTAACTCTCGAAACTCATCATGGGTTAGGATATTAACCTTATCAGATAAATTCCCGCCCCCGACAGATCGGGTGCCTCGAATTAATTCACGTATCGGCGTGACGATATAACGTCTGCCTCCGAGCATCCCGATACCGATCATCAGAAAGAGAAAAAGCAGAACCAGAAGGGTCAATTGTTTTGTCAGGCGATTGGCTGCGGCATAGGCTTCACGGGTCGGTTGTTCGATAATGAGCTGCCATCCAAGCGTCTGAACCGGAGCGGAGACCCCGATCAATTCGATGCCGCGTCCATCGACATAAATCATGCCTTCCGTTTTACCTTCACGCACACCACCGGAAAAGGGAAGATCTGAGACCTTCTCTTGTCTGAAAACCCGGCCCTTTTCTGCCCCCAGGCCGTGAGCGATCAATGATCCGTCAGCCGAAATGACGAGGGAAACTCCTTCCTCCCCAATGCGGATGCTGTCAACCAGTCGCCACATTTCAATCAGATTGAGTTCTCCGATCAGGGTGCCTTCGATTTCACCAAGCGATATAACAGGAACGGCCACGATCATGGCCGGTGTAAAGTTCTTTGAAATAAAAACCCTGGAGCGATAGATCTCCCCAGAAAGTGCGGTCTGAAAGGCTTCGTGATCGGGGGAGATTTCCGAAACATTGTCAAGGCGACTTGTGGCGATGATCTTTCCAGACCGGTGGGTCAGATCGATAGAATAGAATTCTTCGAATTCGATCACATGATTTCTAACGAAGCGTTCCTTTTGCCAAGGGAGCAGATCGGTCTTGCCCAGGTTCTGAGCGAGTGATTTGAGGATGTGCTGGCTGTTGTTGATGTATTGCTCGATTTGATGGGCCGCACGTTTTGCAATCTCGAGGTTTTCTTCGATGACAAGTTCTCTGGTGGTCTCACGGGCGGAGTAGATCGAGACAATCCCGAAGAGGGTCATCGGGACTAATGCGGCTAAAATAAGAAGAAGGATGAGTTTGCTTGAGACCTTATTCATTC
>JAJDBX010000024.1 GCA_029261135.1 Nitrospirota bacterium
AGAAAAAGCAGATGGGGGTTGAGGTAGGAGAAGAGGGTCGCACTGCGGCCGAACAGTTCTACGCCTTAGCCTCCTAATCACCTTCGCGATGGGGCATAACTCGCCATAAAATCCCCTCTGAACAATATTTGCGACAGAACCAGAATTATCCTTAAAGGTAATTAATGGGCTAAAGCAAGACATAAGTTTTCAAAACCCTTACTTACCCTGTGGGTTCTACTGCATTGGACAAACGATATAAGCGACGGAGTTCTTCTCCTAAGCTGTCAGTGGGGGCTTCAATCCCAATTTTCTGATACCAATGGTTGGCGTTTTCGAAATCGCCTTCTACCCTATGCAGATAAGCATGGATGAGGCAGGCCAACTCATCGGTATAGGGCTGGACAACTTTATGAGAGTCATCCCAACGGCCATCTCGGACAAGATCTAGCGCTTTTCTATAATCACATGCCATATTCAAATTGTGGAGCCAATCTCACCCGCTCCCTCCCCTTTTAATCGATCCCAAAAATAGATCGACCAACTCTAGGCAAAGATCCCAAAAAAGTCAAAAGCTCTTCCCCCTGAAAGAGATCCAGCCGGACAGATCCCGACTGTATCTCAAAACCCGCACCACCACCCTTCAAGATCTAATACCGATGGTAGGCCGAATGAGAAGGAAGCAGTCCTGGCGAAGGTCGCGCCTTTGATCAATCATTCAGTCACGCCCCCCTCAATGCCTGTCAGTTTGAGTCATTCAGCCGTCTTAGAATCTTTTTCCCTCCTCCCCCCTTGGTTTCTTGCGAAAGGGGGGAGGAGGGAAATTGGTTTTTATGGGAATCCCCCTACAACAACAAAGGAGGAACTAATAATGAGACATTTATCAGCTTATGGATTTGGAAGTTTAAAGGTTTTGGATGATGAGAAATTGCGGGCACTCTCCCCGTCTATCTTTGCGCATCAGGCGTCCAGCCAGACCAGCGGACGCTATGAATTTATCCCCACGTCAAGAGTGGTGACCGGACTCAAAAATGAAGGATGGTTGCCTGTTCTGGCAAAAGAAACGAAGGTCAGAAAGGAAGAGAACAAAGATTTTTGTAAACACATGATTCGATTTCGTCACAAGGACGACATGGACAAAACCTTCGTCAATGTGGCCGTGAATGATTTAGTATCAGAAATCGTTCTGGTCAATGCGCATGACGGGACTTCCTCCTTTCAGCTTCACGCCGGGATCTTTCGCTTTGTCTGTTCAAACGGCATGGTGGTTGCCGACACCACAATACAAAATCACCGGATTCGGCACACCGGAAAAGTCGTTGACGATGCCATTGAAGCCGTTTTTGAAATCGTTGAAGAAACCCCGAAAGTCTTTAACCAGATCGAACACTATCGCGAGATTTCTCTGGATTCAGAAGAACAGGAAATTCTAGCAGAGTCGGCTTTATCACTCCGATGGCCTGAAGACGACCGCCCTTTTCTCCCCGCTCAACTCCTCGCATCCCGCAGACGAGACGACCAACACCCCGACCTCTGGACGGTATTCAATCGGATTCAGGAGAACCTTCTAAGGGGCGGGATGAGAGGCCGAAAAAAGAACAGCTATGGGAGAATCCAGCGGACGACCTCAAGGGCCATTAAATCGGTTTCTGAAGATCTTAGACTCAACAAAGCCCTGTGGACGCTCACGGAAAGATTCGCCGCCTTAAAAGGCTAAATTGAGCGGGCTTGCTCTTGCCTCTTATCCGGGCAAGGGCAAGCCTGTTTCAGTGTTCGCGCATCGTTTTTTTCATATAATTCCATATAAAATGATAAAGGGGAAATCATGAATTTAAAATATGTAAAAACGGTTTATGGAAATCGGGTCCGTATTGACATGGACGAGCTTGCTATAAGAAAAAAGGTCGTCCGCCTCTATAACCAATATGGTGAACAGCTGAATTATGAACGAAATGAAAAAAGAGGTTGTCATATTCATAAAGGATTGTTGCTGTTTGAGAAAGAGATAATACCAAGGAAATAAAGAAAACTCCGGCTATGGGCGGGCCTGATGGTTTGAATTCTCTCGACTGTCTCCCCGTCCCGTCAAATTTGCCGAAAATATTTTTAAAGGCTGTCAATAATTTACCTTGATATTATGTACCTCATAAGGTACACTCTGTCTTGTGGAGTTGGAATGAATGAGCTAAAACGTGTTGTTGTTCAATTCTATAAAACGGATTCCGGCAAGGAGCCCGTACGGGAATGGTTGTATAAACTTGATCCGAAAGACCGGAAAATTATTGGCGATGACTTGCAAACACTTGAATTTGCTTGGCCTGTTGGGATGCCTCTCTGCCGTCCAATCAGTTCTTATAAGGGGTTATGGGAACTCCGAAGTGACCTGAGCAGTGGACGGATTTCAAGGGTGTTATTTTCTGTTTCAAAAAATCGCTTAATTTTACTCCATGGGTTTATTAAGAAAACACAAAAAACACCCATTCATGATTTGAGAATAGCGGATCATCGCATGAAAGGAAAAAGACCATGATGAAAGAAAAAAATATCGGTTCAACATTAGAAGATTTTCTAAAAGAAGAAAACCGATATGAAGAAGCACAGGCGCAAGCCATCAAACGGGTTTTGGTCTGGCAACTTGAAGAAGCCATCAAGAAAGAAAAGTTGACCAAGTCAGAGATGGCAAGACGAATGCACACAAGCCGGTCACAGCTAGATCGATTGCTAGACCCCGATAATCAGAAAATCCAACTGGATACCGTGATAAAAGCAGCCACAGCCATCGGAAAACAGATTCGCATTGAACTCATAGATGCGGCTTGACCCTCCCCTCCCCGCCTTTATAAATTTTCAGCCTGACTTGTTTTTATATATACATTTTATAAAATGATAAAATGTATATACTTAGATCGTGGAATTTTATGAAAGCTTGATGAAATGCTTCATACATCTTTTTTCCTTCTTGACCTGAACCCGGATTTTGATGACATTGTGGGACACCCCTTTTATGGCTTTTTTTGAAATTTATACCCTGCCCTCCCCTACTTTTAAAAATCGATTCTATGGGGCGATCTTGGAAATCCCGCTATCCGGTATGTTTTCCTGGATAAACCCGCTTAAAAAGCGGGTTTATGGCTGTTAAGCCCATTGTATTTCTCTGGTCTTCTCCCCTATTTGATCTGTGATCCCGTTTTTAACCTGTTATCCTTCCGACCTCTCCTCCCCGACGCTTCTCCGAAGTGTTCCCTGTATCCTCTACTTCCCGACTCATTTGGAACAAGAGCCAACCTGCCTTGGGATGTGCTTTTTGTATTTTATAAAATGTAAATGTTAGCTTGCCGAAAAGGGATACTAAGAGAGGGTGAAATGCGGATTTGGACAGTGACGAATCAAAAAGGGGGTGTTGCGAAAACATCTCTTGCAACGAATTTGAGTGTGGAAGGGGAGCGACAGGGAGAAAAAGTCCTCATCATTGACCTCGACCCGCAACGGTCGGCCACGGCCTGGTGGGAGGCGAGGGAAGCAGATGGTTCTGTCGCAAATATTGTTCAGAGGGGATTTTATGGCGAGTTATGCCCCATCGCGAAGGTGATTAGGAGGCTAAGGCGTAGAACTGTTCGGCCGCAGTGCGACCCTCTTCTCCTACCTCAACCCCCATCTGCTTTTT
>JAJDBX010000025.1 GCA_029261135.1 Nitrospirota bacterium
GCAATGCCTTTCCCAAAAACTTTTTAGCAGCCTTCTTATTCCGGGTGGATGAGAGGTAAAAATCGATCGTGTCTCCTTTTTTATCGACTGCGCGATACAAATAGGTCCACTGGCCTTTTACTTTGATATCGGTCTCATCAACGCGCCAGCTATATCCCAAGGTCGGTTTCCAGAAGTAGCGCAAGCGCTTCTCCATCTTGGGAGCATAATCTTGAACCCAGCGGTCGAGCGTTGTGTGGTCAACAATTAGGTTACGCTCTGACATTATTTCTTCTAAATCGCGGTAGCTGATCCCATATTTACAATACCGCCGCACACAGCCCAGAATAAGTTCCCCACGAAAATGACGCCATTTGAAATCAGACATTCTTTGCTCTCCAGTTGAAAAACCCAATTCTGCACATTCATCTGATTTTTTGCAACAGAGCCTGATGACGTCTAACGTATTCGGGACGATCACATCAGAAAATCTTGGATATGCAAAAGTCTTGCTCGAGAAGCCCATTGCCACCGACGCGCCTGAGTGCCGCGTCGTGGTCTATTTTATACAAAGCGAAACGGCAGAGCAAGATGAGGGGCGGGAATATTATAAATTTTAAACTGGTTATCCCGATTGATTGATGAAACCCTCTGATGCCTTGCCCGAAGCCCTTATTTCGTTATCCGGTCAGGGAGATATTCTGGCAATGAATAAGCAGGCGAAGCGCTTTTTTAATAAAATAGTGCTCGTTTCAAACGCTAAAAATATTTTAGAACTCATCAAGAATTCTCCAGATGACATGGCCCGGATATTGTCAACATGTTCTCGTAGCCGTACCCCGATTCCCGCCGAAATCTCTTGGAAAGGTCAAGTTGGAAATTCATCAACGCATTGGCAGTGTGAAGCATTCTTGCTAACGCCATCAACAGCCACGACGACAATAACTTTGTTACTCAGGTGTGTCCCGGGGGTCGAGGACTCCTGGGTGAATTTAGCCTCATCAATCGTGATCTTGAAAAGGCCCAGGTGACGCTTCAAAAGCTTCAAAAAAGTCGGAACGATTTAGAACTTGAACATGGATTGGCGGTGATTACCCTTCAGAGCATTGGAGACGGTGTGATCACCACAGATACAATAGGGTATGATCAAACAAATCAACCCCATCGTGGCATCAATTACAGGATGGAAAAGTGATGGTGTGATCGGAAAACACGCTACGGATGTGTTTATCATTATTGATGAGATCACCCGTCTCCCTGCAGAAAATCCGATCATCAGTCGCTTGAAAGAGGATCGCATTGTCGAGTTGGCAAACCACCCCGTTTTAATTTCAAAAGATGGGACTGAACTTGTTGTAGAAGATTCGGTCGCGCCAATCAGGAATCATATGGGGAAGGTGTTTGGCGCTATGCTTGTTTTTAGAGATGTGACGGCTGCAAAGATGATTCGGCGATAACTTGAGCATATGGCGCAGCACGATGCCCTCACCGGACTTCATAATCGATTTCACCCCATTAAAAAACAATTTCTGGCAAAGTCGTCATGTACGAAGTGCTCGTTTGTCTGATCAGTGACAGTGACCCTTAGTCTCACCCTGCGTCATTCCCCTTGCAGAACGTTATGGCATGATGGCGGATATTGACCAGTGGGTTATTGAGCATTGCTTCGCTTTGTTAAAGACATTAAAAATCGATCAACGTTCATTTAACATTAACTTGTCCCGGGAGTCTTTTGAAAACCCGGCAATCATTTCCTTGCTTGGGAAGATGTTGAGCAAAGATAATGCTCTGGCAAAGTCTATTATTTTTGAAGTCGCGGAAACTGCCCATCCAAGGCTACTGTTTGGGTCGCCCATCTCCCGAGCTACAAGAAACAAGGGGTTTAAGCCTGAAGTCGTGCGACAAATGGTTCGTCGACACCCTCATTTAAAATCAGGGGGGAGTCTACCCTCGAATCCTTCAACAGTTTTTATTGGCGATATTTATGTAAAGCTTACGAGATCACACAGAGTGAAATTTCAAAAATCACCCTCTGAGTTCTCGAATATATTTTGAGGACTGGAAGATTAGATCTACCTCATAAAAACCATTCTGTTTTCTTCCCTGTGAATTCAAAGACCAAACACAAAAAAGCCCGGCAAAAAAATACCGGGCTTTTTGGCGGCGGGAACTGAATAGGCTATTTAACTATTTGATATTACTACTATAAGTAAAAATGAAATAAACGTAGTGTTACTAACAGTGTTACTAAAAGAAAAAGTCACCTGATAATTTCAGAGTATCCCAGCCTACTGGAAATGGAGGGCCTTGGTTCGTGATCCGCGAAGAGATCGAATACTCAAAGGCAATGCCGAAAAAAAGCTGGCCTATGCCCACTCGAAATTTGTAGAGCCGATGCAGGACTACACCTACTACTCCTCAACTTTTAAAATAGGATATTTTGAGGAATACGGTTAGAAACAGAGTGCCGAATAAAATATTTGGAAATTTTAGGCGTACTTGATCTTGCCTTATATAATCCTCTAATGGAAGGCAGATCTTATTTTGCTCTACCTCCCATTAAACAGCTTATCCTATAAACCTTACAATAAGTTCAAGACCGGTAGAAGCTGAGGGTGGGTGGCTTCTTGACCTTGTAGACCACATTCGGTGATCTTGTCATTACTATCGTGGAAACCAGCTTGCTATAGACCAGAGCATTAAATTTTTCCGCCCACGCCTTTAAACTTCTCAATAAAAACAGCTATTTTTTGGAAAACACTCTGTTTTTTGGTTAAGTATTGCGGATTAAGCGGACTCATCTTAGGTAGGATTGCATTGAGCTCAGTGCCATTTTCACTGGCGTATTCTCGTTTCAACGATGAGACAATATAACGCTTAGCCGCTTCTTCATTCAGGGATTCAGTACCAATTAGCTCTTCTGCTTCACGCCGTTGTTCCGCTTGGGCAAAGCTGAAAAAGGCATCAATAACGTTGGCCTTATCACCAATCTGGTCAAAATCGGTTTGGTTTATAAAATCAACCAGCAAGCTCTCTTTGGCTCGATTGCCCAGGCTGGCACGAATCACGCGTCGTACTTCATCAACCAGGTCGGCTTTGCTCTTGTTCTTTTTGTTGTGCTCAAAGATCAGCTCCAGAATGTAATCCAGGTTGATCTCTTGTGACTTGAGCAGATCCACCTCAAACACCACGTCATCCCAGTCGATGGTGGATTTTTCTTTTTCATCTGCCGATTTTTGGCGACGCTGCCAGTCACGAATGTCGTTGTAGGTAG